>NZ_MODU01000004.1:1881215-2508287 GCF_001885075.1 Alteromonas sp. V450
TGCTACGCTTAGCCCAACGCAACGACATTTCCATTGAAACGCGCGCTTCTTGCTCAGTAGCAGGGTAAGGCGTGCACTCATCAAAAATCATCACAATGTCAGAGCCTAGGTCGCGCTGAACTTCCATTGATTTTTCGGGCGTCAATAGAATTTTTTCGCCGTTTATCGGCGAACGGAATGTTACACCCTCTTCGGTAATTTTGCGCAAATCACCCAAGCTAAATACCTGGAAGCCGCCTGAATCAGTGAGGATCGGCTTATCCCAATTCATAAAATCATGAAGGTCACCATGCTGGCGGATAATGCCAGTGCCCGGACGAAGCATAAGGTGAAAGGTGTTTCCAAGACAGATGTGTGCACCGCTGTCTTTCAATTCTTCAGGGGTCATTCCCTTCACGGTACCGTAAGTACCTACCGGCATGAACGCTGGCGTTTCAACAACACCACGTTCAAACACCAAACGACCGCGTCGCGCTCGGCCTTCGGTTTTTAACAACTCAAATTGCATGTTAAAGCATTCCCAATTTGGTGCGCTTTTGCGCTGGGTATAAAAATTAATTGGCGGCGATTATACCAGTAATTCAGTTGAGATCATGCCCCGTATCTATGTTTATCTGTAACTAAACCAAAAGAACTTGAAAATTACCGATTTATACGCGGATGACCTCAGGCTTGTGTTCTCAGGCACGCTCAATAAACATAGAATCACCGTAGCTGAAGAATCGATATTCTTTTTCTATCGCTTCTTGATACGCCTTCATAACATTGTCCTTACCCGCAAACGCGCTAATTAGCATCATTAATGTGGATTCTGGAAGATGAAAATTGGTAAACATCGCGTCTACTACTTTGAATTCAAAGCCTGGATAAATAAAGATTTCAGTGTCTTCGTTAAAAGCCGCAATAATGTCTTCATCACCGCGTTCTGCACTGGCCTTAGCGGCCGACTCTAACGAGCGTACCGATGTTGTACCCACTGCAATAACGCGCTTACCGTTGGCTTTTGTAGCAAGGACAGCGTCAACAACGTCTTGCGGTACTTCTGCGAACTCTGCGTGCATCTTGTGCTCTTGAATGTTGTCTACGCGCACAGGTTGAAATGTACCCGCCCCTACATGCAACGTTACAAACGCCAAATTCACACCTTTGTCTTTCAGTGCAGCTAGTATGGCATCGTCAAAGTGAAGCCCTGCGGTAGGTGCAGCAACCGCACCTGGCTTTTGGTTGTAAACAGTTTGATAGCGCTCCTTATCTGAGTTTTCATCCGGGCGGTCAATATAAGGTGGCAGCGGCATGTGTCCATGAGCTTCAAGTAGCGTTAACACCGTTTCATCGTGTTCGAACTGCAAAATGAATAGCGCATCGTCTCGCCCTGTTACCGTAACGTTTACTTTTTCTTCAAGAATAAGTTTAGTTCCTGGTTTGGGGGCCTTGCTTGCGCGCACATGGGCCAGCGCCGTATTGTCAGAAATAATACGCTCAATGAGCACTTCCACTTGTCCGCCTGTTTCTTTTTTTCCAAGTAAGCGGGCGGGAATAACCCGCGTATTGTTGAACACCAACAGGTCGCCTGGCGCTACAAACTTCAGCATCTCAGCAAACATGGTGTGCGCGACACTGCCAGTCTTACCGTCTAAGTGTAATAAACGGCTCGCTGTACGTTGTTGAGTGGGGTATTTGGCAATTAATTTTTCGGGTAGCTCAAAGCTAAAATCTGATAGTTTCATAAATACTGTTAAGTTATGGCACTAAAGTTAGACAAAAGTACTATATTAAGTTTCGTTTAAGTTACTACTAAAGACTAAAAAATATTGAATTAATCTATTAACCCGCTCTTCAAAAAAGCATAAATAAAATTAAATATCAACAACTTAAAAACAAACGTATTGTTTCAAATAACTTTATATTGAACACCATACGTGCAATTTCAATAATTGCGTAGCAGTGAAAACCTTAAACGGTTAAGATACACCCAGATAGTGATGATGTTCTCCCATAAACATTCCTTATCATTCATACCCAGCTTTGCTGGGTATTTTTTTATCTGCGCATTTTCTCTGCTCGCATAAAACCGCTTGTTACGGAAAGCCAAAGAAATAACACTTTCATTTGGGCAATAGTTTACGCCTTTTAGGATTGAAGATCAGTTAAGATTTCTTCCAAAAGCGCAGCATCTACTGGGCGCGCTTTCAATACGAACAAAATCTGTAAAAGTAAATCGGCGCCCATAATACCTTTATTCACTTTATTTCTAAGATTATCCGCACTCTGCTCCACGCCAACCTCTTGCAGCCTTTGGCTTAGCGCTTGGTATTTTACGCCGCGAACAGACATTTCCGACTTCACAACTCGTGCTACCGTTTGCCGCCACGCATTTTTAGCACTCTGCGTATTTCCTGTGTCCACATAGCCTCCCAAAACCACACAAATGTGATATATATTTTACAAAAACACACTTTTTTACACTTATAGCATGCATTTAATGTTGACGATTATGGCACAACAGGTCTACACTGCAAGTCAAGATATTGGCGAAGACGGAAATTGTCGTTAAAGTAAGGGTGTTTGCTTCTACAACTCTGTGATTGTTTTAGAAACACGATTGTTCTAGCAACCTTTGCACGACATTCATTTGCACAATTATCGCTTTAATAACTAAAGGAGAAAGATATGAGCTGGGAACTGAAAAGCATCGAAGCTTTGTTTAAAGAGCACGATGACTTTGTGGCAACACGTGAGGAGAACTGTTTGCTTATTGCTAACCAAGACGGCATTGATGCATGGCTTGCCATCAGCGGAGAACAAATCATTGTAGAAAGCCTTTTGTTTGCAGCGTCAGAAGTTAAAGATAAGCCAGCGCTAGACCACGAAATATTGTCTACTCATATGGTATTTCCTCTAACCACCGTTGGCATATCAAATGTAGGTGGTGAAGAGTATTACACTGCGTTTGGCGCACTAAGTGCCCAGTCAAAAGCCGAAAGTATTGTTATTGAAGTAGAAACCCTGTTTCAGAATGTTGCATCTTTTCTAGATGCTTACGAAACACACCTTAACTAAAATTTACTTCTAAGGAGAAGCGAATGTCTGTGTGGAAAAAACTAGTAACAGCAGTGAAAGGTGGTGCAACCGAAGCTGCGCAGTCTGTAGTAGACAGTCAAGCAATCAGAATTCTGGAGCAAGAGATCAGAGAAGCAAAAGAAGAATTGCGTAAATCAGACCATGCTCGCACGCAAATACTGGCGAAATGTAAACTTTCGCAACAGAAAGTGGAAAGCTTCAATTCGTCAATTGCTGAATACGAGGCCCATGCCCGAAAAGCAATAGATTCAGATCGTCAATTAGCACTAGACTGTGCCCAAAAAGTATCTGAACTTAAGGAAGAACGCGACCAAGAGCAAACTTATCTTGACCAGTTCCAACAGTCTGAGAAACAGCTTGCGCAAAATATTCAGCAAGCCAAAGCAAACCTGCGCCGCTTAGAACAGCAAGTTGATATGGTTAAAGCGACGGAAAGTGTTCAAAAAGCTCAGGTTGCAGTTTCATCTCGCCACATGGGTGCAAACAGTAAAATGAAAACAGCGACCGAGTCTCTGTCACGCATTCAAGAGAAGCAGAAAATGCGTAACGCTGAGCTACAAGCAGCTGAAGAGTTAGCGAGTAACGAGTCGAGCAGCGACCTTGAGAAGCGCCTTGCAGAAGCAGGCATTAAAGGAGGTAAAACTTCTGCTGATGATGAGCTTGCTCGGATCTTAGGCAACTAAAATTAATAAAACGGGAGCATAATGCTCCCTTTTTTGTCATGTTACTAACTGCGGTATGTGTGTGATTTTCCAAGCAACGCTCATACAAGCCAATTTAAATAGACAAATCAAGCACTTCAAGGCAGAGTAAGGGCACGTAAACAAAGGCTGTTTTTAATGTCTCCATGGAATAAACTGCGCAAAATAATGATGCAATATTTTGCCGAATCTCGTTGGTACACCATAGTCAGCGCTTCGGTGTTCTATGCAATCACCAGTTACTGGCTGTTATACGCGGCTAACGAACACGACCTTATTGCTAGCGTAGATTTCGTTTATTGGTTAGCGGTAACTGCTTCAACGGTAGGTTATGGCGACCTATCACCTACTACCCCCGCCGGTAAACTCGTTGTTGCATTTTATGTAATTCCTTTAGGCCTCAGCATTTTCGCAATGGTTATAGGTCGTATCGCTGGATGGGTCTCGTTGCAATGGAAAAAAGGGTTAATGGGTATGAACAACCTACATTTGGATCAACATATTTTAATTATCGGATGGAATGGACAACGCACGATGGTCCTTCTTGATTTGATATTACAAGAGAGAGAGGCCATGTCCGACAGGCCAGATATCGTCCTGTGCGTTAAGGCTGACATTACTAACCCCATGCCTGGCGTAATTGAATTCGTCAAAGTCGACTCTTTTAATAAAGATGAGGATATGGATAGGGCCTGCGTTTCCTCTGCAAAAACAATTCTCATAGATAACCCTCAAGATGACGTTACCATGACAACGGCGCTTTATTGCGCAAAGCGCAACCCTGATGCACATCAGGTTGCTTACTTCGATGACGATAGCTTGGTTAGCCTGTTACAAGACCACTGCCCAAAAGTAGAATGTACGCCCAGCGTTGCGGTGGAAATGCTTGTGAAAGCGGCTTTCGACCCTGGCTCTAGTATGCTTCATCACGATTTATTGAGTGTAGATGCCGGCCAGGCACAATTCTCAATAAAAATACCTGAAGATAGCCCTGCCATCTCAGTAGCCAAACTTTTCATTAACTTAAAACGAAAGCACAACGCGATTTTCATTGGCTATGCACCTAATGGGCAAGTAAAGGAAATGGTAGTTAACCCTCCTTTAGACACCACGTTAAATGCCGGTGACACGTTATTTTATATTGCAGAACGACGCATTAACGCCATTAACTGGTCGTCGCTAGATGCTGATTAAGAGAGGACGCTGATGTTTAGTAAGTTATTTAAAAAAACAAAGGTTACAACGCCAAAAGCGCCGGAAGTGATGGGGCTCTATTTAGGTGGCTCATTTGAGCTAGATAACTTAAAGCTCACTTTGCTCGAACCTGAACTGACCATTCAACGCGCCGCTCGCTCACAACTCATTCAAGCGGTTGGCGAAGCGCCCTTAGATACTGGCGGCACACTTTTGAGGTTCTACACCGACGATGAAGCGTTTCTCCAGGTTGTCCTAGATGGTGGTATGAGTGAAAACCACATTTCTGATGTTAAGCTTTGGCATTTTTACGATACGCAAACAATTGGCAGTACGGCGCAATGGAACGAGTGTTTGGCAAATATTATCAGCCAGCCCACTTATGAACTGGACGGAAAAACCTTTACCCGTGTATGGGGGGCCGTCGGTGATGAGTCTCCACCCGTCGCCGTGACAGAAACCACTTATGAAGAAGACGGTGATACCAGTACAACTGATCAGTTTATGATGCTTTATGAACGCCCACTTGATAACGACAGAGTGGAAACACTTCTTGTTGTAGGTGAAGAAAAACAAGTCGGTCACAATTTAGATCGCTGTCTTGTCATTTCAACAGGTTTTGATATCCAGCCCACAGACATAACAATTAACGGTTAATAGGAAGAACTTTTATGGAAACAATTTTGCAATCGCTGTCAGGTTTAGACAACTTCGCGCTTTACTTTGGCTTATCTATCGTTTTTTTGTTCATTTTCAAACTGGTTTACGCTCTTGTAACGCCGCACGATGAATGGAAGTTAGTTAAAGAAGAAAAAAATGTTGCAGCGGCCATTGGCTTTGGTGGCGCAATTATTGGCTTCGCGATAGCCCTAGGTAGCGCAGCATCAAATTCTGTTGCAATAATCGACTTCGCCATATGGGCACTGGTAGCAGTGATTGCTCAATCATTGGCGTTCGCTATTTTGCGATTTAGCTTCATGCCCAAAATTGCAGAGCGCATTAATAATAATGAAATTTCAGCAGGTGTTATGCTAGCTAGCATGTCAATCGCCGTTGGCTTACTAAATGCAGCATGCATGACCTATTAAAGGGGGCTGCAATGACTTCGTTAAAAAATAGCAACCAGCCGCAACTATCCGGTAATGAACAGCACTGTGAATCTAGTGTTACAGCGGATAAACCCAAGACAAAACGCAGTAAAAACATTGATTTAAACCATATGCGCAAAGGTTTTATCGCTAAACCTCTGGCGCTTGGTGTAGCAAGTATTATGCTGAGCGCTTGCGGAAGCGAGCGCGAGGATGCGGTTATCTACACGTCTTTAGAAGACTGTACACAAGACTACCCTGACGCCGTGGAGCGCTGTGAAGCCGCCTATAAAACAGCGGTGGATGAAGCCATGCGGACAAGCCCACGTTTTTCTTCTGAGTTTGACTGTGAACATGAATTTGGGCCAAACCAGTGTCAATATGTAAACAACAGTAGCGGCAGCTTTTTCATGCCATTTATGGCAGGCTATATGGTGAGTTCATTACTTTCACCTAGCCGATATTATTCTCAGCCACTTTACACGTCATATGCGTATGGTTCTCCCTATCGCTCTCGCTGGATTACGGCGGATGGCTATGTATTTGACGGTGATCTGAGAAAACGCAAATACCGAGTGAGCAAAGACGTTTACAAACCAAAACCAACCGTTAATCGCACTATGAAACGCGGTGGATTTGGCAGCAGTGTGCGCGCAAAATCGTCATGGGGCAGCAGCAGTAGGTCTGGCGGCTGGGGCGGTTAACTGATGTTCAGAATGTCATGCCAACCTCGTGAGGGTTGGCAGCAGCTTGCAAGCGAGTTCGGCTTTCATTTTCACACTATGTATGGTGAACCGTATTGGGATGAAAGCGCCTATTATCAATTTTCATTAGAACAAATTGAAAACGACATTGAAGATCCTACCGCACAGCTTCATCAAATGTGTTTGGATGTCGTCGATGACGTGGTAAAAAGTGAGGCGTTACTCAAGCGTTTTTGCATCCCTGAATATCATTGGGATTTTATCAAGCAAAGCTGGGACGCTAGAGATCCTAGCTTATACTCTCGACTCGATCTTGTTTACAACGGCAAAAGCCCAGCAAAACTGCTCGAAAACAACGCTGACACACCCACCAGCCTTTACGAATCAGGGTTTTGGCAATGGTTATGGCTAGAACAAAACGTAGACGCAGGAAAACTGGCGCGTAATGCAGATCAGTTTAATAGCCTGCAAGAAAAGCTAGTACACAGATTTCGCGAAATCGCTCTTCATTATGATATTAATCAGCTTCACATGGCGTGCTGCAAAGACACGGTAGAGGACAGAGGCACAGTGCAATACCTTCAAGATTGTGCGCGTGAAGCTGGGCTTCACTCCGATTTTGTCTTTATCGAAGACATTGGAATTGCAGATACAGGCGTGTTTACCGACTTACAAAACAAGCCAATCACCGAATGTTTTAAGTTATACCCTTGGGAGTTTATGCTGCGTGAAGAATTTGGTGATGTATTACATGAAGCAGGAACCAATTGGATAGAACCCTCTTGGAAAGCAATAATTTCCAACAAAGCGCTTCTGCCCCAACTTTGGAAAAAGTTTAAAGGTCATCCTAATTTACTACCCGCATTTTTTTCTGACGATACGTCTAGCGCTGATCTTTCTGGAAAGTGGATTAAAAAGCCACTCTTTTCAAGAGAGGGGGCGAATATCTCTATTGTTGAAAACGGTAAAGAGCAAGCGTTAAGCGAGGGTCCTTATGGGGAGGAAGGTTTTATTTTGCAATCTTTCCAACCGCTTCCAATATTTGAGGGAAATCATACGCTCATAGGAAGCTGGCTTGTTGATGATATGCCAGCCGGTATATCGGTCAGAGAAGACAAATCTGCCATTACGCAAGATCTTTCACGCTACCTGCCTCATATAATTTTGTAACGCCTAACGTTATCTATTTGCTTTATGGAGAATCAATGAAGCCGTTTTCGCTACAAATAAGAATATTGCTTACGCTAGGAGCACTTCTTATCGCAATTGAAGTTGCTAACCTACTAACCGGTAATGCTTTAAATCATTTTGGCGTTGTGCCTCGCTCTATTTCGCACCTTCCCTTCATCTTTACGGCACCATTTTTACATGGCACTCCTACGCACTTAATGGCTAACCTAGTGCCACTTCTTTTATTCATGTGGCTAACTATGCAATGGGGTATGCGCACCTTTCTTATTGCAACAATAAGCGCATTATTGATTGGTGGAATTGGCGTTTGGCTATTCGGAAGGACTGCTACACATATTGGTGCAAGCGGTATGGTTTATGGTTACTTTGGCTTTCTGGTATTGGCTGGATTTAGAAGTAAAAAAATACGTTATTTACTCATTTCTCTGTTAGTAGCCGCGCTTTACGGCACAATGTTGGTCGGGATCCTTCCAACCTCTAAATTTATTTCCTTTGAATATCACCTATTTGGGTTTGTTGGCGGTTTAATTGCTGCTTGGTACTGGGCACGCTAGACGGTTTACGTATAATTACGCTATCGCTAAACAAGAATCAAAGTTATGTCAGCAGTAGAACAATCTCCCCAAAAAAACCAAGGCTTCTTTGGCAACCTTGCGTTTAATATTGTTATACCCGTGGTACTAATGAGCTATGCAAGCTCAGAAGATTATCTTGGACCGGCCTGGAGTATCGTAGCAGCCTTAAGCTTTCCCATCGGTTATGGGCTTTGGGACTTGAAGGCGTCAGGTAAAATAAACGGCTTTTCTATTCTAGGAATAATCAGCGTGTTGTTAACGGGTGGCTTTAGTTTACTAAAATTACCTGCTGAATATATTGCCATTAAAGAAGCTGCGATCCCCGGCATGATTGGAATTGCCGTTCTTGTTACGCAGTACTCCAATAAGCCGTTAGTAAAAATGCTTATCCTCAACGATCAGATAATTAATTGGCCTTATCTCAACGAAGTACTAGATAAACAAGGCAAGCAGGCTGAATTTAAGAAGAAGGTTGCAACCAGCTCCTACATCGTAGCAAGTTCATTTTTTCTATCTTCAGCGCTCAACTATATTCTGGCAAAAATGATTTTAGTCAGTGAACCCGGAACAACCGCTTACACTGAAGAGCTTGGGCGGATGACGGCTTTGAGTTACCCCGTTATAGTTATTCCAAGCATGGTTCTGCTAATTGCTGCACTGTGGTATTTATTTGCACAGATTAAAAAGATCACGGGCGAAGAGCTGGATAATTTCATCAACCAGTAAATCGAATTTTTGCGTTAGGCGTATTTATTGGATAAGTGCTAAATAGCAGCAATTAAGAATCATAAATACGTCTACGTAAAATCATGCTAAAAATTGAAAATCTCAATAAGTCGTTTTACCAAACCGACGATGTTCAGCTACTTGAAAACTTGTGTTTAGAGGTGCCAGCAGGCGCTTCCGTAAGTATTCAAGGCGCATCAGGCTGTGGGAAATCTACCCTACTCTCTTTAATAGCTGGCTTTGATTTTCCAGATTCTGGCAACATTTTTGTTGATGGAACGTCACTTTCAAACATTGCAAATCTAGACTCCTTTCGTAAAAACCAGCTGGGCATTGTATTTCAAAGCTTCAACCTTTTTGATTGTTTTAATGTTTGGGACAACATTGCTTTTACAGCCAGACTTAAAGGCAATTACAATAAAGCCTACCAGCAAGAATTAATGCATAGCTTAGGTATTAATAGTTTAGCCACGAAACCGGTGTCGGTTTTATCTGGGGGCGAGCAGCAGCGATGTGCCATTGCTCGCGCACTCATCCATAAACCGTCTCTTGTGTTAGCGGATGAGCCTACCGGCAATCTTGATGAAAGCAACAGCGATGCGGTTGCCTCATTGCTTTACGAGACCTGTTCACGCACCAATACGTCCCTTGTTTTAGTTACCCATAGCAACCAGGTTGCCCAACAGGCCAATATGTCTTTCCTGCTTAAAAGAGGCAAGCTAGAAGAAATCACCAATCTGAACAAGCGCTCCATTACAACTGGTACGCATAATCATTCGTTATGTAATTAAATGAACGCGCTCTTTCTCACTTTCAATGCAATGCTTGCAATGGCTCGCACACGACCATGGGAGCCTTTGCTGATTATAGTTGCCATTTTACTGGCCAATGCAGGGCTAGTAACGGTCTTACTGATAAACGAAGGAGCAAGCCAGGGCGCGCTGACTCAGCAAAACGGTACGTTATTGAATGGCACTATCATCACCGCTGCACAGCAGCAATCCTTGGCTGCGCAAACTACAGAGCAATCAGGTGCTGCACATACTAATGCCTTACACCTAAACACGTCACACTACAGCAAACTGAGAAAAGCGGGTTTTACGGATATAATCGCATTTTCGCAACGAGAGGTTACGTTGCAATGTAAAGAGAAAATAGACAACCGCAAGACGCTCAACCTTATCGGATTAGACACTCAGCCTCTTCTTGGAAGCCGGTTTAAACAACTAACTATACAACCCAGTAGAAGTACAGCTACCTCGAAGCCATCTCCTAGTGGCCAATTTATAATAGACGCGCTTATTAACCCCATTACCGTTGCTGAATTAAACTGCAATCAACCGCTTTATACTACTGGTGAAAAAACGTGGTCTAGCGATATCAGAGTGTCTGTTGACAGCAAAATGCCTGAAGATACGCTGGTTGTTTCAATCGCTGATTTTTATACCGACAATATCTCGCCATTCAATACTCCCCTCGCTGGTTTGATATCTATAACTGAACTAACGCCAGCAATGCGAGAGCAACTCGACAATCTTCTGCCGTTTAAAATTAATATTAAATCAACGTATAATAATGACACAGGAACCTTACCGGAAAGTTTTACGCTTAATCTATGGGCAATGAGTATGCTGATGGGGGTTGTCGCACTCTTTATCGTACTAAATGCTCTAAATTTAATGTACAAAGCACGGCTATTTAATGTACTTAGGTTCAGGCAACTCGGTGTTTCTAGCAGATTGCTCGGCGTTGCGCTTTTGGTAGAGCTATTGTTTTATTGCATCTTGGGCGTACCGATAGGTATTTATGTAGGGTTCGAGGCCGCGTCGGCGCTTTCTCCAGTGATCAAAGGAACCTTCTCTTCATTATTTGACGCCGCCTTTGTTACACCAGATATCGATGTTATCTTTATCTTCTCGCTCGCCTTTTTTATTACATTTGTGGCACTTTGCCTTTTTGCTATCGTACCTATTAGGCAGCTGTCTAAATCACTTCTAACTCATCGACAGCAGCAAAGAAGCACGCCTTCTATTCGCTTTGTCTGCTGCACTAGTATTGTTATTTTAGTTGTGTTGTACGGTGTTAGCATTTTTATCCATTCAACGCTTAGTGCGCTACTTTTTGTGGCAGCTTTACTGCTAGGAAGCTGCGTACTGGTTCTGCTTTGGTTACCGGTTTTAGCCTTTTACCTTGCTCGTTATGCACCCAAGCGATTTCCAGTATTACACTTTTCAATCGCCAACACGCATCACTTGTCGTCTAGGACTCGATTGGCGGTTTGCGCTTTTTTTATTGCGCTCACTGCTAACATCGGCATGAACACAATGACTGACAGTTTTAGAGACGCTACGGAACGTTGGCTGTCACAGCGGCTCTACGCCCCTTTTTATTTGTATACCGAACAAGCGCTCTCAACGTTTAAAGCGCCCGCTGGGATGCTGTTAACACCGCTTCTCCAATTTAAAACGGTTATGGCCAATGCCGATGTTACGTTGAGTAGTTACCCTGTGCACAATGCGGGTCAACAGGCGCTTGTATTAGACAGCGCAGTACCCTCAGCATGGAGCCAGTTTGTCGAGGCAAATGGTGTATTCATCAACCAACAATTTGCTTACAAACACGCAATTAAATTAGGTGATTCAATTTCGATAGACCGCCAAACCTATAATCAACTTTATGGTGGAATGTTAGACAGCACGTCGGACTCGGGAATACTGTCCAAAGAGATACAGCTTAACGTTCTCGGTATCTACCCTGACTATGGCAATTTAGAAAACCAAGTATTAATCCCCCTTCCTTTGTTTAGAGAGAAGCATAAAGATGCACTGTTTTCTGGCGTTATTGCACTGGCACCGGTTAAGGGCCAAGTGAGCGCAGAGAGAATAAAAGCATTGCTATACAATGAATCACAAAATCAGGCGGCGGATACTGATGATCAACTGTTCAGTAGAAAGGCACTACTTGCGCTCTCTATGAAAACCTTCGACAAAACGTTTGTGCTTACCGATGGGCTCAATATCGTCACGCTTTTGGTGGCCGGTTTAGCCTTCGCTATATCGCTGAGTATTTTAGCGCTCGCCAATAACAGCCAGCTCAGCGTGTTAAGAGCATTTGGTGTGAGCCAATTGCGGGTTAAGCTATCTTTACTTTCCCAGTATATGGTTATCTGCTTACTTACTGCGGCGTTAGCGTTACCCTTTGGGGTCTATTTGGCTTCGGTGTTTATTAACTACGTCAATCGATTTGCTTTTAACTGGACTTACCCTCTTTTGATAAATGTTAGCACTATGGCGTTCACCGTGCTTTTTTCATTAGCGTTTGTATTATCGGTTATCTTATTGCCACTGGGGAAACTCAAGCCAAAAGTAGATTTGCGACAAGAGTCACAGTTATGAATAAATTTTCGTATTATCCAAAAAATGCCCTTTTTCACTGCATTGTCGCTTTATCGTTTTGCGCAATGGCGGGCTGTAGCGACGACAATTTAGTGAACTCACAGGTTACTAAGTCCACACCAAGTAGCCAGCCAGGCCCCAGAAATTTTTTTGGTGAACTATCCATTGATGATAACTTTGCTCAAGTACAACAGTCCGTCCCTCTTCGGCTTCCTTTCGACCATGAAAGCCACCCTAATTTCCAATTGGAGTGGTGGTATTTTACCTTTGTTCTAGAAGGTGAACACCGCGAAACGGGGCAAGTTCAACAACTTGGTCTTCAATATACGCTTTTTCGATTTAACACCAACAGCAAAGCAAAGAAAACTAGCCACTGGTCAAACTCACAACAGTTTATGGCACATGCGTCGTTACACAGTAAAACACAGCATTTTTTTGAAGAGCGATTCGCCACAGGAAGCGTTGGAAACGCGTATGTAAGTAATGCGCCTTTTCAAGCCGTCATTGATGACTGGTCAGTAAAGAGTGAAAACGCTACGCCCTTTCCTTCCATCTTGCAATTTTCAATCAACCCTCAGCTTCCAAACAAGTCACGTTTAATATCAGCCGGCAATAGTAGTGCAAAGGCATTAGGTACCCTGCACCTTACCGCCACACAACCTTTTATAAAACAAGGGGTTGACGGTTACAGCAAGAAAACCAGTGACGAGCGACTGCGTTCGTACTATTACAGCCAACCGTTTATTGATGCTAAAGGTGAAATAATCATTGAAAATGAAGTATTTAAGGTAACAGGTAAGGGTTGGTACGACCATGAATGGACCAGCCATTTAGTTGCGCGAGATGCCATGGGCTGGGATTGGTTTTCGCTACACCTTGATAATGGCAGCAAGCTCATGGCGTTTAGAATGCATACGTTATCAAGCAACGCCAATGCAGCAAAAAATTCAGTTGAAATGTTCACAACGGGCAGCTTTATAACGGCTAACGGAAAAAAAGTAGCCCTTGAAGCAAATGATATTTCAATTACGCCCGTAGAATATGAAACTATTGTACTTTCAGACGCTGAAGGAAGTATTGAGAAGCAAGTGCCCACACACTGGCAAATGTTGGTGCCTAAAGCCAATATCGCGGTGAATATTCGCCCTTTTAAACAGGGCCAATGGAATGCCAGCGTGTTTCCTTATTACGAGGGCCGTATCGAGATAGAGGGAAGTCACAAGGGAAGTGGCTTCTTAGAACTAACGGGTTACTAAAAAGCCAAAAGTATTAATAAATAGACCAGTTAATTCGTTCACTTAACGATGTAAGCGCAGCTACACCAAGTTGGGAGTTACCCACACTATTAAGCGCAGGCGAAAAAACACAAATCGAAAAGCGCCCTGGCACAACGGCAACAATGCCACCACCCACTCCGCTTTTTCCTGGCAACCCAACTTTAAAAGCAAAGCTTCCAGCTTCGTCATACATGCCACTGGTAGCTAACAACGCATTAACCTGTTTGGTTTGATAAGGCGTTAGAATTTGCTCACCCGCACATGACGACATACCTTGATTTGCCAAAAAGCTGGTAGCGCGAGCGAGATCTTCACAACTCATTTCTAACGCACAGTTATAAAAATAGTTCCTGAGTACTTCTTCTACTTCGTTTTGAAAGTTACCGTACGCTTTCATTAAATAAGCCATGGCGGCGTTTCGAGCCCTATGCTCATATTCCGATTCCGCGACGACCTTGTTAACTACAATATCGCCGTTACACGATAACCTTCTAACAAAATCGCGCATGGCGATATGTGGCGAAGCAAAGCGTGACTGCACCATATCACTCACAACCAATGCGCCAGCATTGATAAACGGGTTCCGCGGAATACCATTTTCATATTCAAGCTGTACAAGAGAGTTAAATGGCAAACCAGACGGCTCACAACCAACCCGCTCCCACATGCTTTCGCCATAATGATTTATCGACAACACTAAGTTAAACACTTTAGAGATACTTTGAATTGAAAAAGGCACACTGGCATCGCCAATTGAGGTTATTTGGCCTTGTGTATCGCATATTGCGATCCCAAACTGACGCGGGTTAACCGATGCAAGCGCTGGAATGTAGTCGGCAACTTTTCCCATTCCAAGCATTGGTTCAACTTCATCGAATATGTCATGAAGAAGTGAAAGCATGTCTTCATTCATTTTCAAAAATACCTCTTAAAAATAAAGCGCTATGTGTAGCGCTTTATCAAATAGTGAATGCTAGTCAAAAAAGATTAATTGCAGCGCCAATCTTCTTTAAAATCACACGTGCCGTCGTCTTTGCTATCACCAGACATTAACTCAATATTGCTATTGTTTTTATCACTAGAAGACATTATTGCTTTAGTATCAACTTTACTTCCAGCAACGTTACCGCTGATAAGCGCAAATATTTTTTTCGCAATGTCTGTGTTATCGATTTGCCCAGCAAACTGCTCTGCGCCAGTACCAAAAGCGAATACTTCAACATCTACACCCGTATGCCCACTGGTTGTCCAACCGGTGTTTGTTTTAACATCTAAGAACTTTTTCACTGCCATAAACCGGCTTTTATCATCTTGATTAGAGACACTATCGAAGGTTGCAAGCTCCTCTTCTGTCATCGATAAACCAAGTTTTTGCGCGACAAATTCTCCAGGCTTATCTGCACTAGCCATGTCGATTGCAATAGTCATTACCGATGCAGACATATTTTTTAGGTGCTCCGGTACCCACTTGTAGTCGCCATTGGCGCCTATTGTAAGCCCGCCGGTACTGTGATCTGCTGTGAGCACGACCAAGGTTTGAGGATTCTGCTTAACGTACTCTCTCAAATACTCCATTGTTAACGCAAGGTCGTGCATCTCTGCCATAGCCGACCCTATGTCGTTTGAATGTCCAGCCCAGTCTACCTGGCTAGCTTCAACTAATAAAAAGAAACCCCTGTCATTCTCTAGATGCTTTATGGCATTTTGTGTTAAGTACGCCAAACGGTTTTTCCGTCTGTCATCTAACACTGCCGGTAAGGCCACTGGCGCAAATAAACCTAAAACGTTACTGCCCGCTGGCACAGATGCTAAACGGTTATAGCTATCAGCGTATTCGTAACCAGCATCAATAAATTCTGCAAGAATGTCTCTGTCTTCTCGTTCAAAGTACGTGGTGCCGCCACCTAGCATGACATCTGCAACAAATTCACCGTTGACTCTCTCATCAAAAAAATCTTCGGCTATGTCGTTGTAGTTCTTCCTACTTTCATTATGCGCAATATATGACGCTGGTGTGGCGTGCACAATTTGTGAGGTAACCGCCAGGCCAGTACGCATACCATTTCGCTTGGCATAATGCATAACTGAATTTACTGGCTGCTTATTAACATCAACACCAATTGCACCGTTGTATGATTTCACGCCAGTAGCTAATGCCGTAGCCGCAGCAGCAGAGTCAGTCACATAACCAGACACATTCGCGGGATAAGTAGACGCATTGCCTACAAGAATTTCATCGAATATAACAGTTTCTACTTCAGGCGTGTTCGGGTCGTCCATAAAATTGCGGTATGCTGTGGTAAAGGCTGGGCCCATACCGTCTGCAACAACCATAATAATATTTTGAGGCGCCGGGGACGCTGGTACTTTTGTTGCACTTTCAGTCGTATTTTCGGTAATACCACAAGCGGTCAAAACCGCTACCGTCGCACAGCTCAAAATAGATGTGCGAAAAAAATGTTTCATCATGAAAACTTCCCTGACGTTAACTGTATATTTATGCTCGTGAGCTCAAATCGGAAACGATGCTTGTAAATCCAATACAAAATGGAAGGACGCCCAATTCGACAAAAGTCGATAGTGTAAATCAGGCGGGAATTATCTAAAAGGCTTAGGCGTAGTTTCGGTGAAATTATTTAGGTTTGTCGAGACTCAAGCCACTCGCGCATGCGCTGCTGCGCTACATCGACCAATAAATCAGGTTGGAATTTTGAAATAAAGCGGTTGCAGCCCACTTTTTCGACCATAGCATCATTGAAGCTGCCACTTAAAGACGTATTAAGTGCGATAAACAAATCGCTCATCCTGGGATCATTTCTCACTTCGGATGTCAGTCTGTAACCGTCCATTTCAGGCATTTCTGCGTCTGTGAACATCAGCAGAATTTCCTCACTTGGCCTTTTACCTTCATCTGCCCATTTCTTAAGCAAAGCCAGCGCTTCGGCTCCGTTTTTTCGCTCTATAATGTCAATACCAAGTTGGGTTAAGGTATCTTTTATCTGCTTTCTCGCGGTGCTTGAGTCATCCACAATAAGCACTTTTTTACCAGCGAAATGGTTCACGATTTGCTGGTCTAGAACATTTTCAGAAATTGACGTGTCATAATCGATAATTTCAGCAAGCACTTTTTCAACATCAATTATCTCTACAATCTCAGAAACACCGTCAACATTCACCTGGGTTATGGCGGTTAAATAATTAGATTTCCCTATACCGGTTGGTGGGGGTTGAATGGTGCCCCATGAAGTATTCACAATGTTTTTAACGTTACCGATAATAAAACCTTGAACACTGCGGTTGTATTCAGTAATGATAACGTTCTTCGCCACGTCTTCGGTGGCAATACCACGCATTTTTATTGCCTGCCTTAAATCGATAATGGGAATTGAACTCCCTCTGTAGTTCATCACGCCTTTGAGGTTGTAATGAGAGCCAGGCATCATATTAAGCTTCGGTACATTGATAACTTCTTTAATTTTGAACACATTCATAGCGAAGATGTGACGTGTACCTAATTGAAACATCAAGAGCTCGAGGCGATTCTCGCCTACCAATTTTGTTCTCTGATCCACCGATGACAATACGCTATTGCTCATACAAGCCACTTACCTTATTTATTCAATCAATTTACCGCGTACCAACCCGAATTCAGTTTGGTAAAACAATTGTTTACGCACGCCCAAACATTACTATGCGTTGCACGTTAACTCTATTCCCCTTTTAGCTAATTCGCTGCGCAATAAAGCGTCATATAGTACAGAGGATAGTCAATCTTCTCTGGATTATCCTCACTCTCCAAAAAATTAGTTGCTAGTTTGCGAATACATCATTCACTAAATAAATGGCGGCAATGCAAATTATATATTTCTATTATTTAAAAATGCGAACTAGGATGAAATGGAAATCACGGGAACGCTTAAGAGCGTAATCGAAAACAACATAAAGTATTTTACTACTACAGTCGGGAGAGACGCTCATGTCGCAATATCAACAAGACATTGATAACTTCGCCACATTAAAGGCAGCACAAAACGGAACGTGGGAAGGTATCAACCCAGAATTCGCTGCACGCATGAAGGTTCAAAACCGTTTCAAAACAGGTTTAGACATTGCACGCTACACAGCAAGCATCATGCGCAAAGACATGGCTGAATACGACGCAGATTCGTCTCAGTACACACAGTCTCTAGGCTGCTGGCATGGTTTTGTTGGCCAGCAAAAAATGCTTTCGGTTAAAAAGCACCAAGGCACAACTAATAAGAGCTACCTATATCTTTCAGGCTGGATGGTAGCAGCACTTCGCTCTGAATTCGGGCCACTTCCTGATCAATCAATGCACGAGAAAACTTCAGTATCTGCGCTTATCGAAGAGCTTTACACTTTCCTTCGTCAAGCCGATGCTCGTGAACTGGGCGACCTTTTCCAAAAGCTAGACGACGCTAAGAAAAACGGCGGTGACGTGGCTGCTATTCAGGCTGAAATTGACAACTACGAAACACACGTAGTGCCAATTATCGCTGACATCGATGCTGGTTTTGGTAACGAAGAAGCTACATATCTACTTGCAAAGCAAATGATTGAAGCAGGTGCATGCTGTATCCAGATTGAAAACCAAGTATCAGATGCCAAGCAATGTGGTCACCAAGACGGTAAAGTTACGGTTCCGCACGAAGACTTCCTAGCGAAGATCAATGCAGTACGCTATGCATTCCTTGAACTAGGTGTTGATGAAGGTGTAATTGTTGCACGTACTGACTCACTAGGTGCTGGCCTTACTCAGAAGATCCCGGTATCTACGTCAGAAGGCGACCTAGCTGCTCAGTACAATGCATTTTTGAAGACAACTGAAGTTGCAGGTGCTGAAGATTTAGCTGAAGGTGACTTGGTACTTAAGCAAGGCGGCAAGCTTGTTAAGCCTGAGCGCTTACCAAACGGTTTGTTCCGTTTTAAAGACAACACTGGCTTTGACCGTGTAGTTCTTGACTGCGTTACTTCACTTAAGCACGGTGCTGATCTGCTATGGATTGAGACAGAAAAGCCTCACGTTGGTCAAATTGCTGAAATGGTTGACGCTATCCGTGAGCAAGTACCGAATGCTAAGCTAGTTTACAACAACTCTCCATCGTTCAACTGGACACTTAACTTCCGTCAGCAAGTATTCGATGCTTGGGCAGAAGAAGGTAAAGACGTATCTGGTTATGACCGCGCGAAGCTTATGTCTGCTGACTACGATGACAGCGAATTGGCGGCAGCTGCTGACGAGAAAATCAAGAGTTTCCAAGCTGATGCAGCGCGTGAAGCGGGTATTTTCCATCACCTTATTACGCTACCAACTTACCACACTGCAGCACTGTCTACTGACAACCTTGCTAAAGGTTACTTCGGTGAAGAAGGTATGCTTGCTTATGTACGCGGTGTTCAGCGTCAGGAAATTCGCCAAGGTCTAGCGTGCGTTAAGCACCAAGCAATGGCTGGCTCTGACTTAGGTGATACACACAAAGAATACTTCTCTGGTGAAGGCGCACTTAAAGCGTCTGGTGAAGACAACACGATGAATCAATTCGACGTGTAATCAAGAGTTAGATGGAAAGTATCCCAACCTTTCCTTCAAGGCACCTTCGGGTGCCTTTTTTATTTCTCTGCAATCAACTAAACCTTCCAAGCTATTCACACTGATTATACATTTCAAAAAAAATAAATTTTCTTATACGTTTTAAAAAACCATAAAAATTAAATATAAAACTTTAATTTCAATAACTTAAATACATACAAATCGTTGCGATAAGACTAAATGCTTATCTGACAAACAATAAAAAAAACCATATAATAGCTTTGTTTAATCAAGTCCAAGAAGAGCATTATAATTATGAATATAGCGAAGGTTGACTTAAATCTTTTAGTGTACCTTGATGTACTGCTTCGCGAAGGAAGTGTGACCAAAGCGGCCAACCAGCTGAGTATTACTCAGCCTGCAATGAGCAACGGCCTGAAACGACTTCGCGACTTGTTTAAAGACCCACTACTCGTGCGCACCAGTGACGGTATGACCCCGACCAAGCGCGCTATTGAATTACAGCCTATTATTAGAGATGTTCTGAGCCGATTAGAAAGTTCTATACAACCAGAAACTGATTTCGACCCTCTTACAAGCGATAGAACGTTTAGAATTATGACCAGTGACTACGCAGAAAGTACACTTCTGTTGGAGCTGGTAGGAAGACTTGCACAATTGGCGCCCAACATTACGCTGGATCTAATTACACCTAGTGACGTTACTTTCCATGACGTAGAGCAAGGAAAGGTTGACATGGCGATTAACCGTTTTGATGAACTTCCGCTTTCATTTCACCAGAAAGTGATTTGGTACGACACATTTAGCTGTGTTATGAGCGCAGACCATCCGCTGGTCGAGCAGTGTAATCTAGAAGGGTACCTTCGCGCCCAACATATATGGGTAAGTAAAACAGGCTTTGGTGTGGGTGTAGGTATCGATCCGAACGAAGTTCAAAAGCTGGGTTGGGTAGATGCTGAGCTGACTAAAATAGGAAAACAACGCGCTATCCGTGTATTCACTCGCCACTATCACGCAGCACTGCAAATAGCGAAAAAGCAAAAGCTCATTGCCACTTTACCAAGTAAAGCCGCACGTCTATTCAAAAACGATCCTGATGTAGTAATTAAGGAGCCGCCGTTTGATATTCCTCCCATAGCACTGAAAATGGCGTGGAGTGCACTTCTTCACCACGACGCAGGTCATATATGGTTGAGGCGTCTGATCAGCGATGTTGCTAGCGAGATGAATGCTGGCTAACCATTCACAAGATATATGGCAAAGATACAAACCATAAATTAAAAAACCACCTCTTTACACACTACACTGGAAGGACAGAAAAATGTATAGAGGTAGTTATGCAAGGATATATCACTCGCGGGCGATTACAGGTTGCCGAGCAGCTCGACAACTTTATAAATGAGCAGGCAATTCCCGGAACCGGCGTCGACAGAGACGCTTTTTGGAAAGGTGCAGAGGCCCTCTTCGCAGAATTTATTCCTCAAAACCGCGCATTACTCGAAAAGCGCGAACAGCTGCAGCGTGCTATCGATGACTATCACAAAGCAGGCAACCCTGTTAATGGCACACAGTATACAGACTTCCTGAAAAGTATCGGCTACCTTGTTGATCAGCCAGAAAACGTTAACGCAGAAACCGTTAATGTAGACGCTGAAATTGCCACAATGGCCGGCCCACAATTGGTTGTGCCTATAAATAATGCACGCTATGCACTAAACGCGGTGAACGCGCGTTGGGGCAGCTTGTACGATGCGCTGTATGGCACAGACGTTATAAGCGATGAAGGTGGAGCCGAAGCTGGAAAGTCTTACAACCCAGTGCGCGGCGAAAAAGTTGTGGCAAAAGCGAAAGCCTATCTCGATAGCATGCTACCACTGGCGAAAGGCAAACACAGTGATGCAGTTGAGTATAAAATTGAAACCGGAAAACTGTCTGTTGCGCTATCTAACGGTGATGTGACCACGCTTGCTAATACTGAACAGTGGCAGGGTTACCAGGGTGATATTCATACGCCTTCTGCATTATTGTTCGTTCACAATGGACTACATTTTGAAATCCAGTTAGATCCTACCCATCCTATTGGAAAAAGTGACCCAGCAAACGTAAAAGATGTATTGGTCGAAGCTGCCCTTACAACAATAATGGATTGTGAAGACTCGGTGGCGGCGGTTGACGCTGAAGACAAAACACTGGTATACAGCAACTGGCTTGGCCTAATGAAAGGCACGCTAAGCGTTGAAATGACGAAAGGTGGTAAACAGCTAGTTCGTGCTATGCACGAAGATAGACAGTATTTACCTTCTAAGCACGCCAATTCAGAGAGTGAATTGAAGCTTACCGGTCGAAGCTTAATGTTCGTTCGCAACGTTGGTCACCTAATGACGAACGACGCCATGCTATTTGATGGTGAAGAAGTACCTGAAGGGATCATGGACGGACTGGTAACGTCACTTATTGCAAAGCACGACTTATTAGGTAATAGCAAGTTCAAAAATAGCCGACAAGGTAGTATTTACATTGTAAAACCCAAAATGCACGGCCCAGAAGAGGTTGCCTTTTCCAACGCGCTTTTTGGCCGAATTGAAACCATAATTGACGTGCCAGAGAACACGCTAAAAATGGGCATTATGGACGAAGAACGACGCACTAGCGTCAATCTTCAAGCTTGTATTGCACAGGCCACGGCCCGAGTAGTGTTTATCAATACCGGCTTTTTGGATAGAACAGGCGATGAGATCCATACTTCAATGTTGGCAGGCCCATTTGCAGACAAGGCCTCGTTAAAAACGATGCCGTGGATCAAAGCCTATGAAACGGCAAATGTAGCCGTTGGCCTACGCTGTGGCTTATCTGGAAAAGCACAAATTGGTAAAGGCATGTGGCCTATCCCTGATGAAATGCAGAATATGATGGATGCGAAAATTGGCCACCCTAAAGCAGGCGCAAATACCGCATGGGTGCCCTCACCTACCGCAGCCACGCTACATGCTTTACATTACCACGATGTAAATGTATTCGATGTTCAACGATCTTTAGACAAGCACTTTAACGGGTTGGCCGATATTTTAACCATCCCCTTACTAGAAGATGCATCAACGCTTACTCGTGAAAGTATTAAGCGCGAAGTGGATAACAACGTTCAAGGTATTTTAGGTTACGTTGTGCGCTGGGTTCATCAAGGCGTTGGCTGTTCGAAAGTGCCAGACATCAACGATGTAGGTTTAATGGAAGATCGGGCAACACTTCGTATATCATCTCAGCACCTTGCAAACTGGTTGGAGCATGGCATTGTTAGCGTAGATCAGGTTAAAGAGTCACTTGCACGAATGGCCGTACTGGTAGACGAACAAAACGCTGGCGACGCAGAATATATTCCGATGGCACCAGACTTAGAAAACTCGATAGGTTTTCAAGCTGCTAGCGAACTTATCTTCAAAGGCAAAGAACAGCCAAGTGGCTACACCGAGCCACTGCTCCACGCTAAACGTCGTGAAATGAAAGCAAAGCTTGCACAAGGCTAGATTTGCTTTAGTAAAAGTGTGAAAAAAGCCCGTTTGCTTCTGTAAAAGCAAACGGGCTTTTTTGTACTTCCGTGGATTAGACTAAATACTGCCCTATTCCATTGTCCGAAGAAAAGTGCTCACTCAGAAGGCGCTGGCAAGTTTCCTTGCGGCACATCGCACTACACCTGATAAAACTCGCGATACCACTTTACAAAAGCGTTAACCCCGGTAATAACATCAGTTTTTGGTGCGTAGCCTGTACTACTTACCAACGCAGATACATCTGCATAAGTATCGGGCACATCCCCTGGCTGAATTGGCAATAGCGCTTTATTTGCCGTTACTCCCAGTGCACTTTCAAGTGTTTCAATGAATGTAAGCAAATGGACAGGCGTTTGTGCACCTATGTTGAAAACGCGATAAGGTGCGTTGCTTGTACTTGGATTTGGCGAGCTTCCGTTCCAATCTTCATCAGGCGTTGCTATGGTATCAAGCGAGCGCACTACGCCCTCGACAATATCATCAATGTAAGTGAAGTCACGACGATGATTACCATAGTTGTAGACCTCTATTGTCTTGCCCTCAAGCATCGCTTTAGTAAATTTGAAAAGCGCCATATCCGGACGCCCCCACGGCCCGTAAACGGTAAAGAAACGCAGCCCTGTAGTGGGTAGATTGTAGAGGTGGCTATAGGTATGTGCCATAAGTTCGTTAGCTTTTTTAGATGCTGCATACAAGCTAACCTGATGATCGACATTATGCTTTTCAGAAAAAGGCATGGTTTCGTTAGCACCATAAACAGAACTTGAAGACGCATAAACTAAATGGCCTACCTTGTGGTGGCGACACCCTTCTAAAACATTAACAAACCCTACAATGTTAGAATCCACATAAGCATTTGGGTTTTCTAGCGAATATCGCACACCGGCTTGTGCCGCTAGATGAACAACGCCGTCGAACAAATGCTCAGCAAAAAGCGCCGACATTTTATCTCTGTCTTCCACGCCCATCTGAATAAAGGTGAATGAATCAGAAGCAGGCGACCCTTGGATATTGTCTAAACGAGCTCGCTTAAGGTTTGTATCGTAATAGTCATTGATGTTGTCTACACCAACGACAACATCTCCGCGCTCTATTAAGTATTTTGAAACCGCTGCGCCGATAAACCCGGCCGCACCAGTAACTAAGATTTTCATTTTTGCGTCTCGTGTTGTTCCCAACTGCTTTTAATATTCTTTATTGTTTTCACATACGAGTGCTTTATTAAAAGCGTCAAAGGCATTTTTATTAAGTGACTTTTAACAAACAAAACCCATGAAGACAAGTGGTGTTTAGCTGTCCACTCCGACAATAAAGGCTGCTGCAACATTGTGATATAGCAGCGCTTTTCTACTGGCCAAAATAAACTTCGCCCTAAGCACTGCTTAACAAAATCAGTTTCATTAGGTAATAGTTCACGTTTAAAAACACTATGAAGGAGAGAGAATACTTTCGCCACATCTTTTTCTAATCTTAGCGTCTTAGCTCGTGCAAACAGCGCGGCCGCGCTGTGTTGATGCTGCGTTAGTGCGTTTATCAAATGATAAAGATCGGTTAAGTCTCTCAAAGTTCGATTGAACACACTGTCTTGCAACAAATGTACGGCAGAGTGAATAATCAAATCTGCGTCACTGGGAATAAAGAAATTTGGTTTAGCTTCACGCGCCTCGGCAAAGAGTAAATGCGGATCAATGAACCTTTTAGATGTCATCGGCAAAAGATTATGGTGAAGATCAAGCGTTAACCCGCCAGTTGTATGCATAAATGGGGGAAGTTCGTGCATCCATTGACGATAATAATAGTCATCGTATTCATCATTCTTTATTGACGCATATCCGTTTAAAAACAACCAAAATTCGGCGTTATCAAGCGAAGATCTAGTAACCAAAATATCTACGTCAGACATGGTTCTGCCTGTGGCAATGCTTTTTTGTGCAAAAAGGTAAGCGGCACCTTTGAGTACTAAGAACTGAATACCATCTGGATTGTTAGCGACGAGCTTTTCAATATGCCAATTCACAGATTTTTGTTGGTTTTCAACCTGTAGCTTTGCGCTTATTAAGTGTGTATTAATTCGCTTTAGCAGCGAAGGAGAAATGTTAAGGCCCTCAATTCTATTTGCCAATAGGCCCAGTAAGCCTAGTTGTCTACTAAGGGCAATCAAACGAAACCACTCAGACAGCGGCCGTTCCACATCGACGTCTTCATTTTTGAGAAAGCACATTAACCAAGCAAACGTATTATTCATAAAGGCCATTGATAAAGTCGGCTGCAGAACTTAAATCATTATATTCTATCCGATACGCAATGCAGGACTCACTGATGTTTTGCAGTGCACGTATCGCATCTACACCTAAAATGTTTATATTAAACGACTGAGTATTTAGTAAATTAAATACATCTAGCGGCGCTACTTCCTCAACGGACAATCCATCACAGTGCGCGTTATATTTAGGGAAGATAATATGCTTTACAAGAGCGTCATCTACCTTTGTTTGCCAACTATTTTCAGTAGGCTTGCAATGGCTCACTGTACCTTTATGCGTTGCGAATGCACTTGCACCAAACTCTGCGCTTGGATATCGATGTTTAATCACATCAATTGATTTGTTTTTCAAGCTCACAGGCCTGACAAAAGGCGTTACAGTTGACGAGTCGATATTTATTAGCGACAGTTCATCGGTAAGCAACCTGTAGCCCTCCAACATCAAACCACAGGCAAGTGTACTTTTACCACTTCCCGAGTTCCCTGTTATTAAGGTTGCAGTGCCGTTTTTAGCTACCGTTGCGGCATGAAGAATAAGGCGGTCTGAGGCGTATTCAGAAATACACCAATTCATTCCCCATTCTAACATTGCATGAGCATGTGCTAAGGGGGCTTTGGTAAACGGTTTAAAACCATCTAGATGAAACAAACAGCGCGATGGTTGAGGTATACCGGCAACCCTGGCTTTAGATAACCCCACATGAAAGTCGGCGTCACCGGTTTCGCTCAAAATGTTGTTTGTGTATATGTTGCCAAGGTTATCAATGACGGCTTTGTCGAATGCTGTCACTTGAAAGGCATAAGGATAAGTACCAATGTAACGCGTGTAAATACTGCAAACTCCGACGTTTAATCAAGGAACTCGTAGCGAGAAAGATTCGCTACCAGTTCCTCATCGATGTCAGTCGTGTCGACATCGCCAGTTTCGCCACCGCTTTGCAACAGTTCAATGTCTTGCGCCGCTTCGGCTCTAAACACTAACATTTGCCCAGAGCCTTCATGAAACAAAATTACCATCGACGCGGAGCGTGTAACACGAACCCATTTACTAAGCTGCATTACTACACTGAAGGATAGCTAGAAGAATCACCTAACAAATTATCAGTATCGAGGTTGCTTGATGATGAATCAGTATTTGACGATGAAACAGACATAACGGCAAAACGACCTCTAGACCTTGATCTAGAGTAACACTGAACAAGATCTGACTCTGAGCGTGTTTGAATTGACTTCGCATCTACGCCACCACGTTCGTTCAAACCCACCAATGAATCGATAAACTTGTTAAATGCACTCGTACTATTGGCATCTTCAGCTTTCTTGCAAAAATCAAGTATTTGAGCGGCATTGTAGCCGTAATCTATTGATTCATGGGACGCATTCAGCATGGCTGCTGCAAAGTGATATTCTTCTTCTTTCTCGCCACCTTCATAACTTTTAGTAAGCGATTCCCAAGGCGTTGAATGTTGAATGAAGCGTGGCGTGTGTGCACCAAGTAATCCTCTCCAGGTACTGGCATAGCTTCCGTAGTTCTCGCTACCTGTAGCCACTACAACATCTTTTGACCAACCGTACAGTTTGTTAGCGTTAGTCGAAAACCCGTGCGTACCCATGGTCCAATCCCATTCAATGCCGAAGTTTTTATTTTTAAATAAAAACAAGCCAGCGAATATGGCTGTCGGCCAGCATTGAACGTGATTTTTGAAAAAGCCCGGCGTTAAGCCTTTCGTTCCCTTGCAAATGTGCGTGACGCCCGAAAAGTTATTAGACGCCGCAGCCGAAGGGCAGTTATCGCCGGTAGCCCATACAGACTTACTGCTGACAAGCGCAAGCAAAGGGGCCGCTTTCACTGACCCTTTTAATAGTTTTCGCCTTGTTAACTTTTCCATAAAATTTTTAAACCCGTTTTACCAATACGCTTCTGCTAGACACTGGTCTAGCAGGTGATTGAATGTAAGAAGTCTTACAACATCGTTTTACAAAAATAAGCAAAAAACACACCAGAAGGGAAAAACCTTTCATTTCAGAAAGATACATTTTCAGATATTCTAATTAGTAAAAAACCCTGACATACCTTCGCCTTTACAGCGATATGTTATTCCTTGCCGCCAAATTGCGCAAATGTTTTACTGGAATAGCATAAGAAATACCTGTGGGTGCACTCAGCGCGTATTCCTTGCCTTTTTGCGCGAGTACTTTGTTAATAATACCAACAACTTGCCCTGTTTTCTCACTATATAGCGCGCTCCCACTATTTCCCGGATACGCCGTTGCATCCAGTTGATAAATTAAAAAGCTTTTACGTAATCGCTCTAGCAAATCAGGGTTGAGTTCTCTTGCAGAGTTTGCTGGCAATGCATCGGGGGTTACTGCTGCTACAAGCCCGCCATGCGTGGCTGGGTATAAACCTAAAATAGCGCCAATGGGAAAGCCGGTGAACGCAATTTTACTGCCGGAAGGCAAAAGCGTGTCATCAGCAAACGTAAAATTGCTGGGCAACGACATTGCTGCGTCTTTAAATTTAAGAATAGCAAGGTCGAAAACCGGGTCGAAATCAACGAGCTCGACAATATGAACGTCGAAATCTTTTCCTGTTCCCGCCATTACAACGCGATGCTGAACCGTGTTGAGGGACAACTCCTCACTTACCACGTGATGGTTCGTAGCAATATACTTTCCATTACCAAATACAAACCCTGTTCCCTTTAATTCAACATGATTGCCACGAATTGGCGTTAGTGTACCCACACCAACCACGCTAGGCGTGATGCGCTTAACCACATCAACAAGTTCTTGTGCAATTGCAGAAGCACTCATACTGAGAAAAAGTGCCAAAAAGGCGAATTGTTTAAAATTACACATAAATTTCCGGTGGCGAAGAAGCGTTGAACGTTGTAAAAAAGATATATGTCTTGAAATGGAATTTCAAATGCTCAGTTCCATCGCCAATTATTTTACCATGCCGTTACTTTACCCATTCCTGCTTATTCTTTCAGGCGTGTATTACGTATTTTCTTTTAAATTACTCAAGGCCAAATGCTGCCTTATCGCTGGATTGTTCTTACTGTTTCTATTTACACAACCACTGTTTGCCACCTTGGTGGTGCGACCTTTAGAGAGCGCTGCTGTAAAGCCGTTCGACAATGCGCTCAACTCTACGATTGTTGTTATGGCCTGTAATTACAGGCATGAACTCGCCATTCCTTTTGAAAGCAGATGGACGAAGTGCTCTACCGACAGATTATTGAGAGCCATTGACATCTATCAAAGAACAGGAGATAACATTATTGTAGCAGGGGGAAATTTTGGCGATTGGCCGAATGCCTATTCACACTATGCTACCATTTTTTTAACCGAGTTTGGCGTTAATCCAAAGCACATCATTGCAGTTCCTAGCGGGTATGATAGCGAATCTGAGATACAGGCAATCTTATCTCAACTCTCAACGCCAGCGGTAACATTAGTAACATCAGCAAGTCACATGAACAGAGCACAATTTTTCTTCGAATTATGTGGAAAAAAGATAGAAACAGCGCCAACAAACTATCTATCGCTGCCCAGTTCAACGCTTGCTTTGTCGCTACCGTCTTCGGAAAGTTTGACTATAATTAAACGCGCACTACATGAATATTTAGGTACTGTTGAACAGGTAATAAAAAAAGAACTGGGTTTATTTAAAGGTTACTGCGGATAGACTCAATGAAAAAAACGGGGCGACCATGGATAGAAATAATGACGTAGAGACGATAGCTTCACATTTTGCCTCTTTTTTTAAACCAGATGTATCTAACGCTAAAAGTAGTGTTGAAGCGTCGTTTGCCATACGACATTTAGTTTACGCAGAAGAGTTAAAACTAGAGCCCGAAAACGAACGTAAACTTGAAACCGATGAGTTCGACGCACAATCTATTCATTGTTTAATCCAACATGTCGCTACGCAGCGTTTTGCTGGTACCGTACGTATAATTCGTTCAACGTCACCAGCAGAAAAGCTCCCTATAGAAAAATACTGTGAGCACAGTATTTCTAACGAGCAACTTCACCCTTCAAACTTTGCCAGAGAAGATATTGTTGAAATATCCCGATTAGCCGTACCAAGTGAATTCCGGCGCCGCCAAATGGACCAATTCGATGGCGCAGCAACGGGCGGTATCAACGAGGCGACCTACTCTGAAAAAGAGTTGCGGTGCTTTCCCTTTATTGCGATAGGACTCTATTTAACTGCAACTGCAGTGTTAATGCAGCACAACATACATCATTGTTACGTAATGGTTGAGCCTCGCTTGGCGAGAAGTATGCGGCTGGTAGGACTCGCCTTTGAACAAATTGGCCCTGTTGTTGACTACCACGGGAAACGTGCGCCTTTTTTCATAAACCCAATGCAGGTTAGAGATGCGCTTCGTCCAGGGTTCAAAGATTTGCTGGAAACTATTATTGATAAAATAAAGACACAAGATAAAAGCGACAACCGCTTAATACACTCACCCACACCATAGTGAACGTATAGACAAGTGAATTTAAAAATGTCTTTCAAGTAATAACTACTGATGTTGGGAAGGGATACGAGAAAAAGGAAGCCTTATGAAAACACAAATGGTTGTAGCAGGATGCGTAACAATATTGTTAGGTTGTGACCCTCTGTCTAGCCCCCCTTCCCTTGAAGATGCAAAATATGCAGTTCAACAAAACGACAACGAACAAGCCATTATTCACCTTAAAAATATAATACAAGATCAGCCTTCGTCACCCGAGGCAAGACAGCTATTGGCCAAAATTTACTTCGACATTGGGCACTACGCCGGCGCAGAAAAGGAATTTCAATGGGTGCTTGGCACACAGCCAAACAATGAAATTGCTAAAAAAGGGCTGTATGAATCTCTCTTTTTCCAAGACAAATTCGAGCCCCTTTTAGAAGCAACTGAACAAGAACATAGGCTGTCGCCGGATCTTCAAACACAAGTTTACGTTTATCGCGCGGTTTCTCACTATGAACTTGGCAACATAGGAAATGCCAAAAGCGAACTTGAAAAAGCGTCTGATATTTCAGAACAAGCCAAATTTGTGACATTAGGCAAAGCGGTGGCTATGCGCGAAAACGAGAACACGTCTGACGCTTTAGCACTGGTAAATAGTGTGTTAGAAACGGAACCAAATTTTCATGAGGCCCGTTTATTACAAGGGCAACTGTACGCGGCAGACAATAACTATGCGCAGGCAGTGAAAAGTTATGAACGCTTTCACAATGCATTTAATTTGGACAACAAAGGAAAATTACTGCTAGCTGATGCGTATGTAAAAACGCAAAACTATGATGGTGCTCGCCCACTCATTGATGATTTATTAAAAGTGTCGCCAAATCACCCTTATATCAATCTTTTGAAAGGTGTTACTGCGTTTAACAACGGTAACTTTCAAGCGAGCATTGGCTACTTTGATACCACACTTGAAAGTGACCCCTTCAATATTGCCGCAAAAATGTACGCCGGAACGGCTGCATATCGCTTAGGTAACCATGAACGTGCTTATGAATTCTTAAGCCCAGTAGCGGAATCATTAGAGCAAAGCCACCCTGTACACAAAATGTTGACCGATATAAAGATCAACTTGGGGTATACGGTCGAGGCCTTAAACGATTTCAACAAGTTAACACTTTCCAATGTTGATGAGTCGCAATTGTTGTTCAAACTTGGGGCAGGCCTTACTGAGAAAGGCATGCTAGATGAAGTTAAAGACCTTCTAAAGAAAGCCGACGAGTGGAACCTAAACGACAGTCAATCTTTGAAAAAGTCGGGTATTCTGAAAGTAAGCGTTAACGATTTATCTGGCATTACAGATTTAGAGACGGCCTATGCGAAAAACCCAGACCCCACAACGCGAGAAGCTTTAATAAAAAGTTATTTATTCGCAGAACGCGGGGAAAAGGCAGAGGCTCTTGTAGAAAACTGGCTTGAAAATGAGCCACAAAATGTAAAGGCTTTGAACATTGCTGCGTCTGTTTATATCGCTAACAAAAAAGCAGACAAAGTAAAACATGTGCTGGATAGAGCGCTAGCCATTGCTCCTGATAACGTGTATTCGGTGAACTATTTAACTACCCAAGCACTTGAGGAAAACAACACTGAACTTGCCATTACTTTGCAACGCAACCTTGCACTTAGCAAAAATGGAACCAGCGACATAGTATATCGCTACTATTTACTTGAAAAGCAGTTTGGAGAGGCAAAAAGAGCGCTATCTATCTTTGCTCAAAAACACGAAGAGCAGCCCCAAAACTTAGAAATAACAACGAAATATGCGCAAGCACTGTTGAATGAAGGAAACCTAACAAAGTGCATTGAAGTGATAGAAGATGCAAAGTCAAAAGCAGATGCACCAGATATGTTTTGGCAGCTTTGGGCAGAGGCTTATTTAATGCAACGCAAAGAAACACAAGCGCTAAATATTTATAAAAACTGGAAAGCGCTTGCCCCTGGAAATATGAAGGCATGGTTATTTCCGATAATGCTTCGTGATAAACAGCAAAATTTTAAACAGGCATTATTTGAAACCGATAAAGCCTTGGTAAGGTTTCGTTCGTCAGACAGACTTCAACTAATGCGTATTCATTACCTCATATTGACTGGAGATATAGTAAGTGCACAGCGTGCTTTCAGGCTTCTTGCGCCTAGCGCGGAAAGCGTACCAGAATACGCAAGTGTTGCAGGGCACATAGATTACGCAAACGGCAACTTTTCTGACGCCATAAACAAACTAACGCAATACTATGACTATGCCCAATCGCCACGAACTGCGTTAATCATCTCTAATGCCATGTTTAACAATGGGCAGAGCAAAGAAAGTTTAAACATTCTTGAACAACACCTTGAACACGACCCGGCTAATTTCAAAGTCAGGCTCACACTTGCTCAAAAATACGCCAACATTAAAAAGCACCAAAGCGCCATTCAACACTATACGGCGCTTAATGAACGCTATCCCAACAATGTAGTTGTGCTAAACAATTTATCATGGCAGCTACTGCTGGAAGGCAACGCAGACGCAGCTAAATCTTTTGCCGAGAGCGCATTCGACCTAGCGCCAGACAACCCCACGGTGATGGACACTTATGGATTAGCATTAATGAGAACCGGCGAGGTGGCGAAAGCGGAAAAAGTGTTGCAGCAGGCGTTAACGCTAGCGCCAGATAAAAAAACCATTCAGGAGCACCTAAAACAGGCCCAATCGCTTTTATAACCCGTTTCTTGTGTCGTATTTTTTAACACTGATACATTAGCTAAAAGTATAACATGCTAAAAAATAAGCACTTAACACCATGGCACACTTTTAGCTTACTATTTAATCAGCACAGATTGCATTTCGTAGTTTGAAATATACAGCTGTCACGCTTTTAATAAATTACGATTAAGGAACTTAATTATGAAACTTAGATACATTGCTGCCGGCGCTTGCATCCTTGCCGCATCAGCAGCTGTTTCTGCTGACGAGTTTTACGTTGACGTAGGCGCCGATATGGGCGGAAACGCAAATTACGCTAACGGCCCAACAACCACTGGATGGTTAGAGCAGCTTCAATACCAATACAGGTCAGTTACTACCGCAGATTGTCCAGTGCCATTGCTGACATCAGGCTGTAATATTTCAACTACAGGTGGACTAGATTTAAGCAGCACCGTTGCTGTTGCCAACAATTCTGTTCAATTAAACAAGGTAGTGGGTACAACGCCTTCTGAAGATTTCGATGACGGCCCTAGTTCAAATGGCTTGAATACGCTAAATGGTTTTAACTTAACGTTTTCATTCGATTTAACCGGTACTATTTCAGGCGACGATCCACTTAGCCTAGAAACAGACTACACTGCGGGCGACGTAACGTTTTACTACTACGATAGAGCCTCAAGAGCGGCGGGCGCCCTATCAGGCAACCCACTAGATGTGTATAAAGAGTTATTTACATTCAATATCTTTAACACAATTCAGTTCACTGGCGGCCCTACTCTTTTTGGTCAATTAACCTCAGTAGGTAGTGGCCTGATAAATGGTGTTGAAGCAGGCGATGTGTTTAATCTTGCTACTGGATCTTTTAAAGATTTAGTCGACAACATGGCTAACGTTCTAATTAAATTAGACTTTAACACCGACATTACCGAAGTAACCATTGCAGACAACGGTGATGGAACAAGCACGCTAACCGGAACCCATTCAGGCGGTTTCGCGGTAACCAATGTGCCTGAGCCATCAACAATCGCGTTGATGGGATTAGGTTTGTTAGGCATGGTAGGCGCTTCGCGTCGAAGACTTAACAAGTAATTTTACATAGTGATTTAAAAAGCCGCTTTAGAAGCGGCTTTTTTTGTTACTGCTTGTCACCCTTTGCTAACATGCGCTTGAGGTACCAGCACATAAAACGCTGCTTCCAATGTTTATTTCCACCCGGTCTGTGAGTTTTTATTAACGTATTGCGGTAGGCATCAAAATGTAAACCGTAAGGCGCATGAATGACATCCCCCCTGCCCAACAATAACTTCAACGCATTGGTGCACAGCACCCCCGCGGCAAGCGATATACCCATACACGTTGACGGCACCTTTGCGTCTTTTTTAGTAAAGTTCACGCTCGAGGTTCTTACCAAATAATGACGTTGCTGCATGCTTGGTGACATACCCACTACAAACCTCACAATTTGATCTTCAAAGCTATGCCCCTCTAGACAAAAATACTCTTCAAAGCTCATTTTTCCAGGAACAAAACACATGAGCGCAGCGCCCATCCCCATAGGCGCTGCTGAAATGGCAGGGATACCTTTTTCATAGCAACGTTGAAAGACTTTTCGTCTAATATCAACGCTGAAAATATCTAAGCTGTCGACATACAAATCGACACCATCTAAAAACGCGTCTAAGTTATCTTCGCTAATGCCTTCGGCAAAATTAGTAACCGACGCTGTAGGGTTTATCGCCCGCAGGGTATTTTCCATAACTTCAGATTTAGGTTGCCCAACCGTATTTATATTTGCACCAGCTTGACGGTTAAAATTAGCAACATCGTAAGCATCCATGTCTGATATATTAAAGTTACCTATACCTAGCCTAGCGAGAACAATAGAGTGATCGCCCCCAACACCGCCTAACCCCCCTATGGCAACTTTAGCGTTTCTCAATTGCTCCTGTTCTTCAGCTGTAACCCAACCAATATTGCGTGAGAACGCATCGTAATAATCGAAATCCATTTTAATTGCCTTTTAGAAGTGGAAGGTTTTACTATTTATAGCACTAAATTTTAGATAATTTCTCCTTAATATTCTTTTTCTCACTTCAGACCTATCGCGATTCGTGAACCGCCATTGCCTATTGCTATGAATCCATCTATTCTGTGCTTCCAAGGAAAATAATTCATGCACAAGAATGCACAACCCATGACGTCTCTTTCAGCAACCTCAGCGCCATTAAAAAAAGAGCAACTACCAGAATTGCTAGCGCAATGGACCAAGCTAGAGAAGATTTCGAGTAAAAGCTTTTTCACCAGCTGGAAATGGATAGGAAGCTGGTTAAAAATGCTAGACTACAAAACAAATGTGGTCACCGTGTTCGACCATGACGAAGTCGTCGGTTTGGCGTTTTTCAATATACTAAACGCTAATCGCCCATTTCACGTGTCTGCACAGCTTTGGTTTAACCGCACCGGTGAAGACGCGAAAGACCAAATTTGGCCAGAATACAATGATATTTTGTGTGCAAGAGGCCGTGAGTGGGCAATAAGAGCCGTTGTGTTACAACATCTTGCTGATAAATATCCGCAGCTAGATGAGTTTATTCTTGGGGTTAGCAGAGATGAAATTTTCGAAACCCCTACTCCGCGAACGCTGTTCCCGAGAATTATTTGGGAAACGCAAAGTTATGCTAGCCTGCTAAGCGATACATTTTCAGATCTTGATGTATATTTATCGACACTGTCTCGCAACACGCGTCATCAAATAAGGCGCACGCTAAAATTACTGGGGCAGCGTGGTGAAGTGAAGCTTGTAAAGGCACAAACCAGCGACGATGCACTTGAAATGCTTGAATGCGCCGCACAGTTGCACAGGCAGCGTTGGCCTGGGTTAAAAAGTGGTTTTAACAACCCTTATTTTCAACGCTTTCACCATGAACTTATTAAAAGAAATTATAGCTCTGGATGCATCGACTTGTTGTGCTTACAGGTGAACGAGTCTCCTTTATGCTACCTCTATAACTTTAATTACGACGGCTACGTTTACTTTTACCTGTCAGGTATAGAATACGAACAAGACAACAGGCTTAAGCCTGGATTACTCGCTCACGCTATGGCCATAAGCCACTATGCTTCAAAAGGTTGTCACACCTATGACTTCATGGGCGGGCAAGGGCAATACAAGGCGTCATTATCTAATCACCAAGAGCCCTTGATAATAACCAGTTTTCAAAAAAAGCAACCGCTCTTTATTTTGAAGCACTGGTTAGACAATGCAAAAAGTTACTTAACCTCGTCGGGTAATTTACTTAATGACAGAGAGTAACCGCTTACTAAAAAGCTCCTCGTGGGTGCTTGTTGTGTCTTGGCTTAACCGCGCAATGGGGCTTGTTTCAGTTTTCATTCTTGCCAGACTACTTTCTCCGGAAGCATTTGGTGCGTTTGCTGTGCTAACCATTACCGTGCAAATTGCAGACGTACTTACGAATTTTGGTGTTGAGCAGTACTATATCCAGAAAAAAGATGCCACGTTGAACGAGCTTAACAGTTGTTGGAGCTTCAACCTGCTTATTAAGCTTTTAGTAAGCGTGCTATTGTTTATCGCCTCTCCCCTCATAGCTGAGGCATTCGACAAAAAAAACCTCACGTTAGCCTTTCAGGCAATTAGCCTTTTACCCGCGCTTAATGCATTTAACAATGGGTATATTTTCCACCTGAAGCGCACGTTAGCATTTCAGAAATTTGTAACGTTTTCGGCTGCAGGCCAGCTTATTGGAAGCGTATGTTCGGTGGCTATAGCCTTTATATATGAAACGTATTGGGCATTGATAATTGGGCTGGGGGTTAATACGGGCATACAGGTGCTTCTTAGCTACATTATCTTGTCTTATAGAACCAAGTTCACAACCTCACAACTGCTTATATCGTTTGCGTTTGGGAAGTGGATGATACTAAAAAATATCGTTGGCCATGCGCGGGCGAAGTTTGATGTTTGGTATGCGGCTTCAACGTTTTCACTCCATAGTATTGGTGGTTACAACACAATGAAAGACATCGCGATGCTTCCAGCGCGTGAGCTAATAGGCCCCGTATTTCAAGTGCTGTACTCTTACATGTCGCAGGAAAAAGCATCCAAAGAGCGAATATACGTTACCTGCCTGATGATGCTTCTTATTGCCATACCTAGTGCAGTAGGGTTATACCTACTGGCCGACGACCTTACCCCTTTGTTGCTAGGCGACGAGTGGACAGAATATGGCCCTGTTCTGGCTAATTTAGCTGTACTGACCTTAAGTTTTACTGCTGGCAATGTAATAAGCGACGCCATTATATCGAGAGGAAAAGTAAAGCACGTATTTGTTTACGACTTAAGTACTTTGCTTATTAGTGTGGCAGCACTTGCCTTTTTTCATCAATTTATTTCATCGCCAACCAGCCTTTCTGCCTTTAGAGCAAGCATTGGTATTTTTATGCTTTTTTCCGGGCTTTTTTGGCTGAGCTACTGTCTTGAATTAACGTTTTCAAGACTTCTTCGGGCACTTACTGGGAGCAGTATCGCTGCGGCAATAATGGGAGGGTGCATTGCATTTTCACTAACGTTACCCATTCCGTTTTATTTATCGCTAATGTTAAGCGTGTCGCTTGGTATAGGTGTGTATTTCGCTGCATTATTTTTGGTTGTTAAAACCGTTATTTTTTCCCAAGAAGACAGGCACACACTAACAGCAATGATGCGTATGATCAGCGCACGATTTTTCTGAGGTTTTTAATGCAAGCTTTCTCACGTATTTTATTACTCTCTTTATCTGTCATTTTGACACAGACAGCGGTTATCTGCGCATGGGGCGTTCAACGTGCGTAACTCGCTAAACACACGCAAAGCACTGGTACTTGGCGAAGACACACGGAGCTTTTTGTCGGTTATTCGCTCTCTTGGAGAAGCCGGCATGCATGTTGAGGTGGTTACATTAGACAACCTGTCTCCTAGCATTCATTCCAAGTGGGTAAAAAAAGTCTTTCGACTAAACTATCAGGCGTTGACTCAGAAGCAATGGAGTGACAGTGTTGAGAATATTATCAACAACGGTGAATACGATATAGTCATTCCTTGTGACGAACGTTCTATCTATCCGCTTTTAGACATTAAAGAGCGGTGTAAGCTGCATACCGTTTTCGCTATTCCTGAACGCGGTGTACTAGGCCCGCTTTTCGATAAAAAAGAAACGCGAAAGCTAGCAAAAGAACTCAACATCCCTGTAGCAGAAGGTGAATTGACCAATCTGCAAACCACCAGTAATGAAGCATTACAAACCCAATACGGGCTGCCGGTTGTGCTTAAACCTGCGATGTCTTACAACAGCGAGCAGCTATCTCACAGAAACAGTGTTGTAATAGCCAAAAACGAGCAGGATATAGACGCATTCAGATCATTGCATACTCACTCATTGGTAGAGCGCTATTTCACAGGCGTTGGAATGGGAGTTTCAATACTATCCTCTAAAGGAAAAATTAGAGCTGCCTTCGCTCACAAGCGAGTGTCAGAGCCTGAAAAAGGCGGCGGCAGTTCGTATCGTAAGGCTGTGCCGTTAGATAGCGGCATGTTAGATGCGTGCCAGAAAATTTGTCGCCACTTAAATTATACCGGCGTTGGCATGTTCGAATTCAAACATAACGCGCAAACCAACGAATGGATCCTTATTGAGATAAACGCGCGCTTCTGGGGCAGCTTACCGCTGGCTGTATTCGCAGGTGTCAACTTCCCTGCTCTACTTGCCTACTATTTACTAACTACACATCGCCCTAACAAACTGACCTATAATCAAAAAGCAAGGGCAAGAAACCTTTCAGCTGATTTTTATGACATTAAAGAAAGTTTTGACCGAGAACGACATTCAACTGGCCTAAGCGCGGCCGTAAGAAAAACCTGCGCAAGATTACTAAGCCTAAGCTACATGTTAACCGGTAATGAAACCATAGATTCATTTAAATGGAACGACAAAGCCCCATTTTTTATTGAGTTAAAACAGCTTTTTGGCGACAAAGTAAATAAATTACTAACCATTAACCGAAAACGCGCTTTAGAAAATAAAGGGCGCGAAAGCTTACCTTCGCGGCCAATTAAACACATACTTGTATTGTGCTACGGCAATATTATGCGCTCGCCGTTCGCTACCGAACTATTGCGGGAAAAACTCCAACAAAAAGGCATAAATGTACCGGTAAGTGGTGCGGGCTTTCATCAAAAACAGGGCCGAAGCGCGCCAAAGCGCTGTATAACCACGGCCCAGCAATGGAACATAAACCTTGAATCGCATCGTTCAAAAACGTTTAACCAAGACATGGTTAAACCCGACGAACAGCTTATTATCTATTTTGATTTAAAGCATGAGTATTTACTGGCGCGTTTTTACCAAAAATACACCGCGGTAAATTTAGCGCATTTTGTTCCCCCTGGGCGTGGGCCGCTGGAAGAGATTGTCGACCCTTATGACGGCACTGATGACGGGCTCAAACGCTGTTACGAAAATATTGATACTGGCCTTGATAATTTGCTTAGTCAGCTTGTGCATTTAAACCTGATTGAATAACGCTATAACACGCTAATACTTAGCCTACCTGGCTTTACTCAGCTGCAAAGAATGGATACGATTGTAACGATAAGTAACCTATGGAATTGAAACGTGTCTGGAGCAAGCGTTGCCCCTAAATTAGCAATAGTTATTCACACGGAAGAAGAATTTGACTGGAATGGAGGCTTCATTCCATCTGCTACTGAAGTAAGCCACGGCAACGAATTGTTGATCGCAATTAAAAACTTAACAGCGATTGGCGCTAAAAGTACGTTGGCGATGGATTATGCGTTTGTGTCTAGCGAACAAGGTGAAAGATGTATTAGTAACATTAACGCATGCCGCGAACTTTCCGAGCATGTGGAGTTTGCTGCGCATTTGCACCCATGGGTAAACCCACCGCTATCCGAGAGCTTCGTAGACAGCGTTCCAGAGGAATTTTCCTACCCCGGAAATTTGCCTGAGGCAGAAGAGTTTAGCAAACTTAAAGCGCTAACAGAAAAAATTACGGTAGTGGCAAAACAAAAACCAGTCACCTATTTGGCGGGCAGGTATGGTATTGGCAGAAACACACCGCGTATACTAAACGCTTTAGGATACAAAGTTGATGTGAGTATTAGCCCGTTTGCTGACTACACACATCAGCATGGCCCCAACTTTACGCAGTACAACACCGACATTTTTTACCGTGATGGAATAGTAAACTGGCCGCATACTAGTGCGATAGTGAGCCCCTTTCGCATTGCTCGAAAACATTTTCATGATGCTCCTAGTACCTATGCAAATTCGTCTTTGCTAAATAAAATTATGCGAAAAGTACTGCGAGCGAAACTTCATAGACTATCTCCGGAAGGCTTTTCTCTTGCTGACATGAAAAATGTCACGAAATATCAATATGATTTGGGCCAGCGTTGCTTTATATTATCGTTTCATTCACCCAGCGTAAAAAGTGGGCTTACGCCTTATGTAGAAACCGATGCACAGGCGGTAGAATTTAACGAAAAAGTACTGGCCTACGCTAACTGGTTTAAAAATGAATTTAAAGGTGAGTTTATTAAAGTGAAGGATCATCCCCAGGTACAGCATGACACACTCTGACTTTGATAACGCGCCATTTTTTAGCGTAATAATTCCTACCCGCAACCGCTTTGCACTGTTTAAAAAAGCTTATGAGTCGGTGCTAAATCAAACATTTTCTAATTTTGAGATCGTTGTTATTAACGATGGTTCTGATGAAGATGCTTTAGCTCAGTACAAGGCATTTGAGGCAACGACACCGCCTCATGTGCATTTCCGGTACCAAATTAGGCGCCCAAATGGTCACGGTCAAAGTTATTCTATGAATACAGGCGCATTAGTAGGAAAAGGCGAATACCTTTGTTTTTTAGATGATGACGATGTGTGGACAGACCCCGAGCATCTTGAAAGAGCGCATAAAAGTATTACTGCTAGCAGCACGAAGGTTGATTCATATTACACAAATCAAAAAGCGGTGTTCGTAGACGGTAACGAAAAGCCAGGCCCTATTTGGCTAGATGATTTAAGTACTCGCTTGGCACACAAGCAAGCTGACTCGGTTGGCTCGTACTCGGTGAGCGCTGCCGAGCTACTTACTGCCCACGGTTTTGCCCACTTGAACTGCTCAATTGTAAGAAGAGCCCTTTATTTAAGTATGAAGGGAATGGATGAAAACATTCGCTGGGAGTGCGATCACGATTTTTACCTGCGCACGTTAGATAACGCGACCACCGTACTTTTCAACCCAGCTTTTATTGCTAAACATCTGATACCAGATACACAAAAGAAAGAGAACATGACAACAATGGTAAGCATGCTAGAAAAGCGTCTTTACCAAGTTACTGTATTTGAAAAATGCACGCTATTGTTGAATAACCCAGCACTCAAAGCGTATAGCCAGAAACGCCTTGCTTATACCTTTCAGCACATTACAAATGAACTAGTGCTAACCAAACGTACCAAGGAAGCCGCTGTTTATGCCCGAAAAGCACTTGCCTGCCGTTTCACTATTCGCTGGCAGGTTTTCTGCTATTGGCTTCAATTAAAAGCGCTTTTTAGCTAAGTGAACCTCATGAAACTAATTATTCAAATTCCCTGCTATAACGAAGAACATACGCTACCGCAAACCGTGAAAGATTTGCCTACGCATATTGACGGCATCGACACGATTGAATACATGATTATTGACGACGGTTCAAAAGATAAAACCGTTGAAGTAGCCAAATCGTTAGGCGTGCACCATATAGTTAGAAACAAGAACAACCGAGGGCTTGCCCGCACGTTTAGAAAAGGCATAGACGAATGCTTGAAACGTGGCGCTGATATTATTGTAAACACTGACGGTGATAATCAGTATGCGGGTTGGGATGTTGCAAAATTAGTAGTTCCCATTTTAGACGGAACCGCTGATGTTGTTGTAGGCGACAGAAAAACCCAAGATATTGAACACTTTTCGCCGTTAAAAAAGCTGCTTCAGAAAGTAGGCAGTTACGTGGTAAAAAAGGTTTCGGGCGTGCAAGTACCCGACGCAGTCAGCGGCTTTCGAGCGTACAGCCGAGAGGCAGCATTACAGCTAAATATTATCAGCCCTTTCAGCTATACCATAGAAGCGCTCATTCAGTCGGGCAAAAAGCATATGGCTGTAGCCCATGTACCGGTTGAAACCAACGCCAAAACCCGTGAATCACGTTTATTCACCAGCATTCCTAAATTCATAGAACGCCAGTTAACCACTATAGTGCGCATGTATACCATGTATCAGCCATTGCGCGTTTTTGTTCTTATTGGGGCAATAATTACGTTAGTGGGCCTTATACCCATTGTACGCTTCCTTATTTTTTACATGATGGGTGACGGAAACGGGCATCTTCAGTCTTTGATACTTGGTGGCGTGTTAACGGTACTGGGCATTATCACGTTTCTTATAGCCATACTTGCCGACCTAATAAACTTCAATCGCCAACTTATAGAGCAAACGCTAGAGAAAGTGCGCAGAATGGAACTGCAGATGCTTGATGAACAAAAAAGTGACAACGAATAATGAATCCGTTGTTTTGGGGAACATTTGATTTAGGAAAGCCTCGCGTACGAATTCTACTACAAGGTTTAAAGAAAAATGACATTATCCCTATAATTATTCATAAGGATATTTGGGACGATGTAGAAGATAAGAGTCAAGTAAAAAGTAACAGAGCTAAATTGGTAAAAATACTACGCTTTCTAATGGCCTATCCAATTCTAATCATGCGCTATCTTTTTGCTCCTAAACACGATGTAGTTGTAGTTAGCTACCTTGGTCATTTTGATATATTGCTGGTATGGTTTTTTGCTAAATTAAGACGTAAAAAAATAGTATGGGACGCCTTCCTATCCCTCTACAACACGGTCGTTGAAGACCGTAAATTGGTATCTAAAAACAGTTTAACTGCGAAAGCGCTGTATGCTCTGGAGTGGCTCGCGTGTAGAGCAGCTGATACCATTATCTTAGACACACATGCTCATGGCGAATATTTCGCTACCACGTATAGCCTCCCTAGAGAAAAAGTTCGAACTGTATTCGTGGGGGCTGAATTAGAAAAATTCCCGAGTATAAAACATAAACGCGACGGTCAAAAAAAACAACTCGATGTACTCTTTTATGGCCAGTTTATCCCATTGCACGGCATATCAGTAATTCATGAAGCAGCACTCCTTTTAAAGGATGAGGATATTAACTGGACAATAATTGGCGAAGGACAAATGGCTGATTCATTTGCCAATGCATTAGAGGTAAAGCCTCTAAACAAGCTTAATTGGATAAGATGGGTGCAATACGAAGAGCTAGTAGCGCAAATTCATAATGCAGATATTTGTTTAGGAATTTTTGGCGATACAGAGAAGGCTTCTCGTGTTATCCCTAACAAGGTTTTCCAAATTTTAAGCGCTGGCGCCCCTCTCGTTACTATGGACTCTCCTGCAATAAGAGAAATATTCACTAAACCATGTTCAGGAGTAAAATTATGTGAAGCTGGAAACGCAGAGGACTTAGCTGACAAAATATTGCAAATGAAAGCTGAATTAGCTTCGTTGTCGCTTCCGGCGCATGCAGCATTAAGAAATGTAATATCGCCTTCGTCGATTGGAAAAGCGATGGAGCGCATCTGTATGGATACTATTCATGGAAAACAATAAGCCAAAAGTTTTGGTCGTGTCTCCGACCTTTCCACTGCCTTTAGTTGCCGGTGGAAAAATTCGTATATTCAATATATTGAAGGAGCTTAGTAAAAACTACGATATTACGCTGTTGTCATTATTCGAAATTGGAGTAGATTCAAGGTCTTATTTGAGTCAACTAGAATTTCTTTCTCGAATAGAGCTAATTCCAGTTTCACAATCTAAAACAGCGCAAATAAAGCGGCTGTTAAGATATTCTTTTCACTGGCTCTTGGGTACACCAGCAGAGGTACTTATTAAAAAGTCACCCGCACTTGCGGCTAAATTAAATGAACTGATAAAGCGTGAAGCATTTTCGCTTGTACAGTTCGAATACATACAAACCGCACAATATTTAACCAAAGAAATACGTAATAATTGCCGCACTGCGCTAGTAGCGCATGATATTTCGTATATATCACAAGAGCGCAAGGCCCATATTGCGAGAGGGTTAGCGAAACTCTTCTGGGCAAGAGAAGCTAAGTTGATGAAGCAATACGAACGCGATAACTGGGCTAAGTTTAACAGTATTTACACTATGTCTGAGGTGGATATTGACTATATGAACTCGCCCGATACTGAGCGTTTCACAGCGGTTATACCCAATGGTGTAGATACAAAAAACCTTAAATACCAGTTACGTAGCGGTAATAGAACGATTGTTTTTGTTGGGTGGATGCGACATTTACCAAACAGAGACGCAATAAGCTGGTTTATAGATGAGATTTGGCCGATTATAAGAGAGTCGGCGAAACCAGTTACCTTGAAAATTGTTGGAAAAGGCCTTCCTTCTGATATTATCCAAAAGGTAAATGCTGATAGCGCAATACACTACCTTGGGTACGTCGACGACATCTATGAGGTTGTCCAAGACTCAACATTGTCTATCGTACCCATTCGAATTGGTTCAGGTTCTCGCCTAAAAATTCTAGAGTCGATGGCACTTGGAACTCCTGTTGTTTCTACAACTATAGGCTGTGAAGGAATACAAGCATCAAGTGACGAAGTCAGACTAGTAGACGACCCCAACACATTTGCTGCTGAGGTGTTAGCGTTATTAGACAACGAAGAAGAACGACAAAAACTTAGTGTTAATGCAAGAGCGCTCGTAGAACGACGTTATGGATGGGAATCGATAGGAAGAAGCGCAAGTGAGCTCATACAACAAACAATCGAGCGTTAGTATGGCGACGACAATTTGGGTTGTTATTGTTAATTATCATAGCCAGCATTTAGTCATTAAATGTATCGACTCGTTCAAAAAATTCGCATCAATCAATCTCAACTATGTAGTAATTGACAATAGTGAGCAACCAGATACGAGTGAACTTACTACTATTCATAAAGATGTTGTTACTAAGCGCCCAGTGAGCAATGGTGGGTTTGCTGCAGGGTGTAATTTAGGTATACAGCACGCATTAGCCCAAAATGCAGAGTATATTTTACTCATTAATCCTGACACTTACGTTACAGAAGATGTAATAACGCCGCTAATTAAAACATTGAGCGAAAGCGAAGAAATTGGCATGGCTTCCCCTACCATTTATTGTAGCGAACCTAAAGATAAAATATGGATGGCAGGTTCAAGTTGCAATTGGTGGACTGGTGGTCCCAAACACGTATATTCATCTAGGTTGATTGAACAAAAAAGTGCGGTAGAAGTGCCTTTCGTATCCGGCTGTGCAATGATGATAAAAAAAGCTGTTTTTGAGACTGCTGGGTTAATGGACGAGCGCTACTTCCTGTATTTTGAAGACGCTGACTACTGTGAAAGGATAAAAGCTAAAGGATGGCGGATTGTATTTTTACCAAATACCTCTTTATATCACGCAGTTTCGAGCACCACTGGTTTCCAAAGTAAAAATTACGTTTATTATTTTTCTAGGAACCGACTATGGTTTTTAAAGCGATGGGCTCCGCGCTTAGCTTACATTTACTACTTACTGTTTACTATAGTGATCAAATTGCCCGGTGCTTTTGTTATCTTTGCGTTAATACGCCGAAAACCCTCATTATGTAAGGCTTTTTTTAGAGGCTTTATAGACGCATTTAGAAAAGCTCCGAGGCACGCGCAATGACAAATGTGTCGATTGTTCTTCCAACCTACAATAGGGCCGCTACGATAGGCCGCGCTATAGAGAGCGTACTAAACCAAACGTACCCCGATTTTGAATTGCTAATTGTAGACGATGGCTCTACTGACAATACTGAAATAGTCGTGGCACAGTACCTTAAAGATCCTAGGGTTAAGTATTATAAAAGAAAAAACCAAGGTGCGTCTGCAGCACGCAATTTTGGAATAAGTGTAGGAACTGGTGATTATGTAGCATTTCAAGACAGCGATGATGAGTGGCTTGAAAACAAACTAGCGCTACAAATTAGCTCATTTGCCGAATGTGCAGATAGTGTATGCATGGTTTATGGCGATTTACTTAGAGTTAATAATGCTGGTATTGAAGAAATAAGACAATCTCCAGATGTTATAGGCGATGAACTCTTTAACCCTGAGACTAAAGAGTTTAATGTATTTGGTATTGGTATCCAGACATGCTTGATTAAGCGAAGTGCATTGAACAAGGCTGGAAATTTCGATACTGAACTGCCAAGGTTCATCGATTTAGAACTTTTCATTCGGTTGTCGAGAGTTGGCGTTTTTTTAAGGCTGGCATATCCAATAGTTAGATATTACGAGATGCCTGGGATTTCAACAAATCCACTCAACGCAGCAATTGCCAGGTTAAAAATCATTGAAAAGTACAGCACAGAAGCAAATCAGCGACCAAAAGAGCTAGCATTTCAATACTTGCAAGTTGCTGGTTGTTATTGGAAAACGCCGTACCACGACGAAAAGAAAAGATATGCGCGAAAGGTTCTATTTTCGAAACAAGCAGATCTTTCTTTAAAGCTACAAGCATTTTTACTTTTGTGCATTCCTCGAGCTTTAGGAAAAAGACTTTTGGGACGCTAAACCGCATTATTTTAAAACGCTTATGAATATACTGTCAGATATTAAATATGCAAAACGCTTGTTGATAGACAAGCCGTTGAATAAAAAAATTTGTTACGTGCATATACCCAAATGTGGTGGTACTGCGCTGCAAAAGGCAATCGTAGCTAGCTATGGTATAAAGAACTATCTAAATCAAAGTGCTCGCTTTGTGCTAGATGCGGGCGCATCGAAACGGGCCACCGAAATAAAAGGCGGAGATTTAGTAGAACAGCGTTTTACATTGTTACATTATGCACTGAATTCACGTGCAAAGTTCGTCAGCGGTCACTTTAGCATCAATGAGGATGTTTTAAACAAGTATGGTAATGAATGGCATTTTGTAACCCTCATGCGCGATCCCGTGGAAAAATGGATTTCCAACTTTTTCTTCAATAAATACAATACTGATAATGCGCATGCATGGAAAATTGATGAAGATATAGAAGACTACCTAAAGACCGAGCGAGCAAAAAAAGACGGATGTGATTATGCAACTCAGATTCTTGGTATGTCGCACAATGAAATAAATATGTCTGAAGAAGCGATTAACAAAGCGGTTTCACTTTTTAAACGTTTCAGCGTAATCGGCTTTGTTGACGAAATGAACGAATTTGAGCACCAATTTCAGCGCTGTTTCGGTGTACCACTGGCCCTTAAGAGTGAAAACGCTAGCCCAGTGCGAGCAGACAAAAAGGTTTTATCTGAAGATATCTTGAGAGAGATTAAGGCGCTGTGCGAACCAAATATAGCGATATACAACGCAGTAAAGCACGGATAAAAGTTTTTGTAGGAAATTTTATATATATTGAATAAAACTGCAGACCATTTCTTTAGAGAGTAGCCTAAATTGAAAGCTAAAGTATGTGTTGTCATTCCTCACTATAACGACGAAGAACGACTTTCGAAATGTTTAAATGCGCTTGAACAGCAAAATTTCGCAAAAGATGATTTCATTGTTGTAGTTGTTGATAACGGTAGCACTAGAGTACCCAAAATTTCTAAGACACTAACGATTAAAACTTTACTGCTTGTCGAGCCCAAACCGGGCTCCTATAGTGCTAGAAACAAAGGTTTAGCCGCTGTGGAATGTGAAATATACGCATTCACTGATTCAGATTGCGTTCCTTGCGAAAATTGGCTGTCCTCAGCGGTCAAATTTCTAGAGCAAAATAAACAGGCTGCTGTCTGTGGTCCAATATCTCTTTTTCCGAGAAATATTCATTCACCAAACGTTATTGAATTGGTAGAACTTACATTCGGGTTTCCGCAACTGCGCTACCTACAGAACAACAAATTTGCCCCGACAGCCAATTTAATAGTTAAATCTACCACATTTGAGATAATCGGCCCCTTTAATGAAAGCCTACTTTCAGGTGGAGATGCAGATTGGGGCCATAGGTTATACTGTAAAGAAATGGAAATTGGTTACGAACCTAAAGCTGCTGTTTTGCACCCCGCTCGCCATTCACTAAAGCAATATTTAACAAAGACAAGGCGTGTGACTCATGGGAAGTGGAAAAAGTATAAGGACTACAATATAGGAAATTTATCTTTCCTAAAAACATGCAAGTACCTTATTCCACCGAAGCAAGATATCAAAACATTATTCTTGAATAATAACGAAACCCCCGTTCACAAAAAAGTACTCGCCTCATTCTTTTTATATTTAAATAGTTTATATATATTCTATGTCATTACAAAAGCTAGATTATCAAAAAGCACAGATATGGAACGTGAGTAACTATAATGAAAGACGTCCAGCAGTTTATTCGCTCAGTTTTCGTAAAATAAGAAAGTATAAACAGAATTGACTATATAAAAATTTGGCTTGGTTAAGACGACTAAAAAACGGAATATGAAGGAGTTCAAGGATAGATGAATAATCGTTTATGGCTTTTTTGGAACAACCCTAATAACAGAAAGGAGCCCGCCTACGTTACGTTGTGCAAGTGGGCAGTGCTTCATAATTGGAGTGATTCAAACCCAATTTTTCTAAATGAAGGCAATATTGAAGATTATTTACCTGGTATTCGCAGTAAAGTAGAAGGCATACAAGTCAATGTGAAAGGTAGGTTAGATCGACTAAGTCGGAAATTTAAACACAACCCATTGAATGAGGCTGTAAAATGTGACGTTTATAGGGCTAATATACTTAAAAAATTGGTGGTATATATTGTGATGTAACGATTATTCCGTTGAGGCCTATATCTGACCTCTTTAACTTCATGACAACACAACGACCATTTTTGATTACGCAGCGCAATAGCCATAACAAAAACCATTACCCTGTAAGTTTCTACGGTTGTCGTGAAAACACTAAAATCATTAATCAATACTGCAATGCTATTGATTACAACCTAGCATTGAAAAATGAATTTCACTACACTGAACTAGACTCTTGTTCACTAACGCCGATTGTTAATAGCAATAAGCCAGATGCCATCGTTTTACCTGAAAAAACAGTGATACCAATACCGTTTGAAGAAGCCACAGAGAGATATGTGAGTCATGCGCCTATAGCACCTTTGATAACCAATAAAGATATATTTGCGGTTAAGCTCTTTAACGGCCTATTCAAAGGGTACTTCTACGATTATGATATAGAGCAACTTTACTTTGATGACAGTCTTTTAGGCGAGCTATTTCGATTTTCAGTGCCAAAAGAAGTGTACGAAAAGAATATGAATTGTTCGTAAAAGAGCTTTAGATTTAAAGCTCAAGAAGCTCTATCAGCAAACCTTTTATTTTTTTAAAACACTTTGTTTTCGCTTCGTTTATAAAATTATTTTGCACTAAGTTTAAACAAAACATCATAGTAACCGCACAAATTCGAATAGGAGTTCAGCACCTCTTACCTTTCGCCTAGCTATCAACCCCTCTTAGAACGTTTAAGCTAGGTTTAAAAACAACTCGCAGTGTGTCGCTTTTAATGGTTCCATATTTCTGTTAACAAAAATTCGGCGCCCTCTTGGGTTAGGTGGCCGTAATCAAACTGAATTGGAGTATTGTCAACGTAGTGATTACATTTATCTCTGTCACTACACATTTTATAGATAATGGGGTAAAACCTAGCACCTGTCGATTCTACGACGGCTTGCAGCTTAGTATTAACTTCAGCCTGCCTGTTAAACTTCGAGAAGTATTTAACATCCTCCTCGGGATACTTAGCTAAAAGCCAAGGCAATGAGTATTTATATTCGACAACAGGCCCCATTACAGTAACACGGTCGGTAAATGGTTTAATTTGCTCTATGAAAGGCTTCACAATTGAAGTATCTTTTAGTTTCCATCTACTAGCCATGATAACTTCATTAAAATGCCCTTTTGGAATAACGTCATTAATTGCCCAATGCAATAGCTTTGTACAACGACCCGCGCCTTTCAATGGCAATACGGTTTTACAACCGCTTGCGGTTATTTGCGATATCGTATAATTATCAGGCGCCTGTTTTGCAAGCGCTGCATACCAGTGCCCAGCGTGGCTATCACCTATGAGTAATATGTTATAGCTATTTTCTTTATAAGCAAGGCACTGTTTCTCGTCAAAAAATGAAACATCGTTAAATCTACTAGATAAAAAACAAATTCCATGTCGATAATCATTCATGGGCGTATTTAAAATGCCTTCCAAATACACGGTTTTTTTCGGGAAAGGCGCATTTTGAATTGGTATTGATAAAAGTATAAAGAAAGCGAGTATCGCGGATATCAAGGCAGAGCCCGCTAAATAACGTTTTTGATAATTTGAAATGTTTACCTTTCGAAATGGCACTTCTATAAAATAGTAAGTAGCAATGGCTAGTACCAGTGATACTGTGAACACAACCGTCATATCCGTATACGTATAATGGTCTAAAAATTGAAGTTTGAAAAAAACAATGACAGGCCAGTGCCACAAATACAGCGAATAAGAAATATTACCAATAAATTGGCAAACTCTATTGGCTAACACAGCATGGAGAAATCCGGCTTTTACGTGCGCATAAATTATCCCTACGGTTGCTAGCGTAATAGGCAGCGCATTAATTCCGGGGAAGAGCGTATATTTGTTATAGCTTACAAAGCATATTGCCATACAAGCGAGAGACAAGCTCACTATCAAATTTGCTTTCCATGTTGAGTAACACTTAACGCCAGTTATTGCTAACAGGCCTCCGGCTATAAATTGCCAAAAGCGTGTTGGTGACGCGAAAAAACTCAGTGCGCTATCTTTATAAAGAAGCCATTCGCTTAGCAAAAATGAAGCTACGCCTAACAGTATTAATGATGCAATAATTGCTGCAATTCGCAGATTCATTTTGGTAAGTAGCATTAAAAAAATAGGAAATACTACATAAAACTGCTCTTCTACAGAAAGTGACCAAGTATGTAACAGTGGAGCAAACTCGAGTGCCGAACTAAAGTACCCAGATTGCGAATAAAACCAAAAATTTGAAGAATAGAGTAAAGATGCTACAAGGCTGTATGAGTAGTTAGCGTACTCGCCAGGCAATAGGTATATATATGAAAGTATAGAAGTTACTGCAGCAACAACTATATAAGCAGGAAGTAAACGCTTAAAGCGACTGCTGTAGAATGCGCTGAAAGAGAAAGAATTCCTGCTAAGCGCTCGCCATAGCTGACCAATAATCAGGTAACCCGATATAACGAAGAAGATGTCTACACCTAAATATCCACCTGGTAATGCTTTTGGTTGTATATGGAAGATTACAACACTCAGAACAGCAATCGCACGAAGCCCTTGAATATCAAGCCTTAAAAGTTCCTTCATAATTATATGCTTCCTACGATTTAATGAGGCTAATTACAGCAAAAAAATTCAGAAATGAAAAATCACACAGCGTTACCAAAATACCACAAGACGACCAATTCGTGGCATAAAATTCACAGTGCCACTCTGAACCGTTGTGCTTTGAATATTTCAAGTGATTTTTCTCAACACTGATGGAATCCAATTCGAACGTCAAAACATTATAATTAACAGCACTTTTTTACGATTTATGGCGCTAACTACTACAATTTCAGCATAATGAACGCTAATTATGAACGATTTTCTTCTAGCACTTAGCGCAATAGTAACTTTATGCGTTAGCGAAAATTTTCCAACTATGCTAATCAATAAGCTATCGCTTAAACACGATGTTATCTGTTATCGTTGTATCTCGGACCAACACCTAAGGCCAGTGATAACATTTCGCTTTTTTCGACAACTAAGCCGCATCAGAAACAGGTAGCCGATATATTCTAACGTTTTAATATAAGGCATATTTACATCTCAATTTAAGGTAGTATTACTAACTGCGCTAAGCTTTGTAGAAACTAGTAGCGATATCAAAAAGAGGCTGTCTTACTCACTGCTGGTGTTAAAGCAAATATAATCAGAGAATCTATACGTTTATAGAAATACCTACAGGTTAGAAAATTGAAAAAACTGATATTGCACATTGGTTTACACAAAACTGGAAGCACCTTGATTCAAAGGACCCTGGAAGAGAATAGAGCTAGCCTCGAAGCGGATGGATGGCACTTATTTTCGCAAACTGCTCAGGGTCGTGTCAGCTCGATAGGAAATGCTAATTCTTGGGTCGAATTTAAAGGTACGGCCGCATCATTTGACGCATCTTTAAACCCCAAAATCTATAAACAATTGGAAAAAATAGATTCTAATGTAATCCTTTCCGCTGAAGAGCTCGCGTGGGTTAATAACGAGACTGAAGTGAAACGTATTTCGTCCGAATTGTCTTCAATTTTTGACGAGATCAAAATTATTGTTTACCTGAGACGCCAAGATAAGCAGCTTTTGTCTCATTATCATCAGGGTTTTAAAAACCCTCACTCAACAGCACGTAGGTTTTATGGGAGTCGTTTAAGTGTATACCCTAAGTTCAAGTCATATTACAATGACTACCTTGACTACTATAAAAAATTGAGCATTTGGAAAAATTGTTTTGAAAATCATGAACTAATTGTTAGGTTTTTTGAAAAAAACCTATTAGTAAATCATGACCCTGTTTCAGATTTCAAAAGTGCGCTCGACTATGAAATGAAGATTGATATTCAAAAAAACCTGAAGGTAAATCAGTCTTTTAATATAGTTCAAAGTATTATTTCTAATAGCATTTTCAATGTAAGAAAGGAATTATGGTTTGAGTTGGGTCAACCTCGATTTATTAACTTACCTTTTTTTAATGACAGTAAAAAACCCAAGATAGACGAAAGCGTTTCTAAAAATATATTAACTCACTTTTATACAAGCAATTTAAATTTGGAAAAACTTGGTGTAAAAGTCCCAAACAGTTGGCTAATTGTAGATAACAATCCCAACCATGAAGAAAGCCTTATAGAAATACCACCCGAACAATATGAAAAAGCCATCGAAGCACTAGTTTTCTTTATAGACAATTTAAAATTGATAGACTTCATCAAGTTAAAAATAAAAAAGCATCTAAAAGTAAAATAAACCATCAAACCTTAAAAAATTAGAACTATTTTTAGTTATTTTTTAAGGTTCGCACTTAGAGCTTTTAAAGCCGATATTTTTGATAGGTATTGACCTTTATTATTTAAGATATCATTTATAGCCTGTGCAGAAAATATTGAAGTCTTACCTATAAAATTAAATGGTTTTCGCCACCATTTATACATGAAGATAGAATATCCAATATTGAGTGTTACAGCCCGCTGTGCATTATAAAATTGGTCTGCAATAGCAGGAATGCAGATAGGTAATGCTTGATATTTGATACAGTTAAATATATGGGAAGTCCCACCATGACCGATAACATAGTGAGCCCAAGTAAACTCTTCGCTATAACTCCCCCATTTTTCAATTGTTACTTCCAAATTATTTAGTGATGCCAGTGTGAGATTGTGAAACTCCTCGGTGCCAGTTAGTATTTTAATCTCAATATTTGGGTTAACTAGCTTTATTTTTCGAACTGCTGCAATCAACTGCTTTACAGTTACCGCTGGCATCGAGTTTCCATAGGTCACCAATAGATTTTTTATATTATCTAAGTTATTCGTTATACAATTGTTAGGCAATTTATTTTGTGATTCGTACCAGATTTCAGGAAGAAAGTGTATTGCATTTTTCCTAGAATAAACCCAGTGACTAAAATTAAATTCTCTTAAAGGTAGGTTGAAATAGCTAGAAGCCATAGCTAAGTCGTTATTTTTCTTTTTACAGGGAAGAAGAATTTTCTTTCCAAACGCGAAACTTTTTTTGTATCCCCAATGAATACCAGCAGTTCCTACTGCATGATAGGTGGACACATTACTAATCTCCATTGAAACCTGAGCATAGGAGCAAATTCTGTCAATGTAAATTTCATCGTAATGCCCTATTGAGATTATTTCATTGAGCCACTGAATGCTTTCAACAACTTTATTAGAGAATTTGTAATTTCCACTTAAGTAAACTTTCTTCATACTGTTTAAAAAATTAAATGGAAGTTCTTCTTTCTTTAAAACATTCCCCCTATCTGTTGGCTTTTCAGAAACAATCAGATCAACTACACTACCGCAACTTAATTCTTTTTTCAGTAAGTCAAAATAGCCATCACCACCAAAGTCGAGATGTGCCGGAGAGTCGTAAACTATAGCCAATACCTTCTTCATTTTTTGTTTTTCTCTTTTTTTTAATTTTATCTATTCTTAAATAACCTTTGCACAACGATAGCCTTCATATTTTTATATGCTATTGGCGTAAATATTATATTTAGAGAAATATAGAAGAAACTTCCATTTAAAATAGATAGAACCAGCCTATAAGTATCAGAAAAGTTTGAAAATAAAATCTTATCCATTAATAAAGTGAAAAAAGCCATTACAAAGGATATTAACATTGTAGGTAAGATTGCTTTTATTACGTCATTAACACTCCTATTCAACAAGCGCATGGCAACTGACCACGTTAATAGAACGGATATAACGAATGATAGAAAGTAACCTGCCATTAGCCCTTTCATACCAAACATTACACCGATTGATAAGCAAACTAGTTTTAATGGTTGAGTAAACAAATTCACTTTTAACTGCAAATCTGGCCGGCCTAACCCCAGGTATACTGCGCCTGTTACTGTCACAATGGAGAGCAAAAGGCCTAGAATGCAGAAAAATTGTAAATAAATAGTCATACCCAACCATTGTGATCCGAATATTACTTCTATGAGGAGAGGTGCAACAACTGCTGTCCCCATCAATATAGGAAATGTTAAAAGCGATATACATCCTATGCATTTTAAATATATAGCCCCCACACGCTCAGGGTCTGATTGAATTTTGCTAAAAGTAGGGAACATAACATTCGTGACAACTCGAGAAATGTTTTGAATCGGGAACAGCATTAAGCTGTAAGCCTTCGAGTAAAGACCTAATGTTGTTGAATCGATATATTTCCCCACTAGAAGTTTATCTAATTGGGATGTTCCCTCACGAATCAATTTAGTGACAAACACTGTCACGGAAAAAGATAAAAGTTGTTTTAGCTCGCGATAACCAAACAAGAATACGAGCGAAATTTTACTTACATAAAAAAGCAAAAATAGTCTTAATAGGTTCAACACTAATAGTTGAATCACTAAACTCCAATAAGAAAGGCCTTTGAACGCGCAGACTAATGCCGCGACGCCCGCGGTTAAATTTGAGACTAATTCTATTATGCCAACGCGTTTATGATTTAGGCTTCGTAAAAGTTTGGCTTTAGGTACGCTAGTTGCCGAAATTAATAAGAAAAGAATCGATAACGACTGACTGATTTGAGTTAACTCGGGTCTTTCATAAAACCTAGCGACCCAATCGCTAGCCGCAAACATAAGTAGACTCAATAGCAAGCCAATTGCAACATTTAACCAAAAGCAGCTTATGTAGTGAATTTGGTTAACTTTTTCTTTTTGAATCAACGCTGAAGCAAATCCGAGGTCTGCGAAGAGATGCGAAAATGAAACAAAAACTAGTACCATGGCTACCAAGCCGAAGTCATCTGGAGTTAAGAGTCGAGCTATGAACACTCCGATTGTAAAGTTCAAAACTTGAGAAGAGGACTGCAAAAGTACTGACCAGCTCACTGCATTGATAGTGCTATCTTTCAAACTCACTTGTCTTTGATTCACACAATCCACCTGTGTATAGAAAATTTAGTATAAAAAATGCTTACTACAAATCTGAAAATTCAATGACGAGCGTGCATATTTTTAATTTAATCTCACTAAAAAAGCCTGCTTTAAGCGCCTTGACTTGCTTTATGGCAGATTGCTTTTTACAAGTACTTTGAAATGTACATAGAATTGATAAAAGCTTTTCATGTCATTAGGCAACATTCTCTAATTTAAATTCGTCCGAACAACGGGATAGAATTTAGCGCTCGTTTAACAATTCCTACGGCTACGCAGAACACCAACGAAATTCAGCCACTCCAACTAAATACTCAGTAATATCCAGTGGTGTCGCGCCGAGGCCAGATCTTAATGTGACGTATCAATAATGGCCAAGTGTACCGTTTATTCTTTCGTTCAGTCCACATTCACGACGAATACTTTTCCATAGACCGATGAAAATAATTTTCAATCGAACATAAAGAGCATTTTTATATCGGCGATACCGTCGCATTTTCCTCTCACTTCAGTAGCTGTAATAAGTATGTCCACATCAAACGAATGCTTGAATTACAAAAGCTTTTAACATAGGAACAAATGTGGTGTATTCTTTTAACTTAATAGCTGCACAGCAATTGCTGCCCCAAAGAGCGCCTAATCTACGAGTAAATTTACGGATGAATAACGAAGACATGAGCAGGGTAAAATGACCTCGTGTGGATTGAATGAAATAGCTTGCCCGCTTATCTCAAAACTACATTAAATAGCAACAAACCAAGTTTACCTTAGAGAATTGCGCTTTTACGATTTAGAAATGGAAAACATTATGCTTCGCTTCACTACAAGAGATATTGCGCTCTTAATTCCCGCTTTTTTTCTAATAGTAGGAGGCGTCATCGTTAGCGAAGGCGGGCTGTATCTCACCCCACTTCCTGTTTATGCAGCTATCCATAAATATGTTCTGTTGGGGTGCGCCATTGGGGCTTCTCTAATTATCATTACAAGCTTGGTACATTGGCGAGGTATAGCGTCACTATTTGGAAGTGAAAAAACTGTAAGTAAAACACTAATTTTATCAAGTTTATTTTTTAGTTTTGGCTTGTGGCACAGCTATGGGTTTAAAGGGTGGCAAGGTTGGATGCTCTACCCTTCTATAGGTATTTTCTTTTCAACGCTGGGCATTTCTACCCTCGCATACATTTTAGTATTACGTTGTTGCTTCCATAACCTAGTGTTCAAACTCTCTGAAGAAAAACTATTCAGGTACAGTGTTGGTATTTTCTTCTGCATGTCGTGCGTAATGGCTTGGTGGGCATACGAAGGCATTCCACACTTCGGAGATGCGGCTATTTACGCAGCAGAAGCAAACCTTATCCTATCTGGTGATATTGCATCGAACTCACAGGGTGCGAGTTTATTGGTTTATCCACCGCCCATTAACGAAGGGCCTAATGGTATATTCGGAAAGTACCCTTATGGTTGGCCTTTGTTTTTAGCGCTCTTTGTAAATTTCAATATTGGCTGGCTAGCAAACCCTTTACTTGTGATTCTTCTAGCATTTATGCTGAGAAAAGTAGTAAGTTCACTTTATAAAAATGAACCACTTGCTAACGTTAGTGCGGTTGTATTTTTGTTGTCTGGTTTTTCGGTAATCGCCAGCACTGAATGGCTCTCTCACCTTACGGTCTGTTTAGCACTAATGATATTTTATTACTTCTATGACAAATCAATTATTGGTGGTCAAAACAATAAATTACAATCACTTATAAATTCGACATTCGCAGGCATGGCGCTTTTTTATGCCATACACACCAGACAACTAGATTCATTTGTATTCACATTGCCAATAGTTGCGTATTCAATTTATGCGCTCTTATCAAGATTTTCAAAAGTAGTTCTTCCTCTTATTAATATTGGAATATGGGGCATTGCAGCAGTAGCGCTTCACTTCAGAATTAATCAATACTTACGCGGAGATGCGCTAGAATCACCGTATGGCGGGAACTATGCGCAACAGGTTGCCGGTCAAGCATCAACCGCAAAAAGCGAACTTCTTGATTATGTTTTGTGGGCACACCAATCTATAGTAGATATTGGTTATTTTTGGTTCGCAGGGGCTGCTTGGGCGATAGGATTTATTGTAGTTGGCATTCGATATGGCAACTTGATAAAAAAAAGGACTTCACTATTTTTTGCGTGTTGGGGAGCGATATTTTTATCTTATGGCGCTATTAGCTTCTATGGTCTTGGCTGGTTTGGGCCTAGATGGTACTACCCTCTTTTACCTGTAGCATCGCTGTGTATTGCAGGCGCAATTTTATATTTTAAGGGTAAAATTGCAGATGCAAAGGCCCCTCCTCTGCTTGCTAAATTCTCGATAAATTATCTTACGATCGCTTGCCTTGTGTCGCTTACCATTGCATTACCTAATTGGGCAGTTCGCTTAAAGTTTGACGCCCCTTTTTCTGTAAATACCCAGCTAATGCAAGAAATTGAAAAACAAAATATTCAGCACGCTGTAGTTGGCGTTTTCAATCATGAAAAAAATTTAGAGGGAAAGTTGTTTCGTAACGTTATTTCCCAACAGACCTTTCCGTTAGAAACAAGCGAAGTCATCTTTGTTATTATGCGCGATGGATGGGCAGAAACAGCGTGTAATGTTTGGCCAGATAGGAATATTTATGCGCTATCTGAAACTACCGGCTTTGATATGAAGCGCATTGTTTGTGCACCGTAATTACACTGCACAAGAGGCATAGAAAATACAAGAAATGGGTTACCTTTCGGGCATGTTTGTGTGGATTTTGATAACCCGATAAGTATGGGAAGCCAGTAAAGAATTTGCTACAAGGTAGCGCCCAAAAAATCGATAGCGCGATTAAGAAAACGAGTTTGCTGACATGAAAAATTCAATTGAACGAAACGTTGCTTACTTTAAATGGACAGCATTATAAAATGTCATACATGCAGACAATAAAATCACTGGCAAAAAATCCATCACTGCTCAACGGAAAAAAACATCTTTTCTTGCTAAGTCATATGCGTGCCAACACAAGCCTAATGGGGCACTTGCTCGGAAGCCATCCTGAGATAAATGGCTATTATGAAATGCACATAGGTTACTACAGTAGCAAGAGTTTACTGCGGCAAAAAGCCTTGTATTGCGAAGCACATTCATTAAAAGCTAAAAGCACATATATGTTCGATAAAGTACTGCATAACGAACATGAAGTTACTGACGCCATGCTAACTAACTCACGTTGTCATTTTTTAATAAGTATTCGCGCGCCAGAATATGCAGTACCAAGTATTGTTTCGCTTTACAGAAAAGCACACCCTAAACACGAATTTATCGAACCTAAAAGCGCCGCACACTACTATTGCCAAAGGTTAGAAGCGCTTGCCTCTATGGTTAAAAGGTGCGCGTTTGACTATCTCTATCTTGATGCAGACGTTATAAAAGTTAATCCGAGTGAAACGCTTGAGCGCCTTACAAGCTATCTGGCGCTTAGTTCACCGTTAACATCGCGATATGAAAAAATGCATAATACCGGAAAAGCAAAAGCGGGGGATTCGTCGAGTTCGCTGATGTCAGGTGAGATTATTCAGTCGTCTCTGCCTAGCGTTAGCCTTGAATATGAACAAGAAGATTTTTTTAAACGATGTCACGAAACTTATCTAATTACTAGAGAAACGCTCGCTAGCTATACACAAAAACGCATCATGCTGTAGTCGTTTTAAACGCCAAGTTTTGCTATTAGCTACCTTTTGATTTTAGTCGATAAAGCAAGTGCGCCAGTACAGAAGAAGAGGTTTGCTTTAATTTACTGTGCCAAAAAGCCCATGTAGGATCTATTTTTGCCATTATCGGCAAAACCACAATCAGCGCAGCGCCATAACTCAAGCCGCCAATAACAACGTTAATAAGCAGCCCTATCAAGCTTATTTCAATACTGTGATAACCATAAGTTAAACAGAACCACATAAATAGGGATGCCACTAGAGGCACGCCCAATACACTTACCATCTTCGAAATAGAAAGGCCGATAGTAGCCCTCACAAAAACTAAAATGGCTGCAAAAGCAACAATACCAACCAACGACCTTACCCAAGCAAAATATGTTACATCGCTAAAATCTAAAAGCTTAAATGCAGCCAGCAACATCACGATGCCAATACAGTCGCTAAACAAACTAAACTGGGTTTTATTTAAATAATCAAACAAATTATTGGTGATCGCAGTAAGTGGGAACGGAAGCATTAGCATGGCTAGCACGCTCATGATAGAAGCGGTATCACTCCATTTTGGCCCTAAAATAACCGTACAAAATTGCGGAGCAACAAACCACATCCCTACGATACAAGGCATAACAAAACCATAAACTAAAGCAAAGTACTTGTACGTTTTATCAAACAACTCTTGCTTATCGTTTCGAAACTGCGCTAATGCTGGAAACATTGCCGTAGAGGCTGGTGTTATTACTTCAGTTAACGGAAGTATGGCAAATTCTTGACCAATGTTATATTTTCCAACTGCGCTCTTGTCAAAGAGATTGCCCACTAAAAAAACGTCGAGTTTACTTCTGGTGTAACCTAAAACTGCTCTAGCCATTATTTTTCCAGAAAAAGACAACTGTCCCTTTTCCAGCGCAAAACTAATTTTTGGCCTGTAAGTTGTAATAAAGTAAGAGCCTACACAATAAACTAAAGTACTGCATATTCCACCTGCAACCAATGCCCAATAGTTTTGAAAATAAAAAGCAAGGGAGAGTGTAACAGCGGCTGAAACAAGCTTAGCAGTGAGCAATAATGTACTTATGCGTTTGTACTCGAGCGCTTTTTCTAACCGCACTAAACCAATATTAGTGAGCGCTGAAAATATGCTGGAGAAAGCTAATACTATAATAATCAACTGTATTTCTGGCTCATCCATAAAATCCGCTAGAAATTCAGATAAACAAATTAAGATAAAGATGAGCAAAACCTTCATGACAAGCGCAAGTGTCCAACTTGTGTTCATTGCTTTGCTATCCAACTCTGTTTGCGAAATTAAATAGCGATTAATTCCAATATCAGTAAGGGTTTCAAAGAATCCAATACATATAGTGGCAAGTGCAACCACTCCAAACGCCGAAGGGTCCAGCAACCGCGCCAATATAAGCGTACTGCCAATACCAATTAATCGTACGCCCCATTTGCCAAACAAATTCCAGAAGTACGCAACCGTTAATTTACGCTGAATACTCATGTCGAAATACCAGCACGCCTTCTCATAGCGTCTTCTCTCAGCTTTTCTTTTTCTTTTATTTGATTCTCGACAACGGCGGATAGCGCCGCGGTCATTCCCACGATAGCGAAAATTAAATCATTATATGCTGAGCTTAATGCTGCCCCAGCGCTTAAAAACGCAAATAACGATAGTCTAAGCATTTCTGCTAAGTTAACCTGCCAAAACTCTTGAGCAGTTTTAGCTACACGGTTCAATGTTCTGAGCGTGATAAAAAACAGCAAACCATACCAGAGAAAACCCAAAAAACCGTGGTCGGCCAACACCTGAAAATAGATACTGTGGGCCACAAAAATGGGGTCGCCTATATTAAGCGTGTCACTTGGGATCCACGATAAAGAGTCCCAGTCTAATAGCAGACTGTGAGCATTGCCGATGTTGATGAACGTTGCGTCAAAACCGCCGCCGAAAAACGGATGCCGCATAGCCATGAGGATTGCCAACTTCCAAGACTTTAATCGCCCTTGAAACGATGAATCTTCATCCGCACTTCCAATGGTTTCCATGCGGTTAAACCATTCATCGGATAAAATTAACAATGCAACAACTCCACCGACACTCATGAAAAAGCCGTCTCTGAATTTGCTCTTCGATTTCAACCAATAAGCAATGCAAAAGATTACGAGCCCGAGGAAGGCGCCTCTCGAATTGGAGCCTAATACGAACATAACGTTGAAAAATGCGACTGCATAAAGTCCGTTTCGAAAATAAAAATTATGTTGATATTGACGTGCTAGAAAAATAACAATAGGAATACACATTAACGCTGCTAGTGCAGATAAATTGTTATCGTTAAACGCTGGAGTGATGCCATAAATGTTGTGACCGCCTGCCGAGGCAATGAATTTTGCACCATCTATCATTGCTAGCGTAGCAAACGACAGGGTAACGCCCCACGCCATAGCTTCGAAATGTATTTTTTTACGCAGTACAATCGCAACAAAGAAAAACAACAACAATGTACGCCAGAACGTGTCGTATCTCATCATGACAATGGGATGATTATCGGTATTCAAGAATGAACTTATGGTTGCATGAACGAAAAATATAACCGCCAACACGAAAATTGCGGAGTCAGGTGGTTTCTTATTTATTTTGTTAATTGCAAAGCTAGCGAGCGTAACAACGGCAAATAAAAAATTCCATCTTACAGAGGTCGAAATTCCACCGAATGCCCACAAATAAGGAGGAACGAGCGCCGACCAAATCCAAAAAGAAAGAGATAAATATGGCCTTCGCATTGCTGCATAAAGTAGTAAAGGCAGCACAAGGATTAGCAAATAGTCACGCATGTTTAATCATTATCCTTGTCATCATTCTTCAAAGCATAAATAGTTAAGCAAACTATCAGGCATATCTCGAACAAAAACACTGCATTATCAATCATCCTAGCCAACCAAACGAAGTATTAGTAGCAGCTACAGCATTGAAACGCTTTTTATTTCTAAGTTCTTTAAACTTGTTAAACAGTCTCATTGGTTAAATGCTTCCATATGACCTTCGAAAAGCGTGATAATTCTCTGTGCATTATTTCTCCACTCCAGTCCTTTATCAAAAATCAACGCTTTGGCGTTTGCCGATAATGTTTGAACTAAAACGGGGTTGTCTACCATCTGTATCAAGCTTTCGGTCATGGCGTTTATATCACCAGAAGGAAACAACAGCGCGTCTTGATTGTGAGTAAGTAGTTCTTTTATGTTGGGGCTATCATCAGCAAGTATCGCCTTACCCATGGCCAAATACTCTATCATTTTTAGTGGCGACGCCCACGGCGTAACGGCGGGCTGAAGCGCGATATCGATTTGGCTTAACCAATAAGGCAAATTTTCTCGTTTTACTAAACCTGTCGAAATGAACTGCTTCTCAAATTTAAGCTCAATGGCTAACTGCTTAAGCTCCTCAAGCACAGGCCCATCGCCCACTAGCAAAAAGATGATGTCGTCGCGCTGTTGTGAAGCCAACGACCGCATTACTTTATCTAAATGATGCCATTCTCGACAAAAACCGACGAAGCCTACCACGCACTTACCCTCTAATTCGGGTTTGCGTTCATTGAACAGCGCAGGGTTAAATCGCGAAAGCTCAACACCATTTGGGATGACCTCTATTTTACTATCGGGCACGCCCGCTTTTTTAATATAATTTGCAAGCACATGAGTAACAGGCAATACGGTATCGGCATTTCTCCAGGCGTAATATTCTGTCCACCTGGCAAACCGTTTTAACGCTATGCCGCCATATTTGTCTCTTTCCTCGAACAACGGCGAGTTTACTTCTAACAACACTGGAATATTGCACAATTTGGCGGCCCATATACCGCCAAGAAAGAACAGGTTGTAACGTTCATACATGACATCGGGCTTTGTTTTCAATATGGTGTAAACCACTTTGAAAAAAGCAACAAAGCTATAAAGAAATTCCAGTACTTCATATACTGCCTTAGGTAGTCGCTGCTTTAATTTGCTAACTAACCCACTATCGCTTCCAAAGCTAGCGTCATCAGACAACGTTGGCGCCACCATAACAATGTCATGACCTAACGATGCAATAGCCTTGTTGATTTCTTCTATGTGTACGTATTGCCCGTCTCTTGAGGCAACCCTATGATGGTATAAAATTTTCATTCGCTTTTACTTTTTATTACACATTGTGCTGTGTCTCTGCACCACTGCTGCGGAAGAAATGGGTAAGATGGAAAATTAACCTCATCTCTGGCATCGTAAATGATGTTAGAAGTATCCATTTCCGGAAGCTGAGCTTCACCAATCAGTAAGTTTCTTGAGTATTGCTGCTGAACATCACTTTTATCAATAGCAAGCATATTATCAAAACCAATTCGGTCGAATAAAAATAAGCTGTCTTTGATTTCAATTGCATTACTACTGTGTTTTCTGCCTTCTAGCCCATACCCAATCGCTTGGCTATTAGCCGAAAATCCACCTTGGTGTAACAATGAATTGCTTATAACCAACTTACCGCCGTTAGGCACATCAATTAGACGACTGTCGACTGACGACAACGAGGTAATGATACTGCCATGAATTTCAGTAACAGCGCCCCTGCTTTTGATTTCATGCCCTTCACCTTTTGCGGCGATAAAAAGACTGTCATAAATGTAAAGCTGTGCGGTATTGGTATATATTCCGTGAGCTCGTCCCGCTCGCCCTAGCTGCTCAAATCGACTGTCATATACATAAATCTTACTGGGCAGAGTGGTAGCCTCTAATATGCCATTCTCACTATTGCGAAAATACACATGTTCTAGGGTTAAATTAGCGCCCTCTTGCCTTATACACGCACCGTTTTTATCCCTTACAGAAATATACCTACACTCTATATTTTTTATAGTTACGTCGTTGGCTTTGTTAATAATGTAGCCTTTACCTTTGGCCGCCGCTTTTTCGAATACAACATGACCTCTACCTATTAGGGTAATGCCGTCAACAGTGATTTCAAAAGGCGAACGATAAACGCCCTCGGCTATTTCTAGAATGTCACCTGGCTTTAATCGACTAAGCGCGTCTTTAAGTGAATTAACAGGCTCACCATTTAACAAATGGGCTGTAGACGGTGGGTACGCGGCAAGCGGCATCCACTTTTCGAAAACCGCATCTATTTCTTCTTTAACGGTAGGAAATGCGCGTAGCGTTTCACGCTCAGCTTGCTTAGCTGACGCATAATATTTACCCACCAATTTATCAGTCACTTTGAAGAACAGCTGAGGGTTAAGAACAACTAAGCCCACTAATGCAATATGCCCTAATACACCGGTAATCAGAAAGTATCGCTTAATGAATGTGCCCATTGCCGCTTTAAGTTTCATTTTGGTATCTCCGTTTTACCTACAATACCTGAGAATATGTCATGCAGTCCCTTACACGTTTCTTCCCAAGAAAACTGTTCTGCATAGCGCCGAGTTTCACTTCTGGTTTTATCTTTTTCCAAAATAGCTTTAATGCCGTTTGCGATATCTTGAGGATTGCGCTCTACAAGTACACCGGCACTTGGGGTTTGCACCACTTCGGGTGTTCCCCAAACGCGTGTGGCCACCACTGGCGTACCAGAAGCCATTGATTCCAATAGCACATTCGCCCACCCTTCGCGACTTGATGCTAATACTGATACATCAGACGCTTGAAACCACGCGTTTAGTTCTATTTGTGAGAGTGCGCCTAAAAACAGTACGCGGTTCGCTACGCTCATTTCTTCGGCTTGTTGGCGAAGCTTCTCAAGATCAGGGCCGCTGCCGGCAATGGCAAGTGTCACATCGGGCAGCATTTGTAACGCTTCAATAATTAAGTGGTGCCCCTTGCGCTCAATTAGCCAACCTACCGAAATAGCAAGGTATTGTGTGGTTAGCTTATGGCTTTGTTTAAGTGCGATTTGCTCTTCGTTAGTACTCGGTGAAAACAGTGCTAAGTCAACGCCGTTGCGCATGACAGAAACTCGCTCACTTGGCACGCCCAATTGCGTCATTTCATCTTTTAACGCCTGGCAAACGCTCATCATATGCGCCGCCCCCTGAAAAACGCGGTGCAACATCTTACGGGCTTTGGGGTACGATGGAATAAGATTAATATCTGTGCCTCGTGCCGTGCAGGTAAATGGTAAGGCTAATGCCTCAGCCGTTCGCTGTATTGCAATGCCATCTGGAAAAAAATAGTGTCCGTCAATCACATCAACGGCAAACGTTTTTTGCACCTGCTTTACCGCTTTTTTGATAGCTAGTTGCAGAAAATAAGGCGTGATATACATGCCGACTTTAGGAACTACAATGTAGCGAGGGTGATAGACTTCTATGCCGTCAATCACCTCTTTTTGGGGCACATTTGCATACTTGCTATATTCGCCAAATACCTTGTTTGAAAAGGGAAACCAAGGCACAGGTGCTATAACTTTGGCACTGATATCTGGGTAGCGACTCAGTAAGTGTTTTAGTCGTGTATGAACAAAAATACCATGTTTGGGATCATTACTGTTCGGATATAGGGTGCTAACGGTAAGTATATTCATGCTTTATTTTCACAACGTGTCGCTAGGAAAAATAGTGTCTAGCGGCTTAAGCGCCCCATCCCAACTATAGTGCGTTTCAATCCACCCTCGGTTTTCCTTGCCCACGCTGTAGGCTAGCTCAGGCGATTCAAGCAGCTGTTTTATTGCGCTAAGCACAGCCGATGGCGTGTCTTGAACAAAAGATTGTTGTGACAATGGAAGTGCTATGCCCTCTTGCGCCATGCTTGTCATAACGACAGGCTTATTCATTGCCATTGCCTCCAGCACCTTATTTTGTACGCCTCGGGCAATGCGCAATGTTGCAACACAAACGGTTGCATGCGCAATAAACGGCCTTACGTCAACTACCCTGCCGGTAACAATCACGTTTTCAAGGTTGGCAATATCCTTCACTCGCTCACTGGGGTTTCCGCCCACTATATAAAACGTTAAGTTAGGGCATGCCTTACTCAGCTCTGGCCACACATGTTCGGCAAACCACACCACAGCATCTTCATTTGCCCAATAATCCATTGCACCGGTAAAACAAACAGACGGCCCATCACATTGTGGTTGGTCAGTATAGTCATACTCGGCGTCAGGTGAGAAATAGGCAATATCAACGCCATTACTCAGCGTTGATATTTTTTCTGAATAAGACTGAGGGGATAATTTACGAAATAGCTCACGCTCCTCATCAGTAACAAGCGTTATGCCGTCTAACTCGCGAAGCAAAAATTGCTCGTAATCACTTAGCAAACGGTATTCTCGACCGTAAATTAACTTCGAATGCAGCGGCTTATTCTCGCAGTACTGTCGCCACTTGTCTGAATCAACATCGCACATATCAAGCACGCGCTTTTTGTTAGCAAATCTGGCTGGCGTAATAAACTGCGCAACGCTAGAGCAATAGGCGAACAGGTAATCGATGTCGTTCGCTGCTACTACATGGTCAACCCATTTTTGTAGGCTAGCGCTTTTGTAATGTTCTACTGACACTGGTGTTCTGGCTACTAGTGAGCGAATGCCGCTAACTATGTAGCGCTTACTAGAAATATCAATAAAACACGTTTCTTTGCAGTACTTAGCTACTTCGTCTTTGTACTGAAAATCAAACTCGTCATCAATGAAGCAACCTAAATACAAATCAAATCGCTTACTTAAATATTTCATTAAGTTAAACGTTGCTATTTTGTCGCCTTTGTTAGGAGGAAAAGGCATTCTATGGCAAAGAAAAAGAAGCGGGGTTTTCATTACTTACTCGCTTCTTCTTTCACTAGAAATTGGCAAAGCATCATTATTGTCCATAGCGACGCTGAATGGTCGTAACGCCCGCTTATATGTTCTTGCGCTTTTTTCATTAACACATTGTGCTCGAAAATATTGTGCTTTTTTACTGCTTCAGATGACAATAGCGATAGCATTTTGTCTTGTAGCGGCCCTCTCAGCCATTCAGCAAGCGGTACACTGAAACCCATTTTTTTTCTGTACAGCGTGTCATCCGGTAAAAACGGTTCCAGTGCTTTCTTAAACGAATACTTACCTTCGCCGTTTTTCAGATTGACGCTTGATGGTAGCCTAAATGCCCATTCCACGAACTTGTGGTCGAACAAAGGTACACGTACCTCAAGTCCGTGAGCCATGCTCGCTCTATCAACTTTGGTGTGAATATCGCCTGTTACCCATGTTTTAAAGTCTAAATACTGTGCTTCTTTTAATTTATCCTTAAATACCTTTCCATCTAGAACATCTTCAAACACTTCGCCAGCATCATAGCCGTTTAGCGTTGTTTTAAATTGTTCTTTGTACAGGGCATTTCGCTCGTCTTTGCGCAGTTTACTCATACTGTTCAAATACGCCTGTGACGATGACATCGACAACGACTGAAAGGTGGTTTTCGCTCTTAAAAATTGTGGCGCCCAATCAAGCTTTGGGTAGTACTTTCCAAGAAATCCAAAAATGTGCTTTCTGATCCAAAGTGGAATTGCATCGCGAACCTTTTGCTCGTTCAGATGCAGCCTGTAACGTCGATAACCAGCAAACAACTCATCACCACCATCTCCAGAAAGCGCCACAGTTACATGCTTTCTTGCGAGTTCGCACACTTTATAGGTCGGTAGCGATGACGAATCAGCATAGGGCTCGTCATACAGCTGCGTCATTTTATCAACAAGTTCAAAGTCTTCGTGATTAACCACTTCACAATGATGTAACGTTTTGTACTTATCTGAGACTATACGAGCAAACTCCGACTCATTGTACTGAGGCACATCAAAACCAATAGAACACGTTGTAACAGGTGTTGATTGCAGCCCAGCCATCATGGCAACCACGGCACTAGAATCAACGCCGCCTGACAAAAAGGCGCCTAGGGGCACTTCAGATTCAAGCCGTATATCTACCGAATCTCTGAATTGACTGATTAACTTGGCTTCCTCTGCATCTTCGTGATTCGGTGCGTCCCAAGGCAGGTCCCAGTATTGAACAGGGGTGGGCAATGTTGCTGCACCGGCTTCACCTTTACATTGTTGAAATAACAGATAATGCCCCGCTTGAAGCTTTTTTACATTGCGGTAAATACTCTTTGGATCAGGCACATAGCCAAAAGTGAGGTAATCTTCAACGGCGGTATAATCAAGCGAACGGTCAAAATCTGGATGGGCTTTAAGCACTTTAATCTCTGAGCCAAATAGTACCGTACCATTATTGAGTAAAGCGTAGTGAAGTGGCTTTACTCCTAGGCGATCACGGGCAACAAAGAGCTGTTTTAGTTTTTCATCCCAAATTAAAAAGGCAAACATGCCGCGGAGTTTGTGCAAGCATTCTACTCCCCACTCACGCCATGCATGTAGAATGGTTTCTGTGTCGCTGTGCGTTTGATAATGATACCCCTTTGCCTTCAGCTCATCGGCAATTTGCGAATGATTAAAGATTTCACCATTGAAAACAATAACGGCGTTTTTATCTTCACTAACTATGGGCTGGCCCCCGCCAGAAACGTCAATGATAGACAGTCTGCGATGGCCAAGCGCAACACCATCACCAAAAAAATATCCTTCTGCATCGGGACCACGATGCGATTGAGCGGTATTCATACTCTTTAAATGCTCTTGAGAGATAGGCGCCGTCTCGCTAAAGTTAAATATACCGCTTATTCCACACATGCCTTTTTCTCACTGGTTATATAAAGCCAAATAGTCAGCAACCATTTTGGCTTCGTCAAATTGCGATATTACTTTGGCTCTTGCCGCTATCGACATTTGTTGCGTTTCCATGTTGTTGGTAAACATCTGTAAAAACGCCTTTGCCATAGCGTTTACATCTTCAGAGGGCACAACAACCCCTTCGTCATTACTGATCACTTCAGGCATTCCACCTACATTGGTGACTACCGCAGGAGTACCGCATGCCATGGCTTCAAGAAGTGTCATAGGAATGCCTTCTCCTAATGATGACATAGCGAAAACTGTAAACCCTTGATAGACCGCTGGCATATCCGACCGCATGCCCAGCAGCTCTATAGATGCTTTATTAGCGCCCTGTTCTACGCGCGCCTCGAGTACCGAGCGCGACTCACCGTCGCCTACAATTTGCAGCCTACTGCTCATTGCAAACGCTTCACTCAATGAACACGCCAAGTTAAACGCATCCACTAATAACACTTGATTTTTAATTGGGCTAAGTCGCCCAACGTGACCAATGGTAAAGCCCTTCGGCTTATCCGTAGCGGGAACATAAAGCTCCGTATCTACCCCATTTCTTATAAGTCGCGTTTTTCTTTTAGGAATCTTTACCGTATCAATAAGCCACTCAAATAATTCACCTGACACGGTTACCCACGTATGCACGAAAGGAGAGACAAACCGCCTTAGCCACCAATATTTTTTGTTCAGCCCTTTGGGGTCATAAATGTCGCGCCCATGCTCTGCATGGATCCTAACCGGTACCCGCATGCATGCTGCAACCACCTGCATTTCTAATGTTGCCAAATTATACGTATGCACAACATCGGGCTTAACGGAACGCAAAAGCGCAGCCCATTTCTTGAAAATTGACCAGTCTTGCCCCGCTTTTTTTCCTAACGATTTAACCTTTACCGAAGCGGGCAATAAGCGAGCAAAGTCATCGGAATATTCTGTTAAACACACCACGGTATGTTGAAAATCTACTGGCATTCTGCAGATCGTATTTACTAAAACACGTTCTAGGCCCCCAATATGCAAACTGTAAACAACATGGACGACTTTTTTAGTCATTATATTTTGCCTTGCCAGTTTCAGTATTGTTAGGGGGTAACGTCAAGCGTGACAGCGTTTTTACCACGCTTTGTTCAGTGCTACCGGTCGACACCTCAGCCACAACATAAAAACCGTCTGCACGTTTGCCTGCCAGCTTCGCAAGCAACTGATTCCACTTAATGCGCAGGGGTGAAGCATCAAGTAATGTCTCAAGTTTATAAAAAACTACTAGCGTTCGGGTATTGCCAGACACGTTTTGAATGGTTAGTTTGCGATAAGCATAATCACTAAACGACCGATGTTCAGGCCCCTCAACTAAACTAAAATTATCTTCGTTAAATGCACGATGAAGTGAACTCACTAGTTCATCATCACTGGAGTCTGTTCGATACGTTATGCTAACCGGAATACCCTCAATACGGCCTGTCCACGAGGGCTGCACATTGGCATCATCACCCACACCCCACGCTAATTCTTGTGTGTTAAGCGTTGAAAATATTTGAGTTAAATGCTGTTCTAGAGGCTGCGAAACGTGCTTTACCTCTTTACTTAAACTAAACAACACCAGTGAAGAAGAGAGCAATAATACAAACACAGAAACAAGAGGAAGCCATTTCATGTTAACGCGAAGCGAACCTGCACTATTTTTGCGCGAAGGCGATGGCTCTGCCCCAATGTTTCCAAGAAAAAATAGCAAAGCCAACACAAACAAAAAGAAAAACCAACCGTACACCAAGTGATCAGCGCCTACAGCGTGCTTCATGTCTGATAAATAGCCAATAACCATAATCCCAAAGGCGCGAATGCCGTTAGCAATAACCGGCACCAGTGCACAGATAAAGATAAATAAAGCGCGTTTCCAAAGCGTTTGGTAGTTTAAGTACGCAAGAAGCACACCTAAAGAAAATGTACCAATTAAAAAGCGAATTCCCGCGCAGGCTTCCGCCACGTGAAAAGTGCCATTAGGCAAGTACAAATAAAGCCCTTCGCGATAAACGGGAATATTCACTACGTTTAGTAACGCAGTACTTATATCGGCAGTAATAATTTGTAACTGGGGTACAAATTCTTCACCAAAGGGCACACAGAAATACAAATAAAATAAGGGAAAAAGCACAACGCGAAATGCGCTGTGCCCGATAACAGTCCAAACTATAAGTATAAAACTACTGACTGCACAAAAATGAGTTACAAGGCCAATAGAAAGCTGATCACCAAGAACGTATAGCGTCTGCACGCCCAGAAGTGGCAACAGCATAAGCCAAACAGGTTCATAATGAAGGCGACTGAGCAGATGCTTTTTTTCATATAAGATATACAGAGAGATGGGAACAATAAAAAAGCAATGCTTATAGGTTTCAGAGTTACTCCATACTGTTAGCATGTGCTCGAGAGTACTGAAATAAACGCCAAACCATGCCAAGAAAAGCAGGGTTGAAACCACTATGTATTGATGAGTTGCCTTGTTTTTCACTTGCGCACATTCCCTTACATGTATTGCTTACACACCATGCTATCCCAAGTATTTGCTTAAAAACGGGCCAAGTCGCTCTGTTACAAACAAAGGCAGCTTTTGCCATGCGCTAATAAACATTTTGTATTTAGGGTTATCTGGGCTCAAATTAGGCAGCGAATCAGCATTGATTAATTGGCAATAGTAATACAATGGGCGAGGTTGAATACCCCATGTTTTCTTATAATTACCCGAGCCAGAGCCGTTTTTACTGCGTCCGAAATCAAATGTAGTACACCCTTTTTGCAGTTTACTTCGGCACATTAAGTCGTAGTACATGAAGTCATTACTTCTGCATTGCCGTGCACTCGGCGTTCCGCCACCATAATACGGCAAGACCGTATCTTTGAAATAAAATGATAAAACCGCCGACACCGCTTCGTCATCTTTTTTGATTAATAAGCACTCTACTTGCTCACCAAATTCTTCTTGTAGCGCTTTAAAATATTTCTTGGGAAAAACCGGTGTCCCCAGATTTCTCACGCTTTCTGAATAAATTCGGTGTACAGCATCAACATCAGTGGTTGTTTCAGCAACTAAATTGTTCTTCAAAGACTGCCGAACATTTGCCCGTTGTTTTTTCTTGATAGACTGAAGTATGGCTTGCTCGTCGTCTGCTAACGCCATTAAAAAAGTAGAATGGTTGCAGTTCAAGGTTAGGTTAGGATTATTTTCTCGCGGCTTTGTGTAGCGCAATTCAAGGTAATCAACACCCAATTGCTTACCTAAGTCAGCAGCGGCTTCTTCCAATGCTAACAGGGTATTTTCGCTGTCTGCTATCGCGCCGCCATAGACACAGAAAGGGGTAGAGATAAGCGTATGGCCAAACAATTTACTTTTTTGTTCTACAAGCGGAAGCAACCCACAAATCACGCCATTAGCTTCCATGTATAGATAATGGCACTTGTGGCGATATACACGCTCTATTACATTGCGCCAACCCGACAGATGGAAAAAGCTGCCTTCGCTGTGACCCTCAACATATGCGTCCCAGCGAGCCTGTTCCGCCGACGCCGAAGTTAACTTACAAACTCTTTGCGACATTGGTCTTCCTTTATACCGTAAACATCAGCCATTGTTCCCCAAGAAAAATCTGATAAAAGGCGATGTAGCTTACTTTCCATACGGCCTAAGTTTACATAATGGCGAAAGCGAGACTTAAGAGAAAGACCAGCAACTCTTGGCTGATCTACGTCTATTTCCCACGGGTGGAAATAAAAGTTGTATGGTTCATTTTCTGTCTGTAAGAAACGGCTGATACGTCGATTAGACAGCCAGTAAGGAAATAGGCGGAAATATCCTCCGCCACCAATGCCTTTGTTTGCAGCTTTCGCCTTTAGCGTTGGAATAGGTATTTCAACAATGCCTTCAGGGCGCTGATATTTGAACCTTGGCCAGTCGGGTACCCCATAAAGGTCATGTACTATAGGGTAAGTGCTTGACGAATAAACAAACCCTAAATCGACCAAGGTTTCATAAACCCACTGTGTTTTTTCGTTTACCGAAAAACTTGGTGCCCTATAACCGAGTATTTGTACGCCACCTATATCTTCCAAAATGGTTTTGCTTTTCGTAACGTCTTCGACAAACCCTGGTTTATCAAGATTATTCAATCTTGTGTGATCGTATCCGTGGCTCGCAAGTTCATGGCCCTCTTTCACAATCCTTTGAATAACAGACGGACACTTTTCAGCAACCCACCCTAAACAGAAAAATGTCGACTTCACATTATGCTCTGCAAAGATATCTAGAAGTCTGTTTGTGTTGTCTCCCACCCTCATTGGAAGCTTTGCCCATTCATTTTGGGTAATCGATTTTTCGAATGCCGAAACTTGAAAATAATCTTCGACATCGACTGTCATTGCATTCTTCACTAGAGGTATCTCACACAAATATATTTATCTACCGCGCCCGAAGAGCACAATCTCGGTTGTCCTTACCAAAATAAGTAGGTCTAACAGTAAGCTTTGATGCTTAACATAATACAAATCGAATTTTAGCTTCTCCATTGAATCCGCTACAGAAGACCCATACGGATAATTCAACTGCGCCCAACCCGCTAAACCGGGTTTAACGTTATGTCGTTGATTATAATATGGGATTTCACGAACCAACTGTTCTACAAATTCAGGTCTTTCTGGTCTTGGGCCTATAAAAGCCATTTCGCCTTTAAACACATTGATAAGTTGTGGCAACTCGTCAATGCGATATTTTCTTATAAAGTGCCCAATTCTGGTAACCCTGTCATCATTTTTACTTGCCCACTTAGCCCCATCTTTTTCGGCGTCGGGTCGCATGCTTCGAAATTTGATAATTTGAAATAGTTTACCGTTTAAGCCAACTCTTTCTTGCTTGTAAAAAACGGAAGTTCCTGTTTTAAAACCATCATCCAAAAAGATAATGGCCGCGGTTAACAACATAAAGGGCCAAGTAAACAGGAACACAAAAAAGGCAAGAAAAGCGTTAACAGCGTAGTCTAGTGAGTCGCGTAAATAATTTTGCGTGGTGAAGCCATTTGAATAAATTACCCAAGACGGATACATGAGGTTGACGACAATTTGCCCGGTTTCCCTTTCCATGAAATCAAGCAACTCGGTAACTTCAATGCCTCTTAATTTACATTCAAATAATGCATCTAGCGGTAGCGTACCTCTACGCTGATCACAGGCGATGATGACTTCCTCGATGTCATTATCGAAAATAAACTGACGAAGACCCTCATCGAGCTTGATATGCACTATCTTTTCGTTTCTTATGCCTTCCTCTCTGTTGTCGCCAGGCACTGGAATAAAACCAATTAATTCAAAACCAATTCTGTCTACGTCTCTACGCATTCTTTTTTCAATAATCGATGCGCGCTCACCCGCGCCAAGGATCAGTGTTCTTGTTTTACCTAACCCTAAAAGACCAAGGCGTGTAGTAAAATAACGAAACACTACAAGCGTGACGATAGACGCGCATGATGCAGCAGGTAGAAAATAGGAGTGAATAGAAAACAAATCAGGCAACAGCGAAGACGCTATCGCTACACAAAAATAAGCAAGACCAACGCTTACGAATATTCGCCTAATTATTCCCCTGAAGGTTTCACGTAATTTACTCTCGTAAAGCCCCACCGACAGCATACAAACCACTACTATCAGGGCGAACGCTCCAATAGTGACAATGACAGAACGAACATTTTCTGGCGCCACACTCGACAAAGACGGGTAGTAAGCGCGCAGGATCACCAATATCAAATACGAAATATAGCTTATAAGAACTAAATCACTGAGCACCAGCAGATTTGACCGCTTATTATGCCTTTTATTATTCGCTGCCATTAATAGCTCTTCCCTAGCGAAGAAGTAAATTGAATCATAGTATGGAAATATTACATCAAATCAATGGAACAAAACACGCATATATGACGTGCTTGCACTTAAAAATGTGCGAGGGCTCGATATTAGACACATTAGCTATCTAATATCTTGCCTTAAGAGACAAATAAGTTAACAATACTTTTTGCGTTTGTCTTGTATAAACCGTCGGATGAAGACAGGGAACAAAATTAAAGGTGCTATGATGAACTTAAATACGTCTGCGTTGAAGTTGCTAGCTACATTATTACTATCGGTTTTGCTTTGGGGGTGCTCTTCAAATGCAAAGCTTCCCGAAGCAACGGTTCACCCATCGCTGACCAGCGATATCAACGACTATCGCTATCTGATTGGCCCAGGAGATGCTGTCAACATTTTTGTCTGGAGAAACCCTGAGCTATCGGGAACATTTTCAGTTCGACCAGACGGAATGATTACCACTCGACTTATAGAAGACATTGAAGTAACGGGTAGAACCCCCACTCAGCTGGCAAGAGAACTTGAAGAAAAGCTGAGTGTCTATATCAACAACCCCAGAGTTTCGGTTACGATAGGCGGTTACGTAGGGCCATTTAGTGAGCAAGTACGCGTTATCGGCGAAGCAACCAACCCGCGAGCAGTAAATTACAAAGAAAACATGACGTTACTCGACCTCATGATTGCCGTAGGTGGCATTACTGAATTTGCTGACGGCAACAGCACGCAACTTATTCGCACCGTGGATGGAAAACAAAAAGCATATCGCATATATATCGACGACCTCATCAGAGATGGCGACATTTCCAAAAACGTAGACATTCTACCTGGCGACATTATCATTGTGCCCGAAGCCTGGTTCTAGGAAGAACATTTAATGTTAGATTTGCAGCAGTTATATGCCCAAGTATTGGACTACATAAAGGGCATATGGATAAAAAAGAGATATATACTTCTCACTTCTTGGATAATCTGCCCACTAGGGTTTGCTTATGTGTTAACGCTACCAGATACGTACTCTAGTTCAGCGCGCGTGCACGTTGATACACGCTCTATGCTTGCGCCTCTTTTACGAGGGCTGGTTATAAATCCAAACCAATCTCAAGAAATAAGCCTTATAGCGCGAACATTAAAAAGCCGTGAAAACTTAGAGCGCATTGCAAGAGAAACTGACCTAGACATTACCGTTATCGGGCCAGGCGCGTTTGACGAGCTTATCAGTGAACTCAATAGCAACATAAAAATAAGCCCAGGGGGGCGTTCAAACATTTTTAATATTTCGTTTAAACACGAAAACCCTAACGTAGCTAAAAATGTTGTACAAGAAACCCTGAATTTGCTTATCGAAACAAGTTTGGGCAAAAGCAGAGTTGAGTCAGACTCAGCTTACCAGTTTCTGCAACAACAAATTGATGAATACGAGCAACGGCTTATTGAAGCCGAAATGCGCGTTGCCGACTTCAAAAGAAAATACTCAGATATCCTTCCAGAAACCGGTTCGTATTACTCGCAGTTAAAATCTGCTGAAGCAAATTTAAACGAGACGAAAAGGACAATTAGAGAAACCGAAAGCAGAATAGCATCGTTAAAGCGTAATCTAGAGCTTATGAGTCAAGCGGGTGATTCTGAGTCTGCAGGTAGCTTAGTCCCCACACGTTATGACTCCCGAATTCAAGCGCTTGAGAACAAGCTAGACGAATTAAAGCTTAGATTCACCGACGAACACCCCGATGTTATTGAAGCAAAAAGCTTATTGGCCCGTTTAAATACGCTAAGAGACAAAGAAGTTAAGTCCTACATTGATAGCCTTGAAAACGCAACGAGTATGTCTGCCGATAATCCGTTATCCATTGATATTAGTCAGCTAGAAAGCCAGCTTGCATCGTTAAATATTCGCAAAGAGGATTTTGAGTCAAAGATATTAGAACTTGAGACCAAAATTGACTTTGTGCCTCAACTTGAGCTTGAGCAGAAAGCGCTGAACAGAAACTATGGCATTATAAAGGCCAAATACGAAGAGCTACTTTCACGCCAAGACTCTGCTGAGTTAGGTAAAAAAGCGGATATTTCTGACGATGATCTTAAGTTTAGGGTGATATCACCCCCTAGCCTTCCTAGACAGCCATCGGGGCCAAATAGAATATTGTTCTATACTGGTATTTTGATATTCGGTTTTGCGGGCGGCTTAGCCATTGCTTTTGTTCTGTCACAGTTTTCTCCTGTTCTGATGAGAGCGCAGCAGTTGTCTTCGCTTGTTAACGTGCCGGTTTATGGCACCGTTGCAAATTTACACGCAAAAGAAATTAAGAAGCGTAATACTCGAAACCTGTTCATCTTTTTAACGTCATCTGCCATATTGGTTATGATTTACGGTTCGTTGGTATTAGCCTCTCTGTTGAACATCAACATTTATCAGCGGTTTATAGCATGAGTACAATTGAAAAAGCGTTGGCGAAAAACAAAGCTGGTCAGTCGTCAAACAACGCAAATTCCGAGCAAGTAAGCGATGAGGCTCAGATTGCCGCTGATTCTGCAGCGTCGACTCAACAGAATAATGACGCTACAGTGGCTTCTAGTGACAGCACTGCAGCGCCTTCTGACGGCCAAGGTATGCCGCACATTAATTTGGATATGAACTACCTAAGCGAAAAAGGCATGGTAGACCATAGCGCAGAAAGGCGCATAATTAACGAAGAATACCGAGCAATAAAACGCAAGATAATTTCAAATGCATTTGGTCCACTTTCGAAAACACTCGACCACAGCAACGTGATTATGGTGACAAGTTCGAAGCCCGGCGAAGGAAAAACTTTTACCGCAGTAAACTTGGCATTAAGCATTGCTTCTGAGCAAGATAAAACCGTTTTGTTGGTTGATGCTGATGTGTTGCGTCCTAATGTTATGAAGACGCTAGGGCACAGTAATCAGGAAGGCTTGATTGAATACCTACTAGGAGAGAAGGGCTCGGTGTCTGACATTATGCGGGCCACCAACATTCCTAATTTAAAAATTATCGCCGCAGGCAAGCCACACCGATTGTCAAACGAATTGCTCGCCTCTGAAATAATGAGACAAACCGTTGATGAGTTTTCCACGCGCTATAAAGACAGGATTGTTATTATTGATACTCCGCCTTTGTTGGGCATTAATGAAACGTCAGTACTCACCAACTTAGCGGGGCAAGCACTCGTTGTTTGTGAAGAAGGTAAAAGCAAATTACACGATATAAAAAGTGCAGTGGCCCATTTAAACCCAGATATGGCTATCGGCTTTGTCGTTAACAAAGTGCTTAATAACGACCAAGGCCCGGGCTACTACGGATACTATTACGGTACAAACGAGACTGGATAAATGAAAAAAAAAGGACTTTACGCTTCACATATTGTATTACTCAGTATTATTGCGACACCGTCGATCCGTGCAGCAGAGTTAGCTTTTTTTCCTAGTGTTCGTACCACCGCAGCCCATACAGAAAGTAGCCCAAATGGCCCTTTAGATACCAGCTATGTAGAAGTCACCCCAAGTTTTGCTCTGTCTTATCAAAGTGCAAAGCTGACGACTTATGCTTCTATATCTAACCGATATTTTTATAGAGATGTAGAAGATGACACCAGCTCAGAGAACTTCCTAACCGGCAATTACAATGCGCGATATGAGTTGATAGACGCTAGCTTGTACCTTCTTGGCTACGGGTCACAGTCCTACAACTCTATCAACGGCTCAACACTACTTATCGATGACCTGGCAACAACGCCGCAAAATCAGACAAAAACCAAAAGCAATAGTGCAGGTTTCGAAGCTACCAATATAGAAAACAGCTGGTTCGCACTCTCTGGAAGAGCCATTGTAAGTAAATTTGAAAGCGACAATACCTCTGACGCTCTCGATAGTGATCAAGTATCAATAGACAATACAAATTATACGTCGCGGTTGAGCATACGAAGCGGTAAACGCTTCTCACGCTTAAACTGGATAGTTAATGACAACTATAGAAAGACAGAACGCGATGACGGGGAAGATTCATCCAGGCACGCCTTAAATGGCAATATTCGCTATGAGTTTGTTGATAATTGGCAAGCCATTGTTCGATACAATGAGTCTGTTCAACGCTTTGACAACATTGACGATGAAGACGACACATTTCGCTCGTACGGTGCAGGTTTACGATATGATGTTAACAACAACTTTATAGACCTGGTGTACAACAAAGTTGCTGAACAAAGTAATTTCTCAGATACAGACAACGATGAATTCTTTTCTTTTAGATTTAACTTTCGGTTAAGTCCAAGAACACAATTGAGCGGGAGTAGAGATCAAGATTTCTATGGCGACACTGAATCACTTAGGTTCACCTTTGCAAATCGAAAGTTTCGCCTCTCTACACAATACAGTGAAGAAGTTACCGCAACGTCAACGGCATTTGGTGAAGATTCAACGGGTGTTTTTGTATGCCCTGCAGATTACCTAACGGTTGACGACTGTTTCATTCCTGATTCATTAACCTACACGCTTCAGCCTGGTGAAACATTTCAAGACTTGTCAACGTTTCAAGACAGTTTAAATGACGATGAAAGAGTAAGGAAAAGCCTTACCATAAACACAGGATACCGGTTTAATAGGCTAACGGTCGCTGTTCAAGGCCGAAGAACACGGGTGAATTTTTTAGGCTCGAACGAGACTACGCTGCAACATACAGCGTCGGGCAGCGCGATACTGCGTATAGGGGTTAAAACGTCGCTTAGAGGTCGTGCAGCCATGGTGATTTCTGAGCCGGATGACTCGGAATTTGATAACAAAAGCTATTTAGGTTCACTGGGTCTTTATTATCAGCTGAACAATGACATCAACTTTTTTGTTGAAGGTCAGTACAGAGTATTGGAGTCTGACGTACCGCTGGCCGAATACCAAGAGCGCCGCATTCTGTTTAACATGAGCTACACGCCTGGTAGGCAGCGCGCAAGGCAGTTACGACAAAACTCACGAGCCAGCACCACCAATAACGACAACGGCAACAACATAAATAATTTCAATAACTTTTAAGCGTTCATAGAAGCGGCGTATGACGTTAAAAAGCAAAGAACACCGCCACACCAAACAAGCCGCTTGAAACCACTCATATACCAACGCATTTTTAAAAGTGAGCTATTTGGGCTGTTGATCGTCGCTTTTAAGCCTAACGTAGGTTTTAAACTTTTTCTTCATGAGTTTATCGACATATTGAGTCATCTTAACTTTTTGAGATATAGCATCATCTAGCGCGTCGACTAAATCAGCAAGCATATCTAAATAGTATTTGGTGTCTCGAACGACATTACCTTGAGGCGTCATAATGGTTTTGCTTTGAGGACTGTCAGCAAAACCCATGTTCTCTGTTACTTCAGCGTTGTTTTTTTCTGGCTCGAACATTTCCGCTTTAACTTCTTCAATCACCTCGTTCACTGCGTCGGCATTAAAGCTTTCGAGCTCCTCTAAAAAACCGTACAGCATTATACGATCCATAAGGGTATTTATTTTACGAGGGATCCCGCGAGAGAACATGTGGATCCGCTCATATGCTGCCTCTTCAAACAACGCAGCACCACTCCACCCCGCATGCTGTAGTCGATACTCAATATATTCTTTACACTCATCTAGCGTTAACGGCGCTAAGTGGCAAGACGCCACAATTCGCTGACGGAACTGCTCCATATTGGGCGCCCGTAAAATGGGCTGCAGTTCATCTTGGCCAAGAAGAAAACTTTGGATTAGGGGTTTGCCGTTATATTGAAAATTACTTAACATGCGCAGCTCTTCAATCGTCTCAAGAGGCAGATTTTGTGCCTCATCAACAAGCAGTAATGCGCGTCGGCCCGCTTTGTTTAAGTCAAACAGAAAAATTTCTAACGCTTTTAAAATATCGGCCTTGGAACGTCCCTCGGTGGGTATATCAAACTTAGCAGCCACCATTTTAACAAGTTCATCGGGTGAGAGTTTTGGCGTTACTATTTGGGCAGCAGCGATATCGTCTTCAATCTCTTGCAGCAGGCTGTTGGCAACGGTAGTTTTGCCCGTACCTATCCCTCCGGTAATCACAATAAAGCCTTCCGCTTGAGAGAGACCATACTGTAAGTACGACATTGCCCGCTTATGCCATTTACTAGCGAAAAAAAAGTCTGGGTCTGGTGTTAATTGAAACGGCTTCGAGTTAAGTCCGTAATAACTTTCATACATGCAGTTTACCGTTAAAGTTAAACATTAAAAAATAGGTTGCGTGAGTGACTCAAAGCCAAAACCGTACACCTTTGAGTTAGACATCAATGAATAAACGCCATAAAACAGCCCTGCTCACCTTAGCTTATTTTGGGTTATACGCTCTATTATTCCCGTGGTCGACACGCCGTCTTCGAAGGTAAGTACTTTTACATCACCTCCATTTTCCAACACTTCTTTCCCCCCTGCGATTTCATCAACTGTGTAATCGCCACCTTTCACAAGCACGTCAGGCAGAAGCCTGGCAATGATGCGTTGAGGAGTGTCTTCTTCAAATGGCACAACCCAATCCACAGCGCTCAAGCCTGCCAATACAGCCATTCTTCTATCAACGTTATTCACTGGGCGCCCTGGACCTTTAAGTGCGGTAACAGACGCGTCGGTATTAACCGCCACAATAAGTCTATCGCCTAACTGAGCGGCTTCTTCTAGGTAGGCAACATGACCAGAGTGCAGAATGTCAAAACAACCATTTGTCATAACAATTCGTTCACCGCGCGCTTTCGAGGCCTTTAACGCCAACGCTAGCTGATCTTCCGTCATCACACCGCCGTCCAAATGCACTGACTGCTCTCCAATAGCTAAAGCTAGCTCAGTATTCGTAACGGTTGACGTACCTAACTTGCCGACAACTACACTTGCCGCGAGGTTAGCTAATACACATGCAGCTTGTAACGGCAGATTGCACGCTATCGCAACAGCAAGTGTAGACACCACCGTATCGCCTGCACCCGTTACATCGTACACCTCTTTCGCTTTAGCGGGTAAGTGAAACTCACCGCTACCTTGTTCAAACAGAGTCATCCCCTTTTCAGAGCGCGTAACTAAAAGCGCGTCTAATTGCAGCGTGCTTTTTAACTCACGTGCTTTTTGTACCAACTCATCTTCTGAGCCGACAGCGCCAACTATCGCGCACAGTTCATCCATATTTGGAGTGATAAGCGTTGCACCGGCGTACTTTGCAAAATCGCTGCCCTTCGGATCGACAACTACCCGCTTACCCTTGGCGCGAGCTTGTTGAATTAACTTCTCGGGATGACTCAAACATCCTTTTGCATAATCGCTCAAGATAACAACATCCGCATCATCCAGCGCGTCATCAAACCTCGCTTCTAGGCTTGTTTTATCTGCATTTGCGAAGCTTTTTTCAAAATCTAAGCGCAATAACTGTTGATTTCTACTCATTACTCTGAGTTTCGTAATGGTGTCAAAGCCGTCTACTGTGAAGAAATCACATTTTACATTGTAGGACTCTAGTTTTTCGCGAAGGATGGTGGCATTTTCATCATTGCCACACATACCTAACAAGGTCACGTCTGCGCCAAGTGTAGCTACGTTTACAGCAACATTGGCAGCGCCACCCGCTCTATCTTCTGCGCTATTGACATTAACAACGGGAACAGGCGCCTCTGGCGAAATACGCCCCGTACCGCCACTCCAGTAGCGGTCTAACATAAGGTCGCCAACAATAAGCACTTTGGCTTTGCTAAAATCTGGTAATATCATGCTGTTATTAAATTAGAAGAACTGAGAACATTGGCAAAGAGTATAACAGCCAAGGGCGGCAATACCCACCAGCGAAATACAAATAACCACTGGTATCTCTATCTTGTAGAAAACAAGTTAGGCCAGATTTACACCGGAATTACAACTGACCCACTCAGGCGTATTGCTCAACACCGCGGTGAACTTGCAGGTGGCGCCAAGGCCTTAAAAGGTAAAGCGCCGCTGTCGTATCGGGCCATATTTGAGGTAGAAAACAAGTCTCAAGCGGCAAAACTTGAATGCGCCGTGAAACGGCTAAGTCGGCAACAAAAAAACGCCATTATAAGCAAAGGAAAACTGGGCGAACGGCATTGCATTAAAACGCAGTTCCAAAGTAAAACCGCATAAGTAATGCGCGAAAACCAATCGCCTTTAGCCACCGAGTATGGCATTTATTATCATTGCATTGCCGATACTTAATGTGAAACCCAGTGCAGCCACTCCCACGTTGTGTTGTTGGTCAACCTCTTGTCGGAAGTTCATGCCAAAAAGAATAATCTTTTTACTGATTAGCACCAAAATATGCAATGCCACTGCCATACATACGCTTACAATCAGCCACCCAGTAACATTACTCACATAACCAGACGGGTTATAAATGATAATGTTTTTTGCAGCAGACACGATCATTGACGTACCCAACAGGTTACCTGAGTGCTCGATTGCAAGTGCAAGCTGACCTTTTTCCAGTGCCCCTTGAAAAGAATCGTTTTGATTGTCTTTTGCATATCTGAATTCAAGAATGCGGGTCATTACCAATAGCATTGTGAGCACGACCAAAAAGCCTGTAACAATGGCAATTAGGGCGTTCATATCGCTTCCGTCAACCCACAACATGATGTTGTGCAAAACAATTGCACTTGCAACAAGGCTTGCCGCATCAACCAGTGCAACACTTACACTGCGCTCTGCAATCATTTCATGTGTATCAATCTTGTTGAGCACAAGTTTGTCGTGCGCAAAACGGCCGAGTTTTACCAGAAAGATCCCCACTATGCCAAACGACACCATACCAATAGCTGCCTGCTCGTAGCCCTGCCCGACGTGACGACCTACCACTGAACTGAGAACGATGCAAAGCGCTAACATTCCCCCGGCAATACTGATCCCAAACGCAAAATTGTCTTTTACGCCTAACTCTTCTGTTACCGAGTACTTTCGAAAAGCACCGGTGAGCCACTTCATTACCATAAGCAGCACAAGCGCTATACCGATATCCATCGCGAGATAAATTAACAAATCTTGCGTTAACGGTACTAGTTTTACTAAGGCTTCCACGTTATCTTTCCCTTAAAGAGTTTAGCGATATTTCACCGATTATTTATTTCTAGTAACAACACCACCACGTTCTTTTTATTGCCGCTGCCATAAAAAAATGTGGAACGATATACGTTTATTTTGCGTGTAACATGAAGACCGGTTGAATGATGAAATACATGTATTAACAGAGACTAAGCGAATATTATGCCAGTAGACAGCGAAAATATCATGACAAACGAAGAGCAGGCCGAGAAGGTTTGGAACAAAGTGCGCTCTACGTGGGTTAACGACGGCGAAGATGATGTTTTCATAACATCACATCAAAGCGCTTTTTTACTTGCTTTTCGCCGTTCTGCTTTTGTTGCAAAAATTGTTGAGAACAAGCCTTCAATCGCGAAAGTAATCGTAACAGCGCCGCCAATACAAGAGCATTTACCTACTTATCAATCACTGCTTGAGAACGCGCTTTTAAATGTGAAGACGGAAGACGACTTGATGCGTGTGCTTCGGCAACTGCGAAATCAGGAAATGGCTCGAATTGCTTTTCACGATGTATTGAACAACCAAAGTATTAAAACGTCACTTCTACAGGTATCTACTCTCGCTGACGCACTTATTACGCACGCATATCATTGGCTTTATTCACACCTCTGTGAGCGCTACGGGCACCCGCGTAACGATAGTGGTGATATGCATATGTATATTTTAGGAATGGGAAAGCTAGGCGGACGCGAGCTTAATTTCTCATCAGATATCGACCTGATTTTCGCCTATCCTGAAAAAGGCGAAACGCAAGGAGGCCGTAAACGAATTGAAAACCAACAGTTTTTTACAAAACTTGCTCAGAAGCTGATACAAGCACTCAATAAAATCACCAATGACGGACAGGTATATCGGGTTGATATGCGGCTGCGTCCTTTTGGAGAGTCAGGCCCACTGGTTTTACATTTTGCCGCGCTAGAAGACTATTATCAGGAACAGGGACGCCATTGGGAACGTTTCGCCATGATTAAAGCGAGGGTTATCAACGACGATAATTCTTCAAATGTGCAATGGTTGAAGGGTATTCTTCATCCTTTTACATTCAGGCGTTATTTAGATTTCACTACGTTGGACGCCTTGCGCAATATGAAAAAGCTTATTGCCACGGAGATCCGTAGACGGCAACTAAAAAATAACATCAAGCTTGGTGCTGGGGGTATACGTGAGGTCGAGTTTTTTGCTCAAAGCTTTCAGCTTATACACGGAGGACGCGAACCTAAATTACAAAGCAAGTCATTGCTTAACACGCTGGACAGCCTTGCTAATCTCGGCATTGTTGAATTATCAGTAACGGACGAGCTCACCAACGACTATCTCTTCCTTCGTAAGGTTGAACATTCTCTTCAACAGTACGATGATGAGCAGACACAAACACTGCCAGAAAAAACCTCTCAGCAACAAGCGCTTGTTGATATTTTAGGGTTGCCAGACTATGCCACTTTTCTTGCCGAATTGAGTAACGCAATGGAGAGAATTCACGGTTATTTTAATGAACTTGTTGAAGAATCTCACGAAACACATACAGAAGAAGACGCACTATTCACGGCTTGTTCAGACGCATGGAGACTTCAGCTTGAGCACGCTGAATTCGCTCAACTTTTTACTGACTTTTTGTCAAAAAGAGAAATTGAGGGAGCATTTTCAAAGCTAGAAGACTTCAAAAGTAAACAGCGGCATTATCGTATCGGCCAAAAAGGTGAAGACACGTTAAACAAGCTTTTGCCAGAAATTTTGTATGTATTAATTATTCAGCACCCAAATAACACAGTACAGGTACTTTCACGGTTATTAGGGGTAATTGAAGCAATCACAGGTCGCACTACCTATTTAGATTTACTGCTCGAAAATCCTGAAGTACTTAAGCAGCTTGTTCGATTGTGCGAGCGCAGCGATTGGATAGCACAGGAAATTAGACGTTTTCCTCTGTTACTAGACGAACTTCTTACTCCACTATACCTCGGCCAGCAGAACACTGATATTGCAACGTCGAAGCGTGAGTACGAAGAAGAATTAAGGGAAAACATGCTGCGCATAGAGCACGACGACGTTGAGATGCTCATGGATGCGTGGCGTCAGTTCAAACTTTGTCAACAGCTTCGAATAGCAGCCAGCGATATCAGTAATTCTCTACCTATCAATAATGTAAGTGACAAACTAACCGTTTTAGCAGAAGTGCTCTTAGAAGCCGTCATCAACGCTGCTTGGGGACAAATGCAAATGCGCTTTGGCGTTCCCTCACATCTAGAAGGTAACGACAAGGGTTTTGCCGTAATTGGGTATGGCAAGCTTGGGGGGTTCGAACTGGGTTACGGCTCCGATCTAGACCTGGTATTTATTCACAACGCCCCTCGCGGTATTAGTACAGATGGAAAGAAGTCGATTGAAGCACAGCAGTTCTACATTAAATTAGCGCAACGCGTTATGCACCTGCTCAATACAAAAACAATTTTTGGCCAGCTGTATGAAACTGATTTGCGCCTTCGTCCATCAGGCAACGCTGGTTTACTTTGTTGCCATATTGATGGTTTTGAAAAGTATCAACGCGAAGAAGCATGGACATGGGAACATCAAGCGTTAGTCCGGGCGCGCGGTATTTGTGGCGATAGCGCTCTGCTCGATAGTTTTAAACGTGTTCGACACGATATACTTTGCCTGCCTAGGGATAAGTCACAGCTTGCTACCGAAGTGTGCAAGATGCGAGCAAAAATGCGTGAACATTTATTATCCAATTCAACAGAAAAAATTGACTTGAAACAGTGTGCTGGCGGAATTACAGATATCGAGTTTATGGCACAGTACTGGGTGCTAGCGTTTGCACACGATAATGAAAAGATGACGCAATTCCCCGACAATCTGCGCATTTTCGATATCGCCGCCCAAGAAAACATTATCGATAAGACAACGGCTTCTAAACTTCAAGCCGCCTATCTAGCCCTTAGAGAACAATATCACCACCTCACGCTTGCCGACACAAAATACGCTGACGCAAGTGAAGCGCTAGAGGCTATACGTGAAAAAGTTAAAGCGCATTGGAACGCACTTTTTAACTAAACATTTATTGCGTTAGCCCCCGAGCCGTTTGCAGTTGCTGGCAAGAAAATCAGTTTCTCGCTCTGTCACTACTAGCGAGCGTTGCTCGGCACAAAGGTACGTTTTTATGGGCCTTTCGAAGTTACTATCGATGGCACGAGCAATTTGGGTTAACGAACCGGCAACCGTATTTTCAAGTTGAAATTGGTACTTGATAACAAAGTCTTGTTCAAGATTCCAAATAACCTGCATTCCTTCAGCTTGTGCATATTGCGAAATTGCACCGCGCAATGTATTTCCTTCAGAAAAGGTTCTGTATTTATGCTCTCCCGACCAGTTTTTATCTACCGGCCTAGTTCGACTCGACATTTGAGAAAGTGTTTGGTCGAGATTGGGGTCGACACCAGCTACGTCTAGAACAAAGTCACTTTGTTCATCTTCAAGAGGATCGGTAGAAGACTGTCTAAAGTCACGATAAAACTCACTTAATCCACGCGATACTGACTTTTCAGTCTTCTGAGACTCGGCTACTGGACTATCTTCTCGTATTTGCAGTATATAGATTAATACGCCTGCCGCAATAATGATGACAACCGCAATAGCAATTTGCTTTGCCCAAAAAGAAGTACTTGAATAACTCGTTTGACCCATACTTATAAAAACCTAATGCTGATTTATCTACTTCAATATGTCCATTGCCCTACCCCTATTGTAGACGAAACCACCAACTGCGCGCATAAGCAAAGGTTGGCGCTAAACCTACAAGTTTAGACGTGCTAATTATATAGCGAGGCTGGGTTTTCTTTAGGCCTTGTTTTAAAACGTTTGTGCATCCAAAGATAACTTTCAGGCTGCTCTTTTACTGCCGCATCAATATGCTGATTTAGCGTAGTTAACGCAGCTGCATCTTCCATTTCTCCTAACCCTATTAAAGGTGGGAAGATCTTAATTTTATAGCCGCTTTTTGTATACTGCGACGTAATAAGCATCGGTCTAGCTTGGCTTCGTCTTATAAACATAAGTGTCGCCGTAGTGGTAGCCGTGTCTTTAACCCCCCCAAATGGCACAAAAATACTCTGTTTGGGCCCATAATCTTGGTCGGGGAGATATAAACAGAGCTCGTTATCATCTAAAGCGGCCAATAGCGCTTTGGCATTTCGTTTATCAATCATGTACTTGTTCGAACGATTTCGACCATGGTACTGCAGATAATCAACAAGCGGGTTGTTGTGCTTTCTATAAAATGCAATGCTCGGGTGGAAAAAGCCGATACCGCGGCACGCAAACTCAAGGTTCATATTGTGCAGTGCCATACCAAATACACCAGTACCTCGCGCTAGTGCTTCTTCAACGTGTTCTGTACCTTCTATCACAATAGCGCGCTTCACACGCCAGCTAGGCCACCACCAGCCCATAGCCGTTTCAAATAAAGCCATGCCCGTACGGCGAATGTTTTCTCGATAAAGCGTTTCTACTTCTTCATCAGAAAGTGTGGGGTTCCACAGCTGCAGGTTTTTTTTGGCCACTTTTGCGCGCTTAGGAACAATAAGCGCAATCAGCTTACCTGCACCCGCACCAAGCAAGCGGATCACGGGTAGTGGTAACCATGTTATAAGATAAAGAATGAAGACACCCAGCCATACAGGCCAATACTTGGGGCCTAAGAAGGCAAGTTTGAATGCTGGAGCTTTTATTACCGCTGCCAATGTATTTTCCTCTATTTACAATGCCATATAGTGTACCAGAAGAGGAATAGAGTGGCTACGAAGACGCGCTAAGCATGCATGTGCAGCATGCTTATGGTGGGCGCCGATTAATGGGATTTGTCGATTGACTTAAGCTTTTTCTCAAACGCTTGGTATTGCTCGTTGTTGTCATAATCAAAATGGTATTGATTATGAAAACCGAACTGCAATTTTACGTTCGCATCTTCGATATAAAGTGTATAACCGTCATGGTCCGTAAAAGCAGTAATACCATTAAGTTTATACTGCTCGTTTTCTTTCGCACCAAACTGCCTAATTTTATCGAAAACCCGTAATAGAAACTTGCTGTCTAACTCGTTTTTCATAGTTAAAACCTCTTTTCAGTCTTTACACTACATACTGTTAAACAGCCGCTTTGGATTTTATCTGTACTCGCCTTATTTGAAGTTATACCTAAAGCCTATGCTAAAAGTATGTGCAGAAAAGTTGTCTTCACCACCAAAAAACACGTATTCCATACGTACCATTGACGAATGTGTTACGTAGTAGTCAAAACCCAGTCCAGCAAGCCCTGCAGCAATGCTATCATCGTAAGCACAGGTCAATGGCGTTTCAGCGCTTCCACATTGAACATCAGATGATATATCAACTTTCGCCACGCCAAGTTTGTAAAACAACTCGCCAGAGGCATTTGACGCTTTGCCAAGTAGTGCTGCATAGAGTGCGTCTCCAGATGCATCGGCAACATCGTTGGAATAGTCAAACAAACGGTAGTAGCCACCTTCAGCATACCATTGTTCATGTATTTGTCTGCCGTACGCTAAGCTGAAGGATATTTCACCTTCACTGTCATTAGCAAAGTCAGCATCACTGTAACCTATCGTTGCGAGACCATAATTAGCTTGCGCAGCGCAGCTGCCTGACACGCCCATTACCCAAATTACCGCTATCCATAAAAGCTGCTTCATTCTACCCTCAAAAAAAGTATTCCAATGTAAATTGTAAGTGATCATCTCGACGTAAAAAGAAATAAGTATCTTGTTCGTCATCAGATGAAAAAAAATAGCTGTCTAGTTTCCATCTCCATTGCGAGGAAATTCGACTAGAGGCCTCGATAAACCCAGAATAAGTACTCGCTTCGTCCAAGTCTTGAACCATGCCGACAAGTATCTGCGTGCCATCTAAATCATTTAGATTTAATCTAACACCAAACATAACGTCATTTTGACCCACCGCGAAAAAGTTGTTTTTTCGCTCATCGAACTGGTATTCGAGTAAAAGCCCAAGTTCATAACCCGTTCCTAATACGTCGGGCTGAGTGTACTCAAAACCGGCGACCAGAGCACTAAAATCATCAGATTGTCCCTGCCTATATATCGCTTCAAGTTTCAAAAGCCACGCACCGTAAACGCTTAGCGCGTCTATGCCTACCTGCTCAATTTGAGCATAATAAGATACTATTTCAATATTCCCAATGGAATTCAACTTATTAAGTAATTCTGGTTCTCTCGAAGTACCGTCGAAGTAAGATACCCCCAGTTCCCAATTCCCAAGAGAAGACTGCCATCGTATGGCATAATCGACATGCTGATTTTCCTCTGACGATTCATACTCTGCATTACTTATAGGGATAGGAGGTCTAAAACGTCCTTCTGCCCCTTGAAAAGTGCGTTCGCGAAAGTAAGGCAAAACATAAAATGACAGCGCTCCAGCGTTAGAAAAGTATGCATAATTTAGCATAGCTTGACCAAGTTTAATCTCACCATCAATAGACTCTACGGCATCGGTCTGATTGATGATATCAACTAAATGCAGCGATTCTGTTTGCCCCCAAAATACTTTACCAATACCGGCTTTAACTTCCCAAGAGTCACCGTATCGTGTCCACATTAGTTCTCGAATATCGGCATGCGTGCGCTCGCTGTCGTGTTCATCGATACGTAGGAAAGGCTTAAAAACAAGCGTGTCGTTTCCACTTATTTCGCTGAAAAATTCTGGAGAAAGAAACAACGACGTGTAGGCTCGCTCTTGTTGCATATACAATGCATCTTGTAGAAAATATCGTTGTTCTATACCGGCAGAGCCCGAATACTCGATTTCCGCTTGTAAGGAGCAACAGTAGATCCATAAACCCAGCGTTAACAGTCGCGGCTTCATCGCGCTCTCTTCAAACTATTTTTATTAAAATCTTTGCTAGTAAGGTCAGTATCAAACGTGATGCTCTGTGTAATTAAATAGGTCGCTTTTCCCGTTTGTGCGTTTTTCACTTCAGTTCTAAGTGGTCGCCAAAACTTACCTTCATAAAGCGTGTACTCTTTCGCAACAAGGGTTTTCAGCAGCGCTTCTTTTTTGTCGTAAAACTCAATTTTTTGAACCCGAAAATGCGCTTTATCAATCCATACTTTTTGGAAGGAGTAGCCGGAGAATTCGTAAACTGGTGTTTGTTTTAAAACGTAACAGTCCTCTCCATTCACATTGTCTTCACCTAAAAGCGTGTAAGAAAATTTCTCTACTTCATAAGAGGTCATATCTTCGAAAGCGAATTCACTTCCAACGAAAGGACCGCTCTTGTTTTTCGATGAAATCCTTTTAACCCGTTTCAATGCTGGTAGATAAATCCATTGTTCATCGGCAGTAGCTATGTGAGAAAAGCTTAAAAAAGCGGTGCCAGCAACGTCTCTTGGCGAGTTAAATACGGTTAATGCCTTGTCGCCATCATTCGTTACCTCTAATGATTTTATACTCAGCTCTCGTGTTGCTTCCTGACCTTGTGCATTTTTCAAAAGCATAGAAACTTCAGCCTCTGACGCATGCCACCCTGTATCTCTGACTTTGCGCTCTTTAGCGATTGCTAACGCCTCGTCGTCAGCAGCTACCGAAACATGAGCGTTAAGTAACGTACAAAATACAAAACTCAAAATAAACGTCGTTTGGATTATGGCTTTCATATTAAGATTCCTTTTGCAGTTTCGCTTTGGTTCCCATCCACAGCAGAAGCGAAGGTAAAAAGACAAAGTCTACAAGTAGTGCTGCAATAATTATTATAATCGTCATTAAGCCCATGTGCGCATTAAGCATGAAACTAGAAGATGCTAACGCGCTAAAACCAATCACTAACACCGCTGTCGTTGTCGTTAAAGCCATTCCCACAGACTCAAACGCAAACAAAATACTCTGTTCAACGCCTTTCCCCACTTTTTCTGCCATTTGATATTTAGACAAAAAATGCACGGTATCATCAACAATGATCCCCATGGTCATACTGATAACCACAGAAAGTGCCATGTTTATCTCGCCCGATACCAATCCCCATATTCCAAAGCCCACTGCCGCAGGAAGCAGATTTGTCACTAAGCTTATTACGCCTAAACGAAACGACTTTAAGGCGAAAAGAATTAAAACCGATATCAGCACAAGGGCAATTACACTTCCCCACACCATGCTCTTCATATTCCTCTCGCCGATGTGCGCAAACATCAGTGGGGGGCTTGCTGCTTCTATACGATAATCATTTCCTAAGCTTTGAAAATAGTGTTTTGCCTGTTGCTCTAAGCGAGTGAAGTCGTTGCTACCTAGATTTTTTGTTACCGCAATAACGCGCAAAGCAGATTTATCGATATCTATTTGATTGCCAAGGTCAAGCCCAAATGGCAACGACATTTCGTATAGCAATAAGTATTGAGAGGCTAACTCTGCTGTCTCAGGAATGGTAAAGTATTCATCGGCATCATTATTCAAATTTTTATTAAGTCGCTTAAGCGTATCGGTAAACGTAAGAACGTGATTAACCGACTCTTGTTGATTTAACCAGGCAGCGAAATTTTCGATATCTCTCAAAAAGGCGGGCGACGTTATACCATACGGTTCATCGGTATAGATAACGAAGTCGATGTTAGACATTCCCCCTAGTTTTTTTTCATTCACATCAACGGCTTGTCTAAATTCGCTTCTGTCATCAAAATATTCAACGGCAACATCATTTAAATGGTTTTTAAAGGAAAATGCGCTAATCACAATGACGGCGAAAAAACTGATAGGAAGTATTAACCGATAATGTGCTGAAACGGCATTACCCCATCGAGCAAAAATCAGGCTCTGACGAGCGTTCTTTATAGAAAGTGGCGTAAATGTTAAAAAAGAAGGAAGAACCGTCAAAGACAGAAGGCACGCAAGCATCACGCCGAAGGCGGTCATGTTACCAAGATGAGCCAAGACCGGAACCGCTGAAAAGTTTAGCATCATAAAACCAATTGCAGTGGTAACACTGGTAATAAAGATAGGCTTCTTGTTCGTACTTATACTTTTTACAATCGCCTCTTTCCTTGCAAACCCTTTGCTCAGAAAATATTTTACCCCCACGATGATATGGATGCAGTCAGCGACAGCAAGTGTCGTAATCATAGTGGGTGCGTTAACCGTGGCGGTACTTAAATAAATACCATACCACCCAGAAAGGCCTACTGTTATGCCTACAGACGTAAACACAACCACCATTGTCCATACCGCGGCCCAAAAAGAAAAAAGAATAATTGCAACCGACACAAAAATAAGAAGGAACATAAGTGGGACAAGCGTTTCTGCATCTTGTTGCGCCGATTCAGCAAAGGCATTGTTCATAATGACCATGCCGGTTAAATAAATCTGATGGTCTTGGTATTTATTCTCTAACTCGTGTTTCAGTGCTTTGGCAGCATTGGCAATAGCGATCACTTGCTGGGTCTGATCACCATCTGAAAGCTGGATCGTGGTATCAATTACGGCAACATCATGCTTAGACGAGACCAACCGGCCGATGATTTCCGGTGTATTTTTAACTACTCGCTTAATACGTTCAGCATCCGACTGCGACGCAGGGAGTACACCAAGCAAATCCTCCACTACCAAATCGTTATCCTCATCAAACGTATGCTGGAAATTTGCAATCGACTCAACTCTGGTTGACAAAGGAAGCTGCCAAGCGGCATCGGTTAATTCAGTAATGAGGGTTAGCGTTTTGGGTTTATAGACGTTACCGTCTTTAGGTATCACCATAAAGGCAACGTTTTCACTTTTATTGAAAACGTTTTGCATCTCTTCAAACGCAAGACGCTGCGGGTTAGTCGGTTCGAAAAAAACCTTGTAGTCACCTCTGAAGTATAAGTTTTTTGCTCCGATGAGTGATAAAGCGGTAACAATTACAAGCAATATGATCGTGCTCGCGGGATACCTAACTGCTGTCGGCGTTTCTTCAAGTATTCTGCTCATCACAACATCCCATGTCTAAAGTCACTTAACTATTACATGTAATTTAAAAATTAACACGTTGTAAATCAAATAACGTACTTACACCGTAGCAATTATATATAAATTCGGTGGATCGCAATATTCACCACAACACCTAAGGCACTGATAAACAAAAACATTAACACGATTTAATTCTATAGAACGCAATTTTTTTTGATCTTTTGCAAATTTGTTGTAGTATTAATATCACAACTGGTCAGATGAGCGGATGAGTTACTATGAGTATCAGAACTAGCTTAAAAAAAGTGTTACCCCCTATTTCAGTCACAGAACAGGAAGCCCTAGATGCGGGTGATGTTTGGATTGAATCTTCAATTTATCAGGGCAAGCCTGACATGCAGGCGCTTCGAGATATCCCTCAGGCAAAACTGAGCGCTGAAGAGCAAGCATTCATGGACGGTCCAGTAACTGAGTTACTGAACATGGTCGATGATTTTGAATTAGGTAACGGCAAGCATATTCCACAAGAAATTTTAGATTTCTTGGGCAAAAACCGTTTCTTCTCGATGATCATTCCAAAGAAATTTGGCGGTCTTGAGTTTAGCCCTTACGCAAACTCTACAATTGTTGCAACCATTGCAGCGAAAAGTGGTGCAATCGCGGTTACCGTTATGGTACCTAACTCGTTAGGTCCAGGCGAACTTCTTATGCACTACGGTACTACGGACCAACAAGACTATTGGCTACCTCGCCTTGCAGATGGTCGCGATATCCCTTGTTTCGCGTTAACCAGCCCAGAAGCGGGTTCAGACGCAGGCGCTATTCCAGACGCGGCTATTGTAACTAAAGGCGAATACAACGGCGAAGAAGTACTTGGCCTTCGCGTTAGCTGGGACAAGCGATACATTACGCTTGCACCCATTGCGACAGTACTAGGTCTTGCGTTTAAAGTATTCGACCCAGACCAACTTCTTGGTGACAAGCTAGAGCTAGGTATCACCTGTGCTCTTTTACCTAAGTCACACCCAGGAGTTGAGCTTGGTAACCGTCACGACCCAATGGGCGTACGTTTCTACAACGGTACTACTCGTGGCCAAGATGTGTTCATCCCAATGGACTTCATCATTGGTGGTCAGAAGAATATCGGTCGCGGCTGGCAGATGTTGGTTAGCTGTCTGGGTGCAGGTCGTGGTATTTCACTTCCAGCAATGGGCGTAGCTACCGCACAATCTGCTTTCAAAGGCACGGTTGAATATTCATTTGTGCGTGAACAGTTTGGTCTTCCAATTGGTCGCTTTGAAGGTATTCAAGAGAAAATGGCAGACATCGCAGGTAAGACTTTCTTACTTGAAGCGATGCGTGTACTTACCACTGAAGGCCTAGGCCTAGGTGTTAAGCCATCAGTAGTAACCGCTATTGCTAAGTATCACATGACTGAATTAGGTCGTGATGTAATGAATTCTGCTATGGATATTCAAGCGGGTAAAGCGATTCAACGCGGCCCACAGAATACGTTAGCGGGCGGCTATGCAGCGCTTCCAATCGCGATTACGGTTGAAGGTGCAAACATTCTTACACGAAACCTAATGATTTTCGGTCAAGGTGCAATGCGTTGTCACCCTTACCTTAAAGACATGGTTGACCTTATTCACAGCAACGAAAGTTCAGCGGATGCAGAGTTCAATAAAGTTCTTCGTAAGACGGTCGGTTTCAGCGTTAAGAATGCGTTCCGCAGCTTAGGTAAAGGCTATCTTCCTTTCCTACGTGAAAGCGAGTCGGCATTGCCAGAAGTTCGCAAGTACGAGAAGCGTGTAAACAGCATCTCGGCAAAACTAGCGCCACTTGCTGATTTATCGCTTGCGGTACTAGGCGGCGACCTTAAGAAAGCGGAGCTTTTATCTGCACGTCTTGGTGACGTAATGAGCTACCTATATGGTGCAATGGCAGCGATTCGTTTCTACGAGCAGCGCATTGAAGACAGAAAGCTAGCTCTACCGTATTTCGAATACGCAATGCAGTGGTCTTTACAGCAAGCTGATCAGGCAATTGTTAACTTTATCAACAATTTCCCGAACACGGCGACACGTGGTCTAATGCGTCTTCTTACCAACACTTATACCAATAGTGTTGCGGGTATTAGCGACGACCTAGTGCGTGAACTGTCAATTGCATCTATGCAAGACAACAGCGTTAAAGACCAGCTTACACACCTAGTACGTGTTAGCCCTGGTGATGGCAACGACATCAATGAACAAGCGTTTAAAGCGAAGCACGCGGTAGCGCATCTTCTTGGTAAAGTGCAAAAAGCGCTTCGCAAAGAGCCTGTAGTGCCGTTCATTTCTTTTGAGCACGCACTTAACAAGCTTCAAGAAAAAGGCGTAATTACGGCGGATGAAGCAGCTAAACTTCACGACTACAACGAGAAGCGTAAGCTTGCTGTTCGTGTCGACGAATACACGTTTGACCTAGAGCTCCTTCCTGCATCTCAAACGCTTAAGGCGGTTGATGGCGGTCAAAACGCAGCATAAATAAAATGTCACAGCCAAAAAGCCTCGGTTTCCGAGGCTTTTTTTTTGGGGGGGAGTGAAAAACGCACTAAATAACAGAGTCTGGAAGGTTTAATACCCATAAGTAATTATCTGTGTGAACTGGTTATTATTTGGCTATGCTTTAGCTAATGAATAGTTAAGCTAAAACATAACGCGTTTCACTCAATATTATGGCCAAGATATCAATTTTAGAACGGCGTTTTCTGGCTTTCTGCCATGTGTTTATCTTATTAAGTTTTGCTGTATTCATCGGACATGCCTACGCGGATCACGACGACGAGCATTTTATAATTGGTTATGTCAATCATCCTCGCGTTGTAAATCATTACAAGCCGCTGATAGAAAAGGCATATCAAGAAATTGGTATAAACGCGACATTTGAAGTCGTGGGGGGCGAAAGAGGGCTGAGACTGTTAAATCAAGAGATGACAGATGCTGATGTTATTCGTTATGAAATAGTGGCAACCTTGGATAACAACCTTATTGTCGTTGAACCTGCCCTCGCTTATGGCGCTTCACTTCTACTTTGCGCGCGCGGTATGTTGTGCAGCAAAAGTGTATTACACGACCCTGATACCGCAATCGCTGTAACTACACGGTTCTTTTATAACATAGACTCTGATCCTTCCAGTCTGCAAGCCAACATTTCCGAATTTGAAGATTTTAACCAAGTTATTACGTTGTTACGCAGCGGGCGATTTAACTACGCTATCTTGCCTAGCGATTTTTCTGAAAATGAAATATTTGAAAAGGCTGGTATAGAATACCTCCCTTTGGTTACACATAAACTTGTTCATGTTATTAATAAGAAACATGTTGCACTAAAGACCCCCCTGTCGCGAGCTATTGCAAATCAGCTAAAAAACCAATAGCTATATTGTCGTTTTAGCACAAACAAAAACACCCGCCGAAGCGGGTGTTAAATTTAATGGTAAGGCTACCTTGTTATTCAAACATATACTTAAGTGAAAGCACTGTAGTTCTGCCGTTTAAAGGTCGTGCTCGCACATAGCTACCTACTGCCGCACTTCCCTCTTCTGACTCAGTAATAACAAATTCGTCAGTAGCGTTGTTCATGTTAAGTGATACAGAGAACTGGTCATTCACCCAATAAGTAGCGAACAAGTTAACAAGCGTATAGCCCTCTTGCTTGAGATCGTTGTTATCTTGTACGTAGTATTCGGTTGACCCCTGTAGCGATGCCCCTACTGACCATGAATCGGTAACGTATTCTGGCGTAATTGTCCAAATCCAATCGGCCTGGCGACGTGGTGTGTTACCTTCAAGGGCAGCGTTATTCACATCTTTGCTGATTTCGGCATCTGTCCAGGTTAAGTTACCCGACATGACAAAATTATCAGTAGCATTCCAACGACCTTCAAGTTCTAGACCTGTTGCTTCGTACTCACGCATAAAGGTTAAACCGCTGGTAACTTCAGCTTGCGTGTCTTCTGTGACAGTGTCAAACAACGTCGCGTTAACCATCAGGTCTTTAGTACCGTACTTATAACCAATTTCGAACTGTTTAGTCGTGTCATACCCAGACGTTGTGCTCGTCAAGCTGCCGTCGGCATTCAGCGTACCGCCTATTTGCAATAAACGGTCTGCAATAGCTCGGCCACCTTTTGAGTAGCGAGCAAAGAACGTTTGGCTATCACTAAGCAAGTATGAACCACCTAACGAGTACGAAGTATTATTTGCTGAATAATCAACAATTTGTGACGACGCTCCTGCGCGGTTTAAATTAATTACACCACCGCGAATAAAACCACTGTTTGTAGCCGATGCATCCTCGATTTGTTCAATAACGCCGTTACCATTCAAATCAAAGTCAGCGTTGCCACCACAGCATGAACTAATTAGCTCACCAGACGCCTCAGTTGTATCGTGGCGAACAGACGCGTCAATCAAGATATTGTCCGACAGTTCGAAACCAATGTTCATATACGGCGCTTTGGTTACGTAATTTAAGTCCCATTCCCATGATAGGAAGCTTGCCGAAAGCAAACCATTCGATACTAGCTCCACACCATCACCATTGGTAATAGTAAGAAGCTGCGAGTTATCACCGTCAAGTGTCTGAATAAATGTCTGCCAGCTAGACCAGCTTGTCGCAATATCTTGGTTTGAGTAATAGTAACCAACCGTAAGGTCTACGCCATTATCAAATTCTTTTCGCAGACTAAAATCGTTGATCATGTTGCCAAGATCATTGATACGTGTATCAAATTGCAAGTTTGTGAATGCTTGACCAGTGTAAGTGTCACCAGCGTTTGGACCATTCGCTAAAACAACGCTAGTAGTATCGCAATTGAGCGCATTACCGTCGCCATCAGTCGCCCCTGAGCATAGCGCATCAGCAAAATTAGATACGTCGCCAGGTCCTGCTGGGAATCCATCAGTAAATGGCGCTATAAATCCACCAGAGATATCGGCAATTCGGAATTTATTCAATAAGAATAGATTTTCTGCAACTTCTAAATCAACCTCAACACCAAATGCACTTACCTTTGATTCAATGCCATCTCGAACATCTCTGTTCTCTGGGTTGCCAAAGCTGTCAAACGTAGAAATATTTGTGTTATAAGCAGAGTTTAGCGCTTGCGAGCTGGCATCGTACCCTGGAACCGGGCCGTATTCACCATCGCCTTTAACAAGTACTGGAGAAGGAAGATAAGTCGAAACTTTGTCATTCAGGTTTTTGTAATGAAAGCGAATGTGGCCGTTATCCAGCATCTTAGTAATGTTGAATTTGACCTGGCCACCTTGGTCTCCATTATAACCCGTCTCACGCGGCCCTTCACCACCACGTGCAAAGCCTGCAATGTGATAGTACATATCATCGGTCAATTCGCCACCGTAGCGGAAGTCTAGCCTAAACTCTTCATAGTCAACACCAAACGATGTACCAATAGCACCACCACCAACTTCCCCGGTGTTGCTTATTAAGTTGATAACGCCACCAGGTGAGTTGCTCGCAAACGTTGATGCAGAACCACCGCGTATCGCTTCTACGTTTGCTACCGACCAATCGTAACGCAAGAAGTTGTCGGCATTACCAAAGTTTATATCACCGTATTCTAATACCGGTAGGCCGTCTTCATGAAGTTGTAGAAATTTTGAACCACCCGTGGCCAATGGAATACCACGGATTGTTATGTTTGCGTTACCACCACCACCAGACGACTCGGCTCTTATACCTGGCAAGGCTCTGAACACTTCCGCCGTTGAACGCGGCGCCAATTTAATGATGTCTTGTTCGTCAAATGCGCTTACAGAAACGCTCGCTTCCTGCATCGTTGCGCCGCCGGGCGTTGCTGTAACAACAATTTGCTCGAATTTTTCTTTGTTTTGCGACTCTTTTTCAGTTGTCGCTTCTTGTGCTATTGCGCTTGCAGACAAAGCGGTACAAACAGCAATCGCTAAGGTGTTCAGTGTGTGTTGTGTTTTCATTGTTTCTCCGATGATGTGTAGGAGCATTCAAATCCAAGGCAGTATCGAGACGACCAAAAGCAACATCCGATAAGATTACCCCTTAAACTTAATCGATTAAGAATTTATAACATCAAATTAACTTTGTAAACATGCTGTGAATAAAATTATTCGTAAATTTTAGACAAAAACATGCATATTATTGAATTAATGAGTATTTTTAAAATTAATTAATCAATTTTTAATAATACCAAAAATAAAAATCGATTAAGTTAACTGGAAAAAACATAGAACTACGCTACATTTCTGGTTCAGCTTCGTTTACGCATATTTGCTCTCATTAAAAAGAAAATAAGCGATGAACGCGCAAATTCGTCGTTTAACTTAGCATCATCATCATGTTGTGTAGCAAAAACCATTCTGTGCCATTTATGTATAGTTCAAAAAAAAGAAAATGTTGAACTTAAGTTCGATATACAAAGCGGCCAGCACATGAGTAAGATAAAGTTTATATATTTCACTTGCTCTGCTACTGTTCATAAGTCAACAGCGGACGCTGTATGGAAATTACCAAGCGTGCCTATGGAAAAGTCCTTGATACGCACATTAGCTGTAGGTGTTAGATATAATGGAAAATTTAATATCAAAAGCTGAAATTGAGAGAGATACAGCGGAAATGCTCATTGGCAACACTTTCGTTGGCCTGCTCATGACGGTATTCGCATTCTCTGGTTTGGTGTTCTTTTTTGAAAGTACAACTCCCGCTATTCAAACCCAAAAAACCTACGTTTGGGGTTTTGTTCTTGTCGTAGTACTTGCCCGTTTGACAGACGCGCTCTATTGGCGTTTCAAATTACACGGTACACAGTACAACCCTACTTTTCCATTATTTAGGTTTTCAATTGGACTCTATGTTACTGGCAGCTTATGGGCGCTTTACAGCGTTTTATTTTATGCCCATATGACAACCATAGAGCTTGCTGCAACAATGGTTGTGTTATCAGCTATGGCAGGAGGAGCCGGCACCGTTTTATCGCCCAAAAAACCCCTCGTCACGTTTTATTCCACGGCACTTCTGATGCCAATGTCATTATGCGCTATATTTCATCAACAAGGCGACTTTTACATTCTTGGCGTATTGGGAATAATCTTTTGGTTTGGTATTTTCTCAAGTGCATTTCGCTATCATCGTTTTTTTATAAACACACTTCATTTAAAAGCGAGCAACAACCGACTAATGGAACAAATGGAAGTTGAGCGTACGGAAACACAAAAAATTAACCGGTTGCTTGTTAGTACCAACGAAAAATTAGACTCCGCAAACGCAAACTTAGAATCCGAAGTAGAAAGGCGCACTGCAGAACTCTTTCGTTTGTCAAACAAAGATCCTCTCACAAACTTGCTTAATCGTAACGGCTTCTTAAAGCTACTCAACCAACAAATTCAACGCACTTCGACCTCAGACAATTCACTCGCGCTGTTGTTCATAGATTTGGATGGCTTCAAACAGGTCAATGATAGCCTTGGACATAAAGTGGGAGATATTGTTTTAAAAGAAGTTGCTCGTCGACTATGTGCTTACTGCGAAGAGGACCATTTAGGACGTTGGGGAGGAGACGAGTTTGTTGCCACTATTCCTTACGCAACAGTAGAGACGGCGAAAACAATCGCATGTGCCATCAGAAACGGCATAACGGTTCCCATTACGGCGGAAGATAATCATCTTTCGCTTGACGCTACCATTGGCATCGCAATATGCCCAGAACACGCCAATAATGCTTTAGACTTAATACAGCAAGCTGACCTAACCATGTACGACCGAAAGAGAAAGCAACACGGTACAGTCGGCGTTTTCAACGAAGCCCTTCATGACGAAATTAAGCGACAGCAATGGTTAAGTGAAAGCTTAAAAACCGCAGTCACAAACGGCGAGCTTTGTGTTTTTTATCAACCAATCATCAACGTATCAACCAATCAGATATCGAGTGTTGAAGCACTTCTGCGCTGGAAGTGTGGTGATCAATTTATCTCTCCGGCCACGTTTATTCCACTAGCCGAGCGCGGAGGCCTGATGCCTGAGTTAGGCAGCTGGGTACTGAACCGTGCACTGATTGACCTCTCCCATTGGCAGTTTGACAGTAAATTATGCATTTCAGTTAATGTTTCGGTTGCACAGTTACTGGACGATAGTTTTTTCAAGATATTAGATACCGCTTTAGAGACAACCAAAATTGCCCCTGAACGCCTGTTTCTGGAGATTACAGAGAGTGTTTTCGCAAGCGATACTCAATTAGTCGTAAAACAAGTGCAGGCATTGGTAGCGCGTGGCGTTAAAATTTCAATTGACGATTTTGGCACAGGCTATTCGTCACTACACAGACTGCAGTCAATGCCATTTAACTTTATCAAAATAGATCGTTCTTTTGTGCAGAATACGTCGGAAGAGAGTGATACCATAATAAGAGCAACAATATTGATGGCAAAAGAATTTGGCTGTCAGACCGTTGCAGAAGGCATTGAAACTGAGCAGCAAAGGCAACACCTATCTGCTTTAGGCACTGATTTTCTTCAAGGCTTCTACTTCGCTAAGCCTATGCCGGCGTCACACTTATCAACTTGGTATAACGAAAACAAATAAACCCATGGCTCAACTATATTTTTATTATTCTGCGATGAACGCGGGAAAGTCCACCTCTCTGTTGCAATCGGCGTATAACTACCGTGAACGTGGCATGCACTCAATTATCTATACCGCAGCGTTAGACGATAGATATGGTGTGGGGAAAGTTACCTCCCGCATTGGTCTTCAGGCCGATGCAAAACTGTATGCAAACGGCGATAACTTATTTGAATCAATAAAAGAAGATCACTCATCTCGGAAGCTCGACTGTGTTTTTATCGACGAAGCACAGTTTCTAACTAAAGCACAAGTTAGACAGCTTGTTGACGTTGTAGATGAACTAAAGATCCCCGTTTTAGCTTATGGCCTTCGCACTGACTTTTTGGGTGAAACGTTTGAAGGTAGTCATTATTTGCTAGCGTGGGCAGATAAATTGTCGGAACTAAAAACGGTATGTCATTGTGGTAGAAAAGCAAGTTTCGTCGTGCGTCTAGACGAAAGCGGAAACGCCGTTACCAACGGTGACCAAGTGCAGATTGGTGGAAACGACACATATGAGTCTATGTGTAGAAAGCACTTCAAAGCATTAGTGTGGAATTAAACTTTTTTCGCGCTTTGAATGAGAGGAAGGCGCCACTTCGTCTACCTTCCTCTCCACATTATTTGGGGTCTATACAGTTTCTCTGATATTCAATTCGAAGGGTAAAATACGCTTATCTTCAACACCATTGAGCAATGCCTTAGCAGCTTCAGCCCCTTTTGTATCACTGGCTTGACACACGGTGGTGAGTCTAGGTCTTGATCTGTCGGCTTCGTCTATACCATCAAACCCTGTAATACGCAGCTCTTCAGGTACTTTAATACCTAAATCGGTCGCTTGTTGAAGTAACTCCAACGCAATGACATCACTCATGCAAAGCACCACATCTGGTCTCGGTACACTACCGAGTACTTCTTTTGCCGCTTGGCGTGCGAAATGTCGGTCACTTTCGGGCAAGTGCCAAATTTTTTCGTTGCTAATATCAATACCTTTTTCTTGTGCCGCTCGAATATAACCGTCTAGACGTCGATGTGAAATTGAACTCTCGACATCTAATAGTGGATTATCATAAATGCGGCATGTCGAAGGGGAGTCGATTAGACGAAGACCGAATATAGCCACATTATCACCAGTTTTCAGTGCATGAGAGGCCACCTCATACGCGCCCTTTTCATTATCAATGTTGATAGCAGGTTTGCCTTCAATATCGAAATCAACTGTCACCACCGGCTTTGAAGAAGTAGAAAGTTCGCTAATTAAATGCGTATTGCGCGGAGCACCATAGCAAATAAAACCATCTACAAAATCTACAACATCTAAGATTGTTTCGGAGTCTCCTGCGTACAAAAGCAAGTGTTTGCCATGTTTTTGCAGTTTTTCGGAAACACCTTGAATAAACTTACTTGCTACAGGGTCGCGAACCATATAAGAAATGCTATCTGCTAGCACTAATGCCACAATGTTTGATGTGCCTTTGCGTAGAATTTGAGCTGCTTTGTTAGGCCCGGTGTACCCTATTTTCTGACACTGTGAGAGTATTTCTTCTCGTTTTGCTTTCGAGAGCTGGTCGGGACGATTAAACGCGTTTGAAATCGTCGCTGTAGACACACCTAGCTGTAAGGCTACGTCTTTTAATGTTAGCTTTGTTTTTTTCATCAATAATCGCTTTCTAGGCAATGCGCTTGCAACGTTAGCTTAGTGAGTACGGTAAACGCATGAGTAGTTTTACGCCATAATAGCACTATTTCTTAAACGTTTAACCCAATATTGATAATACGTTAACATTCAACGCTTAAAAAATAAGAAAAACAACTTAATTATTAAGCTAAATAACTAGCGCGTGCCGAAAATTTTGTCTCCTGCGTCACCTAACCCCGGAAGAATGTACCCCTTGTCGTCGAGCTTATCATCAATGGCCGCTGTAAGTATTTCTACATCAGGGTGAGCATCTACAACCGCACGGATCCCTTCTGGTGCAGCTACAAGAAAAAGCCCCATAATTTTTCTGCACCCTTTTTTCTTTAAGAGGTCGATTGTGGCTATCAGTGTGCCGCCTGTCGCAAGCATGGGATCGACAATTAGCGCAGTACGCTCATCTATGTTTTTTACTACTTTGTCAAAATAAGCAACCGGCTCGAGTGTTTCTTCATCTCTGTAAAGCCCAACAACGCTGATTTTCGCATTGGGAATAAGTTCAAGCACTCCTTCTAGCATCCCCAACCCTGCGCGTAAGATTGGAACAACGGTTATCTTTTTCCCTTTAATTTGACGAACTTCTACTTCATCACCAGACCAGCTTTTAATTTTTGCTTTTTCAGTAGGTAAAGTTCGCGTTGCCTCGTAGGTAAGCAGATTCCCGACTTCAGAGGCGAGTTCTCTGAAATCTTTACTGCTAATTTTTGAATAGCGCATTAAACCTATCTTATGTGCTATTAGTGGATGAGTGATTTCGTGAACTGCCATAATGAATTTTCCATATTTAAACGAGCATAGGATTGCTACGCTGATGATGCGCAACAACATTTCTATGTTAGTTTACCTTACTGACGTAAATCTGAAAGTCGTAGGCCTCGAAATTCAACACGCTCATCGTTAGCACATCTCGGGCATGTTTGAATGGTTTATCCTACCTGCAAGGTTGCCCCATCAGGCATGGTCACCTCTATTTTAACATTGCCTCCCACCGCAGCTAAATATGCAGCGGCGCGATGTAGTGAGACATCTTGAATACGCTTCGACTCTAATTTACTAACGCCTGAAGCAGTTACTGAAAGCGCCATGGCAACGACTTCTTGTTTAACTCTGTGCTGCTTTCGAATATCACCTAATGTAAGTTCTTTCACTGTTTTTTACCGAAAATAACGGGCAATAAAAAAGCCCAGATGGTGGAAACCTTCTGGGCTTTTGCAAAACGTTCTACTTGCGATGCCCAGAAGCCAATATTTGCCCCTGAACACCGATGGTCAGGTGCAATCAGTAATTAAAATTGTAAAAATAACCAGTTGAAACGTTTTGCATAATAATTCTCTTCTAGCGGATTAGCGCGTTATTTGTGTATTGACTCTTGCACTAACCATAGGGGCTTTGGTGCATGAATCTCTTTCATTAGGGTTAACCATAACATGAGGATTAGCAATAGCAACCACTTTCCAAACTGGAAAGCATAAAACATGGCCGGGACATGGTTAATATAAATTATTTATGTCTTTGCATGGTTGTGACACATCGTGCTCACTAGCGAAAGATTTACCCACCGGCGCATTTTTTAGCGAAGACAAGAAATCTGGCACACATGACGCTCCCTCTTCAGGCGCCCAGCTGGCAAACCCCTTATCTTCTGACTCGTCATAAGGGCCCTGTTTGACCTCCATAAAAACGACGGGGTTTCTGCAAATCGTGGCATGCCAGACATTCGTTGGAATTTCCACACCGCTGTTTTCACCACCGGCTTCAAGATTTAGTCGCTCGGTCAGCACACCATGTTCATCGAAAAATAGTAGCTCTAACTCGCCTTCAAGCACCATGAAGAATTCCCACTTATGTGATTGTTGGTGGCGGTGAGGTCGAACGTAAGAATCAGGCATCATTGCAATAAATAGTCTTTGAACCTGATCTCGATAGCTGCTGTGAATGTTGTGATTTGCTCTACTACGAGGGTTTTGTTCAGCCCGCTTCTTTAAAGCATCAAAAAGCGGTCTATCAAAACGTTTGAGTGTATTCAAAGGAACCTGCCTACCTTACTGTCGACGAAATCAATAAACATGAGCGGTGTAGCATCACGTCAACACCGCTCAACCTCTAGATTACGTTTTTACCAATAAGGGTTCAACTTTAAAGGCGTGCAACCTCTTTCCAGCCTCCCTGTATGTGCTGTACCTCATTTTTTTTATGACAAAAAACAGGAATTTTCCAGCTGTCTGCTCCAGCAGATTCAAGCCTTCTGCCAGGCCATGTATACGCCGCCTGAGGTGACAACTTCACCCACTTTTCAGTTGATTGAACTGGCTCTCTTCCTAATTGTTTCCAGCCAACAGACCGCGTATTCGCTTCTACTCCATGTGGACTAAACCGCAGCATCGGAGTATCTGAAGCGTCTAACACAACCATATGGTGATCGTCGGAGTAGCTTACCCGTATCGCGCTTTGTGCGCCTGGTATCACCATTGCTTTGAGATCTTTTATTGCTGCTTGGTTTTGGTCAAGCGTGACAAGAGTTCGCTTGGTAGGCGGCGCGAGCGATTTAAAGTAACCCGATAGTGCACTGCGCGTTCCATCAACTATTATAGCAATGTCCCAGCGGCTGCTGTGGTCGTCTTCTTTTTCAAGTCGGTGATCATACCAACCATAGAAATTGTTTTTACTCACTTGCGTCCACTTATCTTCAAGAACCCCCTCCTGAACCCAATCGGGTAAAGGACGAGGCCCGGCATTTTGAACCTCAAACCACATTGGGTGATCCCAGTTTGCGAAAACACCAGTGTTGGTAATTTTTAGAAACGCCTCATTGTCATCACCAATGAGTGTTTCTGAATCGTTGCCATCTGGATTAGCACCAGCATCGACTGGAGACGGTGCAATCCAACTCGCGTTGTTGTTTTTCATTGTTAATACGCGAGTTTGGTCGTTAATTATTGCAGAGCCAATTTCCAATAGCGCGTTGTATTCAACATTTTGTGTGCCTTCCAGCGCATTGAAATAGAGAATTCGTCCGTCATTCAGTAATGCTAAGCTTCTTGCAGCCGGTTTGTATTTTAATACGCCATCCTCGTTTTCTTCACATTTGCCGTTATCTGGATAATTATTGAGGGGGTTAGTAATGTTGGTATTGTTTTGGTCGGGAAATTCTCCAGAAACCAATGGCTCCTCAAAAGGATTGGTGAATATGCCTTTTGTTTTACACGATTCGATATCGGCGCGTTGAGGCGTCACTATAGGTACTTTTCCTTTATTGCGTTCGGCTAACGCAAAATGGGATGTGATGCTTTAGGTAAGTAACGTGAGTGCAGGTAGAATAAATGGACGTTTGTGCATTGTGGCATCCTATTTTTGTTGTGAGAACATGCCGTCTCATCTCTGATGTTTACATCAAAAATGTAAACATCATGTTAACTGAAACGAATAAAATGGATACTTGGATGCAGTTTTTTACATTTTATTTTTTATGTTTGTTACTACGCATTCTGCGGCTTTGTTCTTGACGCTTCTCTTCACGTTTTTCTTTGCGATCTTTCTTATCTGGCGTTAAGGAACCCGTTTTGAATTTTGCTTTACGTTTGGCTTTAGCTTCAGCCTTTTTGACCGCTGCTAGCGCCATCTCAGCTTTTTCTATTTCCAGCATTTCAGGTGTTTCTAGCGTAATACGGCCTAACTTGCCAGACTGAAGTTCTTTAAGCAGAATTTCACATATTTTGTGCAGATTTACGCGCCCGCCCGCCTGAATAGCGCCGCGCGTTTTGGCTGCTGCTTCCAAAAATTCTATTTCAGTACTTGGTAGCTCGTCTAACTTATAGCGCTCTTTCATCACCTCTGGGTACGCTTTTATGAGATAGTCTGCGGCAAAAAAGCCAACATCGTCATATTCCATAGCAGTATTTTTCACGGCGCCAGATGAAGCCAGTCGATAGATTGAATGCGGGTTTTCAAGCTTTGGCCACAGTACCCCAGGTGTATCAAACAAGATAATTCCGCTGCCTAAGTTAATGCGCTGCTGACTTTTCGTCACGGCGGGCTCGTTACCTGTTTTAGCAATGATTCGTTCAGCCAATATATTTATCAGCGTTGATTTGCCAACGTTAGGTATACCCGTGATCATCGCTTTAACTGCTTTAGGCTGGCCTTCCTTATAGGAACAAATACTTTTAACAAGCTGCATAATTTGCTTGCTGTTACCGGGGTTATCGCTAGATGTTGTGATTGTTTTTACACCGCGTTCTTTTTCTAAGCTTTCCTGCCAGCGAGCGGTAATCTCTGGATCAGCCAAATCATACTTATTTAGAATTTTGATACAGGGCTTATCGCCGCGTATCTTTGCTATTTCAGGGTTTTCACTGGAATACGGAATACGTGCGTCTAGCACCTCAATAAGAATGTCTACTTGATTAAGTGACTCTTTTATTTCTTTTAGGGCTTTGTGCATGTGCCCTGGGAACCATTGTAATGCCATGGCTATTTCCTATCGTAATCGAGTTGAAGCGCTGTATTTAACGCGTTAATTCATAAGCGCAAATATTTACGGCGCTGGCTAAATTCAACGAGTCAATCTTACCGCTTCCGGCAATGGTGTAAGCCGTTGCGTTTAACTGCGACAGCGCTTGTGCTGGCACTCCACGCGCTTCGTTGCCAAATAAATAACAATGGTAATCGCTGAAAGTGTCCGAGGTAATCCTCTCTCCATCCATATCCAAGAAAGCAAATCGTTCAAACCGTTCGCTCAAGCTTTCGAGCGCGACATTCAATTCCATGTTTACATGGAAAATAGCGCCCATGCTAGCGCGCACTACCTTTGAATTATATGGGTCTACGCTGTTTGGGCTTAACAAAAGCGTGAAATTACCAAACCATGCAAGCGTTCTAAGTATCGTGCCCAAATTCCCTGGATCTTGTACTTCATGTAAATAAATGTACTTCTGCGTAGCAGGTTCATTCGCGAATGTTTGTGGCAGTGCATGATGTGAAGCAGCATCAAGAAGCGGGACACGCGCTATAATCCCCTGTGGAGATTTTGTATCGCTTAGCTGCTGCATTTGCTGAGAAGACACGGTCTCAACGTTCATCTGAACGTTAGCTGTTAAAACATGTTTGTTTACCCATGACTCATAATCTGCCGTGATATAAAGCGTGGGGACGTCACCACTTTTATAGGCGTTGTGCGCAACTTTTAGCAGCTCTAAAACTAAGTGCTCTCCTTCCACCAAATAGAAACCGAATTGGGATCTGTACTTCTTTTGATGAAGCTTTTTCACATCACTTAATTTCATTCTCACGGCCCTTTCGTTATTTTCGGCGCAAGTGTAAGGTAAGTTCAGGAAAAGGCAAGGTCACAATTTACCTTGCCTGAAACGCAATTTTATTATTCTTCAGCAACAACATAAATTTCACCGTCGTAAATACCTTGTACGGTAAGTTTCTGACTTGCCAGCGCCTGAAGGTAATCAGTATGTGCCTGCTCCACTTTCTGTCCAGGAACAATAAGCGGAATACCAGGCGGATACGGTGTAATTAAGCCAGCTGCAGTGCGTCCAACGCTGTTTTGCCACGGAATAGCTTCTCTAGGGCTGAAAAACGCTTTTGACGGCAGTTCGTCCAGCTGAATTGGCGGAATGTCTGCCGGTAAAGCGCTTTTGCTTTTGCGCTTGCTTAAATTAACGGCGCCATCATCCAGACGTTTCAATGCGTTATATAGCCTTACAATTTTAGAGCGCATTCCGCCTAGCGTAAGCAATACTAAAATAGTGCTATGGGTAAACTTCTCGATTTCTAAGCCAACTTCGTCCATCAAGAAACGATGTATTTCTTGATTTGAATAATCTAGCGCCGAAACGTCAATTAAGATTTTTAGCGGGTCGTGCCCAATATTGTCACTTTCAAAATGCGAGAACATTTTTGCAAAGTCGCTGGGCGAGAGTATTTTCAGCCGTTTGAACTTTGCCATTTGCGATTTGAGCTCACCTACGTTACTGAGTAGCTCATTTAAGATTTTATAGCCTTCCATTTCAAGCTGTTGACGGCAAACGTCGAGCGATGCAATTAATTGATACTTAGGTGACGTACTGGTGTGTATTGCGAATACTTCTTTAAAAAAGTCTTTATCGAAGTCTGGATCGTTTACGTGGATGAACGAGGCTTGCGAGAACGCCGACACCACCTTGTGTGCAGAGTGAGTGATATAGTCTGCCCCTGCTGCAATAGCCGAGTAGTCGCGTAATGCCGGGTGAAATAGCGAGTACGCAAACCAGGCTTCGTCGATAAACACTTTTATACCGTGTTCATGAGCTAGCTTTACAACCTGCTTAAGGTCGGTCAGTAACCCGTCATAAGTACACCCTGTCAGCACAATAAGCTTGGCATCAGTGTTTTCTTCAATAAGTTGCGTAATCTGAGTCATTCTGGGCGGCGAAAAAATACCGTACTCTGGATTAAATACGCTGTCTAAATACACTGGCATGGCTCGCGCCTGGATAATGCCGTAGTGCACTGACTTGTGGCAGTTTCTGTCGGCAATAACTTTGTCGCCCTCACGCAACAGCGTCTGCAAAATAATTTTGTTTGATGTAGATGACCCGTTTGTAACGAAATAGGAATGGCGCACCTCGAAGGTATTTGCAACGGCTGCTTGCGCTTTTCCAATTGCGTGCGTGCCATCTGATAATGAGCCAAGCGAGTCTACACTTACAGACAAATCGCTAACGAACACATTGCGGCCAAAGAAGCGGTAAAAGTCGCTGATGTATGGGGAATTTCTGAAACTTGCGCCACCACTATGGCCCGGTGTGTGCCAAGAGTCATTAGATTCGACGACGTAGTCTTTGTATTCAGTCCAAAACGGTGTTTCATTTCTATCATCGAAGTCATTGATGATATAGCCGAGGATCGATTCTGGGTCTGAAATGATATCGTTGCGATAGAAAAACGACTCTATGCCGTTCGCCTGATTTACAATGTCTAACCCTTTTACGGCATCGCCTAGAACATAAACAGGAAGCTCCGGACGAATACGCTTAATCGCGTCGATAACGCTGGCATTATTCTCGATAACGTCGTTATGCGCCGAGGGCACATTGATTATTGCTTTATCATTGCCTGCCGCACTGCTATGTAAAGGTAAGATCTCTGTAAGTTCTTTTACCTTAGCTACCACGTCCCAGCTGAATACGACAGCCTGAATGTCACCGTCTTCGCGCACAAATTGCAGTGCCTTAGCAACAGAATTCGCTTCAAGCAGGCTAATTTCAACATCACTTCGATCAAAATAACTGATGGTGTTACCAATACTAGAAGTAATTTGTTCAAGTAAATCAACAGCATCTTCTATAACGAGAATTTTTAAATGTGGGCGCATTAACCAACCATGTAATTAATAATGAGCACGTAGCTCGAGCTATAAAGTCAAAAAACTAAAAATAGTGTAACGCTGAATTTCACTGGTGTCGTGTACACTTTATTTCAAAGGTAACTGTTGCAATAACAGCACCTGTAATAAAAGTGTCGAAACGTTATAAGACGGTGGGAAAATCGAAACGTGAATGCCTCTTCCCTTCATAATCAATCACCAAATTCTTCGAATTCAACATCAGTGGAACATTCGAAGGACGTTCAACAATTCTTACACTACGCTAAATCCGTGCTCCCTTCTATTGCTGCAGCGAAGAAAAACACTTGGCCAATTAGCCATGACCACTGCTTTATGCGGGTGATTTTAGACAATATATGTGAACGGGCATGGTATGAAATCATCCCGTCTCCGGCCTATAAAAACCTCACCAAAGAGCAGGCCAGTGCTGCCCTGAACCTTGCCAAACAGATTGCGAATGAACATGTTTCACTTAAAACACTAAACGAACGTTCTAAGCAATGGCGACGTAAACAGTTAAAGCTGGAGTGGTAAAATGACAAAACGTACATCGCTTAACGATGCGATATTGATTGAAGAGGGCCAAGATTTAGAACGGCTAGTAAAAGACAAGCGGGAGCAGTGGCGATCAAATAATGCAAAAGCTCGTCGTCGACAGCGACGATATAAGAAAAAGCTCATTTCAGAGCTTCCCAAAATTATCACTGATATTCATGGTGCATATCCTGAAGATGATGCATAAAGCACTATCATAAAAAATATCAATTACCTACAATCACTGCTAAAGAGTTGCACATGACGTAGTGCGACGTATATTTATTGCTACCCAGAAAGTTACAGGACATACCATGGCGTTCAATTTAGCTATTAACAACGATATTGCGGTAATCACTTTTGACGACGGAAAAGTTAACGCCGTGGGCTTTGAACTTATACAACAATTCAACGACGCCCTAGATGAAGCAGAAAAAAACGCAAAAGCAGTTGTATTGCACGGCGGTGATGGAAAATTTTGCGGAGGCTTTGATCTATCCGTAATGAAAGCCGACGACAAAGCTAAACAGCACGAGTTGGTGTCGAAAGGCGCTGACTTGATCGTTCGTCTTTATAGCTACCCGCTACCGGTTGTGGTTGCTGCAGAAGGGCATAGTATTGCAATGGGTGCTATCATGTTGATGGCGGGTGACTTGCGTATTGGTAAAGACGCAGACACAAAATATGGCCTTAACGAAACGGCTATCGGTATGGTTTTACCGCCCTTCGGCATGGAATTAGCCAAAGCCAGGCTTTCCAACACAAGCCAAACCGAAGCCCTGCTTTTCTCTCGTATCTATCAAGGTCAAGAAGCCGTAAAAGCAGGCTTCTTAGATGCCGCTGTGCCTCAAGAGCAGGTATTAGCTACAGCCATGGGCTATGCCGAAAAGCTCAAAATGCTGCCTAAACAGTCTTTTGCTGAATCTAAAATCCAGTTACGTAAAGAAACGCTTGCCAAAATGAAGGCGTAACGTCTATCGGTTTATGAGTAAAAGCGCGCGTTAACGTATGCCTACAGTTCAACGCGCGTTTTAAAGGCAGAACTATTTAATGGGGCCAGCGCGACGTTCAATGTCTTCTTTTAGCGCTTTCCTCAAACCTAACTCAAAACTCAATTCAGCTAACACAAATAACGGCCCTATGGCTAATCCCATTATATCGTCGACGAAGGCGGGCTTTTTGCCCTCAAAATGATGACCGATAAATTGCAACACCCATCCACCAATGAAAATACCTAGCGAAACTGCTAACCATTCGCCCGTGCTAAGTTGTGCAATAGGATGTGCAAGATACACCATTGCTCCTGTAACAAGCGTCATCACAACGCCTAATTTCACGTCTAATTTGATATAAAATGCATTACCTACAATCCAAACGAACATTGCAGCGCTTACAGGCAAAGACCCAAATACAGGTGTGCTAATATAGAACGCAGGCTTGCTGGTTAAACAAAACACCGAAAAAACGATAAGTGGAATACCGATATAATGGGTGTAAATATTCTTCTGATCTCGATGATATTTTGCGTACTCACTTAAGTGTTGTTCTAAATTTTTCATACTACATTTACCGCAAGACTTGACTAATAGTCAGTGTACTCTCTTCACCGTCTTATAAACTGTCGTTTGGACGACAAAGTCTTTGGTATGGGTTTTCAATTCGGTTCGCTTGGATAATTGCCCACTCAGTAGGGTTGAACTTAGCTGCGAAAAGCGACTCCTAGGATTATTGATAAATAATAAGCGCTTTTTCATGACTGATAAAAAATACTCTTGGGCTATGGCAGGCTTGGTACTGCTTTCTTTGACAGCTTGCAGTTCTGGCTCTTCACTGCCCTCTAGTAATAATCAACATGTTTTAACAAGAGAAGTTCAAACACTGTCGAATAGTCGATGGCAGGTCGAAAGCCTCAATCAGGCGGGCATTATTGATTTTAGTCACGTCACATTTGACTTCAATTCAGATGATAATACCACCACAGTTAGCGGCAGTACTGGCTGTAATCATTATACAGGCGCACTCAAAATAAAAGAGGCGAATAAAACACTTAGTGAATATCGCGATGTACAATCTGTGTCAGTCGAAAAAGTTTCACTCACTAAAAAAATGTGCGCACCTGCGCTTATGAAGCAAGAACAGAGCTTCGTTGACGCATTAAATGCGACCCTTTCTTTTGCGGTAATAGACGACACATGGTTGGTACTGTATGACAGCGAAGAAAACGAAGTATTGAGAGCCGTTCTAACAATCCCATCAAGCTCACGCGCGGGTCTAAGCACACCCGAAAGCGGTGAAAAGGCAAACAAAGTGGAGACTCGAATCTTTGAAAAACAGGAAGTGGGCTACGCGAATGAGCAGAAGAACACAACCACGTACAGTTGCGAAACACCTAGCGCCAACACAACTGATTTACAGGTAATCAATGTAAGCTCGAATTTACTGACCTTGTCACTTAATAACACGCATCACATAGTGCGGTTAACGCATTCAGCCTCAGGTGCAAAATTCACTAATAACAAAGGTGTGGTGTTCTGGGATAAGGGAGACGTGGCTACCCTTTCCATAAATTCAGGTTTTTATCATTGTAATATAAGCACTGCAAAATAAACGCTGTAACTTTACGTTTTTGTTCTCAAATAACGAGAATGCTCTCTTCACAAAGCGCTTAGCTGCGTCGTTAGTTTTTTCACTCCAACGTATTTTTAAGTGCTCTTCATGAGATTTAATTTCAATTAAACATTTTTCATATGAAATTGACGCTAAACTCGAAAAATTAAGTAGATGAAACACCTTCACTAAACACCTAAACAGGATTCAAAATTCCTAAAACAAAGCAAACACTTACGTCAAAAAGTGGTGTTATTTTTACATTATGCGCCGCTCTTAAACGCCAAGCCGCCGTTGAAAAAATAGTTAGAACACTATACAATTTATTTTTATTGAACGGTCAATCAATATAAATACACCTTAACGTTACGGCGGTGATTAGCAAAAACCAAACGCACGCTCAATACACAACCGAACGAAATAAGCTGTATTTCATTCATGCGAATACGTTTTTAAAAGTTCGCGCCACGCGCGAAAACCGAATTAGTTTCAATACAATTCATCGTTTTGAAACTCAGGTCGCGTATTAGGCTATATAGTTATTATTAATTCGAAATTTTCGCTTATAAGCGAGCGTTTTTTTAGAGCAGGAGTTTATGCATGTCATTACCGACTTATCAGAATTTTATTCACGGCAAGCCGATGGCAAACAAAAGCAAAGAAACCTTTGCTGTAACCAACCCCGCGACCGGTGAGGTAATTTACCACGTAGAAGTGGCTGATGAGTTTATTCAACAAGAAGCAATCAAAAGCGCTAAAGAAGGGTTTTCAGTGTGGTCAGCAATGATGCCCATTGAAAGAACCCGCATTCTTAATAAGGCGGTTGCATTGCTTCGTGAGCGTAATGACGAACTCGCTAAGCTTGAAGTACTCGATACCGGTAAGCCTATTCAAGAAGCCGACTGTGTTGATATTGAAACTGGCGCTGATGTCATTGAGTACTATGCCGGCCTAGCTCCTACTCAACTAGGTACCCAGCAACCTGTGGGTGGCGATTTCTTCTACACGCGCAAAGAAGCGCTAGGTATCTGTGCCGGTATTGGCGCATGGAACTACCCTATTCAAATTGCGTGCTGGAAATCAGGCCCAGCCCTTGCTGCAGGTAATGCGTTTATATTTAAACCGTCAGAAGAAACCCCAATGGGCGCGCTTAAACTGGCTGAAATTTTCACCGAAGCTGGCGTACCTGATGGCGTATTTAATGTGGTTCAAGGCGCAGCACAAGTTGGTCAATGGCTTACTAACAGCCCTGACATTGAAAAAGTATCGTTTACTGGTGAAGTGGGTACCGGTAAAAAAGTAATGCAAAGCGCGGCTGCGTCGAACTTAAAAGACGTTACGATGGAGCTTGGCGGTAAGTCACCGCTTGTGGTATTCGAAGATGCCGATATTAGCCAAGCTATTAGCGCCGCTATGCTGGGCAATTTCTATACCCAAGGTGAAATCTGTACTAACTGCACCCGTGTTTACGTTCAACGTTCTGTGTATCAAGCCTTCATTGACGAGCTTAAAACCCGTACCGAAAACAATATTGTTATGGGCGACCCGCTCGACCCTGACGTAAACCTAGGCGCACTTATTTCTAAAAAGCACCAAGAGCTGGTACTTGGCTATATTGCCAAAGGAAAAGAAGAAGGCGCTACGCTGTTAACCGGTGGTCACGCTGCCTCTCCAGCTTCTGCTCCTAACGGTTATTTTGTTGAACCGACAATTTTCACAGACTGCACTGACGACATGACTATCGTTAAAGAAGAAATCTTCGGGCCAGTAATGAGCGTGTTGGTTTTCGACGATGAAGACGAAGTGATCGCACGGGCGAATAACACTGAGCTAGGCTTAGCAGCGGGTGTATTTAGTAAGGATATCCAGCGCGCGCACCGCGTTATCCACCAGCTTCAAGCCGGTATTTGCTGGATAAATGCATATGGTAACTCTCCGGCTGAAATGCCTGTAGGCGGCTACAAACAATCTGGCATTGGACGTGAAAACGGCGTTGAAACGCTTAATAGCTACACACAGACCAAATCGGTTTATGTAGGTATGAGCCAAATTGAGAGCCCGTTTTAAGCCGCAGTAGGAGTACATATGCAGACATTTGATTACATTATCGTTGGAGCAGGTTCTGCTGGTTGTGTGCTAGCAAACCGCTTATCAGAAAACCCAAAGCACAACGTGTTGCTACTGGAAACCGGTGGCTCAGATAAAAGCATTTTTATTAAGATGCCAACGGCGCTGTCTATTCCTATGAATACCGACAAATATGCGTGGCAATTCAACACAGAAAAAGAGCCCTATTTAAACAACCGTGAAATGCACTGCCCCCGCGGCAAAGTGTTGGGCGGCTCGTCATCCATTAATGGAATGGTGTATGTACGCGGTCACGCCAAAGACTTCGACGAATGGGAAGCACACGGCGCAAAAGGTTGGAACTACCAAGCCTGCCTACCCTATTTCCAAAAAGCAGAAACCTGGTACAAAGGCAATGACGCTTACCGGGGTGGCAATGGTGAACTCGGCGTTAACAACGGTAACGAAATGAAGAACCCCCTTTATACGGCCTTCATTAAAGCCGGTGAACAAGCGGGTTACGACATCACTAGCGATTATAACGGCAAGCAACAAGAAGGCTTCGGCCCTATGCATATGACCGTGAAAGACGGTGTACGCAGTTCAACAAGCCGTGAATATCTTGACCCGGTAAAGTCGCGTAAGAATTTAAGTATAGTGACGGGCGCGCTGGTTACTAAAGTCGTGCTGGAAGATAAAGTCGCAAAAGGCGTTGAATATGTAGTTAACGGTAAAACTGAAACCGCCAGTACGTCTAATGAAGTGATTTTAAGTGCCGGCTCTATTGGCTCGCCACATATCCTGCAGCTTTCTGGTATTGGCGATAAAGACGTGCTTGAAAGAGCGGGTATTGAAGTTAAACACCATCTGCCGGGTGTAGGCCAAAACCTGCAAGACCACTTAGAGTTTTATTTCCAGTACAAGTGCAAGCAGCCCATTACGCTTAACCGTAAGCTCGGCCTAGTTTCAAAAGGCTTGATAGGCGCTCGCTGGTTGCTTAGCCGTTCTGGCTTAGGCGCTACGAATCACTTCGAATCTTGTGCATTTATTCGTTCGAAAGCAGATGTAGAGTGGCCTGATATACAGTATCACTTCTTACCTGCAGCAATTCGCTATGACGGTAAGTCAGCATTTGATGGCGATGGTTTTCAAGTGCACGTCGGCCACAACAAACCTAAAAGCAGAGGTAGCGTAACCGTTCAGTCGGCTAACCCGACGGTTCCGCCTAAAATTTTGTTTAACTACTTGCAACATCCAGATGATATCGAAGGGTTTAGAGCTTGCGTAAGACTTACACGAGAAATCATCGCACAGTCAGCATTCGACGATTTCAGAGACGGCGAAATTCAGCCCGGCGAGCACATTCAGACGGATGAAGAAATAGACGCTTTTGTACGTGAAGCCGTTGAGAGCGCTTACCATCCGTCGTGTTCATGCAAAATGGGTGAAGACGACATGGCAGTCGTCGATTCGAACACCAGTGTGCATGGTATTGAGGGACTGCGTGTGGTGGACTCGTCTATCTTCCCCACCATTCCGAACGGTAACCTAAATGCGCCAACTATTATGGTGGCTGAAAAGGCAGCAGACATCATTCTGGGTAACCCCGCTTTGCCGATACTCAATGTGCCGGTAGATATTCATCCTCACTGGCAAACAGCGCAACGCTAGACATTTGGATTAATTTGAAATGGTGCGCTTGTTTTAATAAACACGTGCGCCTGCAACGGCGACTGTTTGCCATCGTTTTACCTCGCTTTAGCGTTTGGCGTAGTGGGCGCTGCGGCCGCGGAAAAGGAAGAAACATGTTTATTTTATTATCAATATTGGGAGGGTAATAATGACAGTATGGCTCAGTGCAGGCATTATTTTCACTCTACTTTCAGTAGCCTACATTCTATTTAAATGGGGTAATATGAAAGTGGTAGGCGTCACGCCAGTGAGAACCTTTACCTTTATTGCTATTCTTTTTACCTCAGGTTTGGATGTGGGCCTCATCATGTTTCCACTTACTGAGTTTGCTGGTTATGCTGATATAAGCGCAAGTCCTGAATATGATTTCACCAATCCACTCGCCATTGAGTTTGGATTTTGGGGTTTCTTAATTTGGGGGTTCTACTTTCTTACTTGTTTTTATTTCTGCGTAATTGAGCCGAAAGTAAAGTTCTTCGAAGTTCCTGTTGTTAAATTCGTAAATAATGTAATCATCATCGGAACCTGTGCTTTCACAGCGTTCTTACTTCTGTCTAACCTTCCATGGTATTTACCGTCAATAGGCGACGGTGAATCAGTCGTTCCTGCGTTTTATCTAATTGTATTTGCAGCTATAGCCTTCGCGGTATATTCAAGCACTAGTATTAAATACGTGCGTATTTTAAGCCTTACAACCACATGGGTTTTTATTGCCTTAATTGTTGGCATGTGGGCCGCGGCATTTGTTTTTGGTGAAAGTGAGATAACGGCTTATTTTGCTAACCTCGGCCTTATTGGCGGTTACTTTTCAAACCTCGATAATTTCGTACTTCCCCTTAATGAATATCACGAATTCTATCTGTTCTGGTGGTTTAGCTGGAGTATCATGATAGGCCAGTTTACGTCTCGCTTCGTGGGTGGCCTAAAGACTTACCAAGTTATGCTAGCTATGATGGTTATTCCATCTATTCCTATCGCGGCATGGTTTTCAGTACTGTATCATTATCACAGCGCAGGGATCCCTACAGAAGGAATTACAAATATGGCGATGGTATTTGTAGGAATTGTCTTTGTCATCAATTCCCTTGATTCACTTATAAGGCTTTATACCGACAACCTGAATATGACCGTTGAGCGCATTGGCAAGGGTAATTATGTTGCGTTCAATTTTGTCGCCCTTTCGCTGCTTACGCTTTTATTCAAACTAGATTTCCTGCAGATCCAGTGGGTAGGCGCTCTCGTCATTGGTGTATTTTTTAGCTGCTTTGCGTTCATATTAAGCAACAAATTTAAATCCGTTACCGAAATTCGAACGTCTCCGAAAGAGAACACCATAGACTTCACAAAAATTGAAAACCTAAACTAAACATCGCTGGCTCTAGGTATCTAGAGCCATATTTCTATAATAAGCTGCGATGAGTGACCCAATCACATCAACCCAAAGAAATAAATAGTATGTTTAGAACGCCCATGCAATAAAACGACTTATTTTACTGCCCTGCCCCATATCAACTACCTTGCACTGCGCGGCTTCATAATAGTTAATACTGGTTTTAATGGCTTTTAAATGGGCGCTTTTTGATACCAAACAGGTAAACCACTGAATATTGTCTTTTACCAAAACACTCTCTTTTACCATGCGTTGAATAAACGCGAGTTCTCCGCCTTCACACCACAATTCATTGGCTTTTCCTGCAAAGTTTAAGCGAGCATTGTGCATTTCATTTACAGGCCCCTTATGCGTCGGCTTATTTGGGTGGCGCATTGTGCTTTGCTTCTCTCTATCGGCAACTGTTTTACCGCTTCGTTTTTGTTTATTACGAAGTAGATTTGACGTTTTTCGGCGCGTACCCGACAACGCTTCCTGCGCAGACTTATGAAATGGCGGATTGCACATAGAGAAGGTAAAACGTTCGTTTTCATGAACAACCCCCTTAAAAATATGTGAAGTATTGGCTTGTTTTCGAACGCTGAACTTGTTGGCCAATACACTATTTTTATTGGCTATAGCGCTAGCACTTTTCACTGAAGCATCGTCGATATCACTGCCTACAAACGACCAATCATATGACGTAACCCCAATAATAGGATAAATAGCATTGGCGCCCACGCCGATGTCTAACCCACGTATGCTTTGGTCCTGCGTATTTTTTCCATTGGCGCCCGTTGTCCTAATTAAGTCAGCAATGCCATGAATATAATCTGCTCTACCGGGCACTGGAGGGCACAGGTATCCATCAGGAATATTCCAATAGTCCAGGCGATAATAGTGATGGAGCAAAGCTGCATTAAGCATCTTTACGGCCTGTGGATCAGCAAAATTGATACTTACCGAGCCATTTTTAGTACTGACCAAAAACGGCTCAAGTGCGGGATATGACTGGCACAGGGCATCCATTGGATAGCCGTTCTTGTGGAGATTTTTTGGATGCATGAAGCGCTACTTTTTGTGTGAACTTAAAAACTGAGATTGTACGTTTTCATCGAGCAATTGGGCGCCATTGCCTTGGGCCGCCACTTTGTCGTCGGTATTGTAAAGCTTACAGCGCTCTAATGACAAACATCCGCAACCAATACAGCCTTCTAATGACGTTTTTAGACTGCTCAATGCGGCAATTTTAGCTTCGATATGTTGGTTAAACACTGTGCTTAGCTTTGCCCAATCGGTCTGCGTCGGCGTTCTGTTTTCAGGCAGCGTAGACAGAAGATGCTTTATTTGCGCTAGGGAATACCCCATGTTTTGCGCAATCAAAATAAAAGAAACTCTGCGAATAACAGAACGAGGGAATGCTCTGTTTCCGCCACTCGTTCGCACAGAAGGAATAAGTCCTTCGTTCGCGTAATAACGAATTAATGAGACAGCGTTACCAGTGCGTTTCGCTATAAAACCAATAGTTACCAAGGGTTCTGGTGCCATGTCGACTCTCGTTTTTACTCTCTGACTTACGGTGAAAAAAGCTCTTGATCTAAAGTTAACTTTAGATATTAAGCTGTTTTTCGTTGATTATCTACTTAAGGAAAAATTCATGACAGAGGCTTACTTAGAGCACACAAATATCACCGTTGAAAACCCTGATGCGTTGGCAAGCTTGCTTTGCACATTATTTGGTTGGACCGTTAGGTGGCGCGGTGGCGCGAAAAATGACGGCTATACCGTGCATGTAGGAAACAACAAAGACTACTTAGCACTTTACAGGCCCAAGGTGATTAAAGACATAGAAAGCAACTATGAAACGTTGGCAAACATTAATCATATAGGCATTGTAGTGCCCGACTTAGCTGAGGTGGAAAAACGCGTTCTATCACTTAATTTTGACACCTACAGTCACGGCGATTATGAACCCGGCAGACGTTTTTATTTTATGGCCCAGCGAAACATAGAAATTGAGGTAGTTTCTTACCTTTAGCGGTAATCACCACTTACCTCACTACAATGCCTTTAAACTTAAAATGGCATGGTTAGATCGTACTTATAATACAGTTGCGCGAGAACACCTTGCTCGCGCAATACATCTAGCTGTTGGTCGAACCTATTTTTTAGCGCTAAGCCTTTCGGGTTCTTTGCAAATGACCAATACAGCTCAAACTGACCAATTTCGGAGATTTCGAACTCAGCCTTGTCGTCTCGCGCTTCTAAAGCTTGTTGAACCATACTATCCGCACCAACATAAAAATCGACTTTTTCTTTAGATAACAGAGCGATACCTTTGTGCGAGTCTTGAACTTCAACGCCCATGATGGCACTAGACAAATAGGGGTAAAACACCATGTCTTCATACCCAGACCTGTACGCCCCCAGTTTTTTATTCAGCAACTGAATGTTAAGCGCGTCTTGCTTTCTACTGACCATCACAACTCTGTCAATAATAATAGGCCGGCGAGAATGATAAAGTGTTGAGGTGATGTGTACAGCGCCCGTCATATCGATTGAGGCTTGTGAGATATATTTCAGCGAGCGCTTCCACGGATAATACTGTACGTCCAATATAAAGTCAGGCTCAGGGTAAATGCTTCGCATAAGCTCATTGTAAAAGCCACTTCCATCATAATCGGTGTAACCTGTCCAATGATCTGTTCCCCACTTAATTGTTGTGTGCGCGAGTGAATTCATGCTTAGCATCGCCAAAAGCAACAGAGCAAAATAAACACAACGTTTCATCAAGGTATCCATTCGTTTGATTTATATATACAAAGACTTCATAGCATGTTAACGGTATACAGAATAGTTAAAAATTACACAGATGACGACCTAACCAACGGATTGCAAATGAAAAAAATTATTCTTTTTGTGCTTATGCTTTATTCACTCTCGACACTCGCTACTCCCGTGCTTTCGATGAAAGAAAGAAGCAAGTTAATCGACAACATTCTAGAACAACGTTTTAGTGACGTGTTACCGCGGATAATGGCGCGAGAAGGCATCGACATGTGGGTGCTAATGTCCAGAGAATATAATGAAGATCCTGTTTTAAAAACCATGCTGCCGTCTACATGGGTATCTGCAAGACGTCATACCATGCTCGTTATTTATGATCCTGGAAACGGTCAACCTCTTGAACGCCTTGCGGTAGCAAGGTATGCGGTAGGTGCACTGTTTGAAAAAGCGTGGGATAAGGAAGCACAACCTAATCAATGGAAAGCGTTAAAACAGATTATCGAAACGCGTAACCCCTCAAAAATTGCAATTAATGTATCTGAGGCATTTGCACTTGCTGACGGTATGTCCTCTACCGAATATAAAAAGTTTATGGCCGTACTTTCAGACGACCTAAAAAGTCGTGTTGTGAGTGGCGAAAAACTTGCCGTAGGGTGGCTTGAAACCCGCAGTGAACTTGAAATGAAGCATTATCCAGTGCTTACCCAAATTGGACACTCACTGATTTCCACAGCGTTTTCAAACGAAGTAATTACCCCCAACGTGACCACTACTGACGACGTAGTGTGGTGGCTGCGCGATCAAACTCGCGCACTAGGACTCACCAACTGGTTCCACCCCACTGTTTCAATTCAACGTCAAGACAGTGAAGTATTTAATCAGGTTGCAGCATTTAGCAAACGGCCAGGAGAAAATGTTATTCAGCCAGGCGATTTAATTCACGTTGACTTCGGTATTACCTACCTTCGACTTAACACTGACCAACAGCAACATGCGTATGTATTAAAACCAGGTGAAAATGATGCGCCTTTGTCTCTGAAAAAGGCTTTAAAAAACGGTAACCATTTACAAGACATTTTAACGAGTAACTTTAAAGTAGGAAGAACAGGCAACGCCATTTTAAGCATGTCACGACAGCAGGCTATTGACCAAGGCATTACGCCGGCTATTTATACCCATCCGCTTGGTTTTCACGGGCACGCTGCAGGCCCAACTATCGGAATGTGGGACGCACAAGAAGGCGTGCCAGTTAAAGGTGACTACCCGATGTTCGAAAAAACAGCCTATTCCATAGAACTCAACGCAGCCAGCTATATTGAAGAATGGAATAAAGAGGTACGAATTATGCTGGAAGAAGATGCGTTTTTTGATGGAGAGAAAGTAATTTATCTAGATGGAAGGCAGACCAAATTTCACCTAATTCACCCTGCTGAAAAACAATAAATACATGTAGAGCTTTGTACTTATTTACAGCGGTGAGGGGTATCAATTGGCAAGAATAGCCAGTATTGAAAAAGAGAGTAAATGATAAAGCTCGTAAAGTGTCAGGCCTTTCGCCTTTTCAAGCGAAAGGCCATGAAACTGTACTAAATATTAGCAGTAGGTTGCTATCCTAAATCGTAGCCTTATTCAGCTGACGTGCGAACTACTACGTTTTCTACACTGTATTGACGAACGAAGTCAGACATTTCTTTGTGATTGCAGATGATATTTTCACCTTCCAAACCAAATTTTGCTAGTGCAGCATCTTTACCTACAGAAAGCGCTTCTAAACACGCTTGTGATGCTACGTCTTGGTTCTTAGCAACAAGAGCAACCGTTTTTGCATTTTCAGTGGCCTTGTTGTTTTTATACATATAAGCAAACGTGCGAAGTGATTCGCCGTTACAACGCACAGATGCACTGAACTCTTCAGCATTAAAACCATTTGCACGAATAAGGCGTAACGCAGGGCCGAAACCTTCTTTGGCCGCAGTTAAACACGCTTGTGTTTCGATGTTGTCGTTAATTGGCTTTAGTACTACATCTTTTGCGAAAGTTTGAGTAGCAGCAACAGATAACGTTAAAGCGACAGCGAAAGTAGACAGTTTCATTTTTGAATTCCTATTTTGTAACTAAATTAGATATCACCTAAGTGATGTGTACATTATGAACAACACTTTCAAAAAATAAAGCATTTTTCGTAATTAAATTACAAAAATAGCAAATTAAACAGACAGATTACGACAAAACTGAAAGTTATTTACAAAATTAAACATTTTTTGTATAAAAATTTACATATAAGTCGGTTTAGTTACAGGCTTACAGCACGGTGAAGCTAAAAAGCGCGCATGAATTTACGTTCAGCGCGCTTTGATTTACTCATGGTTTTGATTAACGATGCTTTTCAGCGTAGACATTTCAGCTTATAAAATCAGATCGTGCATCCAATTAAGCGAAGGCAACGGCTGCTCTGGTTGGTAAAAAAGCCGGTTTAATCTACCGAGCAAGTTTACTGAGCGACTCGGATCATGTGCTTTTACCCTGTGCTCACTCTCAGTAAGCATGAATTCCCATGGCTGAAGATTTAACTCATCTATTTCTTTTTGCGTAACGCCAAGCGATTGCAACGTCGACAAAATTCGTTCCGTCTTGCTTTCGGCTATAGGAATTACTGCATTGCCGTATAAATTATTAAGCGGCGCATTAATGGCTTCTAACGTATGATTAATTGCTGCCCACACCTCATCGTGATCAAACAGCCATCCACGAGGCGCATAATAGCCTTCTATTTCCCACTCGAACTCAGCGTTACTTGTGGCAATTGAGCTTTCCGCCTCTGGCGAATAAGATAAATCAGGTTTAGCACCGATGTTGTAAGCGTCTACGCTCATGGCAACACAAATAACCAAGTCGCCACAGTGTTGTTTATTTGTGTAGAGCGCTTCAAAAGCCGCCCGCTTCACGCCCATCCACCCGTGAACTTTAGAGGGCTGTTCAGCAAAGTGTCTTACATCATCGGGTAAATCTTCACCATAGTCATTAATAAGTAGAGGAAGCGGATTTTGATCTGGCGCTTCATCGGGCATCCACACTTCGTATTCTTGGCGGTTGTCTGCTTTTCCGCGACTTTTTATTCCATATGACAAATTAACAGGGCGGCAAATACTTCTATCTTCATCCACTTTGTGAAAATACTCAGAGCGCATGCGTTTGATAAATGGTGCGTCTAGCCCTGCTAGCGCTGCCGTTGGATAGCGATAACCTATTTCGCTATGCTTAACCATGTGCAACATGGGAATAGCCTGCGTTAACTTGCTCTTCAAACCCGATAACGCATTAACTTTGGGCAGTACAATGCTCCTCTCAGGCTCTATGGTAAGCCGACTTCCATCTTCGGTGACGAACTTTGGCGTTTTATAAAACTCATAGCCCGAAAACCCTAGGGTATCCACTGCGACATTTCTATAGTGAGAAAGCTCATTGAATAGCGCAGTATGATTGCGAATGTGTTTAAACAACGGTCTTGATGCGGTCATTTTTGCTTCCATTTCGGTTACTTCCTTTTAAATGCTGAGACTACTAACCTAACTTTGGTCCAAATAGCGATGCCATATTTGTGCGCCAACGTCATCGTACCGTTTCACAAGGTTGCGATAACGTTCACGCATCGTCACATCAACAAGTGGCGCTGGCAACAAAGGGTCAAAAACCAAGTGGTACAATGCCCTATCTCCTATGACATAAGACTCTTTTGTTGCATCTTCAAGAGATAACGACGGTAATCGGGCAAGAGACACCTCTATTTCGTTGCATCCCTCTTCGTAAAGCGTCTCTAAATTCAGGTGACGCCACAGCCCCATCGCCTTACTTTGTGTTTTATTGTCAAAATCGCTAGCACTAAATACTAGCGCTTTGTTCGATAAGCCGAGTGTATGAAGTTTATTCCTGATCTCGACCGTGCCGCCCACAAAATTGTTAGGCCTTATATAGGTATCGTTTACAAGCTTTCTCATACCCACCAGCTTAAGTGCACGTTCATTAGTTCTCAGCTGCTTTTTATCGCTTTTAGGAAACGTGCTGGTTTGGGCCACTACCCAATCGTTTTGCCAAGACACAAGTCCGTTTTCATCTTCTCGCCACTGATGTATTTCCCTGGCAAAACGCATGCCTTTATCGCCCAGCTTGTAATAACCCCGTTCAACCAAAGTGATAAGTTGTGCAGACTGCAAACGGGTGAGCGTTACGCGAATGTTGTTTTCAGAAATACCAAACAGTGCCCCTACTCTAACGGCTGCACCCGCGTTCATTTGAATGTTATCTCGTGAGCCTAGCAGCTTTAACAATAGCTTTCGTGCTGTAGGCTTTGTTTCTTTTTTAAGTTGCAAATTCTGTTTACTTCTTTGTTTAAACACACTCTATTTGGCTAGCAAGGCCGTGACAAAAACCTCACAAACCTTCTTTGAACTGTAATTAAATTCTGACGTGATAAAAGCCAAATATTTTATGTCCATCATTATATAAACACGCGCAAGGCACAAACATTACAAAAATAGGCCATTTGCAACAATCAATGTAATGTTTTATCGTAAAGGTCAGGCAAAACTATGCGCCTATTAATTGACTTAATGGAATTGCGATGACTTCATCAAACCGATTTGTTACTCACGTTGTAGAAAACCAGCCGACTCCCCTTTCCGACTATAACCTGTGGCAAGATGACGCATTACTTCGCGCGTTAGTAAACCAACAATTACCGTTAAATCACCAGCATGATATAGGCCTTTTACACCGTTACGGCCAACTTGCAGGTAAAGCACTTATGGAACACGGAGAGCTCGCTAATAAGAATAAGCCAACTCTCCACACATTCGATCGCTACGGCCGCCGCATTGACGATGTTGAATTTCACCCCAGCTATCACGCGCTTATGGAAAGTGCGATGCAGCACAATGTACATAACTATTCATGGAAACATGAAGGTATCGAAGGCGCACATACCATCCGAGCAGCCCTAATGTATATGCATTACCAGGCTGAGTCTGGCACGTCTTGCCCACTAACTATGACCCACGCAGCAATACCGGCCATGCGGTACGCAAATCACTTACCGCCCTACTACTTAGATAAAGTCATTCACGGTGTTTACGACCCTCGCACATTACCCGCTATTGAGAAACAAGGGATTACAATTGGTATGGGTATGACTGAGAAGCAAGGTGGATCGGATGTAAGGCGTAATACCACTACAGCGGCGAAACAGGCTGATGGAAGTTACCATATTGTCGGGCACAAGTTCTTTTTCTCAGCCCCTATGTGCGACGCGCATCTTATACTTGCGCAAGCCAAAGGCGGGCTAAGCTGCTTTTTGCTACCAAGAGTGTTAGAAAACGGTGAACTGAATAACGTTCGAATTCAGCGTTTGAAGGACAAGTTAGGCGACTGGAGCAACGCGTCCTCTGAGGTTGAATTTCAAGAAGCTACAGCATATCTAATTGGCGAAGAGGGCCGCGGTGTGCCGGTGATCATAGATATGGTGTCGCTTACCCGGTTAGACTGCATGATAGGCTCGTCAGCACTTATGAGGCAGTCGCTGGTACATGCTTTACACCACGTTAGCCATCGCGATGCATTCGGCAAAACCTTGGTCAATCAGCCCCTAATGCAAAATGTGCTGGCTGACCTCACCATTGAGTGCGCAGCAGCTACCGCGCTTACTATGCGTGTAGCCAAAGCGGTTGACAATGCATCGAGCAATAGCCATGAAGCGGCACTTGCTAGGCTGGCTACGGCAATAGGAAAATACTGGATTTGTAAGCGTACACCGATGTTTGTTAACGAAGCACAAGAATGTTTAGGGGGTATTGGTTACGTTGAAGAAAACCCTATGCCCCGCTACTACCGCCAAGCCCCGCTTAATTCCATATGGGAAGGCAGCGGAAACGTGCAATGCTTGGATGTTCTTCGGGCACTGGCCAAAGAGCCTAACATTAAAGCCGCTTTGTTCAACGAACTAAATACACAAACAGGCAAAAATAAGCACTACGATATTCATCTTGGTCAGCTATTTGACACACTTAACGACACGCAGAATATGGAAGTGCGTAGTCGTTATTTGACAGAACAAATGGCGCTAGCGCTGCAAGCATGCTCTCTGCTTGCCAACGACAATGTCTGTATCGACATTGCCCATACGTTCTGTGAATCAAGGCTTGGCAACGTGTGTGGGTTTGCTTTGGGTACATTACCCGACACTGCAGCGTTTGAAAAAATCATCTCGTTGGGGCAGGTTTCGTATGGCTAAATAGTTTACATGCGCTTTTTGTCACTAAGGTTGTGACTTTTGAACTGCTAAGAAATTATGTAGCGATGTGCCACCCAAAACTGAAGCCAAAGCCGAGTGCAAAATAGGGTTGAAATCACAGTTTCAGCGGATTGGTTGGTATCTTTGGAAGTGGTGTTATGATAGGACTTCCAATTGAAATAACTTCTCAAGCCCAATGCTTTGATGAGGTAAATTCAACAACAAACGTACTGCTAGGTAGCTGCATGTTAGATAGTGCGATACGCGACGTTGAGCTTTGCAATGGATTGCCATAATGTCTACTAAATTTTTTTCAATTTTAACTATTTGCTCAGTCTGTACCGCCGGTCTAATCTGGCTCATTGTTTCGAGTGAAAGCATAACTCTGAATACGCCTTTACAAAACAACGCCCGTCAACAAGAAACTCAAGATACAAGCAACGTCTCCATTCAGGCTGAACAAAACACAAAAGAAGAACAAGCAGAAACCTACAGTGAGCTAAAACAGTTTAAGTCAAAGCAAACTAACATCTATGCTTACGAAGATGACTGGTGCTCCATTTATTCTGATTTACACGGACAGGATAAAAAGTTAGCTCAGTTAGAGATGAGAGAGGCGTCTATATTAACTGGCGACATTGCTATGTATGAAGCTTATGACGGTTATATTGAGGTAGGAGACGTTGAATTAATAAAACCCTACAAAGAAATTGCACTGGACCAACTTATGGACCATGTTCAGAATAATGACGTGAATGCGATAATCGCGACATTGAGTCGCAGAGACGTTAGCTTTTCAAGACGAACTGAAGTGGCAAACAAAGCGCTTATGCATGGAATGACGGGTGAGGCGCTTACACTGCTTGTCATGCAAAGCATGATAGAAGCGAAGCGCCAATACAGTACAAATGGAAATGCTTTCAATGACAAAGTAAAACTGCAGGTTCAGCGCGCGCTTGCTTATGCTTTGTATGGAGTTGAAAGATATTCAACTAGAGGGATTGAACAACTCTCAACTATGCTTGAATGGGACAATGGCCGGTATAGTGATATTCGCTTTCACCCAGCTTTATCGTTTACCAGTGACGATTTTGACGAAGTAGATGATATGATTCTCCAAATAAAGCAACAAATCAATGAGCAACGCCTTGAAAGCGCTATGGCGCCTTTAGACGAAGACATTCCGAAGATTATCAAGCATAAGTTTGAACGTGATTTGGCCAGGTTGTATGCATTTTCACCCACGTTTACAAACAGGTATGCTGAAACGCTAGCTGACCGGTACCCACAAATAGCAAAAAACGACTGTGTTGCACAGTATGTCAAATTATTTTCAGGTAAGTGAAAACAGGGAAAATCATGCACAAAATTACTCAGGCACTCGTATGTGGCTTGTTATTAAGTTCTGGTCAAAGTGCTGCAAACGAAACGCAGTTCATGCTTCTTGAAAAACGAATGGATGCAATTGCAGAAAAGACAATTAGCGCAAATGGTCCCGGCTGCTCTATAGGTATAATTCAGAACCAACAGTTTATTTTTAAAAAGAGCTATGGATTAGCGAATGTAGAGTATCACATTCCACTTAATGCTAAATCGGTATTCAGAATGGCGTCTGTATCAAAGCAGTTTACGGCATTTGCCGTTTTACTTTTAGTCGATGATGGCAGCATCAAACTTGACGACGATATACGCCAGTATTTGCCCGAGCTAAAAGATTACAGACAAAAAATCACAATAAATGCGTTGCTTGGTCATTTTTCAGGTTTAGGCGATTTTGAAGATCATTTAGATACGCTACGCAACTCTTCTTTGAGCGGTTTCATGATTGGTAGTGAGCAGTTTGTTTCAAATGCAGAGTATTACGCGGTAATTAAAGACTTTCCCCTTGTACATCAGCCTAACACTTCCATGGAATACAGTAATCACGGTTACATTATTCTGGCGCAGCTGGTTGAGCGAGTAAGCGGAATGACGATACGAGAATTTACTGACAAGCGCATATTTTCGCCACTTGGAATGAATGATACATTTTTCTCAGACAGTGTAGAGGAGATTATCCCTAACAGAGCAACAGGGTATCGTTCATCAGAAACAGGTGAGCCTCTTAATCATTTAGCTGCTTTACACACTATTGGAGATGGCGGCCTATTCACTACTGTTGACGACATGCTTATTTGGGATAATCACTTCTATAACCCAAAACTGGGCAAAGAACCGCAAGCACTCATGGCGCTAATGAACAAGCCAAATATCAACATTCCCGATAGCGACGAACAAAAATGGTATTACGCCAATGGGCAAAATACTGATGGCCGTTACTTTTTTCATAACGGTGGCTGGGTGGGTACAGACACAAGTTATATAAGACGGCCTGATACCAACACCTCGGTTGTTGGAATGTGCAATTCGGTATCATTAAATGTCAATGACTTTACCTATGCAACCTTTGAAATACTGGCTGATCTAAACCTATGGGACGGTGAAGATCCATCGGTTTATTGAAGCAAAACGCACACGTGTCACGCCTTTTTCCTTGCCACCGCTAATACTGAGGACGTTTTCATGAAGGGCGCGCGCAGCTTGTCCAAGCCCGTAAATAAAACCAAGAACAGTAAGCTACCTATCGGATCAAACCATTTGGCCACTCTCGGCATGTTTAGCTTGTATTTAAATAAATGATGAAATGAATACAACCAGAACGAATGGCCAGGCTGGTACTTGATGGCAACTATATCAAAGCCATTGTCTTCAAGCAGCTTTACCAGTGTATCAACCGAAAACACATGCCAGTGACGAGGTATGTGATAGCCACCCCAAAACTGATTTTTAAATAGCTTTGCATCAACACTGTCAAAGTTAGGCGTTTCTAGCACAAGACAACCGTCTTTACTAAGCCATTGGTTAATCTTGGCGACAACTGCCCGGGGGTCTTCTACGTGCTCAATCACATGAAACATAGTAACCAAATCAAGCGACTCGGGCTCAATTTCTTTTACTTCTTCAACACGTGAATTAATACCGTTAAAGCCCAAGTTGTTTAGTTCGTCTACAACGCTTTGAGTCAGCTCTAAACCATAAATATCTTGCTTTTTGAGGCCCATATGATGCATTAGCTTTAGAAAGCGGCCCGAGCCACAACCAACATCTGCATAGGTTTTTGGCGTTTGCTTGAGATGTTTAAAGAAGCTTTTGAATTTTAGCTTATCTAATATTGCTTTGGCTTTCAGAGCAATGGGATGCACTTTAGTTTCAAAGTCGTACGAATAATAGTGCGGTGGATAGATAGTGTTGAGTGTTGCTACCGATGGCCGCGGGTTTAGCCAGACATGAGTGCACTGTGCGCACTGAACAAACTCCCAAATATTGGCACAGGTTTCAAGTTCATAGTCTTGACCTTTTGCAAATGAATGAAAAGATTCACAGTCACAAACTGGACATTGCTTTACTTTGGTAGTTTCGATTACAGGTAAATCGTCAGGATAATGGGTTGTCATTGCTTATTTGAGTATTCTTTGAGTGGTAGTTTTTTAAGGTAACTCACTAAGTAGTGAAAATAAGAATGCCTCCAAACAAGGCTGTCAGACAAGGGGTTATTCTTTATCAACTGGGTTGCTGGCAACAGGTTGTAATAAGGAATAGTGGGCCATAAATGATGAACTGCATGGTAGTTCATATTCATAGGCGCAAATATCATTTGCTCGATTTTATTACATTCAAAAGTGATTAAGCGGTGCTCATCGGCCACAGAGTCATGTTCGGGATGGGAATGTTCAGCAAACGAACGAATAAAATCCGGTACAAAAGTAAACAGGTACACTGGTAACGCCCACATTAAAAAATATCCCCACCAGCCAAAAAATACGGTTGTGGTGGCAAACAAAAACGTCTGAACAGCGATTAACACTAACACATCACGCGTAGTATAGCCTTTAGCCTTATTCGCCGACGCCCTGTCACTCATTTCACCTGGTGCAGGTTTGAAAAAGACATTAACGGCAGATCTGAATAGCGTTGAAATTCCCGTCAAATAAAGTACATAGCTCGTCGCTTCAGCCTTATTCGCACTCTCATACTTGTAACGGTCTGGATCTTGGCTGGTCCCAAAATACTTGTGATGATTAAGGTGATTTCTGTTGTTAAGACGGGTGATAGCAAAAATTGGTGCCAGCACAAAAATATCGGAAATGAGATCATTTTTGTCCTTATTGTTGTGCAGACGTCTGTGCAAGCCATCATGCCCGATGATGAAAAGTGCATAAAAACGATTGCCTACAATAGCGGCGCATATGAAGTATAACCAAATCTGTTGCCCCCATGCCGCCACGGCCCAGGAACCAATTATGACCAGCCAACAAACCGTAATGTCAAACAAGACTTTCGACGAATTGATGGTGTTCAAAGATTTCAACTGTTCGGTTGAGAGAAGCTCGCGCCGAGAGAGGTGATGTAAAGCACTCATTGTATTAGGGCGTTTTTTGTATCCGTACAACGTTTGTTTTGCAAATTAACATATTAGCTTAGATTTAGATAGTAGCAGCCAAAAGGACGCACGAACCTTTTACACCTTTTGACAATCCATTAAAGACCTTCAAATTACATATAAGCAGTTACACCACATTTTCCGCTTATATTAATTAGTTTCATGACACGTAGCGTACCCTGTAGCTCGCTAGTTCTTAAGATGTACACGTAGACAAACGGGTATATCTCACTTTATTCGTTGTAGTTTAAAGAAAGCATTTCCAAGGATAAATCAATCCGACACACATGCTTCGCTCGTTGTGCGGCTAGAACTGGAAATAGCGAAGTTCTCTTAGTAGGAATATTTTAGGCTATAAAGTTGCTTTTATTATTGTTCTTTTAAATAATCAATATTGCACGCTTACCGTTGAGGTCAAATCGGTCGACACATTTTATTACATCTGGAATAACTTACCCTGTAGAATGCACGTTTAACTATTAAGTAATATGGACATTAACAACAATGTTGGATTAAAAAGGAAACCATCATGTTAAGCAATAAATTCAAAAGCGTTCTTTGCATTTCATTTTTATTCTTTAGCTTTTCTGCGGCGGCCACGAATCAAGCCCAAGAAACAGCAGCAAAAAAATCAGAATCGTCTGTGGAAGTCATTGAAGTTAGGGGCGACAACTCGTTGTTAATGTTACGAGCACAAACGCGCGCTAGACAACGCGCATTTTATAACGAGTTGAACTCAATGCTAGAAGACGAACTGTTTCACGTGACATGTGAAAACAAAAGAATTGAGGCCAGAACGGGGTCTCACGTGGTACGTAAACAATGGCAATGCGTACCTAATTTTGCTCAAGCTATCGAAGATGAAATTAATTTTGGTACTGACGAAGGCCTGCTTGGACAAATCAATAACACGCTACGAGCGCAAGAGTTTAAAAAACGATACGCCGAAAAAGAGAAAGAGATGATGCTTTTAGTTAAACAAGCCATCGAAGACTCACCGGAGTTAAGTGAAAAATACGAAAGCTTTATGCAGGCGAAAGAAAACTATAAAACTAAACACTATGAAGCCTATGGTGCTTTAAGCAAACATGCGAAAGATGTTGCTCAACAGCCCGCATCGAATTAGTTTGAAAGGGTGCCGCGTGTGTGCCCCTCTTGCATAGGGGCACATCTTGTACGCGTTTTACGTAACCTAAAAAGGGTTAGTCGAATAGCCTTTTTGTGCCAAGCGAGCGTGCGCTGTCATAGCAGATAAGTCCATTTTTATTCCGTCAATCAACGCGGTATTCTCAACGCCATGCGCGGCGGCAGACTGGCCGCACACAATAACTTCAACGCCTTGTGCAATAAGTGCATTAAGCAGTGTCTCACTGCCATTTGTTTGGCCTGTACGCTGTTTGAAATGAGCGGACTTGAGCATTTCTTCTGTGGCAGAACCATGCACGACAAGCGCAAGCGAGAGGTTGTCATGTTTTACGCCGTTGGCAACATGCATATTAATAAAACGTGCAAGCGACTCGAACTTTCGGTTCACTTCTCCCGGTTCTGCTGCATTTGCAACGTCAAATGCAACTTTGAACGTTTGATTTTCAGGGAAACTGACGCCTTGCACATGCGCATGCTTACCAAACGAATTAAAAACCGGGCCATATTCAAAATCTGATTTGCCTAGGGCCTGTCCAGTCATGCCAAGCAACAGCATTGCGGCGATTGCAGCACAGCTTTTTCTTCTGTCCATACTCATGTTTGTAAATTCCTTATACCTATTCAGTGGGTAGCGCTATTTTGTAAACTTCAAACGTCATGCCACTCACATCGCTGCCCGCATCTTGTATCTTGCTATTGGTATAGTAAAGCGAACCGTCATATATACTAAACGTATCAGCCCAATTAACTACATCGCCTTTTACAAGCGTGCGAAGGTCAAGACTTGGCGTGAGGTACTGCACTTCTTGCTTTTCTAAATCAGCTAAATAAACATTGCCCTTATGATAAATCATCCCATCTGGTGCACCCGTTGTGGCAACTTTACGCACTTTGTTAGCTAACACGTCGTTGGTCGCTTCCTCAATGTCAGACGTGTTAATGGCGTACAGTGAATAGCCAGATAATGCGTGAAAGTACAATGTGTTGTTTATCGTATCTAGCGCTATCCCGTCAGATTGAACGGGCATAGTGAAGGGCTTGCCTTGAATACTTAATGCATCGACTTCCGCTTTGGTGGTTTCGTGGTTATCTAAAATGCGATAACTGGTATCATCATCAAGGTTATACACAACTAATCCCGCGTGCGCAGAGTCAGTCATATACAAGCGATTCGTTTTTTCGTCTACGCGAACATCATTAATATAAGAATCTGAGTGATAGGCTTCTGCACTCAGTATTAAGGTCTTTTCAACGTTGTTTGTCGATAAATTTACAACAAATAAACGAGGTGAATCGACTACGCCTTCAAACTTGGGGTTACGAGTATCCAATACATACAGTTTGTTTTTGTGCGCCACCACAGACTGAACGGCTAAAAAGCAGTCTGCTTTAACTTGGCTTTGCGCGACACAGGCATTTGCTTCACTGTTGGGGTAGGCAACAAAGTCTCCGGCATCGGTTACTTCAGCCACGGAGAAACGCACGCCGTCACGCCAGTTCGGTGCATTTACGAACACGCGCCCCTCATTACTTACCGTTACACCTGTAATTTGTGTACCTTGTATCTTACCAACTTGGTCGACGTGTCTTTCTGGCGCAGACTGCACTGTTACACTGACCGAAAAAAGTGCTGCTATTGCTGTAGCCGTTAACGTGCGTGATACTCGCGTACTGATCATTTCCTTTACCCTTACATGTTTGAATTAAACCTTGCCAAACGTTTTCTTTTTGTTTTAAAAGCCCTTCACTTTAATTTCTGAGAACGACTTTTAAGCATTAACGTAGAGCATACGTTTTAATTCCTTAACAGGAACACCTTTGGGCGACGGTAATGGGCGGATTAACGATTATATCAATCTGCATAGATCATTACCCACTCAGCGAGAGTTAAAATGAGCGTAATCGCGGCGTGTTAGCTAAGTAAAGTGTTCAACGGTAATAACAGCAGATCTAAAGTAGCCCGTTTATCCGTTAAAACTATAATTCAATGAACAATGTTGCTAAGAAAGGTTACTGTCATTAGCCATGATTTACTGTGAGTTTAGTATGCTAGGTTGCTCTTTAAAGAAACGTTATAGCCATTTTTTGAAAAACGTTCGACATATCAAATGTGGTTTATTTTTATCGCTGTGTTTTACAATTGCAGCGGGTTGCAGTAGTCACCCCAAAGTGAACGTAGACGACGGTCAAAATTTTTCAGACATTAAAACTTTCTATATAGAAGCGCCATTAAATTCTACCAATGCTGTGCTAGCACAACATGTGTCATCTACCATAACCAAAAATTTAATTGCTAAAGGATTAACACCGTCAACAGATAACAACGCAGATGTTTCGGTAGGTTACCTTCCATCAACCTCAACAAAAGAAGACGGCACCACCTTGAATTTAGGTTTGGGTACCGGGAGCTTTGGTCGCTCTGGGGGCATTTCGATTGGGAGTATTTTTAGCATTCCAGTTGGAGAGCAAACCACCCTTCAACAATCTCTGCAAATTGATATAGTGAAAGATGGCAACTTTATTTATAGCGCGTCGGGGTCAATAGATTTAAAAGCGAAGGACAGTATTAGCGTCCAAAATGCTTTGGATGAACTTATCGGCACTCTGCTTGAGCAGTATCCACAGCGCAATTCGTTGAATAAATGAGTAAGTCGCTGCGCCGCTCTGCTTCGTTGATAAACATCGCTTTTTGATCTTCTCTGTCGTTAAATACGTTTGGCACATTGATTTACATGATAAACACTTAACGCAAATAATGTGTCTTGAGGTACAATATTGATCAGTGGGTGTTAAATAACGGTATGCTAGGCGCAATGAAGAAGCACAGAATACAGTGATGACTGAGAATCAGCCCCTTTCAGTACAGCAAAACCTTACAATACGACTTTTACGCGTATTGAGGTATAACAAAGCTCGAATAGAGCGGGCGATTACATTGCTGCCCGACAGGAATAAACCGCTGTTTCATCTGCTTCCTTTTTTGGTGCATGTTAATCACGAGCTGCTGCCAGGCTATATTGCGCCCTCTTCAACGAATGATACTGTCCCTTTCGGTATAAACAATTATTCGTTTAGACCTGATATTCAAAAATCTTTTCTAGACTGTTTTCCACAGCACCGCGACCTTATCAGTGATATTAAAAAGATTTGGCCTCGCCAGCGGGCTATTGAGTCTCTGGTATTGATGGGCAGCGTTGGCACTATTGCGCAAACTGAGCATTCTGATTTTGATTACTGGCTGTGCATCGACACAAAGCAATTCTCTGAACAAGCAATTAACTTGCTTCAAGAAAAACTCAACGCAATTGAAGCCTGGGCCGACGAACACTTTGGCGTTGAAGTCCACTTTTTCTTATCTGATATCGAAAAGGTAAAGCAGAATGATTTCGGTGTAGCAGAGGGAGAGAGTGCTGGCTCGGCTCAATCGTTGTTTCTCAAAGCTGAATTTTATACCACGAATATCGTCGTTGCAGGGAAAGCCCCTTTTTGGTGGTTAACACCTGAAAAAACTGCTGAAAAACAATACAACGCAATACTTAATAGTCTTGAGCGAGGTGGTTCGCCAGACGCAGACTGGTTTATGGATTTGGGCAACCTGGAAAAACTGGATGCGAGTGAATTATTTGGCGCTGCCATTTGGCAGCTTGGCAAAGCAATGGATTCTCCCTTTAAATCCGTGCTAAAAATGGCCAAACTTGAGGTGTACCTAGCAAATATTGAAAACGGCACGCCACTTTGTAACTTATTAAAAAAACACGTGCATCAAGGCTCTGAGGCGCCTGGTTTCATTTCAGATATTGACCCCTACGCATTAATGTTTGATGAACTGATAGAACATTATAAAGAATATGGCCAACCGGAAGATATTCTCGTTCTGCAGCAGTGTTTATATTTAAAGTGTCAATGTCCACTAAGCCAACCGCTGTTTGAAGGCGAGCGACCTAATTTCAAACGCAAAATCATTGCCTCTTATGCCAGAAAATGGGGATGGAACAAGAAAACGCTGCATCACTTGGATAACATCCAAGATTGGAATTTTCATGAAAGGGTTCAACTAAGCAGAAGGATCCATCGCTTTTTATTGAAATGCTATCGCAGGATTTCAGGCGAACTCAATCACCACAAACAAGTAATGGATGAAAAAGACATGACCGTGCTTGGCCGCAGATTGAGTACGTTTTATGGCAAAAAAGCCGACAAGGTTGAGTTTTTACGACGCGCCTTTGACGAAAGTTTGTATTGTGAGACCGTCACTATATCAATGAAACTTCTAAAAAATGGCGATGAGATATGGACAGCTTATGCTGGCGACCTTCTCAGTAAATCTGGAATTATAGAGAAATCGCAGAAGATCACCCAAGCATCTGATGCCATCTCACTGATGGTCTGGTGTGTGTCGAGCAGGATCATAGATACAAAAAGCAAGGTACATCTCGACTACAATTACACCGAAGTAAGCGAATTAGATTTGAACGACTTACTTAAACATTTATGCAAATACTTTCCGCCTGTGAAAGTTTCTGCGTTACCTCGCAACGACCTACTCTCTGCAGAGCGCATAACAACATGTATGGCGATAGTGAACTTTTCTACGCTACGGCAAAAACCCACAGTAGAAGAAACAACATTGCTTTATCGTACCTCTTGGGGAGAGACCTTCATCAAAAAAGAGCGAGACGCGCTTGATGAGCTTTGGTACGACTTGCAGGAAGTAACCCCGCCCCCCTCCTGCTTTGTGATGGTGCCAAGAGGTAACCAACAATCTCGTATATTAGGAGAGTTTATTGAAAGTAGTGACGTTAAATTCACCGTATTGTATTAATTATAATCTCCTATTTTTACAAGTTAAATTTAGCCTACGGCATTGAAATTTGTAATAGCTTGTCGAACATTCAGCACCGCCTGTCCAAACACTTTTTTTATGACACTTTCAGCAGCCTTTTCTGCGCACACTATAAAACGTAGCGGCAATAAACCGTCATCTACATCGATGTAATAAAAAACTTGCAGTTTTGAATTACAAGTGTAATCTTAAACAAATAGACTACAACTGTAATCCAAATTTAAGGCGTCATCACTATGAGCAATCACGTCGACAAACCCGACATTTCAAACGCAGAATTTGACGTACTAGACGTACTGTGGGACGACCACCCGGCCACGTCAAGTGAGGTTATTGCACGCCTCAATGACAAAAAAGATTGGCACGAAAAAACCGTGAAAACCTTGTTAGGCCGTTTGGTAAAAAAAGAGGTTTTAGGCTTCGAAAAACAGCAGCGTCAGTACTTGTACTACCCACTTATCGCTCGCGAAGATTACACCAAAAAAGAAACAACAAGTTTTGTTAGTCGATTGTTCAAAGGAAAAATCGCCCCGATGGTTGCCGGTTTTGCCAATCAAAACTCGCTCTCTAAACAGGATGTAAACGAGCTTAAAGCACTTATTCAGGAATGGGAGAAAAACAATGATTGAATGGATCATTGCCCAACAAGGTATCTTATCGTTAACACTGGTTTTGTTAGTTGCTTCAGAGCATTTTTTTACGTCTAAGTTAGGCGTTTCACTGATGTATAAACTGTGGGCTTTGGTGCCTTGTTGTTTGCTAGTTAATAACCTTCCAATGTCACTTGTTAGCATTCCAGCAAACCATATCACTCATTACATTGTGGGCGTGAAACCCATGGTAAACAACGTTGAAATAGAAGCTTGGCTTACCCTCTGGCTAATAGGTGCATGTATGATTGCCAGCTATATTTTGGTGCACCATATTACAACTTGGGCTTCAATTGGAAAACGTCGCGCCCTACACATCAATGCTTACTATTCGAGTAAAGCCACCACGCCAATGCTTTTTGGGTTTATTGCGCCTAAAGTACTTATTCCTTTTTCATTTAAAAGTACGTTTTCAAAGCAGCAACAGGCCATGGTGTTAGAACACGAAAACGTTCACCGCAAGCACTACGATCACGTATGGAATGCGCTCGCGCTAGCTATCGCCATTGTATTTTGGTTTAACCCGTTCGTTTGGCTAGCGCTGAAATCTTTCAGGATAAATCAAGAACTGGCTTGCGACCGCGCAGTACTGAAAAACAAAACTGAAAACGAAAAGCTAATTTATGCAAAAGCACTTGTGCAGTGTGCCGAGCATTGTTCAAACGCCCTGCATTACAAACCAGGGCTTTACCTTTCCTTTGGAGAAAAAAACACTATGATCAAACGGTTAAACGCGATAAAGCAACCTGTACATACCAATAGAATACTGGCCATTACTGCGGTTTCTATTGCCGCACTACTTACCATTAACACCGCACTTGCCAACGTGCCTCCTCCTCCCCCGAAGCCTGAAGCCAAAACGGGCAAAGCAAACATAAATGAAGCTACCCCCATTGTGCACATTTCGCCTATTTATCCTACACAGGCGGCAAAAGAAGATATTGAAGGGTTTGTCGTACTGTCTTTCGACATTACAGAAACAGGCACCACCGATAACCTTTCGATAGTAAAATCAGAGCCGACTGGCGTATTCGATGAAAGTGCTAAAATTGCCTTAGAACAGTGGAAATACAAACCACGTATTCAGGGCGGCAAAGGCGTAAGACAAACCGGACTTTTAGTACAAATGGACTTTAAACTAGACAGTTCAGATAACACTAATGACTAAACGTAAGCAAATAATGTTGCGGTAAATCCCTTTCAATAGTGAGTTTACCCTTCACAGAATACTAAGGGGAGCATAATGCTCCTTTTAGTGTTTTGTCTAATTGACTTAATTGCTGGGTACTTCAAACTATCTATCGTCTACCCAAAGGGGGCGATAATGCGTCTTACGCGTCTTTACATTTCTACTAAAGAAATCAGCGCTTCACTGCGGTAGAATGTGAGTATTCACATACCTTAAAACTTCTAATATATGGAAAGTTTAGATAGTCGATAACACAGTGTTGTCGATTATTTGCATTCGCTTTACACCACGTAAGCGATTTACTTTAGGTGTACTACAAGGAAATTTATTATGTATCGTTTCGCTTTAGCTCCAGCAGTGCTTGCACTTACATTTTTTACGGCAAACGCACAGGCGAATATCGACCAGCTAAAAGGCCTTTTAGGCGATAAAAAAACACCGTCGACGGTAACGTCAACAAGTTTAACTGATATGGCAAGCAATGCCGTGTCTGGCGTCGATTTAGCAAGCTTGGTTGGTGTAGTTTCTGACAATCTCAACATTACTGAAACACAGTCAGAAGGCGGCATTGCATCTATTATGAACTATGTTCAAGGCAATCTCTCCGGTGCTGACTATAAGCAACTGGCAAGTAGTATCCCTGGTATAAATAGCTTGCTTGAGAATGTGCCTGCACTTAGTAGCGATCCTGCCGCAAGCAAGAGCTCGTCACTATCAGGTTTACTGAATAAAGCGTCTGAATATAGTACCACGCTAAAATCTGTGAACGATTTAAAACAACAGTTTGAAGCACTCGGATTATCCACAGATATGATTGCCAGCGTTGCTACTCAAATCAGTAAATACTTGAATGTAAATGCTGATGAAAAAACGCAAGCATTATTTAAGTCTGGCCTAGATAATTTACTAACCGCACTGTAATGTATTGAACGGCGTGTTGATGTTTGTAATATAGTCATCATCGACACGCCGACGTGCTTTTGCTCGGCGCTACATTTTCTAGTAGCAGTCTTGTTCATCTTTTCATACTTTTATACGCATCCTAAACGCCTATGCAAAATGTAATGTCTTGGTTTTCAGCCAAGCCCAAATGGTTTCGGCTTTCTACTTATCTAGTTCTCATCTACCTTATTTACTCACTGCTTATTGGCGTAGTTACCCCTGCGGTGTTAAAGGCGAAGTTACCCAACATAGTAAAAGAAAGCACGGGAAGAGATGCAGCAGTTGAAAATATTGCAATAAACCCTTTTCTTTTAAAAATAGACGTTACTGATTTTGTTATTTTCTCTGATACGCATTATTCAAATAAAGACAGTGACAACGCTGCCCTGCATGCCCAAAAAAATCGGTTTCTTAGCGTAGGCCACATATCGTTAGACGTTGGTTTCTGGCAATCAATTTTTACCTTCACGCCGGCCGTAGAATCACTCGCCATAGACGAGCCTTTTATTTCGGTTGCGCGATTAAATGCAAGTAAAAATGTACAAACATTCAACTTTTCTGACATTCTCACACACGCAGAAAAACGTAGTACGAAAGCCGCCACAGAGCCTGAAAATAGTGATAAAGGACAAATTCCAAGAATTACCTTACAGGATTTTGCACTTAAGCATGGACGAGTAGTTATTGAAGACAAAGTAACCGGTACGTTGCTTGATTACCCAGAGTTAAGCATTCATCTTCAAGATTTAGATACTCACGCCCTGATCAGTGCAAGCAAGTTAGGCAACAAAAACGCCAAACCTGATAACGAAAACAGTGAAAGTGATGAGTCGAAAAGTAAATTGGCGTTCAACCAATATCAGTTTAACTTGCTCACCGCAGAGAAAGGGAATATTGCCATTAATGGCGAATTTCAGTTGTCACCGCTGAAAGTGACCACTGACATTGCAATAAACAATGTTGCGCTTACGCCGCTTTGGTCACTTTCGAAAGACTTCATTGAGGCGGACTTAGTAGACGGTAAGGTGAGTTTGAGCCTACACGCTGAACTTTTTGAACAAGATACCACCTTCCAGTTTATTGTAGCGCGCGGCGAATTAGCCGTGAACAACCTTACGTTTAATGCCGGCTCTTCACATAGCACTCACGACTCCACTAGCCCTTCGCATGAAATACTTACCATACCCGCATTTACCATTCACGACATAAACGTAAACGGATTAGAACAGCGAGTGAGTATTGCTGAAGTTGCCATAGACAACGTTCGAATGTCGGCACAATTTGATAAGTCAGGGCTTGACCTACAGCGTCTGTTTAGCCCGAAAAGTTCGGCGGCGGGCGTAACACCTTCAACGACCACCACAAACGCAGCGCCACATTCTGAAGTAGAGCATGAAGCCCATGTTGTTGTAAACGACACCTCAAACACACCGGCGCAAGACGCCGTGTGGTATGTTGAATTAAACCAGTTTGAATTCAACAACGGTAGTATAAACCTGATAGAGCGCGGCGTAAGTGACGGCATTTATTACAATATCAGCAACATCGATATAAAAAGCGGCAAAGTTACAACAGATTTTTCTCAACCTATTTCCTACGATACCAGTTTACACGTCTCTGCCGATCCACTGGCGTTTAGCGATACACCGAAAGGCCTACTGCGCAGTAGCGGAAGCGTAATAATAGCGGAGCAAAGCGTTACCGGCACAGCAACAATAGAGCAACTGCTGTTAAATCAATTTCAGCATTACGTGTCCCCTTATGCAAACATTACCCTTGAAGGCGGCATATTTAACTTAGATGCTAAGTTTGCTGCGTCATTTAACAACGCGTCACATCAAGGAAACATCGACGCACTAAACGTTAAGGTGAATACCAATGTTACTGACTTAAGCATACTGGATAACGCCGGTACCCCCTTATTACAATGGCAGGCGTTAAGCGCAGATGACATTGAATTTGACCACGCATCGAACCTGCTAAGTGTTGACAATATCCGACTTCAGGCGCCATTCGCACGACTCGTTATCGATGACGCTAAACAAACCAATGTGAGTAAGCTTATAGTCGCGTTACCAAACAGTACCAATGCGGATAAGCAAGCTCAAAATAGTAAAGAAGCACACACCGAAGCTACATCAAAAACTTCAACCACAAACGCGCCTTTAGACACTGGAGCAACGCCTTCACAGGCCAAACCGCTGGCCATTGCAGTTAACGCCATATCAATTGAAAACGGTAAAGCGTATTTTGCTGATCACTCTTTAGCACCTAAGTTCGCATCTACTATAGACAGTTTGAATGGCAAGGTATCAGGTATCGACTCATCCTCAATGTCTCCAGCTATTGTCGACATCACTGGAAAGATAGACAACTATGCGCCAGTCGAACTGGCAGGCACTATTCACCCGCTAAAAAGTGATAGAGATCTGGATTTACGATTTTCCGTAAAAGGGGCCGAGCTCACGTCGGTTAACCCTTACTCTGGCACCTATATGGGCTATTACATAGACAAGGGACTATTGTCGTTGGTTATGCAATATAAACTCAACGGAAATGCGCTAGAAGGTAAGAACAATGTAGTTATCGACCAGCTCACATTGGGCAAAAAATCGGACTCTGATCAGGCGTTAAGTTTACCACTTGGGCTTGCCATAGCGCTGTTAGAAGACAGCAACGGCGTTATTGATTTAGGTTTGGATGTGTCGGGCGATGTAGATAGCCCAGACTTCAGCTTTGGCTCTATTATCCTCAATGCTATTGGTAATATCATCACCAAAGCTGTTACCGCGCCCTTTTCGCTATTGGCAGACCTGGTTGGCAGTGATGATGAGCTCGACAGCGTTGAATTTGCCTTTGGTGAAATAACACTTAACACCAACGCTCAGAATAAACTGAACACCCTTGCAAGGGCCCTTAAAAAACGTCCTGGCTTAAGGGTAAATATAGAAGGTACGGTCAACGCTATGTCTGATGCCATTGCGTTAGCACAACGTCAGTTAAATACTACGCTATTAACAAAAAGCGGGCTTATTCATTCACCTAGTGCATCCACCAATGCTCAGTTAAGTCAAAACAATGCGGTTGATAGTCAAAATAGCAGCACTCAGACAAGTACCATAACCGGCAGCAATATTCCATTAGAAGGCCCGTTAGCTGATGCGCTTCTGTCGTACTATATCGAGATTTTCACACCAGACCTTAACCTTGAATTTGAAAACATGGTGGCGCAGCTTTACCCTGAACTCGCAAATTCGGATAAAGACCAAAGCCCAAATAGTACTCAAGACAGCAAACAACGTATCAACGAAGAAAGCGTAAATCGAGCCTTAAGCGTTGCGCGATACAACAAATTGCGCAATAGCATCGATGTTCCAGAAAGTGAATTAGTTCAACTGGCTGATGCACGTAGTAAAATGGTTAAACGTTATTTAGCGAATGAAGCTGCAATTGAAGCCAATCGTTTATTCTTGATAAACACTCAGCACGACTTACATACAGAATTTAGCGGTGTTGCGTTAACCCTTGAGGCGAATTAACACTCATCTGCATAGTTCATATAAGAGGTAGCTCGTTTTACTGGGCTACCTCTTTTGAACGTTTCATACTTTACTTGGTAGAGCGCAATAATTAACCCACAAGAATGCGTTAACTTCTACCCTATTTCTTCAGATGCGGAGCGCAGGTTGCAGATACATTGGCCGCATTAAAAATTTCAATCCAGTAGCCGTCTGGATCCTTAATAAATGCGATACCCTTCATAGAACCATCGTTAAGTCCTTTCTGAAAAGGGACGTCTAACGATGCAAATCGTGCACATGCGGCGTCGGCATCAGGTACATGAAAACCAATGTGCCCAAACCCCTTAGGCTCGGTATTACCGTTGTGGTAGCTCGCAGTTTCAGGTGTATCATCCCAATTGTGCGTTAACTCTAACATAGCGGGGCGACCAAAAGTTTGCTGAGTACGTGTATCCACATCGTCACAAATATCAGAAAAGTCATCACCTGCAGCTAGAAAATAAAGGCTAAACCTCATGTCTTCAAAGTCTAGACGCTTAATGAGCGTCATCCCCATAACACGTGTGTAGAAATCTAGCGAGCGCTTGGGATCGGCAATGCGCAGCATAGTTTGATTAAACACAAACCCTTGCGTGGCAGCATCTTTTTCTTCATACAGGCCTTCGGCCTTATCGAAATGTCGGCTCATAATCGTCATCCATTGCGGTATTTACTAATGAAGGCAAAATAGTTTTACGTTACCTTGCAGCGAATACATAACATTGAGGGTTGTTTGATTTTAAACAACCGCAGTTGGTCTCCCTTCCTACGCGCTTTACCTCAGATGCGTTTGGCACGACGGCTAATTTTGAAAGCTTTTACTTTTTAGGAAGCTTTCCCCAAACTGAGCCAGTATCACCCTTGTTTGCCGGCGACACTTTGCTATTGGTGCTTTTTCCCGTTGCTTTAGAGTACGCTTCGTTTTGATTGTTAGCACTTTTATGACGTGAACCTGGCTTAGTGCCGCGCGTGCTTGAGCTATTTGACTGTTTAGGAGAGGCTTGTCGCGTAGAGTCTGGTCGATGCTTTTTCACCATGCCTTGCAATAAGTTACGCACCACTTGGTCACCAGCGGGTTTATAATTGCGGTGATCAGGCTTTCTAAAGAACGCAGATAGCTCTCCTTTACTTATTCTGAAGTTTGCCAATTTAAGTACTGCAATCATATCGTCGTCTTTATAGCTCATCGCAATACGGATTTTGCGCAGCACTTCGTTATTACTTAAACGCTCTTTGGGCCCAAGTGTTTGAGGGGGTTGCCCTTCTTGACGCCCACGGTTTTTGATGATTAGCCCATCAAGAAAAAGCGCAATAATTTTATCGCGACACGGTAAATAGCCTTCTTCATCTTCCCGCTTCATTACAGCATGTAGATAGTCAATATCCATATCGTAGTTAACTAATTTAAAAATGCTTATAGCGGCGGTGTCGTTTATCGCTAGCGCATAACGAAGGCGACGTAGAACATCGTTGTGGATCATGAATGTGGGCCTGAAGTGCGGGTGAATATTGGATGCAAAATATGCTGTACATGTATGAAAGTAAAAGGCGTGAACTACGCTTTTTACTTCCACCTACGGCATAGTTTACACCACTTAATCAACGGCATCCAATGCTAGGTGTGTAATAAGCACTTACGCTAAATGCCGTGCAAAGAAGTTAATCGTTCGTTGCCATGCTAATTCTGCATGTTTTGGGCTATAGCGACTGGTAGAGTCATTGTGAAAACCGTGCTGCGCGCTATCGTAAACAAAGGCTTCATAGTTCGCATCATTCTTTTTAAGCACACGTTCGTAGTCTGGCCAGGTCGCGTTTACACGCTTATCGTTTTGTGCAAAATGAATAAGGATCGGTCCTTTTACATTATCTATCACTGATGCATTTGCAGGTGTGCCATAAAATGGTACTGCTGCATCGACTTTGTCAGGTATTACCGCAGCTAAGTAGTTCGTAATGTAACCGCCAAAGCAAAAACCTACCACGCCCAACTTGCCTGACGATATGTCGTGAGTTTTAAGCCAGGTTGCAGCAGCAATCATATCTTGCTCTATCTTATTTCTATCCAAACTTTTCTGCATAGCGCGCCCGTCATCATCATTGCCAGGATAGCCACCTAGAGGAAACAGTGCGTCCGGCGCAAATGCAACGTATCCATTCATAGCGAGACGTCTAGCAACGTCTTTTATATATGGGTTTAGTCCACGATTCTCATGAACCACAAGAACACAGGGCGCAACGCCAGACTTAGGAAGCTTTGTAGGCTGAACAAAGTAACCTCCGCCCTCTCCATGGCCGTCAGGAGACGAAAAAACTTCATAGGTTGCTTTAATTGCTGGGTCGTTGAAAGACACCTGCTCTGCCTTTGCATAATCGGGGATAAGCGCACTACCAATTGCACTTACCGTTAATCCTGCCACTGATAGCGATGCTAAGCGCGTTAAAAAGGTGCGACGGTCTATATCACCGTGTGCATACTCGTCGTACCAATCAAACGCTTCTTGAGGGATATGTACCGCATCATTCACTGTATCGGGCTTCACTGTATAGGGCTCCATAGTATTAGGCTCCATAGACACTGTGGCCTGTAGAGTAGAAATTTGTTAAATAAAAGCGAAATGCACCTTGCTTTTGCTCTAAAGTAACTTTACTTACTCTAGCGCGGTTAACGATTCAGGGAAATGATTTAATGCTAGGTGAAGTCACCCGCGATACGCCCTAGTTATCCCACCATGACGCCGCTACTTGAATAGGTGAAGGATCGTTGGATTGCGACACCCACACCACGAGCGCTTTTCTGGTTGTCTTTATGTGCTTGCTGTCAGGCACAGCTAAATGCCCCTTAACGCTTACCACGGCCTGCTCGTTTCTGGCCTTTGCCGGTTGTTGATTTTCGTAGGCTAATAGGGGCAGTGATACGTGTTCATAACCGATAACAACGAAATCGTGAATAAGCTTTCTCCCTGCGTTTTCACCTCGCTTTATGGAAGTTTCAATGCCGAAGCCTAGCAGGGCCGCGTGTGCTGTAAAATCCGAGCGAATATGACTTTGTGCCAACGTATTTTCAAACGTCACGCTAATCTCGCCATCTGAAATAAGTGCATTTAACTCGCCACTTAAAGGGGCTACACGCTGAGGAATTGCCTGACCACGAAACCAGCCATTCCAACCGCGGCCGTTTAAAGCGAACCCTGGTGTAGCAATGGTGTTCGCCTTACCTACATTCTTGTAGTCTCTCTGCCTTTCGCTAAACGCGTTATTTGCGAAAGGATCTTTCCAACCTAGGTAGTCCCAATAGTCTACATGAAAGTTAATTGGCACGATTTCTGTCCAAAGATTGCTACTTTCTACAAAGCCAGATAGCCATTTTTCAGCCGGTGGACAACTGCTGCAGCCCTGCGATGTATAGAGCTCTATTACGGTGGTGTGGTTAGGCGAACTTTTCAGCTGTATAACACCGTTGCTTTCGCTTACTACGTCGTCCATTGCCTTTTTCTTTTCTCTCTTGCTTGCTGAAAGGTAAATAACATCAGATGTTTCGATAGCCCCACTCACAGCGCCACTGTCTGGCTGTGCATTAATACGCCAATCGTAATCAATAAATCGCAACGCATAATGTTGTGGGATGGGGTCTACTAAATAAGGATTGATGTACTGTAGTAAGTCCTTTGCTTTACCTGAGGCAACAAAGTCTTCGGTGTAAAAGTCGAGTATTTCCGATACGAACACTTGCCCGCGTTTATCATCAACGTAAAAGTGCTTTTTGTTAGCAAAAAATTCTGTGGTGGCTTTTTCAAGGGATTGGCCCAGTGTAGCGGCGTAAAATGGAGTTTGTGGTAGCCTCGGGCAGTCTTTAACCATGCAGTTGAGTACAAAGTGAACTCTAGGCTCGCCAAGGGGCCTTATTATGTCGTTTTCGTAGTCATATAAGTTAGTAACCCGACCGCCAATCACTACATCGCGAAACTTGAAAAAAGCCGCGCGAGAAAAAAAGTTGGTAAATCCGTTAGGAATGCCTTCTTCGATAACTCCGTGCATGGCCAACGCGTTGTACGTGTTAATATGATAAGCCATTTCAGATTGCGGTGAATCGAATAACTCAGGGGTCATGGCTGGGCTCGCGAAACTAATAAACGCCACCATATTTTCCAACGGCTGCCTGTTATCTGACAAAGACTTGAAGTCAGTGCGCCCCTCTTCATCAACATAGTGCTGAAGCACATAAGCCCAGTCTGACATTGCTTTGCGATAAGCCTGCTTAAGCTTAATAAGCTCTTCTGTTTGTAAATTACTTTCTGCCGTTGCATTTTCAAATGCTTTACTGCGCGCGGCAAAGGGTAGCGTATAGAGCAGTAAAAGAGATAACATGAAAACACTAACACTTTTAAGCTGAAGCAAATACCGAATCTTCACTACGGTCTCCTTATACTCTTTTCAATGATGACTGGGGCTGCGTATTTTTATGAGGTGTATTGGTAACAAATAGCGTTTTAGTCTCTAAAGGCGGCGTTGTCTCGCTTGTAATACGTGGGGCGTCATCGACAATATTGCGAATGGAGATCACGTTTTCTTGCTTGTAGCGTTTTGAAAGTGGCTCGTACTGCTTCACTTGCCCACGGCGGTCGGTATAAGTCAGAGGCTTTAAGATATGTTCATCCCTTTCAGCATTGTGCTTACACATTGAAACAGGGCCATCAGCAGTCATGACCATAAAAGAGCACGCATGAATTCGGTCTTGCTGAAGCGCGCTGGCATCCATAAAGTTCTGCACAAAAAACGACAGCTTATGTACTCGGCCTTTGCTTTTCACAAGGCTTTTTCGCATTTCTAATAGTTTTATAACGGATGCCTTAGCAAGCTTTAACAACCAGCTTGGGCGCGCTAACAACGCTTTACTATAATCCCACACAATTTTGGCGCTACCGTGTTGCCGGGTAGTTTGTATATGCTTAAAGTCCTCAATAAACTGTGCAAATAAGTGCTCATCATCAACCACCGAATAAACCTGCCCATTGGCAACGAGAGTAGGCATGTAGCTATGGCAGTCACTGTGTCCAATCCGAACTTTCTCCCACGGTAACGCTTTGCGGATGGTGCTTTCAATAGCAGCTTTTACGGTTACAGGGTCAATTACATCAGCCCGTGCCCCCCACTCGCCACGGCCTGTTTCGGCTTGCAGTTGGAATGATGCGAAACTAACCGCGTCGGCACGCGCCACAAAAAAATCCACCAGCATGGGCAATTCAGCGAAGTTGTGGGTGTGCACCGTCGTATTAAAAATTACCATAAGCCCCAAGCCCCTGGCCCGCTCTATATATTCTTCGCGGACAGCATTCAACGATGCTTCATTATCAAAACCTTCTCGCTCTTGCGTGGTATCAACGTGAAAAGCCACATCGTTCAAACCAACGTTTGCTAAGGCCGTTAGCAACTCACGCGTTGCAGCAATACCATTGGTAAATAATGCTGTGTGTAGCCCTAACTGATTAGCATAAGCAACAATTTCAATCAGCTCGCTGCGTTTTCTTAACATGGGGTCGCCGCCCGTAATCTGCACGCTCGTTCCTGGTCCATAATGATTAAGCACGTTGTCTAAACGTTTAAACACTTCATTTATGGGAATATCACGTACCGCTTGAGAATGTTCAGACAAATAGCATAAGGTGCAATCTAGATTGCATTTTTGCGTAATTTCTATGGCTACACAGCCGATGGTGTGCGTTCTTCCCAAAAGTTGATTGGGGGTGAAGTGTTGCCCCATCCGCTGTTGTGTGTGCGCAAGCTGTTGTTCTCTGGTTGTAACGGAATTGCAAGGCATAGCTAAACGTCTTAATGTAACGACAAGATATTTATCAAGACCTATAACAATGAAAAATTCTTTCACTCTGTGGTGCTTTTTTATTCTTTTTTCACTTCCCCTTATGACAAAAGGTAGCCAACAAACGCATGTGCAACACAGCAACGGAGAAGATGAAAAGCCTCTTCAACCTCGCCTAAGCGCATTGCGCTTTTCCGAAGTAAAAAAGCGCGTTTTCTCAGATCCGTATCCTTTTTTTCCCCACTATAAAGTGAGTAAAAAGTTGTTTGACCAAGCAGGAGAAAACCTGCTGCTAAGACACGCAAAACGAACACTAACTTCAAAGGCTGACTTTGTTGAATTAGCCTCAGGTCAAAAGCTGCTCCAGGCCAACGGTATTTGTTTTGCTGGCACTTGGGAAATGGGTGAGAACAGTCCCTATACAGGTCTGTACGAAAAAAGAGTTCGCATTCCCGCTATTGTAAGAGCGTCGGTAAGCTTAAACGGAACAACACAGTCGGAAAAACGTGCGTTTGCTATTGCGGTAAAGCTTTTCCCTTCTAACCAACATTCGGTCAATTTCTTTTTAATGCATTCTCTTGGCGGAACCCGAACTAAACACGTGCTTAGCTTACCTTTAACCAATGAACCTCAATTAGGTGAGCTTCCGCCCTTTAGCCAGTTACTCACGGCCTATCGATTAGAGCAAGATTTAGAATCTGCTGACAAAATGTTTTCAGGAGATAAGGCAAATGCGCGCTTTCGGCCTGTTTCGCATTTAGCTGACATTAATACAGAAAGTTCAATCTCACCCTACTGGCTGCGCGCTACAGCGAGTTCGCAAACGCCCCTTGTTGATAAAGACGACTTCAGAGAGGAACTTAACGTTGCACATTATCCAAACCGTGAAATTGTATTAGACATTCATGCCGCCCCATTTAATGCTAATGGCGCAGACAACGCTGTATGGCAAGATATTGGTCGCTTAAAATTGACTGAATCTGTTGTCTCGTTAACGTGTGACACCCGTCTCCACTTCGCACACCCCATCATTCATTAACCATTTAGACGCAGGGGCTAATCTTACGCGACATAGACAATGCAACTTACGCTCAAAAACGACGCAGGCGAGAAAATATGCGTTATACGGTACAAGGTGATTTTTACACGCTCTTTAACATGACGTAATATAAATAAATATTGCGTAGTTACACCCTACAAATTCATGTACGCAGCACGCCTATTTTATGAGTAAGTAATGCATGTCAGTCAATCTTCGTAGAACCAGCCGCAATCTTCACTTGTGGATATCGTTGTCTATTTTCATTCCTGTCCTGATTGTTGTTGGAAGTGGTCTACTACTACAGGTTAAAAAAGAGTTTGACTGGATCCAGCCTCCAACGCAAAAAGTAGCGGCAGGTGCGCCTGCTCTGTCCTTTGAGCAAGTGCTAAGTACCGTCAAGCAGATACCCCAGGTAAATCTGCAACAGTGGGACGATATCGACCGATTAGATGTCCGCCCAGACAAAGGAATTATTAAAGTGCGCGGTAAGAACCACTGGGAAGTGCAGATCGATGCAACAACCAGCAATGTGCTTCATATTGCTTATCGGCGCACCGATACCATCGAAGCAATTCATGATGGAAGCTGGTTTTTCGAAGGAGCCAAACTATGGCTATTTTTGCCAGCGGCAGTGCTGCTTTTTGTATTATGGGTTACAGGAATGGTTATGCTGGTTACCACATTAAAAAGTAAATACTTTAAACAACATTATAGAAATAGGCAGCACTAGTAGGCCATTACCCAACTACCAAAGCCCAATGCTACAACAAGTACGTAAGCGCAAATTGAACGCTTCGGCCTTGCGCAAATGCAGCTTTATCGTCTGGGCTGACATAGTATTGTTGATTGGAAAGGTTTTGAATGCTTGCTTCTATACGCATGCTGTTCCAATTCCACGAAGCCCCAATGTCCATAGTAAAGACATCGTCCAAGCGCCTTTCACCATCTGCAGCGTCCGACTTAGCTGCACGATAGGTTAGCACTGTAAATCCACGTATTTCATCTATTGAAACGCCAACATCAACCCGATGTCTATTGGCCGGAATATCGGCAATCGGGATACCTGCGTTGTCTTCTCCTTTTATCCACGCCCCCGAAAATCGTCCATCCCATTTGCTATTTATCGGCTGCCATGCAAACTGATAACTGACACCATCTATCTCGGCCTTTGCAACATTACTATATTGCAAAACCTCACCGGTACCTCCAGACACGTCTACGCGCTCTATATAGTCATCGATGGCTTGATGAAACAGTTCAACGGTTCCTGAGAAGTCTTTGTACTGATAAAGTATGCTAGCCTGAATATTAAACGATTTTTCGGTATTGAGGTTACGACGCCCTAAAACCGCTCCCCTTGGAGTTTCACCTGAAAAGTAGCGCTCAGTTAATGATGGGTTTCTAAATGCACTAGAAAAATACAGGCTCGCACTCCAAGCCGTACTCAGTTCTTGATTAACACCAACAAAAGCACTTATGTTTTCACTTGAAACCGTGTCGTTTTCATTTCGTTGCTGTTGCCAATCTACCCGAGTGCCTACTGCAATTGCAGAACGGCCAAAATGCCTTGATACATCAAACAGCGCGGCCGCATTAACTTCACTGGCATCTAAGGTGTTTATATCGTACGTTAGCTGATCAAAAAGCGAATACTCTTGTTCATTGATAATGACGCCATTTCTGGCTCTACCTTGAATGCGCCAGTTGGCTGACCAATTGCGGTATAACAAGGTTTTTCCTGTATCTATGCCAACGTCAAAGGCTTCGTTCTGACTTGTGTTTATCCGATTCCCAGGCCTTAAAATATGAGTATCAAGCGTAGATTTATGCCACCATACATTGGTATCTAGCCCGTTAATATCGAAGCGTAATTTGCCAAGCCAATGGGTGTTTTTAGGGTACGTTGTGATCCTGCTTTCGGGGAAATCGCTGCTCGATTTACCTATATCTTTATTATGTGAATACAGTGTCCACGCTTCTTTTAAAACGCCACTGTCAAAGCGTTGCCTAACAAATGCCGACGATTGCGTGAATTGGTCAAATAACGTGTTGCCATTTGCATCTGTACCATTATTTGCAGTGCGGTAGGACAAATGCCAATCGGTTGTTCCCATGTTTTCATACTCTAATACGCTGGCGTAACTGTATTCTGATAATCTTTGATTTTCACTAAAAGCAAAGCGCGCATGAGGAGTAAAGTTTTCGGCAAATAGTACATTGACAGCGCCACCAATAGCGCCCGACCCAAGATATGTCGATGTGGCGCCCGGCAATACGCTAACCCGTTCTATAAGACTTGGAGCCACAAAGCTCACGCTAGCACCGGCTCTACGATCGCTGGTAATAGGTACACCGTCAATGAGTGACTGCACTCGCCATCGAGAAAAGCCTCGAATATTGATATTTTGAATTTGCCCCCCTTGCCCATTTAAATTGACCGAAGGAGACTGGACCAGCAGCTCGTTAGCACTCGCAGACAAGGGAGAGTTTCTCTTATTGTATTCGAAATGGGGAAATATTTTGTTTAGTGTCTCATCAAAAAAAGGCCGTTTTACCGTAACAGTGTACGTTTCAACATATTCTGCATTTGCTAAAAAAGAGCACAGAAAAGCACAAAGGCTTGCTGCAAAAAGCGGTTTTTGATGGCATGTTTTGTACGTTAAAAAGGTTTTCATTTATCCACGACAACTAAAGAGTGAACGGTAAGAATTGATATTACGCTTATGGGGCATCAGTCGTTTATAACCAAACTGATAGTGATGAGACGTAGATTTTTTTATACGTCTGAAGCAGCAAAAAAACATGGCAGCGTTGCTGCTGCCATGTCGTTTTTTACGCGCCAATAACTCGCTGTTATTTCGTTATAACCGGAAGGCCTGCTGTCCAAGGTCCTCCCTGTTTTACTACGGCTTGCTGAAGCGCTGGCACCGTTGACGTTTGAAGCGTTTTAATTTGCTCACTGATTTCGGTCAAGCTTTCGCTGGCAAAATTCAACTGCTCTTTATGCTGTTGAGTAGGACCATAAGTAGAGCGTAGCGCTGAGCGTGCATACCCCAATCGGCTCATTATCGTCGCTGGTGTCGCACCTTTACGCTGACGTGATTCTAAACCGAACAGAGTATTGTTAATAGCATTGAGCGCTTGGTCGATTGACGCGTATGACGTCTCTAACGCAGCTATATCAGATGGTGTTCTATCAATAGCAACTCGCAACAGCGTCATCGTTTCATTGAGCTGTTTTAGTACAGCAGATGCTGTCATCGCTTGCTTTTGTACACGTTCAATATTTGCAGTGAAAGCGGCTATTTCATCAGCACTTGGGCCTTCTAGCGCTCCCGTGTAAATAGACTCTAAGACAAAGTCGACAGGCTCGGCAAGCTGCGTAACCACTGCGCCTTCTCGCTTAAACAACGTTGCAGAGTAATTACCAGGTAACGCTGGTAGTCCTCTACCTCTCCCTTTGCTATCCGCAAGTGGCATTGACGCTGCGAAGTCCATGCCCCATGTCACGCGGTGAAGGCCTTTCTTAGTACTACCTTCCACACGGTTCACTATATCGCCTGCGCTATCGCGAATTTCTAGATAAACAGCAGGCTTTGGCTCTTCTATTTCTGCTTCAACCGCTTCCCAAGATGGGTACTTGGGATATTTTTTATCATCAAGGCGTTTTTTCTCTGCCTCTTGACGCTTTTCTTTCGCCGTTAAAATACTGTCTTTAAGGAAATACGTAAGGGTCGCACCGTGCGCTGGATTCTTAGCCGCGTAGCGATCGTCACCATCTGAATCGGTATGATTGTCGTCTAAATTAAACCATTTAACCGGGCGACTTGGCGCAAACAACAAGGCATCTTCTTGCAAGGCCTTTGGACTAAGTTCGCGCAAGGGCGCATAGTCATCTAGGATATAAATACCACGGCCGAACGTACCGGCAACCAGATCGTTTTCGCGTCGTTGAATTTTTACATCCCGAGTAGAAATGGTAGGAATTCCACCGTCCAATTCAACCCACTCTTTACCGCCATCAACCGTAAAAAACACACCGAACTCTGTGCCGATAAACATAAGATTTTTGTTAACGTGATCTTGAACTATACGCCACACCAAATGCTTTTCGGGGAGATCATCGGCAAGCGATGTCCATTTTTTACCCAAATTCGTCGACTTGATTAAATAGGGCTTATAGTCGCCGTATTTGTGATTGTCTAAGGCAACATATACCGTGTTGGGGTCAAATAAATCAGCGCGAATGTCATTAACATAGGCTGTTTCAGGAATGCCTTTGATATCGTCTAATTCGATTTTTTTCCAATTTTTGCCACCGTCTGTGGTCACTTGGATCAAACCGTCGTCCGTCCCTACCCATAATATATTTTCATCAACAGGACTTTCAGCGAAATTAGCTATGGTGTGAAATTCAGACATGGCGTACAAATCCCACCCTGCCTCTACAGACCACGTTCTTCCCATCATTGGCATATGCATGCGATTTTTGTTCATAGTGAGGTCGCCAGAAATTGCTGTCCAGCTATCACCGCGATCATCACTACGCCACACACGCTGAGACGCAAAATAAATACGTTTCGGATCGTGGGCAGATACGTTTATCGGTGCATCCCAGTTAAAACGCTCAGCGGGATCGCCCGGAAGCGGCTGAGGTTTGATATAGACACCTTCTTTTGTAGTCATGTCTACACGGGTAAGGTTTCCCTGTTGCCACTGAGAATAAATGATATCAGGGTTTCCTGGTTCAACCGCTGGCTGGTGACCGTCCCCCCCTAAGGTTAAGAACCAATCTTTGTTTTTTATACCTTCTTTTCGGTTGGTGCGAGACGGACCACCTTGTGTAGAGTTGTCTTGTGCGCCTGCATACACATTATAAAACGGTGTCGCGTCATCAGGGGCAACTTTATAGAACTGCGTAATTGGCAAATTCGCCATGAAACGCCAGTTTGCCATTCTGTCGTGAGACATATAAATCCCACCGTCAGAGCCCATAAGAACAAAGTCAGGATCGGTAGGATGAAACGCCATAGCATGGTCATCTACGTGTTTGCGCTTCGTATTTATTGGTGTCCAGGTTTTACCGCCATCATCGGAAACTTTGCTGTAGTTACTGGCTATGTAGACGCGATCGAATTGATGTTGGTCTGCAAAGATTTCTTGATAATAGTGTGGGCCAGTACCGCCGCCAACTTCATCAGACATCTTCTTCCAGCTTGCCCCTTGGTTGTCAGAGCGATAAAAACCACCGCCGCGATTATCGGTTTCAATAGTGGCATAAAGCACATCAGGGTTCATCGGTGATATTGCCATACCGATTTTACCCATATTGCCACTTGGCAGTCCTGTCTTAAGCTCGGTCCACGTTTCACCACCATCATCAGAAGTATGTATTCCTGCTCCTTCATTCGTGCCAACATAAGCGGCGATCGTGCGCTGACGCGACCACGTGGCAGCGTAGAGCTTATCTGGATTTCTAGGGTCAATAATTAAAGACGTAACGCCCGTCCATTCGTCTGCTGTAGTGAGAACCTGCTTCCACGTTTCACCGCCGTCTGTGGTTTTATACAAGCCGCGTTCACCACCTCCAGTCCACAGTGGCCCTTGTGCCGAAACCCAAACAATATCTGGGTTTGTGGGATGAATGATGATATCGGAAACGTGTTCGGATTTGGTTAATCCCATATTTTTCCACGTTTTACCGCCGTCCATCGACTTATACACACCGTCACCAAAACTAATGTGTCGGCCGCCGTTATTCTCGCCCGTGCCTACCCATACGATATTCGAGTTGCTCGGTGCTATAGTAACGTCCCCCGTTGAATAAACGGCCTGCTTGTCGAATATAGGTTCCCATGTCGTTCCAGCATTGGTTGTTTTCCACACACCACCTGAGCCCACAGCGGTATACCAAGTAGAAGGGTTATTCTGGTCAATAGCAATATCAGCAATACGGCCAGACATATAGGCTGGACCTATACTTCTTAGCTCCATCGCTTCGAAAGTTTTACTATTAAAGGTGGTATTTTTGTCGTCAGATTTGGCTGCCCATGCAGGCGAGTATGACAGCGCTATAGATACAGCAACTGCAGCTTTTAAAAGCTTTTTCATTTTTTGTCCCTGGATTTCGTCGTTATTATTTTTCACGTACTAGCATTACTTAATATTTACACCTGTTACAACAGATAACACGACAAATTGACCAGTTTAAAAGTTAAACATTGTTTAAATTTTCATTTAAATAAAACTTATCCGCACAGGTCATTACCTACTCAGCGAGAGTTTGAATGTTCGCAATCGCGGCGTGTTTCGTGAAAAAACGATGATTTCGGTTGATTGTAAATAAGCCCCCTACCAACAATGCTTATGCATACCTTGCGCAGTAATGCGCAGACTGACAAGCTTCGCTATACTGACGCACTATATTGACTTGATTAGTGGCACGCTTATATCTCTTCCATATAAAATTCTATTTTACTCACACCACAATCTGGACATACCCAAGTATCAGGCACATCGCACCACAGCGTACCGGGCGCTATACCCTCGTCAGGCGCGCCCAATACTTCGTCGTAGATCCAGCCACAGATTTGGCATTTATAGCGCTTCATAAACGTACTCATTTCACGCAATACGTTGCTGCTGTTCACGCCCGTATTCAGGGTGATGTTTATCCTGACAAGGCCGATAAAGCTGCGTTTCCCATTTTTCAATTAGCGCTAACCCTCCAGAGTTCCAAGGATGAAAATCCGGTTTAAAAAACGCTTTATAGGGCTGACGCAACGAGCGCCATAAACCGTTTGCTCCAAACATCCACCGAGAAAAATCACGCCACTCTCGCCAGCTTTTCCATTTACCGGTTTTGAACGCGAGTATCAACATAAAACGTCCTAACCGCAGCGACAGTAAAGCAATGGCAAGCTTCATCACGCGATGAAGATAAGGTTGGTCTCCAACGCACATTTGGTAAACATCAAATGCTACAGCTTTATGCTCTAACTCTTCCACAGCATGCCACATCATTAAGTCTTTAAAGGGCGCTTCCATACCGTCAAAGAGTTCAGGATGCGCTAATGCATGCTCGGCCATAATACCCGTGATGTGCTCAATAGATACCGTGTGCGCAAGCCTGAACTTATCACTATATTTAGACACTCGTTTTTTAATTAATTTCTTTAACGACTTCTGAATACTTGCGGTATCGTAGCCAAGTCTATCTAGCTCTTTATTTATTTTCCCATGCTGATGGCTATGGTGGCCTTCTTGTCCTATGAAGCCTTTTACCTGCCGTTTAAGATCAGGGTCGTGAATGCGGTTGCGATAATTACGGACAGAATTAAGAAACTCTGTCTCTCCATCTGGAAATGACGTTGACATACCTGCAATAAAAGCAGATTTATAAATGTTGTCGTCAAAAAATTTCAGGCTTTGAAGACAGCCAAAAGGAAATTCCATGTGGCGGGGCTTTATCTCTAGTTTTAAATGATCAAACTGATGCTTTTTCATCGCTTTCTCCCTTTATCATTCTGTTCAAAATGATATTTCGCATTCAAGCATGGCGTCTTCTTCACACCTCGCCCATGTGAATACAATGCAAATTTTTTGTTAAATGATGTCAGTTTGCCTGCGATAACGGGCCGCGATCACGAACATGTTAACTCTCGCTGAATGGCTAAGGAGCTATACGGATTGATATTTATACGGCACGCCTGAATTCTCCAGGCGTAGCGCCCACGATTGATTTGAACGATTTGGAAAAGCTTGACGCGTCATTGAAACCTAGGATTTCAGCGATCTCCTCTACGGTGGCCCCCTCTAGGAGAAGCCGCTTTGCTTCCTCAACGATAATGCGGTGCTTAAGCGCTTTAAAGGTAAGCCCCTCATCTTTCAATCGCCGTTGAAGGCTACTGGGCGACATACAAAGTTCGTTTGCCACCGCCTTGATGTTTAACATGTTGGTGGGAGAATGTTTAAGCAAATCAGTAACAATGGTCTTTACATCATTTGAAGTGAGTGACGCAAGCGTTTCCAAACATTGCGTCTCGGCAAGTGTTACAAAGCTATTGTCGATACTGTCGATGGGGAGATTAGACCACGCTAGCGGAACCAGAAGTTCGTCTTGTACTTCGTTAAAAGACACCGACAGTGCTTCTTGCCATTGTTGAGGTACATAACTCGGTTTTTTACTTTTTAAACGGATACGACAACGATCATTCACATGGTGCCGCTTTAATTTTTGGCCAATAAGAATGGTAAAGCTGACCATAACAGCAAGCGTAATATAAGGTGAACGCTCTAGGTAATCACTTTGAGGGATAACGTGTAAAAAACCATCACGCTTTTCCAATACAAGGGCTCTGTTGCTTGCCCTGCTTCGATAATATTTTTGTGCCAGTAACAGCATTTGTTCAAGGTTTTTAGCGCCTTGAATGGTTACGCCCAAAGCGCCATGAAGTGAAAACGTCATGGTTTTCGCGAGCTCAGCAGCCTTTAAAAACGGAAACTCTAGTGCTTCAAATAAGTTGGCGCAAAGTGTATTGAAGTCTGCGTCATCAACAAATAATGGTGGGTTCAATAACTGCTGAGGTGATAAACCAACGTCTTTTAGCAGTACATCCATTGAAACATTCTGTTCCATAGCAAAATTCCGCAGATGTGCCACATAATCACCTGATATTACATGCTTTTTTCCTGCGAAATGTTTACTGAGCATCAGCCTGACCTCAAATGACAAAGATTTTGCGACGTTACCACCTTAAAATTAACAATTCAATAACACATTATTTACATGTGTATTTTAAAGGTGTCCTTACTTTTATTATGAAAACCACTAAAACCATTAGCGATAAGGACCGATTCCATGGTTCAGTTTTCGCGCTTACCGGCGCAGCATCCGGTATTGGAAGAGCATTAGCATTTGAGCTGGCTTCTGCGGGTTGTCACCTTGCACTGTGTGATAAAGATCCAGCGAATTTAAATGCTGTTCGTCTTGAAGTTGTGGAAGAATTTCCTTATTGCGACATTACCACTCATGTATTGGATGTTTCAGATGAACACGACGTTGAACTTTGGGCACATGACTGCAAAGAGCATTTCGGTGAGATAAATGGATTAATAAATAACGCTGGCGTGAGCTTGTCTGCCAGCGTTGAGTCGGTTGATTTAAAAGACTTTCATTGGTTGATGAACATCAACTTCTGGGGCGTGGTTCACTGTACGAAAGCGTTCCTTACGCTGATCAAGTCCGCTTCCTGGGGACACATTGTAAATGTATCTAGTTTGTTTGGCCTGATTGGCACCCCGAACAGCGCTGCTTATAATGCGTCGAAGTTCGCTGTAAGGGGGTTTAGCGACAGTCTGAGCATGGAGTTGCAAATCAGCGCTCCCCACGTATGTGTTACCTGTGTTCATCCTGGTGGTGTGAAAACGTCGATTGTTGACAACGGGCGAGAAGGTTCACAAAGAGTAGGCTCGGCAGCATCAATGACCCTTGAACAGCGCAGAGCACGCTTTAACGACAAGTTAGCGAGAACGTCAGCTCAAGAAGCTGCCGCCACAATTATGCAAGCCATTATACGTAAAAGAACGCGGATACTAGTGGGTACAGATGCCAAATTATTAGACAAATTACAGCGATATGCCCCCTCAAAATATCAAACATTAATTGTGAGATTGTTGGGATAACGCGGGTATCACTTTGTGTTTTAAAGGACAGCACGCTAATGAATAAGCACGTCGATATTGTTGTAGTAGGAGCAGGGCTTTCTGGGATTGGTTTAAGCTATTACTTGAAAACCTTGTGCCCCAATAAATCATTAATGATCTTGGAAGGTCGAGACAGCCTTGGCGGAACTTGGGATTTATTTAAATATCCAGGTGTGCGCTCAGACAGTGACATGTATACGTACGGATACCAATTCAACCCGTGGACAGAACGAGAATCCTTAGCGACTGGCGACCGCATATGCCAGTACTTAAAAGATACTGCGAAAAAATTTGATATTGAAAAGCACATCCATTACCAACACAAAGTGACCCATTTGAACTGGAACACTATGAAGAAGCGATGGGAAGTCAGTGTTAATGGACCGCAGGGAAGTGAGATAATTCACGCGCAATACCTTTTTGCCTGCAGCGGTTATTACGACTACTCACAAGGCCATAGTCCAACGTTTAAAGGCAGCGAACAATTCAAAGGTGAGCTAATTCACCCTCAGTTTTGGCCCGATGACGTAGAATACGAAAACAAAAATGTTGTGGTAATCGGCAGTGGGGCAACCGCCGTTACCCTTGTGCCTAACCTTGCCAAAAAAGCCAAGCATGTGGTTATGCTTCAACGTTCTCCCACTTATATTCTATCTCGGCCCCAGCGCGACTTTATTACCAAAGTGGCACAAGCTATATTGCCGGCGAAGGCAGCCTCTAAACTAGTCCGCAAGAAAAATATATGGTTAGGCAAGTTTTACTTCAACTACATGACAAAGCACCCAGAGAAAGCAAAAAAAATAATTAATAAGAAACGTCGCCAATTATTGAAAAAAGACATTGATGGCAAGCATTTTTCGCCTCGATATAATCCATGGGAGCAAAGGCTTTGCTTAGTACCTGATGCAGACTTATTCAACAGCCTTAATGAAAATAAAGCATCCATCGTTACCGATGAAATTTGTCATTTTACTGAAACCGGGATCCAAACAAAGCAGCATCATTTAGACGCTGATATCGTCATTACCGCAACAGGGTTAAAAATGTTGTTTATGTCGGGTGTGGACATATGCGTAGACGGATGTGTTCAAGATATAGGTAATAAGATGTTTTACCAAGGGGCTTTACTGCAAGATATTCCCAACTTTGGTATGGTATTCGGCTACACCAACGCGTCCTGGACGCTAAAAGTTGAGTTGGTTTCTCAGTATATATGTCGACTCATTAACCATATCGATGCTAATAACGCGCAATATTTTGTGCCAACAGCAGCCCCCGATATCAAGCCAGAGTTGTTTCTCAACCTTTCTTCCGGATATATAAAGCGCTCTGAAGACAGTATTCCTAAGCAAGGTCATAAAGCCCCATGGCGTTTAGATCAAGACTACGACACTGATAAAGCACGTCTTACTACGGCGACATTTCCTGAATCGGGCCTTGAGATACGTTGTTAATGTGTAATTTTATAAAGCGTACTGTGCACTTAGCATTGTGCTTGAAGTGAGGTTATATAGCGGCAACCTCGTATTTTCGAGGCAGGTTAGTACAAACTGCTATTTATCTTCGTGAACTATAATTTTGCGCTGACCAAGTTAGCGAGAAGGCAATATTGGCCCTCTCGCCGCCTGATTAAAACGTCACGATGTCGTCGTTAACTAAATGCCCTACCACATCGCTTTTCTCTGCATCTTCAAAAGCACCATCAATAGCTTTAAATCGGTTTGCAGTAACTTTTCGGTAATTGGGGTGAGTGTAAATATACGTTTGCTTAGAGATAAGGGCTTCAATTACGCGCTTCGCCAGCATGTTTGCTGGGATCCCCGACTCGACAGCTTGTGTTGCTGCTTTCGCTCCGGCCATTAGTTTTTCTTTGTTTATGCGTTTATCTGGCGCTACCGCATATTTTTCCTGTCTATTTCGATAAGACTCGTGAATTCGCGTTTTTACAAACGCTGGACACAATACACTGGTATGAATGTTGAAAGGATGAAGTTCAGCAACCCAACTCTCTGTCATCGACACAACAGCAGCTTTAGATGCACAGTAAGCGCCAGCGTATGGCATGCCCATCATGCCGGCCATTGAAGCCACATTAAGAACCCAACCGCCCTCGCCGTGTTCTTTTATTGAAGGGATACAGGCTTGTGCGCCGAAAAGTACCCCCATAACGTTTACGTCCATCACCCAACGCCATGTTTCGTGTTCAGACTCTTCGACCTTTCCTGGTGTACCACCAACACCTGCATTGTTTACCACCATGTGTATCTTGCCGAACTTTTCTTTGGCGCTAGACACAATCGCTTCCCACTGAGAAAACTCGGTTACATCAAGGGCACACGTTAGTACGTTATAGCCTTTCTCCCTTAACCCATTTGCAGCGTTGTCTAGTGCAATATTGTCGATATCGCCCATTACGATATTCATGCCTTGCTCAGCTAAAGCATAAGACAGGGAAAGCCCAATACCGCCTGCTGCACCAGAAATTATTGCCGTTTTTCCAAAAAATTCACTCGTCATTGTAAGGACCTTTTATTGTTTTCTTGTCACACATTAGCGTTTAACCAACGATGCTTCGTGATGTGGTAGTTAGTTATACTTTCTAGAGTAGAATTTGATGACGAGACTAAAAACTTTATTTAGCGAATTAGCATGACTTCATGAAAATGATATAAAACCAACCTGAATAGATGATTACTTTTTCAGCGAGACTAAACGTGTTCACTGAGTGGGTAATGATCTATGCGGATTGGTATAAACGAGTACAAGCTAACGCTTATACTCGTTGAGCAATGACTTGTTGGAATTTCCCTTAATTCTTTCCGTACTTGCTTCATTACCTAGTTTGCAGGCATTACATATACTTCGCGAACGCACGCAGAGTCATCTGCACTAAGCGCGAAGAATACCGACTTAGCGATATCCTCAGGCTGTAATTTATCGTCCTTTGGCTCATCAAAAAATGGGGTATTAACCATACCGGGGCAAATTGTTGTGCACCGCCCTCCCCATTCGCGCATCTCCTCTGCTAGGTTTTGCCCAAAGCCGTAGGCAAACCACTTGCTTGCGCCATACACCGACCCCTTCAGTGCAATGCGACCAGCGACTGACGAGGTAATAATAAAATGTCCCTTAGTGTTGCGCAGATATGACAAGCCCGCCTTCGCTGTGTAAAGCAGTCCGTTCACATTGGCACCCAGCATACCTTGCCAATCTTTAACATCGCCGTTTTCTATGCCCGCCGCTTTTGCACCACGTCCAGCGTTTGCGAAAATACCGTCGATACGTCCAAAGTGTGTATTAACCTTGCTAAATGCCGCTTCTATATCGCTGAAATCGCTAACATCTGCAGCTACCGCAAACGCTTTTTCTTCACCCAGTTCATTCACTATGGCACGCAGTTTTTCCTCACTTCGTGCTATGAGTGCGACGCGATAGCCCTTGTTCACTAAATATTTGGCGGTTGCTTTACCGATACCGCTTGAGGCCCCGGTTATGGCAATAATCTTTTCTTCACTGGATATGTTTGTCATACATTCTCCTTGTTGGTTTGGCGCTCATCAGCAAACAATTAAGCTAGGGGATGCGCACAAACTTATTCTGCTAAAAATGTGGTTTTAGAGGCATCACGTAAACACCTAGGCAATCATTTCGCTAATTTTGCCTACAAAGGCCGATATATCATCAGGGTTTCTGCTCGTTACTAGCTTGTCATGCACCACAACCTTGTCATCGACCCACGTTGCTCCCGCGTTTTTCAGGTCAGTTCGAATACTCGGAAACGACGTCAACGTGGCGCCTTTTGCTAACCCAGACTCCACGAGTAACCATGGTCCGTGACAAATAGCCCCCACGGCTTTAACACCATTTGCGCTGTTTGCACGTTTAATAAAAGTCACCGCGTCGTCTTTTGTTCTCAGTACATCTGGATTTATCTGGCCACCTGGCAGTACAAGGGCATCATAGTCCTCAGGGCTAACTGTCGAGACCTGTTTATCCACTTTTACCGTTTTACCCCAGTCATCCTCGTCCCACGCTTTGATAGAAGATTGTTCGTCTACGGATAGTATGTCTACCTCTGCCCCTTGCTCAATGAACATGTCTCGAGGTTTTATTAATTCACTTTGCTCAAACCCATGGGTTGCCAAAATAGCGATTTTTTTACCTTTTAACTCGTTGCTATTACTCATTGTTTGTCCTTTTTAACGAAAACATGAGTATCGTTGCAAATTACAAACCATCCCCCTAAGTCACTTAACCCCTTAAAATAAAATAAAAAAACAAACCAAAGCCATTCATTTCAATCACATACTTTGGCGGGTATTTTCAAAACATGGGAATGATTTACACAATAGCTTTACACCTTTACTACTGCCGATAGCGCCATTTACCATCTGCTGGTTGCTTTTTGTGTTTCGAATTAAGCCAACATTGAGTATTTCATGTATTAACAGTTGACGCTGTGTGCATTGGAGAAGGTACAAGAAATATGAGCAAGGAAAGTTTTAATCACGCTAAATCTGCATTCGAGCTTTCGTTAAAAAGCTGGTGGAGCATTTTAAAGCGTATTTTCACCAGCCTGCAAAAAGACAATATTCCACTCATTTCTGCTGGTGTCGCTTTCTACTGTTTGCTCGCTATATTCCCTCTGCTTGGTGCTACCATTGCCCTGTACGGCTTACTTGTCAGCCCTTCAGAACTGCAAAATCACTTGGCTTTATTGGTAAACGTAGTGCCTCGCGATAGCCGCTACATCATTGAAGAACAGCTTACGAATTTAATTGAAGCGTCGAGTAACACATTGGGGTGGAGTTTTTTCTTCACGCTAGTTTTGTCTTTGTGGAGCAGCAGTAAAGGGGCAAACGCCTTAATTAAAGCGTGTAATATCACCTATAGCGAAGCAGAAGGCCGTAGCTTCTTCAAGGGCATCCTGGCACGCATAACCTGTACGGTATTTATGATCTTTACGGTTATTGTCGCTTTAGCATGTATAAGCATATTGCCAGAGACCATTCATTGGCTAACGTCTCGGAAGCTGAGCACTGAGCAAGCCATGTGGCTAACTTGGCCGCTTATGCTAGGTCTTTTTAATATTGCGCTATCAGCGCTATACCGTTACGCACCGCATCGCCGCGAGGCGCAGTGGCGTTGGGTGACCCCAGGCTCAGTGTTCGCCACTGCATTATGGGTCATCGCATCATACAGTTTTTCTGTATACATCAATGAATTTAGTACCTACAACAAAACCTATGGCTCAGTGGGTGGGATAATTATTTTGTTGATGTGGCTTTATCTCACAGCGTACATCATCCTTATTGGCGCAGAAGTAAATTCAGCAATAGAGCTGCAGACTACAGCCGACAGTACCGTAGGAGATGACAAACCCATGGGTGAAAGGAATGCATTTGTTGCCGATCATACACCAGGCGACGTAAAGCACTAATTACTAATCATCGTGCCCTGCAAAGGGCTAGATTTAACTGTTAAAGAACGGCAAAACGCGCTTGCTACATACCGTTCGAGAACCTTGACCCTCCCCTCTTTTTCGTCTGAGAAAAGTCGATAGCGAAATAGCGCGTCGCTTTCGCCATTATTATTCACCAGTTAGCCACATTTCTTGTTCTTAGTTGGCCCTATTTTGCGCGTTTAATGAAGTGTACCGTCACTACACAGAGCACGTTATTATGTTATTTCCCAAATACCCAAAGCGCGACTACCTCGCTTCCCATCGACCCTATAAACCTTGGTTTAACAAACGCGAACCAACCATTCAGCCTCGTAACCATTGGTTACTCTTTATTGTTTCGGTCCTTTGCTTCTTGCTTGGTGTAATAGCTAGCCCACTAAGTCACGCTGAATCTGGCGAACTACTTATGAAAAACAAAGAAGGTGAAACATCTTCTGCTTTGCTGCATAAAACACATGTTGATCTTCAGGTAAATGGCATGATTGCGCATGTGACGTATACGCAAACCTTCTCTAACAACAGTGATGAGTGGCAAAACGCTGTCTATACCTTTCCTTTAAGTGAAGATGCCGCAATAAATCATATGGAAATGATGATTGGCGAACGCGTCATTCGCGGTGCTATAAAACCAAAGCAAGAAGCAAAAAACCTGTATGAAATAGCGAAAAAAGCAGGAAAGAAGGCCAGTTTAACAGCACAACAAAGGCCCAACCTATTTACACAACGTGTAGCTAATATAGCCCCAAAAGAGCAAATCAAAGTTACGCTCCAATTCATTCAACAAGTAGGCTACGAAAATGGCGAGTTTAGTTTTCATCTGCCTACTACACTGACTCCGCGCTATATTCCTGGTATTCCTATTAGCGACCTACATAATACGGCACTTAAACAACGTGCTCTGGCTGGTAGCGCAAGTGAAAGAAAGGCTACTACAGATGCCCCCATTTCTGGGTGGGGCGTACCTACCGATGAGGTAACTGACGCTGATAAGATCACGCCTCTAATGACTCAGGCACGTGAGAGTTTGCATGCCCATCAACTTTCTTTAAACGCCACACTAAACACGGGTATGCCAGTTGCTTCAATTACCAGTGCTGGCCACCCAGTGCACTGGCAAGCCAAAACGACGGAGGATCACACTTACAGTGTGACGTTTAAAGACGGTGCTGTCACTATGGACAGAGACCTTTGGCTGCGCTGGCAACCTGAAACGGCAGCAGTGCCAACAGCAGCATATTTTAAAGAAAAAGTAGGGGCCGATCACTATGCATTGGTTATGCTTACTCCCCCGCAAGTCAATCCTGATGACCTACAGGATTTTCCCCGTGATGTGACATTTATCATTGATACCTCTGGCTCAATGGGAGGTCGCCCCATTGAAGATGCAAAGTCCGCCCTAGCAATGGCAATAAAAAATTTAGACACAAAAGACAGGTTCAACGTCATCGCGTTTAATTCAAAGTATACCAAGTTGTTCAGTCAACCAATGAATACTAAGCCGCACAATATCAGCACTGCTTTGTCTTTCATCTCTGGCCTTAGCGCTGATGGAGGGACCGAAATGGCTAATGCATTAGATGAAGCATTAAAAAGTAAGCCGCAGAAAAATCATATCAAGCAAATAGTATTTATTACCGATGGTGCCATTGGTAATGAAACGGCGCTTTTTGCATTGATAAAAGCGAAATTGGGAGAGGCAAGACTTTTTACCGTTGGTATAGGTAGCGCGCCCAACAGCTATTTTATGACGCGGGCAGCAAAGTTTGGACGAGGCAGCTACGTGTTTATCGATAGTTCCAATAGTATCCAAAAAGAAATGCAGCGCCTTCTAACAAAACTGGAAACGCCGGTATTGAGTAACCTAACCCTAGCGCTTCCTGAAAATATCGAAAAACGAGGAGACATAGAAATTTACCCCAAACGACTTCCTGACTTGTACGCAGGCGAACCTCTGCTCATTAATATAAAGATACCAAACCTTTATCCGTCCACTACCGAAAGCACTGACAAGGTAAGCCCTGCGGCGTTAAATAACGTTGTGCTAACCGGTACGCTAACTGATAAAAACGGTGAAATACATCAGTGGCAGCGGAGTATTCAAGATAGCGGTGACATAGGAGAAGCAGCGCAGCAATACGGTATCGCAACATCTTGGGCGCGAAAAAAAATAGCGGCACTAATGGACGAAAAAGCGCTAGGCAGAAAGGAAGAAGAGGTAAAGAACGATATTTTGCAAGTAGCGATACCGCACAAACTCTTGTCTGACTATACCAGTTTTGTGGCTGTAGAAGAGGCCTCGTCCAAACCTCAGAACGCCGCCTCATCGTCACAGGCCATAAAGAATATATTGCCCCACGGCATGCAGTTGCGCACTGTAAGTTACCCACAAACATCAACAGGTAAAAACCTGTATCTAGCCATAGGGGCGCTGGCCATTGTGCTACTTCTTATGCTCAATGCTAAACACCTTTTCTTCTTTGTATTAAGTACGTTAAAAGGAACAGGCATTCATGGCTAAGATAAAATTAATTGTCAGTTTACTTCTCATTATGACGATAAGTATTACCTTTGGCCGCGTAGCTTGGATATCGATAAAAGCGGAATTAGCCCAAATACTTATTAAACAGGCGTGGGACGAAACCTTACACACAGGTACACACAGTAAACCTTGGTATTGGGCTGACACGTGGCCGGTTGGGCGAATGATCCATCCCAAAAGCGGTACAGACCTGTATATACTTGAGGGCGCACAGGGAAATGCGTTAGCGTTTGGGCCTGGGAGGCACGTCGATGCAGGTAAATTAGGCAGCAACAGTAGCGTTATCGGTGGACACAAAGATACCCACTTTGCTTTTCTGGCTGATGTAAAAATAGGCGACATGCTTCAGCTGCAAACCCAAGACGGACTCTGGCATCCCTATCGTATTTCAGCAAAACGAGTGGTTAACACAACGCAAAGTGATTTAGCTGTTTCGCTAAACCAGGCTACGCTGTATTTAGTCACGTGCTACCCATTTGATGACATTGCATTGAACAACACTTTAAGACTTGTAGTAGAACTTGAACCGTCCTAAACACGTCATATCAATATTGCGGCGCTAGTACTTATAGCGCCATAGATGAAAGCTAACGGTGCCGTTTTAACAGTTCGTTTTTCTCACTTTGGCTTAAAAACGCGATGGCGAGCGCATTTTCTTGGGCCTTTTGAATATGAGCCGGTGTCAATCCGGCTTGCTTAGCAGCAACGGTAAACTCGTGGTCAAGCTCTACCCCCTGTACCGCTGGGTCGTCGGTATTGATACTCGCTAATATACCGTGATCTAAAAAACGCCGCAGTGGATGTTGGGATAAAGACTGGACAGTGTTAGTTAAGATGTTGCTGGTTAAACAACTTTCAATGCCAATGCGGTTATCACGTAAATAGTCCATTAGCTTTTTGTCGTTTATAGCATGAACACCATGTCCTATACGCGTGGCACCCAACCCCTCAATGGCTTGCCAAATACTCTGGGGGCCACTAGCCTCACCGGCGTGTATCGTTATATGAAGTTCGGCCCGCTTTACTTTCTGAAAATGCTCTACGAACAGGTCGCCAGGGAAGTCTTTTTCATTGCCCGCTAGGTCAACAGCAGTAATACTGTGTTTACAAGCTAAAATTGCCGTTAGTTCATTTAGGCAAGATTGAACGCCAAACGAGCGCGATAGAATGCCGATCAAATTCACTTTTATGTCGTTGTTTTTAGTTGCGCTTTTTACGCCATCTACCACCGCTTCTACTACACCTTGCAGGGGCAAGTTGTGCTTTTCAGCCATAAAAGCAGGACTAAAACGCAGTTCTGCGTAATCTATTCCCTGCCCAATAGCATCTTCGACATTTTCAATAGCAATACGTTTGCAAGCGTCAAGATTGCCGAGAACGCTAACACCCCACGTGAGCTTATCTAAAAATGCAACTAAATCAGGGGCTATTGTTGTTACTTGAGCATAGGGTCTCAACCCGTCTATGGAGTAGTGAGGTAAAGTGATATCAAACTGCTGGCCAAGCTCAAGAATGGTGGACAGACGCACATTACCATCTAAATGACGATGCAAATCAAGCAAAGGAAGGCGTGAGTTCATAGAAAAATACACAGATTAAAGCACAAATCCTATTGTACCACTTTACAAACTCAATCTCGCCTTAAACCAGTGAGCACAGATACTTACTGCGCCACAACATTGTCACATGTCTTGTTTCAACGCTTTAGCAACAGCCAACACTAAATCTGCTGATGGGCGAACTTTGTAATCGGGATTGACATAGTTAAACAAGACTTGCCCTTTGTTATTGAGAATAAAAATGCTGGGCGCTGGCAAGACGCTTTTTCCATTATCATCTTTCGTCAAAGCAATGCCATAGGCTTTATATTTAAGCTCGGTGGCCGCATCTAAATAAAAGCCTACGCCAAATTGGCGAATTGTGTTTAGGTCACTGTCTGACAACAGTGTAACTAGAGCGTGTTGATAAGAATATGTACAACAAAGATCAACACTCTCTAGTTTAAGTCGATTCTTTCTTTAACTTTTTTGTAAAAGCCGAGGTCGTTTTGCTTTAAGTCGTTCTCAATCCAAGATGCGGTTTCTTCAGTAACTTCCACACCTCTATCAAGGACTTTCTGGGCGTAAGTAAAATCGTAACTTAACATACTGGAGTAATCTAAAACTTCTTTGAGCACGTTGACCTCCTCTGAATGAACCACACGGTCTATCGAAAGCAAGTAATCAAAAACATCTCTGTTTTTTGAATTAAACAGAGAGCCTACCAAAGCGTTACTGCCAGAGGAAGAGGTGGCAGCCAAATCTATACCATATGATTCAAGTGTTTGTAACTCTTCAACACTAAGCTTTCCGGACAACATCGAGACATGACTTCCGTTGAAAGAGTACCCCCTGTTTAACACTTCAACCAGCGTGTCAAATGAAGGGTTGCTCATAATTAGTTGCGATATTCCCTGACTGACAGCATGGGGTTTTGACCCGGCGATTTGGTTCAATTCCAGAAAAAAAGCATCCATATCATGTATTTCTACGTCGTCGGGCTCAACATCAAACAAACTAATTTCGGAGAAGCCTTGCTCAATAAGTTTTGTTCTCGTTTCTAAATCAATATCCTCAACGCCGTTACTTTTAAGCCATTGATTTAAATCTCCTAGTGACATTTTCTCTAGATCTTCCAACGTCTTACCAAAAAAAGTACTTTTACCTGTGTCACTAAGTAAAGGTTGTTTTGCTGCTTCATTAACGCTTTCATGGGACGAACCGCTGCCGGGTTTAGCAGTCAGGCCTTCTAATTGCTGTGATTCGCTATTACCACTTGCTTGGTTTAATGCGAATATAGGAAAGTGTTTAATAGTCAAAGCAATACACGCGGCTAATGCCAACACCGAAATTATGCTCGTTATCATTACAATACGTTTTTCGAACACAGGCCTCATCCACGCTAGCAAACTCGGTCTTATTACTGTTATAAAGCTTGTAAGGCATAAAATGATAAACGTAAATTTAAAAGCAGACCAGGTGGTATCCACGCGAATCTGTGAAGGCTGGTCGCCAAAAAAGAAAAAGCTGCCTGTAAACATAAAGAAAGTTATCGAGACACTGAAAAGTAAACTATTCCCTACTGCATAACAGATGTACGATGGGAAACCTGATAAACGTACTTTAAAGAGTTTTTCTATGACCCTTACAAAAAAAGACTCGCTTATTGTTTTGTTGTCTGAAAAAAAAGAATGGATCTTTTCCATTATACATTCCCCCTACCTACAAGTCCTTAATGCTTGCCTAAGTTCGCCGCGAAGCCGACTTTTGGTAAGATTAGCAACCTGACCTAAAGTATATGCACCAGCACTCGCGTAAATTCCAATGACAATATCCTTAACTTACTCCTTTATTTTATCAAGTTTTCTTGGCAATTTGACACGTTTGAATGATACACAATGGTTGTTCATTAATGGCAGTATCGTTATAGATCATCAGGACGAAGCTAACATCAGGTCGCAGGCACAATAAGCCATTGGAAAAAGTCGCGAAGAAAAATTAACGAAAATATATTTGGCTGTTGACAGCGGTGGGTTACCTGTCTATTTCGAATTGTCAGGAGGTCAAGCTCATGATGTCAGTATGGCCAAGCTTTGTTTGAGTCGTCACTTTATTCTGAAGTTGTCATTGCCGACAAAGGCTACGACAGTCAAGCTCTACGGGAGATGGTGAACAGCCGTAATACTAAACATGTCATCCCCAGAAAAGGGAATAGTAAAACAGGAAATGACGATATTGTTTAACAGTCAGCGGTGACGAGCGTTAGCGTGCAGTCAGGGTTGCCAAAAGAATCATACAATATATAGCACCCTTGGTTGGTGGGTGTGCCAGAAGGCGGTACATCGAAACCAATGAGTGTGTGTTGATTGGTAAATCGACGCGCTAAATCATCTGGCAATTCCAGAAAATCAATAAATGAAAGAGAATCGCCAAGCTCCGCTCTGCTTTCTGGACATAAATTTCGCCAATCAACCTCAGCAGCGCCGATGCCGAAATCAATAATAAAGATTGACTGCGCGTTATTACCAGGGTTACTGGCTGAGGGCGCTAGACCATTGATTCTGCCCTTAACTTTTACAAGGTCGATACTGCTTTGCATACTACCTTTAAGTTGTTCTAACGTCGCAAGCTTGGCATCGCGATCTAGTGACAAAAACCTAGGTGCAGCCGTAATTGATAATATTGCAAGAATGACGATAACAATAATCAACTCAATTAAGGTGAAACCACTGTTTCGCATATTATGTCCTTCATACCCATCTAACTACGATTAAGAGAGTAACCAATACACAAAATAAAATCTATATAACTTTTATGCAATATATTGATTTAAATATAAAAGTATTAAAAATGGTGACGAGCATTAAAATCTCATAACAATGATAAAAAGACTTCTTCGCCGTGATTAATAAAAGAAATACGTAATGTACAGTGATAAAATCAAGCACTCGAGACTATTCAGCACTGTTAAATTCAAAGCAATAACTAACTGACAGTAACAACAACTTTTGAGATTAATATGGCGCTTAAAGCAACCATTTTTAAAGCTGACATATCGATAACCGATATGGACCGCAACTATTACAACGATCATAACCTAACTATTGCTCGGCACCCTTCTGAGAATGATGAGCGGATGATGCTTCGTCTTGTCGCTTTTATTGCAAATGCCCACGAGCGTTTACAATTCACAAAAGGCCTATCAGACGATGATGTGCCTGATTTATGGCTAAAGAATTTTAGCGATGAAATAGAACTTTGGGTTGAGCTGGGGCAGCCCTCAGAACAGCGTATAAAGAAGGGCTGTAATCAGAGTCAGGCAATGCAGATTTATGCTTACGCTGACAATAGTTTCGATGTTTGGTGGAGAAAGGAACAAAACAAATTACAGGCACGGAAAAACTTATCTGTATTCACACTTCCAGAGTCGCTCGCCTCTGAACTTGCCAACGCTGTGCAACGTTCAATGCAAATTCAAGTTACCATACAAGACGGTCAGATGTGGCTGACTATTGAAGGTGCCGAAATCACGCAAAGTGTTGAAGTTTCAATAACGAGGCAGCAATAATGAAAAAGCTCTCAGCTGTTCAACTAAAACAACAATCACTCATTTTTAGTGTAGCCGATACCTTAGAAGCACAAGGGCTTGCTGAACTTGAAGGAATGCAGCAGTGCTGGTTTGACGTAGAGTATCATAACTTCCCCGGCTCTTTGTTACTTCGCTTTCAATTTGAGAGTGAAGAGGCGGTGAGTGCTGCGCAACCCGAACTTAAAAAGTGGCAACGACGATTAAGCGCTGCGCTGTTAAAGAAAGGGGTAGTTTTAAAATATATGCGCCGACATCTCACTTTCACCACACTTGGTCCTGAGCAATAGCGCAATCCAATAACACAAACACCAGCCGTCGCTGTAGGTTAAGTCGATATTCGTTTTCTCCTCAAAAATACCAGTATAAAGTCTACTTACAAAACCCTGCCCAAGTAGGCTAGACTGGAATTGCCGAATTATTAAACTGTCGAGTTTAAGGCTAAAACGGGTGACTACACACCGTAAATTAGCACATGTTCGCGCATACCATGTTGATTGGCTCACCAGAGCTACCCAAAGAAAAAGGAGCTTTAAAATGAAAACACAAGCACTCGCATTAGCCCTGTTACTGTCTTTAATGGGTTGTACAGAATCTAATGAGGAAACGAAAAGCGAAGTAAAAAAAGAAATGGAAAAAGCTGGCGAAGCGACATCTGAAGCCTATCAAGAGGCAAAAGAGTCAGCTTCAGACTCCTGGGAAAAAACCAAAGACGCCACTGCTGATGCATACGAGGATGGCAAAGAGATGGCATCTGATGCCTACGAAGAAAGCAAGGAAATGGCAGAAAATGCTTATGAAGACGGCAAAGAAATGGCTTCTGACGCTTACGATGCCAGTGCTGAAAAGGCCAAAGAGCTAAAAGATGCAGCCGCCAAAAAAGCGTATGAAACGTGCGTGAAAATGAAAGAAAAAATGGGCGGTGACGTTAGCGACTGCGACGATTAAGTTAACCGCGCTATAAAAATAGAGAGCGAGCCTTTGGGTTCGCTTTTTTGTTAGCGTTTGATAAAACAGGTGTTTTTAATTAAGGCTATTCACACCCCTCTAAAATCACAGAATCGGACGTTATCGTTAAGGGGGCAACCCTTAATAAGGTATTAATGCCTAAAATATTATTGCCCTTCGGGAGCACAGCGACCTCCACCGGTCCTACTTCACAAGTGTTACCAATTCGAACAGAATTTAACTGATACTGAGATATTTTTACGATCTTTCCGTTCGCCATTCTCGCGGCCGAAGTTCGCGTGGCAAGCAGCTTTTGGTTACGTGTTAAAGCATCGAAGGTGTCTTGATTTAGGGTCAGCAGACTTGAACCCGTATCCAATAAAAATGAAGCATTCACATTCGATTCCAAGGTTGCCTCTAAATAAAGCGTGCCGCCTTTGCTTTGTGAAAGTGGAATACTTTGTTCAATCGCCGACACTGTCGATGCAAAAGCGAGTAATAAAGTTGATAGCGCCAAAGACGGCGCCTTGAATGTTAACTTCACCGCAAGTGTACCTTGTGCCGGTTCTAAATAGGTATTAGTTAACAGCAAGATAAAGACCAAAGGGTAACTAATTGATTTAGCGAGCCATCTTTAAAACTACACGTTGCCGCAGCACCATAACGGTGCAACCACTCATTTACCATGCACTATGATCAACCACCCAATGTCTGTCATGGACCGTTATCGTTCTATTTCTCGCGCTCTTCTTGATTGTTGAAACTTTCTATAAGCAGTTAAGTGATAGCAAATGGCTATCACCAATCGCCATTGTTTAGAACATTTTTGGCCATACAATAGACTAAAGTAGCAAGTCAAAGAGAGGACACAACATGAAATTACGCTATGTATTGGGTTCATTAATTACCGCTGTTTCGCTTGGCTTTTCTGTAAATGCAGCACAGGCAATGTCCGCATCAAGCGATGAAACGGTTGATGTGCAAGTTGTTGATTATTCGGGTAAGCCACCATTTAAACGCAAAATCGTAAGCTTGTCGGTTAACGATGTTGCACAACTAGAGTCAGTAGGACAAGACGCCATCGAGTATGTAGAAGTGAAAGACGTCATTATGCGCGGCAAGCCCCCATATCGTAGAGTGACAAAAATGATGCCGGTTTACGACGTAGCTCAACTTGAAATACTCGAAGAACAAACTGACACACAAAAACGAGGCACACGCCCGCCGTTCAAGCGTCACTGATCGTGGCTTTCAACTCCCGTACAGTTGCACCAAAGCGGTTCACTTTTGCCTGAGTGAATCGCTTTTTTATTGTGCATACATAATCACGTAACCTGTTATTTTGCTCTGTACTACAACATTTGTTTTGCCCGTTTTATTTTTAATAACGCGTCAGAAGCGATAAAGTGATAAAAAACAAATAAGAGACAGTAAATGCAGCCTCACGAACATTCTCCACTCAACGATTTTATTGAATACCCTAAAGAGCAAATGCTAGCTCGCAGCGAAGAATTCTTAAGAACCATGCAGCGTCGCCATAGCATTCGACACTTTAGCGACCGCCCCGTTGATAAAGCAGTAATTGAAAACTGTATCTTAACGGCGGGAAGCGCGCCTAGCGGGGCGAATCATCAACCCTGGCATTTTGCCGCTATTCAATCTAGCGAAGTAAAACAACAAATACGCGAGCAGGCTGAAGCTCATGAGCGTGGTTTTTATAATGGGCGTGCTGGGCAGCAGTGGCTAGATGACCTTAAGCCTTTAGGCACGGATGCCAGTAAACCTTATCTAGAGACCGCGCCTTGGCTTATTGCCGTATTCAGTCAGAAGTTTGGTGAAACGGAAGCAGGGGAAAAAAGCCAAAATTACTATGTGCATGAATCGGTTGGAATAGCAGTAGGAATGCTTATTACCTCACTTCACAACGCAGGCTTGGCTACGCTAACGCATACACCTAAACCGATGAACTTTCTGACCAATGTTTGTCAGCGACCAGACAATGAGCGCGCTTACATGCTCATTATTGCCGGCTATCCGGCGGACAATGCCACCATTCCTGCTCACGCAAAAAACAAAAAATCACTTAATGAGATTGCGAGTTTTTTGTAAATTTAAAAAGCGCGCAGGGCTTGCGCGTATAATGTAAACCGAGTCTCTAAAACAGCATAACTAATAAAAGCTTTGTCATAGACATGAGATACGCAGCACTTATAATGCGCCCTCGTTATTAAGGGCTGCGACCTTTTCTTTACGATTTTCGATCAACCTCGTTTAACAGTCCCTCGGAGCTCGTATCCTCATGTTATCGCGTCACGCATTCTCTCCACAACTTCCTTTTCTGCTGTTAAGTCTATTAACAGGGTTAACCTCGTCATTTGTTACGCCACTGATGAGCTACTTTCTTATTGATGAGATCAATGTTGAGCCCATTTATATAAGTATTTATATGGTGTCCGTTACGCTTTCAGGCTTGGTGATCAGTCAATACCTAGGTCACTTGGCAGACAAAGGTTTTAACGCCAACCGTCTTTACGGGCTAACCATGATTTGCGTGGGTATTGCCATGGTCGCCTTTATCTTTAGCAAACAGTTTTGGCACGTATTTCTTGCTGGCGTCTTATTTATGTCGGTTGGCGCTGGAGCCGTGTCTCAAATGTTGACCGTTTCAGGACTTTGGGCAAAAAATCAAGACATCGACCTAGCCGCATTTAATTCTAAAGTTCGCGCCGCCATCTCTCTCGCTTGGGTGGTAGGCCCACCACTGGCATTTACGTTGGTTGCCAACTTTGGCTTCGCCGCGTCTTTTTCAGTGGCAATTGCCTGTGTGATCATTGCAACGCTATTTGTTGTTAACGTAGTACCGCCTCAAAAAGCCAGTCAACAGTCCCTTAACACTTCGCTGAAAGGCTCACTTTCTCTGCCTTTTTGGCTGGTTGGTTTGGCCATACTTGCCGGAATGGCAGGTAACGTTATGTATTTATCTTCAATGCCTTTGTACGTTATGAATGAACTAGGGCTAGCGGAAAATTTACCAGGGCTAATGATGGGCGTGGTAGCCGCGCTTGAAATACCTACTATGTTGCTAGCAGCCAAATTAGCGCGACGCTTTCCTCCTGCTGGGATTATGGCGGTGGCATTTATTTTCGGCTGTTGCTTTTACGTTGGCGTGTACTTTTCTCAGTCAAGCTGGGAGTTGTTAACGCTTCAAGTATTAAATGCCCTGTTTTACGGTTTATATGCTGGTATTGGGTTAACGTTACTGCAACAACAAGCGCCTGATTTAACAGGGTTCACATCAGCGTTTTATTCAAATGCCACCCGCGTGGGTATGATGCTAGGCACGATTGGCGCGGGCACAGTGGCCCAATTTTTTAGCTTTAGAGATGCCACCATCGGTTCGCTCTGTATTGCCATATTTGGCCTAAACGTGATGTTAGTGTTCATGGTTGTAAAGCACCGTGAAGGTCGCTAGAAATCTAGTTCACTTCGCCTGACACTGCCTACACCAATATAAACGTCGCCCGTTATAGGTTTGGCGTGTTATAGGAGTGGCGCAGACTCTACAAGGCTGCTCTTCCCTGTCGAACACCATAAACCGCGTGCCCTCAAAGTTAATGCCCTTTGCTTCAAGCACTTCGCGTAGTTCTGTGTACACGGTATAACCACCAGTTTCATAGCTGCGTTTGCATATGGCTAACGTGTGATGTGCCAAACTGCGTAGCTGCTCATCATCTAACTGAGAGGGTTTAAGTGAGGGGTGGACACCTGCCGCAAATAGGATTTCGCTGCGAAGGTAATTCCCTAGTCCTGCCATAAAGCGCTGATCTAGGCATAAACCGCTAAGCGCCCGGTTATAGAATGCTTTTGAACGTAGTCGTTCAAAAACAAGCTCTTCTGTCACCGCATCGTTGAGTACATCAGGTCCTACCCGTTGTAAAAAAGGGTGTTCATGAACGGTTTGTGTTGGCCAAATGCTAATGTCTGACGCACTATACAAAATAGCGCTGTGTGTTTCGGTATGAAGCCCAACTCTCAACTGACGCGTTGTATCAGGAATTTCGTTGCGTTTACAGGTATGCCACACGCCATATAGTTGATTGTGTGAGTACATGGAGTACCCGTTACTAAAGTGGGTTATCAGCGCTTTACCTCGCGTTTCCATTCGCAATACACTTTCTCCCTCTAATTGCTCTGCATAGGGCATTAAAGGTGCAAGACCAAATTCCACTTTATCAAGTGGAATGTCTTTTATTACTGCTTCTACTTTGTCTGCAGCACGACGAATTTCAGGACCTTCTGGCATAGACTCTTCATAACCTTGTAGCTTGATTAACGCGGCTTAGTTTTTAACGAAATGCTTACCGCAAAAAGGGCCCGTTGCCCTTTAACGTATATTAAAACCGAAGTTTTTACGTTAAAGATCAACGGGCCCTTTCACCTATATAAGTAAGATTCAGGCACTAAGCGGCTGAATATGCGCGTTAATCGCCTTTGTTAGGCACTATCAGGTACTTAGTGCCCGTTTTCTTAGCGTTATATAAGGCAACATTTTCGGGCTGAAGTGCTTCTTTAAGGCTTAATGTTTTGCTGTAAGATGAAGCAAACGTGGTATTTATTTCCGATGCAACTTTTTGATAAAGCTCGCCTACACGCTTTTTATCCAGCTTGCCTAAGAAACGCATTAATAACCAGCCACCAATACTCCACGTCATACCATATGCACGGTTTAAAATAGTCGGCGAGAAGTCTAAGCCGCCGTAGATATACACTTGTTTATTGCTGTCAGAACCGTAGGTGTTGAAGCCTTTTGCATCTTTACTGCCCGACGCTTCCATCATGGTAAGAATGTCACTCACTAATTCACCGCCACCAATAGCATCGAACGCAAGTGTAGCGCCAGTGCTGTCGATAGCCTGATACAGTTCCGCTTTAAAGTTTTCGCTGCTTGAATCAAGCACAATTTTCGCGCCAATGCCTTTAAGAAGGTCCACCTGCGCTTGACTACGCACAATATTCACAAGTTCTACGCCCTGCTCTAAACAAATTTTGTTTAGCATTTGCCCAAGGTTAGATGCCGCTGCGGTGTGCACCAAGGCTTTATGCCCTTCCATACGCATGGTTTCAACCATACCAAGCGCTGTAAGTGGGTTAACAAACGAAGATGCCGCTTGCTCAGGTGTTGTACTGTCCATATGTGGCAGACAAGCCTGCATAGGAACGCAAGCATATTCGGTATAGGCTGCACCAGTTAAAATAGATACGGTTTTACCCATTAACGCTTGTGCTTCTGGGCTGTCTCCTGCGGCAACAACGGTACCTGCGCCTTCATTTCCAATCGGTAGAGTTTGATCTAGCCTTGACTTGATGCGGCTTAACAATGGCTTGTGCACGGGAGCAACTAATGCATTTTGCTCTGCATCAAACGTTGCTTTATCAAGACTTGCCGGACCAAACATAGGCCACATGTCTGAAGGGTTTATCGGCGATGCCTCCATGCGAACGATGACTTCATGTGGCTTTGGTTCAGGAACATCTACCTCTTTTAGCGATACCTGAAGCTCACCGTCTGACGTAATTAGCGTAAATAGTTGTTTAGATTTATTCATATTGACTCTTGTGCCCTAAAGATTAAACGCTCTATGTATCCTTAAGCTAACACGCCGTCACTATCAGTAATATTTATATTTCGAATACATATGCGTTTCGATGGTTTATACACCCGATTATTTAGATGAGTTACACTCAAAAGCGTGTATCGACTTGTAATAGCGAGTAAAAAATGAAAAAACAGTGTATCTATCTTCTTCTAGGGCTTATTGGAATGAGCAATGTGGCGTTTGGTAAAGCTGCACCTTTGGTCTCAATTCCTACCCACGACGCGTTTTTTAATTCTATAAAAGCGCATTGTGGCAAAGCGTTTCAGGGGAAGGTGAGTAAAGATAATGTAGGTAATACTTTCGGTGATGCAGAGCTTGTAATGCATATACGAAAGTGCTCAGATTCAGAAATTCAGATACCTTTCCATGTAGGTGACGACGCATCCCGCACCTGGATATTAACAAAGACTGGCGCTGGTCTTATGTTAAAACACGACCACAGAAACAAAGACGGCAGCTTCCACTTTTCAACCATGTACGGCGGGCACACTGTAGATCAAGGATACGCCCAAGTTCAGTCTTTCCCCGCAGACGCCTATTCAAAAGCATTATTTATAGAATCTGGGATTGCAGCATCCACCGATAACGTGTGGCAAATGATGATTTACCCACACCGCTTTAGCTATCGATTAATTCGCCCTGCGCGCGAAGTACAGGTTGATTTCGATCTAGATAACACAATCCCGGTTCCCAATACGCCCTGGGGCTACACCGATTGATTGAGGCAGAAACTGGACTTGGGTATCGTTGTATTTATTACTTATACACCCTATAACAATTTTTAAATTGCATAATGTATATTGTTCCCACATACAACTAGATAGCGTCAGCTAGACGTTAACCATCAACTACTTGGAAAAAAAATGCCCTCTGCCCCCAATGTTTTACAGAAAGTTTTTGGCTTTTCAGCGTTTCGCAAAGGTCAAAAAGAAGTGGTCGAATCTCTGCTGGATGGGCATTCGACAATGGCTATATTTCCAACAGGCTCGGGGAAGTCGTTATGCTACCAGTTTGTTGCTACTCAATTACCGCACTTGACCTTGGTGGTATCACCTCTACTGGCGCTGATGAAAGATCAGCTGGCGTTTTTGCATTCTAAAGGCATAGCCGCAGCCAGCATTGACTCAACCTTAACAGCAGAGCAAAACAGGCAAGTAATAAACGACGTGCGATCTGGTCAGTGTAAAATTCTTATGGTTTCAGTGGAGCGCTTTAAAAACGAACGTTTCAGGCAGTTAATTGAGTCGGTTCCTGTAAGTATGTTGGTTATAGATGAAGCCCACTGCATATCTGAATGGGGACACAACTTCCGCCCGGACTACCTGAAACTTCCTGCATACCAACAAACGCTTAACATACCTTTAGTGTTATTACTTACTGCTACCGCCACTAAAAAAGTAAAAGATGATATGGCACGTCGCTTTGACATTGATCTCCGCCACATTGTTCAAACGGGGTTTTACCGGTCGAATCTTCATTTAAACGTGCGCCCTGTAATTGAATCACAGAAAAAATCGGTATTGCTCGATGAAGTCAAACGTCAAAACGGTGCAGGTATTGTGTATGTTACACTTCAACAAAGCGCAGAGAGCATTGCGCAGTACTTACAGCAAAAGGGAATAAATGCCAAGGCCTTTCATGCTGGGCTAGATAGTGATATCAAGCAGCATGTTCAAAAAGACTTCATGGATAACCGCATTCAAGTGGTTGTTGCTACCATTGCTTTTGGCATGGGCATTGATAAATCTGATATTCGCTTTGTCATTCATTATGACTTGCCAAAGTCTGTTGAAAATTACAGTCAAGAAATTGGAAGAAGTGGGCGGGACGGTAATACAGCATACTGTACGGTATTGGCAAATTTAGATGGTTTAGTCACCATAGAAAATTTTATTTACGGCGATACGCCTGAAAAGAGTGCTATTGACTGCGTAATAAAAGACATTGGTTCCCAAGCTGCTACACAAACACGTAGCAATCAAGACATGACTGGCCTACCCAACAACAAAAGCGAAAACGTTTATCAATGGGAAACGCAGATTAATAAATTGTCGAGTGCGAGCAATATTCGACAGCTACCACTTAAGACATTACTTGTTCAGCTAGAACTAGCCAATATTATTCACCCTTTGTACGCCTATTTTGCAGAGTATAAATTCCGATTTATCACCGACAAGGCGTCTATTCTGGCACTTTTTTCACAAGAGCGAGCTCAGTTTTTAGAAACGGTGTTTACGCTCTCGAACATTAAAAAAGTATGGGGTGTGGTAGATTTCGACAGTATTTATGAACAATACGGCGCTGAACGCACCAGAGTTGTCGCGGCGCTGGAGTACTTACACGAAAATAAGCATATTGAATTGGCCTCTCGCTTAATTACTGACGTGTACCAAGTTAATGGTAACTTGCTGCAGTCCTCTGATTTATCAGAAAGAATGGCTGCTTACTTTGCTGACAACGAGCGCAAAGAGATAGAACGGATTGCCTCGCTTATCAAATTTTTCGAGTCAAATACTTGTTTAAGTTTTAACTTATCTGCTTACTTTGATGATACGCAAGCGCCACAGGAATGTGGACATTGCAGCGTATGCATGAACAATCTTGCCAAACTGAGCTATTCAGCGCCCGTTTCAATGCCTGACACACAACAAGTGTTACGCGCAATAACAGCATTACAAACGCATTTGCGCGATAAATATAATGGACCTATTACCATTAGCACTTATTGTCGATTTCTCACCGCCATGACCATGCCGATGTTTACGCGTTATAAAATAAGGCAAGTGGCAGGTTTTGGGTGCTGTGAGCACTGTCGCTATGCAGAAGTAAAAGCACTGGTAACGTCGCTGTTGCCGCAATCTGCTGCTTAACAATGCCGTGTCACGTTCGTCACAGTCGTCACAATATGCATTTACCCTCTACACTCACAATCTGCGCCTGCGAGAGAACGAGAGCGTTAAAGAGTAAAACCTCTTGTTGTTAACGAATACTGTCAATTTGTTTGAGCATGCTGCCAAACGCTCGGCTGCCCACTTTTTGTATCTGCTTATCGAAATAGTATGTTCCTAAAATAGGCACCGGAATATGGCCAATAGAGCGCCATGTAACGTGTGTTTTGCCATCCACATCCTTAAGCGTAATTTCTCCTAACTGGTGGTCGTATGGCAACGGCGTTGCCTTTATCACTTTGTAACCCAAGCAATACGGCGGGTCATACTTTACAATTTCTTCATGTAAATTCGAGTTACCTGCGATAATTTCACGAACCGCTCCCACACCGTTTGATTGAGCCGTCCCCTCTTTAAGCAAGGTAGCTTTATCGACGGCTTTAAACTGACCGTAATTAGCGTGATCGCTCAGTACGGAAAAAACCGTTTCTATTGGCTTATCAATGGTGCGTTCAACGTGAATAGAAAACATGGAAAATACCTTACGTTTTATCTTTGTGGCTTCGAGTGCGTGCTGATTCTTTTGGTACGTTTTTTCAGTAAAGCGTAATGCACACCGAGGCCACAATAATATTGTTGGTTTTTTAACACAGAATTAGTTAATAAATACACCGTGTAAAACCCATAGTAAATACTGAATTTCTAATTTATAGTATTGACTGAAATATGGACGACTAGTGGTGAAGGATAGAATGGAAACTGCCCAGAAAGGATCGCTTATCATCGTTGGCACAGGGATCAGTGTTGCAGGTCAAATGACCCTATTAGCCAAAAGCTATATCGAAAACGCCGATATTGTATTCATGGGCATTATGAACAAAGTCGGCGAACACGCAGTACAGACGCTAAACCCCAATACACACACACTTGATGACCTTTATAAAGAAGGTAAATCACGTGCCGTTACCTACGCGGAAATGGCCGACAGAATTGTTCAAGCAGTTATCGATGGCAATAGAGTATGCGCAGCGTTTTATGGACACCCAGGTGTATTTGTATCGCCCTCGCATGAAGCACTAAAAAGGGTGAAGCGTCTTGGATTTGAAGCAAAAATGCTTCCTGGCGTATCAGCAGAAGATTGCCTGATTGCAGATCTTGGAATAGACCCTTCTAAATTTGGATGCCAGTCGTACGAAGCGACTCAGTTTCTTTTTCGAGATTACCGTATAGACCCATACATGACCCAGATCATCTGGCAGATAGGCTTAGTTGGAGAAGCAACGCTTAGCGTATTAAATGCGTCTCACGCTGCACCAGGACTTGCTATGCTAGCTGCTATCTTGCGAGAAAATTATCCAAAAGAACACGAACTCATCCTATACGAAGCTGCAACACTTCCCTTATGTGAACCTAAAATCCAGAAGTTTCCACTCAGTGAGCTAGAGAGTATACAACCTAGTCTCATCTCAACACTCGTCGTGCCAGCGCTAGGTTTGCCTGAATACCGCCACGACCGTTTGACGAAACTGGGCTTAACGCAACAGCAAGTCACGCAATACAGAAGCACAAGCCAAAACAGGAGATAATAATGGCAAAGTCAATAATAGATTTTTTGGTCGCCTTAGACACTGATAGTAAATTGCTAGAAAGCTATAAAAAAGATCCTGTTGGCACCGCTCAATCATATGGCTTAGCGGAAAAAGACATTCAGCTTATTAAAGAACAAAACTGGGATGAGCTATCTCGTCGTTATGATGACACAGGCAGAGCCATTCGCATCATTCATTACTAGTTAATATCGAAACGCGCTAACTAACGCTTTCTATGCGCCAACTTATAAGGTATTGCCTAGCGGTTATATGGAGTGTCATTGTTTTTGCAGTGCCATCGCATGCGCTCGCGCTCCAGTCACCAGCAGAGTTTCAGCAATCTCCTCAGTCGCTGATTAGTGGCTTAAAAAATCGTATTATCGACAATGATCCTTCGGTCGATCAAACCATCTCAGATTTGGACGCTTATTTTGCTAAATATCCCGACGATAACAATGCCGCACGTTTTTTAAATATTAAGTCTTACTATTTTATTTTTCGACAAGATTATGTGTTGGCTTACGCATTCCTGCTCGAAGCCAGAGAAGCGGCAAACGCAAGCAACAACAAACTCGAACTTGCCGAGTCATTCCGATTAGAAGGGATGATTTTAGATTTATCGGGCGAGCACGCTAGTGCGATTGAGGCATTAGATCGCGCGTTAAACCTCTATGCGGAAGAAGGAAGTGATCGCGTGTTGTTAGTTTATAGCACGATGGGAAATTTATATATGTCGCTTCGAAACTACGAAAAAATGCTTGATTTTGGCAATCAATATTTAGTTACTGCGCAGCGTTTGAAAAGCCAAAAGGATGAAGGAGCCGCTTACTTCGTAAAGGGGTACGCACAAAAGGCAATGGGTAATTTTCAAGACGCCAAAATTAGCTTGCTGTTGGCTGAGAATATACTAAGTAAAATTGATTATCCTTTCATCGGCAATATCCACAACGCAGTAGCCGAGCTTCATGTGGTTGAAGGGAATTTAAACGAAGCATTGAAAAGGCTAGATTTAGCCGCAGAAGCAGATAGAAAAATTGGCTTTAAGTACAACCAAGGCTCGTATTTATTGCTGCTGGTTGATATTTACAAACAGCGTGGAGATATCGACTTAGCTATTAGTGAACTAAAAGCAAATCTCAACAAAGATGTCATTCAAAATGACAAAACTGTGCTACTTGATGTATTGGAACAGCTTATTTTCCTATCAGAAGAGTCAGGTAATTTGCGTGCGGCGCTAGACTACTCTAAACAGTATAAAGATGCCTATAAACAAAGTTTCAACGAGCAGCAATCACAACTACTTGCATTAAATCGTGTTCGTCTAGCAGTGTCTGAAAAAGAGGAGACAATAAAGCTGCTAGAAAAAGATAATCAGTTGAAAGAGCAAAGAAACCTTACCCAGCAAAAACAAAATACACTTCAAACCTACTTTATTATCGGCGTAATTTGCTCATTAGGTTTGGTTATCACTCTACTTATGAGAACGCGACAGCAGCGAAAAGTACTTGACCATTTAACCCAGGATTTACAAAAAGCAACCAAGGCGAAGTCTGACTTTCTAGCCCGCATGAGTCACGAAATACGCACGCCATTGAATGCCATAATAGGCCTTACTAAATTATCGCAGCGCGCGGCAGAAAATCTAGAACAGCAAACTAACCTTCGACAAATTGAAGGAGCTTCGCAGACCCTACTCAGAATAATCAATGACTTGTTAGACTTTTCAAAGATTGAAGCGGGTAAACTCGATATTGAATCTACACCTTTCAATTTAGACTCGCTGGTGAATCAGACTATACGTCTACATTTAGCGCAAGCCGATGAAAAGCATATAGAACTTATTCAGCATATTTCAAGAGATGTGCCGTTAAACTTGCTAGGCGACCCGCTTAGGATCCAGCAAGTGCTTAGCAACTTAGTAAGCAACGCATTGAAATTTACAGAAGATGGCTTGATTGCGGTCAGTATAAAGAGCGACCGTATCGACGACAAAGTTCAATTGAAATTTGAGGTAAAAGATACCGGGATAGGATTGAGTCAAACGCAGCAGTCAAAACTGTTCAACCCTTTTAATCAAGGCGATGAGTCAATTTCAAGACGCTACGGCGGAACCGGCTTAGGGCTTGCTATATGCAAGCAATTAACTGCGCTAATGGGGGGAAATATTTGGGTAGAAAGCCAAATAGGTAAAGGCGCTAGCTTTTTCTTTACTGTACTGGTGGAACAGGATCCTGCCTGTAAACTTGTGTCTCCATCAAAACAGTTATCGTCATTGAGAGTGCTTGTAGCAGATGACATAAGCGATTCTCGAGACGCAATTTGTGAAGCGTTATCTTATGCAAACATTCAAGCTGATGTAGCCATAGGGGGTGAAGACGCCGTTACTAAAATACGTGCAGCTAGCGCACAAAACGAGCAATACGATTTGCTTATTTTAGACTGGAATATGCCAGATATAGATGGTTTAGAAGTAGCAGCAATCACCCATCAAGTGATTCATAAAAGGCCACCCAAAATCATCGTTCTGTATTCTTCTGAATCACAAGGCATGCGTGAACAAGGACTTCAATTAGGCATAAACAGTTTTATTAAAAAGCCTTTTGGAACAAGTGAGCTAATTGATAAATTACAAGAAGTGAGCTTGAACATTAATCAAAAATCTGTTGCGAAAGACAGTACAAAAATTCCAAATCTATCGGGCATAAAAATACTTTACGCAGAAGATAATACGTTGAATCAAAAAGTGACGCTGGGGTTGCTTAAAGACACTCACGCTTCAGTAACCGTTGTGAATAATGGTCAAGAAGCCCTTGCAGCACTGGAAAAAGACAACGCCTTCGACCTAGTGTTGATGGATATTCAAATGCCGATCATGGACGGCCTTACTGCGGCAGAAACAATTCGAGATAAATTAAAACTCTCGTTACCTATAATAGCAATGACCGCCCATGCCATGCAGCAAGACATTGAGAAAAGCTTAGCTGCGGGTATGTGCGGCCACATCAATAAGCCAATTGAACCTCACCTCTTTTATGAAGTGATTCAAAACGCATTACAAGAAGAATCTTCAAAAGTGCCTGGCATTGCATTACCCCACTCACCACCTAATGGTTCTCAACCCTTCCTCACTCTAGATGAAAAAACACTTGGTACAATAGATAAAAATCAAGCTATGATTCAATTTGTCAATGACGAAGCACTCTATGCACAAGTAATAAGTGACTTCATGGATTTACGGTGCGAATTAGACAAGTTGCGCGATGCCATCGAGAAAAAGGACTATACGTCAATTATGCGTATTTCTCACATGTACACGACGGCACTCAGGTACATTGGGGCATATGCGTTGGCAGAACTTGCAAGTGCTATAGAATTGGCTATTCAAAATGATACCGATGTTAGCGCTCAGCACTTCCACAAACATTTAGAACTATTTCATGCTGTTCTAGTAACGATTTACAATAAAATTTCCGAACATAAGTAACCAACGTTTCGGCATTAGCTCGCCACTACTAGTTATGTCCCCCTCTTTGTTACAAGCGTCGTTTAGTCTAAACGAAACTTAAAGTCTTAAACTTTGTTATCCGTTAACGAGAGTCTCTGAGTAACAAATTTTTATTTTCTTTGCGACACCTCAGAAAGTTGTTTTGGCAGAATTATTTCAAATTCAGTGCCCGGTAGAAGCTTTATTGTTGGCGCGTGTGGTGCAAACGCTATTCCTATTTTTTGTCCGCTTCCCTGCTCTCGTTCTCCTAACAGTAGGGTAATAGTGCCTTCTAATAGTTCTTCGTTTCGCGAGAGAATAACGTTGTCACCAATATTAAACAGGTGTTGTTGTCCTCGCTCCAACTGTAAGTGGAGTAAATTTGATGGTTGATTATATTTTACAAACCCTAATGTTTGACCTTGCTCAACACCGTCAAAATTCGCATTTACTCCGTAAAACAAGCCTGCTCCTTCGGCTTTAACAAGCGTTTCTAAATTAGTGTTCTGGTTAAATAGTCGAAACAATACGTCTCCTTGTTCTACTCTTTCCCCGTCACTAACTTCTTGGCTTGCAGTCTTTGCATTTATGTTTGCAATTACAGGAATATAATTTTCACCACTTACCTTTCCTTTTATTCCGCTAAAATCAGTCAGGATTAGCAGTAGCAATATGAGAATTAATGCTACGGGTAAAATAATTATTCCTAGGCGAAGCGTTCGTTCCTTGAACCAGCTTCGCTGATGTTTATCGAAATCATTTATCATGACTTATACTTATCGCTCCAAAGAAAACTCGCCATTGCGCACCATTTCATCCACCTCAAACTCATCAACCGTGAAATCGCGCATGCATTCCATACAGTAATACTCTAAATCGCTGAGATCTTTCTCGTGTCTATAAATTTCAAAATTTTCGTTATCTATATTCATTACAATCTCCCAAACCATTTGTTTTGACTTTCTAGGCCGACATTAGATGACCTTGCAGTAAGCATTTGGCAATTGCCTGTTGCCGATTAACACTGCCCGTTTTTTGAATACAGTTAGCAAGGTGAAAGTTTACTGTACGTTCTGATATGTTAAGAATTTTGCTGATTTCCCAAGATGTCTTTCCCTCTGAAGCCCAACTAATACATTCCATTTCGCGTTTTGTAATACTTGCAACTTCGTTTGCGTAGACTCGACAATGTGCCTCGTAAACGTACGGTACAATGATCGACCAAAACCACCCCAACTTCTCCAATCGCTCGCTGTTTCCACCAAATAGCTGTTCATCTAGTGCAAAGATTAAAAAGCCATGCTCAGTGCCAATACTGGAGTACGGCACAAGTAATAAGCCCGCAAAGTTCGGGTCGTTTGATACTCCCTCAAGGTCTTGTTTAGGAATACATTGTGGTACTACGTTTGCCCTGCTTATTCTGCGAAGCTCTATGCTATTTTTTAGCCAATACGAGAAAGCTTCCGGCACTTGCCCTTGCATAGTCACCATGGATTGCGAAGGCGTTTCAATTCTGTAATTAACCATTCCAGCCCAGAGAAACGAATCAGTATTCCCTATCACATTTATAAATCGATTGAACTCTGCTTGTGTTTGAATGTGCTTTAAACGGTTTACAAAAAATTCAATTGTTTTCATTTCTATATCCTTAACGATTGCAGAGTTGAGGTAACAAAATACAAACCGTGTGCGTTGGGCGCTCTACCGGCGGCTTTGGTTTTGCCACCGGCGCTTTCTTTTTCTCCGCTAACGCTGGCGAGCTTAGTAATGACAATGATAAAAGAGCAGATACGACTATTACGCTTGTTGCTAGCTTCTTTTTGTTACCTGTTTGAACATTTGAACTTTTCATTTTTTAATCCTTACTTATTACAGAGTTGAGGTAGCAATATACAAACCGTGTGCGTTGGGCGTTCTACCGGCGGCTTAGGTTTTGCCACCGGCGCTTTCTTTTTGTCTGCTAATGCTGGCGAGCTTAGCAATGACAATGAAAAAAGAGCAGACACGACTATTGCGCTTGTTGTTAGCTTCTTCTTATTACCCACTTCAACATTTGAATTTTTCATTTTTAATCCTTACTTATTACAGAGTTGAGGAAGCAATATGCAAACGGTATGTTTCGGACGCATAACCGGTGGCTTAGGCTTTGTTATAGGAACTTTCTTAGTTTCTTTTTTCTCACTTGCGTGAGCTGGAACGCTCGCTGTGGACGTTGCGACTAAAACTAAAGCGATAGCCATTACAAAATTTAATAACTTGTTGGTGTTGTGTGCGTTCGTACTTTTCATGTTTCTCTCCCGTGTTGTTGATGAATCCAAGTTAGGAAAAGTTTGCGAGAACTAAAAGAACCAACGCGGCACTTTTTTGTAATACTTGTGTGTTGATTGTGAAATCATACGTTGGTTACACATGGTTTCACTTTGGTCACAAATTAAAAACTATTAAATCAACAACTTAACTTAAAACCTTATGAGGTTACTTTTGCAAGAATTAAAGAAAGAAGAGCGAATGAACCTATTTTTTTATTTGGACAAAAGTAAAAAACGTGTTTTTTGATGCGCTAGTCATACCATTGCACATAAATAACTTCTCACTTAGCGCGGCTGAAGATATTGATATTCGCAGCGTGTTAACGCAGGTAGAGCGGTTCTATATCAGTAGGATGCAACAAAGAGCACGGACACGCTTAGCATGCTCTCGAGACCTGGCACGTTTCCTAGTTTTATTATGGGAATTTGAAAGGGAGCGCCAATTCTGCATTATCACGTGTTGCCAACAAACCTACCGGCGCTTTAAAGGTAGGCGACATCGTTTTGCACTGGTATTCGGTATTTTGGAACCGATATGGCGCTATTGACAATTAAAGGTAGACCAACGTGGTAATCAGAAAGAAATAACTAACGTGCTAGGTCAAGCAAGGTAACTTGAGTCTCAGGGAATTTTCGGCCTTTCAATAGCGCTCGTTGCCCACTGGGGTCGATGTCAAAGTCAGTGCTAAATTGAGAACCGTCAAAACTCGAAACGAGTTTTTGCCCATCAATCAAATCAAGATTAGCGAACGAAATAGATTTGCCATTAAACTCGCTCCAAAACAACCTGTCGTTACGCACAAACCATAGTGTTTCGGAATCAAGCGGGACAGCTTGGTTTAGGGGGGAAATGTTGTTAAAGCCCGGGTCACTGGTGTAGAACTCCCCTAGCTCTGTAATTAAAACGAAGCCTTCCGAGTATTCTCTGACCGATTTGAATCCTCCAGCAACCGTTTTTCGCTCGCCCGTATTGGCATTGTAGCGTTTAATTGACCAACCATTTCGAGTTTTCGCTCCATAAAACACAATGCCCGTTTGTGATGACAACATACCGTCAAAAAGTAAGGTTTGACGATCCGGTTCTATGTAAGTTATCGCATTCGTTTTTACGTCTAACAGAGCAAGTAAACCGTCTAAGGCAATTAACACTTCCCTAGCATCGCGAGCTACATCGAATAACTTGAGTTCTAGCGATGTTTTGAGAATTTCGTTCTCTGTCTGATTGGTATGCTTTTTCACGGTTAAACGATAGGTATCGTCTTTCTTTCTTAGGTACAGTTTGTCATTTGCATCACCAAAAAATAAGACTTGCTCCAAGGTTTCATCGTTATGCGCAACAATATTTTGTGTCGAAAGGTTAAAATCTTCGCTGTCTACTTCAAGAAATAGGCTGCCGGCATTCGTTTGAATTAGAGTCACTAAATCACCTGAACGCAGCACGTCGAACGAGCGCATGCGCTTTCTGTCATTCAGCTTAACTAACTCTTTTTTTCCCGTGCCAAAGTCAATAACGTTAATACTGTACTCATCCAAAAGCAGGAGGGCCTCGTCGTCTAACCACTTCATTTCAAAAATGTGTTTATCGTGGTAGTAACGATTAACTATTTTTTGGTTTTCCATGTTATAGACCGTGATCCGCTGCTCCTGGGAATAATTTAGCGCGGTAATTACTGCCAAATACGCCCCGTCATCAGACAACTCGGCTTTATAGTCATGGGCGTTCTCGCTAAAGTCAGTAATGAGTTCACTAACTTTGGCAGTGGCATAATCGTAAAAATAGGTTTGGCTGGACTGTGTTTTATCTTCCATGCCATTAAACACAATGCCTGTACCATCAGGCATGATAGAAAGGTCAGAAAGTATGTAGAAATTGTCAACCAATATTTCGGGCTCGCTTGAACTGGTCACAGGCGAAATAGCTAGTTGCTTAAGCCTTGAATTACCAGGCGTCATATCAATATAGACGAGTTGCTCTTGGTTAGCGGAGAAAGCAACACGTACCACGTTACGTTCATCAAATGTCAGTTGCGTTATAGCTTCTGTTGATAGCTCTTTTACAAAAAGTTGAAACCCTTGATAGCTTACAACTTTTCCTGCAAAGGCAAGCAAAGTCTCATCTTTACTCAACGCTACGTGAGATTTCTCCCCTGGGTAATCAATAATATTTGTTGGCGCTTTCGCTATGTCGAAGATGGGCGGTCTACTATCGGCGTTATGCCACAATATGTAGGAAAGAAGCACTGCCGAAATAAGCGTTGCGCTAAGAATGGCAACATATTGCTTTCTATTCCAATTGCCTTTTCCAACCTTCAAGTGCGAGGCGGACTGACGTATAGGTGGCGGCGTCTGCTCATAAAGAATAGACAGTTCGCAATCTAAAATGTAGCCGCGTTTGTGAGCAGACTTAACGTATTGCTCTATCTCTGTATCAAGCGATAAGATTGAACGCAACTTGCTTACAGACCGACGAACAGCTGCGTCGCTTACAATTCGACCTTCCCAAACATTGTCGTGAAGCTCTTGTATTGACACGTAGTGATTATGATTGGCGCAGAGATAGACGAGTACATCAAAAACCTTTGGCTCTAGGCTGATTTCCTCGCCTCTAAGAGTAAGCATTCTCGGACCGAGATACAGAACGAATGCACCTACTTGATAGCCGGAGACAGGCGATTTAACTTCGACCATACTTTGCGGTTCGGAATTCATTAATTAAGACCCGATCTTCTTAATATTGTAGTCGTTTTACAGTCGACAATAGAAAGTATGATTTCCGACCTGCAATTGACACCTTGTCCTAATAAAAAAACTACCACTATAGTATCGAAAGTCAACGTATTATTTGGGAATCTCCTTCTACTTTAGGATAAGAAATCATGTATTTCGATTACTCAAATCGCAATGCATCTATTGGATTTAAAGCACTAGCCTTGAGCGCGGGCGCAATGCCAAAAATAATGCCGATGAAAGTTGTAAAGCCAAACGACAATAGAATAGCCCAAAACGGTACGGCAACATCACCGAATGACGGCACCAAAAGGCTCGCAAATAGTGCACATGCATAACCCAAAGCAACCCCTACTACCCCCCCTAGCAAAGACAGAAGTACTGCTTCTGTAATAAATTGAGACAAAATGTAGTTCGGTGTTGCACCTAATGCCTTTTGTATTCCAATTTCTCTCGTGCGTTCGGTTACTGACACCAGCATAATATTCATAATCCCTATGCCCCCTACCAAAAGACTTACACCCACGACGCAGCCTGCTACCAATGTGACCGAATTGATGATGTTATCAAATTGCGCCTTTGTTTTTTCAGCTGTTGTAAACTCAAAGTTATTTGGCGCGCCGTCCGCTAGGTTATAACGCTGTCTCAAAAGGCGAGTCATTTTTTGTTTAATAACGGCGAGGTCACTGCCTTTTTCGGGGTTAAATTTTATCTCAATATTCGACGTAGCGTTTTCGCCAAAAAGTGACTTCGCAGTGGAGAATGGCGTAACAACATAATTATCTTGATCGAAACCAAATAGGCTTCCTCGCTTCTCCGCAACACCAATCACTTTAAACCAGTCGCCACCAAGGCTGATAAACTTTCCGATGGGTTCATCTTGGATCTGAAGTTGCCGTGCCACGCTAGCACCAATAAACGCAACTCTTCGTCGCCTTTTGTCATCGCTTGGGCTGATAAATCGGCCTGCTTGTGGATATACATTGATCACATTTTGATAGCTACTTTCAGTGCCTATTATTTGAGTGACTGTGCTAAATTGCCCGATAGACACGCTACGATTCAAACTAAAAGGTGTTGTTGACACGGTCATATCTTTAACACCTGAAACCTTCCCTTTAAGTAACGTATAGTCGTTATAAGACAACTTATTGGTCACACCTAGCATAGTATCGTTTGTATTAGTAAACGGTTTAAGCGTCACCATGTCGCTACCTAAATCTGCTAGCTCGCCTTTAATAGATGCGCTTGTTCCCTCCAAAATAGCAATTATTGCTATTACTGCTGCCACACCCACGGCAATACCTATCGTCGTTAGTCCACTGCGTAACCCATGCGAATGTATTGCTTTAACTGCCGCGCTGGATGTTTCAAATAAAAGCTTCATTGGATTAAGCATACTGTTTTTGCTCCTGATAATAGTCGTCTATCAGTAGACCGTCTTTGAGTTTCAAAACGCGTTTACACTGTGCCGAAATCTCATCTTCATGAGTAACAAGCAATAACGTATGGCCTTCTCTGTGAAGCTCGTGAAAAAGCTGCATTATTTCTGCCGTTGTTTCACTGTCTAAATTCCCGGTAGGTTCGTCACCAAGTAAAATAGCGGGCTCTGTTACCAATGCCCTGGCGATAGCGATACGTTGCCTCTGGCCACCAGAAAGTTGGTTTGGCAAATGGCATCGTTTATCTGCCAATCCTACCTTTTCTAAAAAATGATAGGCTTTCTCTAACCTTTTTCTTCTAGCAACCCCCTGATAAACAAGCGGCAGCTGTATGTTGTCAAGAACACTTATTTTCGGTAAAAGATTAAAACTTTGAAAAATAAAGCCTATGGCTTTATTGCGCACCTGAGAAAGGGCTATTTCGTCGCAATCATTTGTATCTATACCATTTAAGGAATAAGTACCCGTAGAGGGTTCGTCCAGGCAGCCTAGCACATTTAGTAATGTAGATTTACCTGATCCGGAGTGCCCTGTAATTGCAACATACTCATTTTTTTTGATGGTAAGGTTCGTCGATTTCAACGCATGAAATTCTTGTTCGCCAACGACGTATCGTTTGGAAACGTCAGTCAGTTTTATGACATCTTCGTTCATGACTGATACCCATCGGCAGTTGCTGATTGTCCATCTTGGAGTTGCGCTGCTAGTCGGCTTGGCCCGATTACAACGGTTTCGCCCGCTTCTAATCCCTTGCTGATCACTTGATGGGTGTCATTTGAAAGCCCGGTTTCAACTGCACGTTTCGTAACTTTTCCATGCGCCAAAACCCATACATAAGCACCATTCTCACTTTGGTGGATGGCAGATATTGGTACCGTCTGCTGCAGATTGCTTTCGGTGACGACTATTTCAGCTCTGCAGCTCATACCAGGAAATAACCGTTTTTTCTGATTAGGGAGCAAGACTTTTACTTGGAAAGAAAGGCCGTTCCCCTCTCCTAATTTTCGCGCTGACGTACCAATGGCAGATATTTCTCCTACTATTGCTTGGCTTGGCTCTGAAGCGGAATAAATTAACGTTTGTTGGCCCAGCTTAACGTTGCCTATATCAGCTTCATCTACACGGAGTTCTGCAAGGATCATACTTGGGTCGCCCAAGGTCATGAGATCGGAACCAATGATATTCGTCGTGCCAGCGATGACAGTTTCGCCTACTTTAATATCCACCGACGCGAGCATCCCGTCCATTGGTGCACGTATCGTCGTTTTGTTTAACTGATCTTTTGCTTGTTGAAGGTTAGCTTTACTTTGTACCAATCGCTCTTTTGCCGTATCAAGCTCAGTTTCTTTAATACTTAACTGACTGCGCAAACTGTAAACGGCATCTTCTTTAATTAGCCCCTTTTGTAACAGTTTTTCGTGGCTACCTAGCTGCCTTGCAAGCTCGTTTCTTTGCTTAACAACCAGTTCGATTTCCATTTTCTGAACATTTAAGGCTGCTTCTTGATTGCGCACTACCGCCTCAAAAGACACAGGATCAAGTTTTAGTAAAACCTGCCCTTTTTTCACATACTGCCCTTCTAAAACCGGCACATCAATAACGCGGCCGGTCAACTCTGAACGGATATTAACTTGCGTATTGAATATTAGGTTTCCTGACGCGAGGACACTGTCTTGAAGTGTTTGCTTGCCTACTTCGGCAACATCAAGCTTAACCTCAATATGTTCGCGCTTTACATATGTCCACCCTATTAGACACCCAACGCAGATTAATATTAAAACTACATTTATCACCTTTTTCATAATCGTCACCTGTTCTTATCCAAATTTATCTTTTCGTTGCCTAGATGCTTAGGCCCCAAATAGCGAAGAAAAGAAGATAAGGAACACTGACAATCAACACTGAGCGACGCATTGTTTTCCCCAATAGCGCATGCAGGCCGTATGCTCCAATAAGTATGCTCCATAGATAAAACACATTGATAGACTCAGCAAACGTGTAATAAGCGTGCCCTGGCTGTAAACCTACAAATAGCTGATTTACTGATGCAAAGTTAAGCAAAGATATGGGCTGCTCTGGGTGACCTGTGGACAATAAGATAAACAAAAAGGCCAACAGATTAATTGCTATGGGAAGTTGCATTTTAACGCTTAACGCAAACCACTCCTTGAACCTTAGGCTTTGTTCTCTGCGACCGATAAACATAAAGTAAGCGCTTGTTACAAGCACACTTATTACTAGCATAACAGTGCTAATTATTGCGCTAATCATGCCGGTATAGCCGGCACTTTCTAGCATATATGTCGCTATTTGCTGGCGTTCGCCATCAGTTAAATCTGTCATTTGCAGCATCTGTTGTTCAACAATCCACTCTGGGGTCATATCTGCAAAGAAAGTGGTGTTTGCTAAAAAAACTAGCCCGATAATAGTCAGCAAGCTTAACCAGGTAGCAGACTTAAGTTTTTCTGTATTCGCAAAACTGGTGCTAGGTGCGATGTAAACATTGAGTAAGTTAATAGATTGAGAAATAGCCATGATAAGCTCCTATTAGTCCACAAGCGTTGAAGTAAGGTAGTGTAAGCAAACATCTTCCAGAAAATTTTCTTGAGACTGAAATCCACATTCAGCGGCTCTTCTGGATAAACTGGTATTAATATTTCCATACCGCTCTTGATACCAACTCAACGCTCGCTCTATCGTCGCTACATCATCTGTGTTGGAGTATTCAAGTCCTAGCTCAGTGGCTGCGTGCAACTTCTTATTAGTTTCTTCCCGTACTGCGGTGAACAAACCGCGTTCTTTTAAGGCAAGTACCATAAAATGATCAAATTTATCCGCCCCAATTTGGCTTATGGCCGGGATATACGACTCAATTTTAGCGAGTTCTAGACACTCGTCTCGACCTACTTCTCGCTCAACCATCCAGTCTTTCAATTGCTCTGGTGAATCTAAATTGCGTCTTTTTCTGAATGCGTCCAAGGCTTCGCGAGGCTCAATAACGTCGAAAGATTTAAGCTTTATTTCCTGTTCAACAAGCATCATTGTTAGCGCTTGTTGTACGACTAGTGACTCACGCGGATTAGTCATGCGGTAATGATCGACGACTTTTTGATTATCAATAGATGACCCATTTACACCTTTCGTGCCGCTGCACTGACGCATCGTTTGTTCCCAAAACTTGGTGCTTTCAAGGTCAAATGACGGCACAAAAGGAGCAATACCCTCTTGCTTAACTTTCGCCACGTACTTTAAGAGCTCAATCGCATCATCACGCTTTTGGTTGGGCTTAACCTCATTGATAAACGCAATGAGCCCGGCCAAACGCTTCGCGTCTAGACCCCTTTCCTTCGCGTCATCGATTAACGACGTCCAGCTGCGATGATGATAGAAGCGACGTTTTTGCAGCGCGACCAATGCGTTGGCTTCTTCAACGGTCACTATTCCAAGGGAAACCGCTGTCTCCATGCCAAAGCGAATATTCACCATTGCATCAGATTGATTAAAATATCCATCCTCAGCAGAGGCGTGTAGCACAGTTACTTCGTCATCGTCTTCAATTTTTCCAGATGTGTAGTGATGGTAGATCTTTCCAATACCTTGCATACCATATACATCCAGTTCGGCTGCTCGCAGTGCGCCCATACTTGAACTTCCAAACACAGGGACCCCCTCAGACAACGCATAGAGTATTTCCTTATGCCACACTGCTGGAGTATGCTCGAAGTAACCATCAATGATACAAATAGCACTGGGCTGCGTGTTGAGCACACGAATAATATCTCCCATCTTTGCTGGCGGATAAAAGTCTGCATCAATGAGTTTTTTAGCATCACTGAGTGCCAAGCTTGGACCTATGAATATAGCGATCGACATTATGCTGCTCCTTGTGAGATGGTTGCAACGCGTGAGCCAGGTCGAATATCACTAGACGTCAGCGACTCGAGCCCAGGCACAATGACCTTTACAACGGGAATTCCAAATTTCTGTTTGGTTAAGTCAACAACAGCCACCGTGTCGAAACCAAACTGTTCTAATTGCGCCAGTAATATTTTTAAATCGCCTTCAAAACTTTCCGTTGCGGCAGTTTTGTGTCGATTGAGGGATAAGCGGGGTGTTAATGCGCGTAGCATTGCTAACGCATCTTTATTCGCTTGTTTGCTGCCTGACTCGGTATAGTCGCTCTGAAACTGATCGTCTCGACTTCCTGAAATCAAAGTTAAACGGCTCTGAATTGCCTCGTTAATTGCCCTAGACAAGCCGATTTCCGCGCTCAAATGTGTTCCACTGCCCGAACAAGACGGTACGGGTCTAAAATCCAGAGAATCGGCATCTTCCATGACGATAGCTTGATATGAAGGTATACCGAGATCACTCGTTATATCCCATGCAAACACCTGCAACCCAGACGCGCGAATGCTAGCAATCGTTTTCTTTAAGTAGGTATTTTCAATTTCATCCAAATTGACCAGCGTTTTCATTTGATTGTCGTGGGATTGCGCCTCCCACAGTGCACATGCGTCACGCTCAATAACCTCATAAAGCCCGTGTAGCGTAGCCTCTATATGTTGATTACCTGACGCCAGCCCATTGCTAGTCATCGCAAAAATGGTCTGATAATGCGGTTGTTGAACAAAGTTCACCGTTACTGTGTCATAAGGCACCCATATATCTTCACCCGACTTAAGATCTGTGCCTTTTGCCCAATGAATGGGCCGAGTAGGAGAAAACTGCGCATTCTTTTTCATGGGTAATTTATAAACGTCGACAGTACGCTCCAGTCTTTTCATTTCATTATATGACTCGAACTTCATAGGACACTCAACGCGCTCTCCATGCCATGTTTCAATCGATTCCATCATCGCTGAAACTTTTGCCGTAATTGCGCTATCGCCCTTTCCTTGTGACGTTGCCAACGTACGAGAGTTGGGCCTTACTGCCACGTAAACGGGTAAACCGATAGTATCTAAGCCGGTGACATTCGCTAAACGCGTAATACCGAACTCTTTCATGTACCTGCCATAATCCGCTAACGTCTCCTCCGGCGCTCTAGACCGATGGGTTCCTGCGAAAAATTGCTTTTTAGTAACACTATTGATATTTATTACTGACATGTTTTTCCCCTTTTACGCTGCGGCATGCCAGGCGAATACACCGCCCGATAAACTGTAAGCATCTTTGAACCCATGCGCTTTTAGCAATTGTGCAGCTTGTTTTGAACGCAGCCCTGACTGGCAGTAAAAAACAATGGCACCGTCAATGTTCAGCAAGCTATCTAATTGCTCATTCACTTCGCTTAATGGCAGCCAATAGTCGTCATCAATATGCAAATATTGACGCTCTTGCTTTGAACGAACGTCAACTAGCGTCACTTTTTTATTGGCTTGCAGTAAGGCGGCTTGTTTAACAGTTAACTCAATATCTTCATCACTTTTGCTTAAACTGCAGGTTTGCTCTTGTTCAGACTGAGCGCTGAACCATTGTTCAAGGTCTTCGTTATTACACGCGTTACAGTCTTCTTCTCGATGAAATTCAAAGCTATCAAAGGACATCTCTAGCGCGTTGAAAGTAAGCATCTTTCCTTTAAGGATTTTTCCAGTACCAAGCAATATTTTGATAACCTCAGTTGCCTGTAGTAACCCGATGACGCCTGGCAAAATACCAAGTACGCCACCTTCAGCACAGGAAGGCGCGACTTCTGCAGGTGGCGCTTCTGGGTATAAACACCGGTAGCAAGGCCCCCCCTCGAAATTAAAAACCGTAACCATGCCTTCAAAACGATAAATGGAACCAAATACACAGGGTTTATTTGCAATTACACATGCATCGTTTATCAAATAACGCGTGGCGAAATTGTCGGTACAATCGACAATCACATCATGCTCACTTACCAACTTCAGCACATTGCTTTTATCTAAACGTTCTTCGACAACATTCACAGCAATATCAGGATTTTGTGCGCGCAACTTCTTCGCTGCTACTTGCGCTTTACTTTGTCCTATCTGATCGGCACTAAACATGATTTGACGATGTAGATTGGTTAACTCGATATGGTCAAAATCTACAATGGTAAGTGTTCCAACACCGGCTGCAGCAAGATACAGTGAAATAGGACCGCCTAGCCCGCCGGCTCCTACGAGTAATACCTTGGCGCCTTTTAGCTTTTTCTGCCCCTCAACACCAACTTCCGGCAGTGAAGTTTGGCGTGCATAACGAACAAGTTCTCGATGTGTTAAGGTTGTATCGTCCATCATTGCCTTATCCTCCTGCAATAGCGGTCATTAAGGCGATTTCATCGCCTTTGGTTAGCTTTACCTGTTCGAAGTCTTTAGCAGCAATAGCTTGCGTATTAACGAACACCCTCACAAAGCTCTTTAATTGACCATCTTTACTCATGGCTTTGTTGGCAAGATTTGGATACGAGGTGGCCAAAACTAGCAAGGCATCGCTTACCGTGTCAGCCTCAACACTTAAGCTGCTTGTATTTTCAGCAAAGCGTCTAAGTCCAGTAGGTATTTTGATTAGGATTGTCATGATATTTCTCACTTGTAAGAGTTGCTATAAGGGTTAGCTTGCTGTAAGCCAATCAGGATACGGAGCACATCACTTGTTGATGTTTTTTGCATATCCATACCCGAGCCCAAACCTGAACTAATGCAATAAACACCTTCATCAAAAATGTCTTCATCACCGAATAGAAGCACTTCGTCCTCTTCATCTTCGATTATGTGCTTTACAACGTTGCGCGCCTTAATCTCATTTGCACTTTGATTATTCAGCCACTGCTCTGTTCTTTTAAGCGTAAGCTTGTTAGTGCCAAACTGGGTTTTGTTTAGCGCTAGCACATCCCCAGACAAATCCTGCTGTATCTGGCCGTTTTGCATACACAAAATGCGATTGCATAATTCAACTTCCATATCAGCGTGGCTACACATTAGTGTGGTTAAGTTTTCGTCAGCCTTTCGGCGGCGCAATACATTAACCAGTGCAGCTTGATAAGACTTATCCAGCCCTGAGCTGGGTTCATCTAAAATAAGAAGCGTTGGAAAGTGGGCCATTGCCATGAACAAATCTACCCGTTGCTTTTGCCCCTTCGACAAGTTTCCGTAAATAAGGCTAATTAATTCCTCAATGCCGAACGCGCTGTACACCATTTCACTGGTAAGTGGGTATAGCGCGTGATGCAAATCAACTAATTCTTGAACACGATAGTTTTCCGGATAAGCGATGCTCTGTAGCTGAACGCCTAAGTTTCTGCGCACGTCGAAGCGATTGTCTGCACAAGGCCACTGTTTCCCCAGCAAGCTGACATTTCCGGCTTTGCGGTGACGCAGATCCAAAATGCTTTCTATGAAAGTACTCTTTCCACTTCCATTTGCGCCGATGATAGACACCATGTCGCCTTTTTTGAGCTGAAAGTCGCCAACCGTTAGCTCAAAGGACTTGTGACCGTCTACTGCTAAATTTTCTATTTCGATGATATATTCAGGCTGCATTTCTTTCTCCTTCCAACTCGTTTAGTTGTTCAATAACTGGTGCCACTGCGTTGCTAAATTCGGGTATGCTGCGCAAGTCTTCATAAAGCCGAATAGCCGGCTGTAAGCTTGCGTCGATGTGTTTTAGTCTGTGATAGCTGAGCTTAGCCATTTGTGCTTTAACAAAAGCTGGCGCCTCTTGCCGTTGAAGGGCCATTTCCAGGTCTGCGTTGGCCTCTTCGAGATAGAAAATCTCTTCTAATCTATTTGTTTGGGTGAATGACTTGATAAGGTTGAATAATCCACGGAACATGAAATAGCCATTTGAGCCGTAATAGTGTTCTTCGTACCATTGAAAACGAGACTGTAGGATGTGAAATTCCAGTCTAGACAAGGTTTTACTTGTCGCTTTTTCTACGCCGATAGAGGTTAAAACAGTAAGCTCAATACCATTTTGTATTTCGCAGAGCGAATCACTTCTAACGTCAGACAAAAGAAACCGCCGGTACGCCTTGTCGATGATTTCTTGGTGACAAGCTACAAAGCTTATCAATACCGATTGATGATCAGAGGTAGAATTTGTTTGCTCAAGTGGCGCACGAAGGCCAACACGCTCTTCTATGTCTTCAATTTTTTCTTCCAACAAGCGCTCTATTTTTCTAACCAGATCGGTTTTTGTTCCTTGAGCGGCAACAACATTGTAGAACGCAACCACACCTGAGATACCGACCTTATTCACTAGTTGTTCTATGAGTACGGCGCCAAAAGCGTGGATAAGAAGACCGCTACCAGGCATTAATTTGTCGAAGAGAGGATCATCTTTTTCATTGTATTCCAGCAATAAGCGCCAATTTAAAAGCGCGCTGCCTTTACTGCTTTTTATTTGGGAAAGTAACGTGCCCCCAATACATTTGTTTTCAAAGTAATAGGCAATGGCTTCGTCGAGAAACAAATGGCCAGACAATACTGATGCATGAACCAGTTCATGAACTAACACTTCGAAAAGGTGAGCTTCACTTGTAGCAGAAATGCGAATATATGCTGCTTTACCTTGGCAAAAAGGGGTCATAGAACCCACATCTTGGTGAGAAATACTTATATCAACAAGCAACAAATCTGGTGGCGTAAGCCCTTCGCTTCGCAAAAAACCAAGTGCTTTTTCGACAACATCAGCATGAGCAAAACTAGGTTCATTACAGTAAAAAACTTTACCCTGGCTTCTCAATACTTGCTCACCGTTGATAATTTTTTTCAAAACATGTTCAGCGGGACCAAGCGTTAACGCAGTCCTAAGCAAGTTAAAACTCTCCTGAGGTGGATTGCCTTCAGGCAGATTTACTGCTTTTAGTAATTGCTGTACGAAACGATTCGCTGTTGATTGTATTTTCATGACCAGGGCTCGCTTAAATTTAGTGTTCTAGTTGTTCATGGCCCATTGCCATGCAATGTAAAATTATTTCGTCTACATTATCGACGTTCATCAAATCGGCGATTTGGTCGTCATAGAACCCGCCCCACGGCAGAGTAGATAAACCATTTCCAACAGCACAGAGTGAAAGGTTTTGCGTGATGTGCCCGGCTTCCAACAACGCAAAGCGATGTCCGCGAGTACCGTATTTCACCGTTACTCTAGGCATGACAGCCGATACCATAAAGACTACCGAGGCCATACCAAGACGGTTATCCATATCGTTGAGTTGGTTAAGTACTTGTTGACGCTCAACACAATCTATAACGCTTAATTCGTGTTTTAGCGGGTTGTAGTGCGTGATTAACGCGTGTGCTTCTTTTTCATCAAGTAAGATTGGATAGACTTCAACGGGATAAAGTCCACCACCGGACGCATAGGGCCGCAGCGACATTGATAATTCGGTTTGTTTATCGACAATAACGGTCTTGGTTGGCGCCATAGAAGCACCGAGTACGTTTGAAAGTAACTGCAAATCTACCTTCACGCCGTTAAATAAGCCTGCTGTACGACGATTTTGCAAGCAGTCGCCTAGGCTAGCTTTAGTGCTCATTGGCTCAGGTAGCACTATCTTTTGTGCATAAACGAAGTGTTTTGTGTTTTGTGACGTCTCTAAAATCGCACGTTGAGATGTTAAGTATTCCACAATTCTAGGCGTGTCTTTGTGCATAGTTGAAGGAAAGTACTTAGTCGACTCGTGTAGCTCTTCAATAAGCGTCATATCAGCAACTTCTATTGATAAATCGCTCAAATAATTATTGATGTTTGCGTTTTTCATTTTCGCTATTCCGTTAAGTTATCTTGTTAGCTCATAAATCCTATGGGAAAGGATGAGGATCTAAATTAAGCGTTTGTGGCATAGGAACGTTGATGTTGCTGGCTACTTGCTCTAGTCGTCTGGTGTCGAGGTGCTCTGAACCTAACCCAACGTGAAGAGGGTGCATGCCTGGAATCACTACGCAAGAGACCACAATGCCAATGGACTCTAAGTCTTCTCCTGTGCGGTCTACTACCAGTGGTTCAAAACCCAACGTTGTGAGCTGGTCAATGGCATCATCAATTTCAATATTTCTTCCTTCGAACTGGGCGAGAAATTCGCTGGTTCCATCGTGTTCGTTATCTTTAAGAATGAAATCAAGTAAATGATGGTTCTTTTCGTTTAGGTAGAAGCGAACGTGTTCGCTGAAATCACTGATCCCCTCAAGCTCAATTTCTTCATACATCCAACGGTCCAAATCAACTGTCCAATTGAGTGTGTGATACGCTTCTAAGATCGCTTTCTCTACTGCTACTTCCCATGAGAGGTTCGTTGATGCACCCATAGCAAAACCTCGTCCGCGTTTCGCATTCAAAAAGCATACGATTGAAGGTAAGTCGACATCTGTTTTCAGCCAGTGAACAGACACCTCAACACCTTGAAAATCGATAAGCTTTTGAAGCTTGGCCGACAATTTAGGCTTCAGTAACTGCATGTCCAAACGGGGAGGCGTATTTTTGGTTAGCCAATAAAACATGAAGGCGTCTCTTTCCACCACTTCACAAAGCCCCGACTTTATTGCCCATTTGTAGTCTGGACCCGCGGCATACCCTGTTGAATAGCAGGCTACAAGTGGCCCTGTTAACTCGGTTGCAGGCGCATACGGCGAGTACAGATCTGCGGGAAGATAATAGGTATTGCCATTTGTTAGACTGATGCCTTTTCCCCATCTCAACGGGCGATCTGCACGGTAAGGGCGAAACATGAAGTTGTCTTTTTCGTATTGCTCGGGTGTAAACAATATGAGTTTTTCTACATCAATGACCGGTTCATCTAGCTCTGCTTCTAAGCACGTTTTTTCGTTACCCTCGATTTCCAACGTCATAGCGTAGCGTTCAAAAGCTTCACCTGTGGTAGCCCACAACGAGCTGATCTCATCAAGTGCGGCGCCGCTTGAATGCACTGCCACTTCTTTCATGTGGTCGAATACATTCCCAGTTGCAACTATATCTTTTGAAACAGACTGCCACTTTTCAGTGTTTATGCGTCTTGGGGGTAATTTAGTGCTTTCAACAAACTCCGCCATGCTTATATAAATAGGTGGCTCATCAGCTTGCAGTGGCACAATATTCATCTTTTTGATGATGCCCGTATTTTTGTCTAATGCTTTTTGTAGCACGGCTGTTAGCTTTTGCTCGTCGCTTTGCGGTACCGATTCAGTAGACCGAGTCATTGATGAGATACTCATAGTAAATCCCTCACTGCGCGTTTAATTTCGCCTTGCTTTCCTCTGCCGCAAGTTCCGCAACGTGGTAATTTCAACACGGGCGATTTTTTCGTTGTTCCGGTTGTTAAGCCAAACTCAAAAACTTCGCCTGGCGCAGCACCTTCAAACAGCTCAAACAATGCAAATACGGCGTGATGGCATATGTAAAACTGCAGCAATCCAGATAAAACCTGACTCTCATCAGTGATCTCTACTTCTGACTTTTGTGAAACTAACGACTCAAACTCGTTGATAAAATAGGTATTTGAGCGCAAACGTTCTGTAAAGCAGTTGAAGCAAGCACTCTCTTTTGGATAAACAATAGGACCGATAACTAATCTAGAATCAACACGGTAAACAAACGTTACGCGCTGTGAATCTTCGATGGCCTTCCTGTTCTCTTCTAACAGCAGATCAAAGTCACTACTGTCACTTGCAACCATGACCAAGTCGGCGGCTTCACGAGAGTCATTTAAGAGATTTATTTTTCTTAATGTAGCGCGAGCTGTATCTGCAATAAGCCCTGTGCCGGTTACAAAGACTGTTTTTCGCTTTAGCGCCGCTTCATCACTTCCCATGCGAACAGCACTTTGTATGTAATAGTCCAGCACATTAAGTAAGTAGTCAGATGAACCAAAGTAATCACTGTTATGTGTGATGTGGCCGCGATCTTGAAGACCACTTATAAGATGCGCTACTTTGTTGCGGTCCTTGACATCAAACATTGATAACGCCTGGTCAAGTGTTGCACCTGTTTTCAGAAGTGAAAACAATGGTTCTAGCGACAAGCCTCGGGTATCAAAACTAAGATGTTCGCCGTCTGGTACTCTAATTTGTATATTGCTACCGCCTAGGTCCAGAATGTTGATTGATGGATGGAGTTTTAAAATATCCATAACTTTTCTCTCTAGTTTGCTTAATTTATAAATGTTCAACTTAAAATGATTTAAAAAGGAGGGGCAGAATGTGCATTGAAACGGCATGCACATTCCCCCACAGCCCTAGAACTCAGTACTAGTTAAGAGCCTTACAGCAGCAGCTTGCTACGTGAGAGCTACAGCTACAGCGACCAACAGAAACTGCAGCACCAGTACTTGAATACAACTGTGTTGGCTCAGAAGAAACGTACATATCAAACAGCTCATCAGCTTTGTTTTCAGTTGCTTCAGTTGCACGGATTTCAGTTGCGATTTGAGTTTGGTTGTTCATCATTTTTAAGATTCCATTTGTATATTTAAATTAAGTAAAATTGTGTTAAGTAGTTAAAATTAATAAGGTTTATTTAAAATTTACTGGTCTTCTGTTACCTCCTATATTGAAAAGATTTGAGTGAAATGAGCATGCAAACTATTGCGATAGCAGCAAGCGTCATGAAAAGATTGAATTGAGATGCTAAGGTCACGTCGTTAATTACTATTTCTCTAAACGAAACCGCGGTTAAACTTAAAGGTGAGACCTGGTTGATCCATGCCAGCTGCTCCATCATCGACTCTTCAGGAATGAACAGGTCTGAAAAAATCATCATTGGATAAAACACTATGTTGAGCACAGCTGTTGCAGTTGCCGTTTTACTCATGAAAGAGACGAGTAAAAAAGTCATCGATATAAAAGCCAGCGCACTGAAACCAACGACAACAGAAAGCTTAAACATTTTATGAACAGTCAAATCCAAGCCCAGCCCATAGATCAGATTATTAGCAGCAACAAATACCAAGCTAAACAACACCACCACGAGGACCCTGGAGAGCACGAAAGACGATATGTACGAAAACTTCCAGACGGGAAAAACATGGTACATTTTGAATGCCCCTCGGTTTCGCGCCTCCATGAATGGGATGCCAAAGCCGAAAAAACCCATCGACATTATGTTTACTGCGAGCATTCCGCATATAAGATAAGAACCGTAAGATAACCCCCCTATTCCGCCATCAACCGTTCCGCCGCCAAACGCAAGCATTAAGAAGAAAACGATTGCCATTGGATATAAGAAAGTCCAGAAAGCGGCTTGTACGTTGCGAAAGTATTCCTTTAACTCAATCAAAATTAAGCGCAGTAAAACGCCTGCATTTGATTGGTTTGAATTCATAGTTGTTTCCATCGCTTGACTCCGTTTTTCACATTGTCTGTGTTGTTTCGATGGATTAAATGTACGTTAAAATTTTCGAAAAAATAGCTGTAAGAACTAACAGCCAGATAAATAAAATAAAATTTAAATTAATAAAATCAACAATTTAAATAAAATCAAAGTTATTCAACATTGTGAGTTCATCGATTTACTGTCACAAATGACAGTGGTGTTGCGGGTTTTAAAAAAATATAAAGACGGGACAGTCTGACACCTACGCTTCGCGTGCAATATTCAACGTTTACGTAAATGGTAAATAAGTCGACTGCATTTAAATCTAGCCTAACAAATAAGTGCTAACTGAAGCATAAGAAACAAGACGTTAATCGTATGTGACTATGAAGTCTTATTGAAAGGTTGATTGAATATTTATGAATTCAGCATTAGATACTTATTGGAGCGAACGTGAAAAACATAAACCTACCTATTTATTTAGACTATTCATCAACTACGCCCGTTGACCCTCGAGTTGCGGAAAAAATGCAGGCGAGCTTAACTAAAGAAGGTAACTTCGGAAATCCAGCATCGAACTCACATGTATACGGTTGGAGGGCTTCAGAGGCGGTAGAATACGCAAGGAGCCAGGTGGCGCGCTTGGTAAACGCCGCCCCAGATGAAATTATTTTTACTTCAGGTGCTACTGAATCAAACAACCTTGCAATTAAGGGTGTGGCCCTTTCGAATCAGAGCAAGGGAAATCATATTATTACGTCGCGTACAGAGCACAAGGCCGTGTTAGATAGTGTGCATGCACTTGAAAATTTAGGCTTCAAAATCACTTATTTAACGCCTTTGGAGAACGGCTTAATTGATATTGAACAGCTTAAAAGTGAAATTCGAAATGACACAATCTTAGTGAGCATTATGCATGTAAACAATGAAATTGGGGTCATTCAAGATATTGAAGCAATTGGACATGTATGCAGAGACAATAACGTGTTATTTCACGTTGATGCGGCACAGAGCACGGGAAAAGTTGCAATCGATTTAACGCAACTTCCCGTAGATTTAATGTCGTTCTCTGCACACAAAACATATGGGCCAAAGGGAATTGGTGCTCTATATGCTTCACGCGCCGCTTGGCATTTAATAACAGCTCAAATGCATGGTGGTGGACACGAACAAGGTTTACGCTCAGGTACGCTACCAACACACCAAATCGTCGGAATGGGCGAAGCATTTCGGCTCGCAAAGAAAGAGATGCAATTTGAGTGCAAAAAAATCGCACAGCTGCGCGACACACTTTACTCGGGGTTGATGTCAATAGGAGGCATTTGCTTAAACGGTGACGAAAAGCAGCGTGTTGCCCATAATATCAACGTAAGATTTGAACATATTGAAAACGAAGATCTTATCGCTGCACTACATGGCTTAGCGGTTTCATCTGGCTCAGCGTGTAACTCATCTAGTTCAAAACCCTCGTACGTACTCACTTCGCTAGGCTTGACGGACAAACAGGCCAGAAACTCAATTAGATTTAGTATTGGTCGATTTACTACAACGAACGAAATACATGAGGCCGTAGACATTATCAAACGTGCTATTTTTAATCTGCGAGAGAAGCGTTGTGTCAGGGATACACCACGTAATGCAACGATTAACAGCACAACTCATTTAGTGAATAAGCAACCAGTAACCCTATATTCAAATTCGCTCTTATAACATAGAAGCCTTGATTGACCTCCCGGTGTTATTTTTGTTTACAGAATATCTAAATAACGTTTTACGGGGCAGTGATTAGGCGAGAATAGAACAAAAACAAAAATTCTCGTTCAAGTACAACGCCATTTGAAAAATAGGCATAATAAATAAAGGGCACTAAAAATCAGCTGGGTAAGTGGTGGCGAGCGCGTTGTGTACTCTTTCCCCTTATTTATATATCATAATTTTTATGTTTAATTGTCTACACCGCCTATCATGTCACGTTCAATACCTACCGAAATTATCCAGATGCTTCAAACTGGGCGCTTTGACGAGGCGCGCAAAACGATAAATGAGCTGTACCAAGGCACTATACCCAGTTTGTCTATTGGCTTAGCGTTGGCTGTTGCCTGTAGGGGAAGTGGCGACGTAGACGCAGCACTATCTGCGATTGATGCAGCATTAACTTTCGCCCCTCATGATATTTCAGCGCTAATTTTGAAAGGAGATATCTATTTTGACGCCAAGCAAAAGCGTATGGCAATGCAGTGTTATGCAAGTGCACTTAAAGCAGCCGCAGTAGCAGCGCAACTGCCGTCAGATATTCAAGCTGCCCTTCCTCGTATAGAGAGCCGCTATCAAAATATTGCCAACGAGATGCACAACCATATAAGCGACGCCATGGTTACATCACCCGAGTCGCAAAAACTACCCCGCTTTCAAGAAGCTATGAGGTTATTGCGTGGTGAGGCTGATATGTTTTACTCAAAGCCTAGGGCGTTTTACTATCCAGGGTTACCCCACCGTCAATTTTATCCCAATCAGATGTTCGATTGGGCAGATAAGGTGATGGCAGGCACGTCTGTCATATTAAACGAATTAGAAAAAATTACTGACAGCGCTGGCTTTGAGCCCTACCTACAGCGCCATCAACAGGGGCCAACAGGACGGGTACATTCACTGCTTGATAGCGATGAATGGCAGGCGTTGTTTTTGATAAAAGACGGTAAACGCGTTAATCAGTATGCCGATGTGTGTACTGAAACCCTTGAAATACTCAACAACGTTCCATTAGCTGAAGTGCCTGGTCGCGGCCCTATGGTACTTTTTTCGCGATTAAACCCAGGCGGTCATATCGCGCCTCACAACGGTTTTTTTAACACGCGATTAATTTGCCATCTGCCCTTGGTTGTGCCGCCAAATTGTAGTTTACGGGTGGGCAACGAAACCCGCGATTGGCGCAAAGGCGAGTTAATGATATTCGACGACAGTATAGAACACGAGGCGTGGAACCGAAGCAACAGCAAGCGCGATATCTTAATTTTCGACGTGTGGCACCCAGACCTTAATGAGGATGAGCGTGAAGCAATCAGTGTGCTTTGTGAGTCTATTGATAATTTTGGCGCTTAAGCGCCTTTATCGTTGATGACTTTTTACATCAACCATAAAGGGCACATTGTAATACACGACTAAAGCGCGACAGCCTTTATTTGCTCATTAACCAAGCATAGGCCGTTGTGAAGGCGGTTTCTTGAAACTGTTTTAATCCCGTTTCAGAAAACGCCACGGCGAGCGGATTTTTACGCAGCGACTCCTTGATATCTGTAGGGCTGAATACAACAACCTCCAGCCCTTCAATAAGCTCGATGGCGGCCTCGAGTTTAAAACCAATGGCACCACCTGCAAATTTACCTTTGCTAGGACGCTGACGAATGACCACTGTGTCAATCTTGTAATCTTCGACCAACTTAGCGAACGTGCTTTGAAAGCTTTTAAGCCCCTTTGCACTTGTATCGGCAAGGGTTAAACGGCGGGTACGGCAGTCGGGCAAATGAAACAACCCGTCAGCTAACGACACCAAACTAACAATTGCCTCATTACCTTTTAAATCTACACCACAAACTTTCATATTCATTCCTAATAACGTTTGCCCATTATTATAACGTGAATTAGTGCAGATATTTACCAACCCGTATTTTTCTTTTCCTGTTTAGATGCGCTTATAGTCAGCAAAAAATGGCACGCAGGTAAATTGTGCACTACTTTGCTGAAACCAGTTTAATCAGTCGCCCACCTTCTTTGTCTTCAAGCACATAAATATTGCCCATACTGTCTTGTTCAACTTCGCGCACGCGCTTGCCCCATTCGTAGCGTTCTGCTTCTTGAACGTTCCACTTCCCTTTATCATTTTTTTGCATTGTTACGCGCACCAGGGCTTTTGACGATAATCCGCCAATAAAGCCATTGCCTGTCCAATCGCTGAACTTATCGCCTTTATAAATGATAAAGCCCGCGGGGCTGATAGCGGGCACCCACGCTAGTTCTGGTGACTTGAAGATAGGAAAGTCCTCGTGATTTGGAATTTTAACGCCGGAGTAATGATCGCCCTGAGACACAGTGGGGTAGCCGTAGTTGCGGCCACGCTCAATAATATTAAGTTCATCGCCATGGCGAGGCCCCATCTCGTGCACCCATAGGTTGCCCTCGTCATCGAAGTCGATACCAAGCGGGTTGCGATGGCCTAATGTCCAAATTTGCTCAGTTACGCTGCCTTGACCATAAAAAGGGTTGTCTTCTGGCACGCTACCATCATCATTCAAGCGCACAATTTTACCTAAATTCATTGCCATGTTTTGAGAAGGTGTGAATTTTTGTCGTTCGCCCGAGGTGATAAACAAATGTCCATCGGGCGAAAACGCCATGCGATGCGAATAATGCCCATTGCCGGTCATCTTTGGTGATTGACGCCAAATTACCTGCCTATCAGAGAGTGTGGCGTCGGTATCAGTAATAGTTAGCGTTGCCCGCTCTATTAGCGCACCACTAAACGCATCGTTTTTGTCGTCTCGTTCAACGTAAGAAATATAAAGGGTATTATTGGACGCAAATTCTGGATGAACAATAACATCACCTAAACCGCCCTGCCCCCGCGCGGTAACACTCGGCACGTTTTTTACTGCAAAACGCTGCTGCTGTTCTTTATCTAGTAACCACAGTGTGCCGCCTTTTTCCGTTACCAAACTGTGCCCATCTGGCAAAAATGCCATTGCCCACGGGTTATTAAAAGAAGTAAGTACGCTGCCTGTTACGACTGTGCCATTGCTACCCGTCATTTCTATTTGTTCAGAAGGGGTTGACTGCGCAAAGGACAAAAAAGAGGTAGCAAGAAGTGTTATCAAAAGTGCGTTTTTCTTAACGTTGCAGGTGCTCTGCTTACTTGTTGTTTGCATCGACGTTATAGCCTTATTGTAGGGTTTGCGTACTTCAAGCTACTCGTTGAGGTGTTAATTACACGTCAACCGGTATCGCAAAGTGTTTGGGTTATTGTTCATTACGCAGGTTTAATTAAACAGGTTTATATTGTCGTACTGGTTGCGTAATTTGTATTTTTAAACGCTGGGCACTCGCCTAAACTTTCTTTAATAAAGCAACGCTTTACTTAAACCGCGCCTATGCTATTTTCAATGTAGTTTTAGCAACGAATGTAAGGAGGTGATCATATGTCGAGAGTTAAGGTATTTGGACAGGCAGCTATGAGTGAGGGTCGTTCTAGCTAACCCCTTTAACGTAATTGCTCTAGAAGGCTGTCTTTTCAGCCCAGCTCGGAAAGCCGCATCACGTTGCTGATTGCGGCTTTTTTCTTTTTGTGGTTTAACTGCTTCCTCTTATCTATTGTTCTTTGGCTTTGGCTTTGGCTTTGGCTTTGCGTTTTCTGACTACGTACATTATGGTCGCAACCATTGTTTTTTGTGCAATTAAAAATGGCGCGCATTAGCTGACGTAAACTGGCGAAACTATGACTAGTCCTGAAATAGGTTGACACTTATTTCGGTTAAAACGCCCGATGTATTTCATCGGGCGTTTTGTATTTAAGGGCCTGATGTGGCCGCCTACCATTATAGATTGCTATTGACTCTGCAACCATCTTTCTCGCTTCTTCTAAATCTCGTGGCTTATGGAGTAAGTATTCATTTTTAAGAATACCGTTTATTCGCTCTGCAAGGGCGTTTTGATAGCAGTCGTAGCCATCTGTCATCGAGCACTGTACATCATGTTTTCTATGGAGTTTTTGATACTCTTCTGAACAATACTGTATACCTCTGTCTGAGTGATGCACGAGCTTTTCTTTTGTACTTTTTTGTTTAAGCGCTCGAGTAAATGCTTGCTTTACTGACTGCGTTCGCATGTTATCGTCAACCTGATAGCCCACAATCTTCCGCGAATAAGCATCTGTAATGAGACTTACATAACTCTCTCCACTTCGCGTCGGTAAGTACGTGATATCCGCTACCCAAAGCTGATTGGGCTTCTCTGCTTTGAAACCCGCTTTAATGAGATTAGGGTGACGACGGAACCGATGATGGCTGTTGGTTGTTTTGTGATACGCGCGCTTTGTCGGCACCAATAGCCGCTTTTCTCTCAGTAAATTAAAGAGATGGTCTCTCCCGATATCCATTTTTTCGAGCGCAAGCAGATACTGTAGTTTCCGAGTGCCGATGCGAGGTTGCATCATTCGCTCCTGACGGACGAACTGAATGACTTGACCTTCAAGCGCTTCGCGCTTGAGTGAGCGAGCGCAGTATTGGTAGTAAGCCTGACGAGAAATCTTCAGGTAACGACAGGCTTTGGCAACGGACACTCCGCCTATCACTTTTTCTTGGATGACTTTCTTTTGCGCTTTTTTACAACGCTTACTCCATAGTCACTTTCAAGGACATTTACAACGGCTTCAAAGAAATCAGCTTTCATTTTTGTATCAGCAAGCTCTTTCTCTAGCGCTTTAATTCGCTGTTCGGGGGTGAGTTCTGCTTTGGGTTTATCCACGACGTGGCCTCGCGTTAGAAACTTCGGTGTTCCATCCGTCCAATCTAAACGACCGTGCTTACGAAGCCAAACTAAAACAGTTGAGCAACCTTGTATTCCGTAGTGATCTTGAGCCTGCCTGTAGGTGAACTCGCCTTTTTCAACTTGGTCTACAACAGCCAATTTAAAAGCGAGGGAATAATCACGTTGAGTTCTTCTGCTATTTGATTTCATTACACTCTCCAAAATAAGTTTGAAAAGTGTCAACGCTATTTAGGATGGGTCACTAAAAACAAAAAAGGTGCCTTAAAGCACCCTTTCTATATCGTTCCATATTGTCGCATGTTTAGCTTTCCTGGCTGACAGTGACACATCCAAGCGGTTTTTCAGACATTGATTTCACCACGCCTTCAGCATTGTAAAGCGCTTCTACTTTGCATGAAACTTTGTCGACTAGTCGAGGCGTGTTAGCAGCATACATGTTGTGACCAACAAGCATACTTTGGCTGTCATTCGGATACGTTTGTATTTGATTGTTCATGCTTCTGAAACCCGAACGAACGGCACCTTTAGATACAAAAAGAAATACGTCTAACTGATGACCGTCTGAAAGCGTTGAAGTACTGTTAGGTTCACCAAACGCCTCTCTGATTTGTTCTACACTATTGCCTTCAAAAGCTGTCAGTTGAGACTCATAGACCGGTTCAGTCATTGAACATGCACCTAAGAGCACCGAAAGAGAGAGTGGAAGTAACAGTAAGCGTGATTTCATGGCCGTTTCCTTGTCTTAATGAACATGCATGAATTTCATAATAGCGTAACAACCACCAACTGTATACTTTTTAACCTGAAATCAAAAATTAAATAGCCCGTAAAGCGTTAACATTTTTGATTATGCAACTAAGAAGCAGCTGTTAAAACTTAACAAATTATATACAAAGGTTAAAAAATATTGTTGTAAAATCAGCCACCTACCACTAAAACCTGTTGTCTATATCAAAGTATAATTATTCAGAGTATTAGCGAGGGTTTAGACATGAGTAAAAATAGAGACAAAGTGAGTAAAGAAACCGCTAAGGTGGTAGCAACAATGATGGTGCCTATGGTGGGGCTTGGCCTGTTATGTTTATCAATTGGCGTTTACTTGATGAATAACGTGTTCACGGGTATTTAAGTAAATTACACAGCTCAGCGCATACGGCAGTATGCGCTGAGAGCGTAAACATTTAGATAGCTCACACTACCCAAAAAAGTTAAAACAAATCTTGTTGCCATCTAAGTCACGTACGTAGGCGCCATAGAACAACTTGGGTACGCGCTGGCCCGGCTCACCGTCGCACGTGGCACCAAGCGATAATGCTTTTTGATACATGGCATCTACTTTCTCTTTGCTACCAGGCGCTATTGCGAACATATTGCCGTTACCCGGGTGTGGATCTTGTTCATCATAAGGAATACACACTGCAACCATCGGTTCTTTCATGTTTTTACCGATGTACTTAATTCTGTCCATGTTAACCAAACGCTTTACGCCAAAATCCTCTAGCAGTTTCTCGTAAAACTGTGCAGCAGCTTCAATATCTTTTGTACCTAATGTGATGTAGTTAATCAATGTGAGCCCTTATTCATTGCTTTTTATTGTTTGTGAAATGACTACGAAAAACAGGAGAAAAAGTTCGCACTATGAAGTGCACGCACTTCGGTACTTGTTTTTAGCTACTGAGGAGGTGCCCGCGGGTAAAGGCACTTCTTTTGTCGCTACTCTTTTTTGTAACTACTCCTTCGCAGAAGACCGATTGACGGGGTAAGCATAGCAACGTAGTCTGACCCTTCCATGGAAAACAATGCGTTACGGAATACGTCTTATGAACTCAACCACGACACTCACAGCCTTAACACTCTCTATTTGCCTTGCATCACTTTTAGGCTGCGCGGAGCCTGAAACCTTAACGGCCTCTCCCTCGCCTGTCGAAGAAACACAAGAAGCCAACCTATTAAAGACGGGGCTAGCAGGTCGGATTCGCATTGAAGGGCAACCGGTTGATTTCCAGTCTTTAGAGCAACGACAGGCACACTACAAAGTGCCAGGGGTGTCTTTGGCATTTATGCGAAATGGACAGGTAGCCTGGACTATGCAAAGCGGCGTTAAAGATGTAACAACCGAGTTGGCTGTTAACGAAGACACAGTATTCCAAGCAGGCAGTATTTCTAAGCCCGCATTTGCAGCAGTTTTGATGAAATATCGCGAAGAGAACCCGCTAGATTTAAACGCAGACGTTAATACTTTACTTACTAGCTGGCAATTACCCAAACACGAATGGACTGGCCAAGAAGCGGTGTCGTTACGCCGATTATTAAGCCACACGGCGGGTACTACAGTGCATGGCTTCCCTGGTTACGCAGCGGGTGAACCAGTGCCAACTTTGCAACAAGTATTAGAAGGCACAGCGCCTGCAAACACCAGCGAAGTAGTTGTTGATATTAAGCCGGGCACGCGCATGCGTTATTCCGGTGGTGGCACTACGCTTGCACAACTTACCTTGCAAGACGTAGCTAACGAACCTTTGCCAACCATGTCGCAACGGCTGTTGTTTAAACCTTTAGGTATGACACGTTCTGGCTTCGAACAACCCATAACGACAAACCTATCCAACAATATGGCAACCCCATACGACAGTGACGGTTCGCCAATTAAAGGTGGTGCGCATACCTACGCTACGCTTGCTGCGGCAGGCATGTGGAGTACACCATCAGATATGTTGAAGTTGGCGAGTAATGTACGCAGTGCATATTTAGGGCAAAAAACGGACTGGATATCGCAAGCTACCGCGCAAGAAATGTTAACCAACAATACGCCAACCAATGATGCACCCAATGTTGGCATCGGCTTTTTCATCAATATGGATGACAACGGAAAAATTTTAGGCTTTGGCCACGGCGGCGCAGATGCAGGGTTTATGTCGCAGCTATACATTGAGCTAGATACGGGCAACGGCTACGCCATTATGACAAACGGCAACAACGGCAGGCAGTTAATCACTGAGCTAGAAATACGCTTGAAAGAAGCATTAGGCGTTGGCTATTCGGAAGCTGAAGTAAAAAACCTAGTACCAATTAGCCAAAAAGAATTAGACCAGTACATTGGCACCTATACGGTAACAAAGCCAGTTATTGTTGATGTGGTGCTAGAAAAAACAACCAATGGCTTTGTGCTTAACGCATTACCTTATGTTGAAAATGAAGAATATTTTCATGAGGGTGGCGGCCAATTCTTTGCTAAGAACGGCAGTAGTGTTCGTTTTGAGATGGATAATGAAAATAGGCTGGTTGAGGCGCTTGTGATGGATGGGAATATTCGGGGTGTTAGGGAAAAAGAATAAGCACAAAAGATTATCTGAAGCGATGTAAATATTTTGAACATATCTAAATTAGCAATTGCTACCTATGCGCTGTTGCAAAAAAAAGACTGATACTTTCATTGAGGTTTGGCGTCATCAGCAATTGTTGCGTCCTGCAATTATTGCGTCAGTTTTTTAAGGATTTTTACACAAGGAATATATATGTATAAGCGTTCAAATAAATACAATATCGTTTTTTCAAGCCTACCTTCAATTCAAACATTAAAAGCATTATTGAGTAGTACTTCCAAATCGTTGACGTGCACACCTATAAAATGGTTTAGCGCTTTTATGCTTTGTTTCCTCAGTTTTTTTACCTATGCAAATGGCAGTAATAACGCGCTAATTTGTTCAACAAAGCTGGGCAGTACAATTCCAAGCTGCCCAATTAACAAACAACAACACGCAGAATCTTTCAGCCACGTACCTGAAATTCAAACAAGTTGCGACAGTGGCGGGTTTGCCTGCCTTGAAGCGCAATATCATGGGACGATAACAGACTACTTCACTTTTTTTGATATTGATGCTGACACCACTGTGAAATACGCTATCGAGATAACGCCCAGATTACTTTATGCAGACGATAGCGTTCTGCAGCAAGGGCATAAGAACATTCGCACAGTTACGCCGACACAAGATGAAGTTGCTGTTACGGAAGGTTTTAATGACGTACTCGTCAAAAAAGAACATATAGATAGAATGCTAACCATGACGCAGCGAGCAGATGGGGCGGTAGTTGATGAAAACGGCAATACAGATTTCTTTCTTGATAAAATTAAAGAACATTGTCAAACGGCTGTTAATTATCAAAGTACGTTATCCTTTTGCGCCGATTATCTAAATCAATCGATAGATCAAGGTGCAGCAGACAATGCGCTGTTTTTCGCCTTCATTGATTCGCTGGAAAAATTGCAAACCGTTGTTAACGTAGTGCTTACTAACGCCTTAGATTTATCAAACATAGATAAACTTTCCACATTTAAGGTAAAAATCTTTCTTAAAGATAGTTCTGTGATTGTCTTGGACATTAAAATTGACCAAGGCGCAGTTGAAATTAGTCTAAATAATAATGCTTCTAGAACCAGCACCGGAAGAACATTCACTCAAGCATTTAGCTTTGGGGTTGCACGTTCCTCGTCATTAGCCGAGGCCAAAATGATGGGCCAGCTCCCCTCAATGCCAATCTTGTGCAAACCTATTAACTTGAGCGAAGATGAATATCGTGTCGTTACTTCTATAGTCATTAGGTTACCGGATGACGGTGAACGCGTGGTAGATATATACGCAAAGGGCACGTTCTTCTATACATACCAAAACTGCGGGTAGCATTTGCTAACGTATTTTGTTTTTCAGTACTGAGGCAGAAATCTTAAGACCAAGGAAGTCTTTTTCTGATGAAAAAGCTAGTTCAAAAGAAATAAAAAAGGCGGGCCTGCTGAAGTGACCCCCAATAGTTGGACAATCCAATTACTGGGGCACTATTTTTACTTTCAAAGTTTACTAAAGTCTCAAACTTGTTTTTGTTATTTGAAACTTCATTCAAAAATCACAACCACTGACACGTAACAATAAAGTTTGGGAAAAGCTGTCTATCTAACCCTCAGTTATTGGTGCATTAATTTCAGTTAAAGTTTGGGAGTTCATGCATCATAAAAGAACCATAAGGATTAGGCGGTTCATTATAGTTTGGGAGCACATCCGGTTAGTCTGTTCAAGGTTCAGACCTGATTGAACCAATCAACTTGATTACAGAACCTCATTTGAATGCACCTCAAAGCCAATAGGAACTCTGCTGTTAAAAATAGTCGCTGTAAGAAAAATAGCGATTTTGCTCAGTAACTTCCGGTTTGTGCTGATTGTTAGGGTTCTATTGTCGACAGGCGGTTATGTGCCAAAAGCAGCCGTTCAAATATTTGTAATTAAACGGCAGAAAAGTACGTACTCCGGTCGTTCAGGAATGTTTGGTGCAATCAGCGCTTAACGGGTCAATAGGTCCAAATTTTCACAACATCGCCTACCTGACTAAAAGTTAAACTTGCTAATACTATATGTTGCATTGTTTAATATGATTATGCATACGGAGGCGTGTATAAATGGCAAAAGGAAAGCTAATTTGGCATATTGCCTGTGACGAATCTGGTATAGATGGGCAGGTATACTACGGTTTTGGTTCCTTGTGGATGAAGTACCAACGTCGCGGCGATTTTGTTCGTATCATCAGAAATCTTAGGGAAAAGTATCGATATACAAACGAAATTAAATGGCAACGTGCTCATCAGAAAAATAACATTGATTTTTACAAAGAGCTTGCCGATGTATTTTTCAAACACGCGTGGCTGGCTTTTCATTGCATAGTTATTAGAAAAGGATTGGTAGATAAATCATTTCATGACGGTGACTACGACCTTGCAATGCGAAAACACTTCACAACTCTTATTTCTTCAAAAATAAAAGCAGTTAAAAAAGCACATCCTAATCAGTTATCAGAATTTCGAGTCGAAGTCGACCCATTACCGTCGCGATACAATAAGGCTGACGAAGCGTTTCATACAATCGCTAACAATATCCTAAAACAAGAATTAGGCGGTGATGCTCTGATTCAAACAGTTGTGACTAAAGACTCAAAAGATTCTCAGCAAATACAGCTGGCTGACTTTCTGTTGGGAGCAGTTATGAGCGCGTTTCAAGGAAAAGTAACCTCTGATAGAAAGCGAGATATGGCGAATCATATTGCATCATATTTAGGCTGGGACTCGCTCAAACACGACACTTGGGACTATGAGCGAAAATTTAATATTTGGTATTTTCATGATATCAGGCGAGATCAACGTGAAATTCATACGAAGAATGTAGAGCTGAGATATCCGCTCCCTGCAAAATCACTTAAGTGAAGTAGAAAAAAAGAATGAAAAAAAGTAACCACCAAGGAAAGGTGTTAAAAGATCATAAAAAAGTGGGCAAAAAGTTCATCCCCCCTTTAATGCAAATCGACAAGATGAGAGAAACATCGTTTGTAAACGACCGGCTTCCGTGCTTAATTTGGATGTCGTCATTATATCTTCGTCTTGGCGATAGGAATGCAACTAAAGTCATTGTTGATTTTATTGATACTGCGTATAACTGCTTTGAGGGTGAAAAAATTGCGCCGCTTCAATACATGGGTAGCTATACAACTCTGTCAGATTCAAAAAAGAATGAATTGTATGAGACATTAAGAACGAAACCATATTTCAACGACGTTTTAAGTAATCTCGAACATCAGTATCTGACTAGTCCTGAAATAGGTTGACACTTATTTCGGTTAAAACGCCCGATGTATTTCATCGGGCGTTTTGTATTTAAGGGCCTGATGTGGCCGCCTACCATTATAGATTGCTATTGACTCTGCAACCATCTTTCTCGCTTCTTCTAAATCTCGTGGCTTATGGAGTAAGTATTCATTTTTAAGAATACCGTTTATTCGCTCTGCAAGGGCGTTTTGATAGCAGTCGTAGCCATCTGTCATCGAGCACTGTACATCATGTTTTCTATGGAGTTTTTGATACTCTTCTGAACAATACTGTATACCTCTGTCTGAGTGATGCACGAGCTTTTCTTTTGTACTTTTTTGTTTAAGCGCTCGAGTAAATGCTTGCTTTACTGACTGCGTTCGCATGTTATCGTCAACCTGATAGCCCACAATCTTCCGCGAATAAGCATCTGTAATGAGACTTACATAACTCTCTCCACTTCGCGTCGGTAAGTACGTGATATCCGCTACCCAAAGCTGATTGGGCTTCTCTGCTTTGAAACCCGCTTTAATGAGATTAGGGTGACGACGGAACCGATGATGGCTGTTGGTTGTTTTGTGATACGCGCGCTTTGTCGGCACCAATAGCCGCTTTTCTCTCAGTAAATTAAAGAGATGGTCTCTCCCGATATCCATTTTTTCGAGCGCAAGCAGATACTGTAGTTTCCGAGTGCCGATGCGAGGTTGCATCATTCGCTCCTGACGGACGAACTGAATGACTTGACCTTCAAGCGCTTCGCGCTTGAGTGAGCGAGCGCAGTATTGGTAGTAAGCCTGACGAGAAATCTTCAGGTAACGACAGGCTTTGGCAACGGACACTCCGCCTATCACTTTTTCTTGGATGACTTTCTTTTGCGCTTTTTTACAACGCTTACTCCATAGTCACTTTCAAGGACATTTACAACGGCTTCAAAGAAATCAGCTTTCATTTTTGTATCAGCAAGCTCTTTCTCTAGCGCTTTAATTCGCTGTTCGGGGGTGAGTTCTGCTTTGGGTTTATCCACGACGTGGCCTCGCGTTAGAAACTTCGGTGTTCCATCCGTCCAATCTAAACGACCGTGCTTACGAAGCCAAACTAAAACAGTTGAGCAACCTTGTATTCCGTAGTGATCTTGAGCCTGCCTGTAGGTGAACTCGCCTTTTTCAACTTGGTCTACAACAGCCAATTTAAAAGCGAGGGAATAATCACGTTGAGTTCTTCTGCTATTTGATTTCATTACACTCTCCAAAATAAGTTTGAAAAGTGTCAACGCTATTTAGGATGGGTCAATCACTTATTAAAGAGCTATCCATTAGCGTTTCTTTTTTCTGAGCACCAGTATGGTATTGACCGTGAAGATGCCATTGAAATGCTGAAAGAGGATGTAGAGGCGCTTTTGGATAGACTGTCATCAAAAGCGACCAAAGTTCAGGTTACTGCGGTTTACGCAGAGATAATATCTGGGCGAATGAAAATTTCTGCTCATATCGACTTGCCTGACTTCAATGCAATATTCAAAGCGCCAGAGTCTGATGATGCAAAGCGTGTTGCAAGTTTTGCTCGCGCTCATATCAACGGATTTGCAGCAGCTTCTTTTTTGAAAGAAATAGGGGTTCCTGAAAACAATTGGCCAGAGACTTTTTGGAATGAGGCTTTTGATTTAGATGGATGCGACAATGGATATTGAAGAATTAGTAAGTGGCTACGTCGATTATCTAGTGGACAGTTTCGATGAAGTTTGGACTAAAGTTAAAATTCCCGCGGATAAACTGGAGGCATTATCTGCCATTGGTGGTCTTTTATCTCGACAAATTACTCTCTCCATCGAGTTGGCTCAAGCTCCCTCAACATGGAACGGACATTCTGCACCATTATTCTTACGCTCTATGACCGATTTATATATCACGCTTGCGTGGATGATGGATGATTTGGAAGAGCGACCCCATAAATACATTATGCATGGTCTGGGTGAAGCAAAGTTACTTATCGAACACTACAAGCTCCTGTTAGAAAAGGAGGAATATCAAGAAGACAAAGAAGATCTTCAACAAATGATAGAGTTTAGAGAGCATTGGATTAATTCACAACGCAATGAATTTTTTGTCGAAGTGGATGTTGGAACGTGGTCGAATTTAAATTGTAGGAAAATGGCGCAAGAGGCAGATTGCGAAGACCTTTATAATTTTGCTTACACGCCCTTTAGCCAAGTGGCGCATAGCATGTGGCCCCATGTTTCAGTTTACAATATGACTCGTTGCAAAAATCCACTACATAAGCACCACTTGATTCCTGCTCTACTAGACGTGCCGCTCGACCCCGACTACTTGTATAGATCCTGCAAATACGTTGACAAGACTTATCGGTTGTTTGAAAAGCACTTTGAAGTATCAATAAAACTAATGCCGCTCGATTGGTGGAACAACTATTGGGAATCTATTCCAATAGAAGAAGATGTAAAGTAGCGCCTTTGAAGAAGTCCGCTAAACTGGATTAGTGTGATTACCAAGGGATTATGTCGGTCTAATTACCGAGCGACTTTGTCGCATTTAAGGTAACAGTTAGTATTATCCACTTCAATAAATATGCAAATATTTCCTTTGAAGCATGAGTTAATTAGACGTTTTGTATATTATTGAATTAACCAGAATATTAAAGGTAGCCAATGTATACAATCAGTAAACTCGCCAAAGAGGCAAATGTTGGTGTAGAGACCGTTCGTTTCTATGAACGCAAAGGCTTACTTGAACAACCCATCAAACCGATACAGGGATACAGGCAATATACAGAACAAGCACTTTCAAGACTATTGTTCATAAAGCGTGCACAGTATTTAGGTTTTACATTGGCGGAAATATCATCATTATTAATATTAAGTGCTAGTAATTGTGAAGATGTTCAGCAACTCGCTGAGCAAAAGCTTGCAGTAATTGAAGATAAGTTAAGAGATTTGCTTAACCTTAAAGACAGCCTTGTCTCGCTCATTTCAGACTGTAAAACTAATCCAAGTGATAAAGATTGCCCAATCATTCAGTCACTTCAACCGTAAAATGACTCATCACTTGACTCCGTACCCATATACGGAGTTTATGCTGTGCTTAAAAGAACAGTGTAATAAACGTAAATATGGCAAAAAGTAGTCAACTATCAATCTTAGGCGGGCTTGCCGCAGCAATCGGTGCAAGTGCCTGCTGTGCCGGGCCTCTTGTTTTACTTTTATTGGGTATAAGTGGTTCATGGATTAGTCATTTAACACTCTTAGACCCTTATCGTCCTATTTTTATATTCGTGGTTGTAGTTTTATTTGGCTTTGCTGGGTGGAAGATACATCAGCCTGTTGAAAACTGTGCGGATGACGAGGCTTGTGCAGTCCCAAAGGTAAGAACACGACGAAAAGCAGTATTTTGGTTTACCACACTGTTGGCGTTTGTTTTTGTTACCAGCAACTACTGGATCATATGGGTCGTGTAGGTGCTACCACTTAACTCTAATTGGAGAGAAAAATGAAGAAGTTATTGATTACAACTTTATTGTTGATAAGCAGCACGGCGACGTTTGCAAAAGATGTAACTGTTACGTTAGAAGTTCCGTCTATGGATTGTGTAACGTGCCCGATAACAGTAGAAAAAGCACTTGAGCGCGTTAAAGGCGTTAAACAAGTGGAAGTGACATTTGAAAATAAACTTGCTGTTGTAACATTTGACGATGAGATAACAAATCCTGATGCACTAACAAAGGCTACAAAGAATGCTGGTTATCCTTCATTAGTGAAGTCGTAAGGCCGTCGCTAGTTGAACGATATTGAAACCCTCAGAGGAACACAAAACTATGGCGAAAATAGAATTCTCATCGACGATTACTTGCCCACATTGCGATTACAGCCAGCAAGAAGAAATGCCAACCACTGCATGCCAATTTTTTTATGAATGCACTAAATGTAAAACACTGCTAAAGCCTTTGAGCGGCGACTGCTGCGTTTATTGCTCATATGGAACAGTGAAGTGCCCTCCAATTCAAGAGGGCAACAGTTGTTGTAATTGAAAAGTAGTCAGTTAAACAACTGGCTATTTATTATGCTGATTCATGCAAAGCTAGTGATCTCTCAATTCTCAGTGCGGTTGTATTCATATCATTTCTCAACCACATACTGCGCACGCCATTTGGGCTAACATCAATGCCTAATGCTTCTGTTAGCTTATGTGCCACCTTCTGCTGACCAAGGTGAGGATGTTCAAGAGAGAACTCGATTACCGCTTTCTCGATTTCCATATCTACACAGTTTTTATGCCGTATGTTAGGCGTTTCTTGCCGTTTTAGCGCATCAGGGCCACCTCGCTTAACCATTCTTAAGTGCCGATGAATAGTGTCTCGTGAGACGCCACTTTGGCGTGATGCAGCACTGACGCTTCCGAGCTTTTCGATTAACGCTAATACTTCAAGTTTCTTCTGTACTGCCAAGTCTTCTGATGCCAGTTTGCTTGGCTCATTAACTTCCGAGATCTTCAGTTTGCGACCAGCGAAGTGAGCGGTAAACCCTTTTTTACTCGTGTTCCTTATCTCGATTTTCTGATTGGCAATGGAGTGCTTGAGCGGTGAATCAATGAGGTAGAATTTGTTGCCATAACTGAAGGTATGGTCGTTACGTATTTTACATGGTCTTTAATGACGCAGATATCATCAAGGTTGATGTGTTTTGACAGAGGCGTAAATTCAGGTGCTTGCTTTGATTTCACTTGGACTTTCGACTGCCAGAACTGCGGAATGAAGACATGCTTAAGGTAAGCATTGGCAGCGGCGATATCGTTGATATTGTTCAACCTAAGTTCGGGCACCAACCTGTCTTGGAAGGTTTCGAACGCTCGTTCAACGCGCCCTTTACCTTGTGGGGAATTGGCAAAGATAATTTCAATGCCCAGCTCCTCACAAGCGCGTTGCATTTGTGAGAAGTTACAACGCTTAGGCCCACCATAGATTCCGGCTCTGTCCACATAAAGTGTTTTAAACACACCTTTCTTTTCAAGGCAGTCACGCATGACTTTCAAACATCCAACGGTGGTCTCTGATGGGAAGAATTCAGCATAAACTTCACTGGTGGCATCATCTATCATCGCAATGAGACAATGCTTTTTGTTACCAAACCAACGGTGCGGACTACCATCCATTTGCATCATTAAGCCCGGTGCGGCCATACGTTCTCTGCGTTTACGAACATGGCTACGACGACGCTTAGCTCGCTTTACATGATGAATATCGTGCGCCCAACCACGTAAGGTCTCACGCTTAACAACAATGTGTTCATTCTCAGCCAACTGCTCGGCTAAGTGCAGTAAATTCAAATCAAAATACTTATCCTTAATTAACGCTTGAACGGCTTTTTTTATCGAAATAGGCGTTTTATTCGGGGGTGATTTACCGCAATTACCATGCACCACAAACTGAATACCGACTTCTTGATAGCGTTTTATATAGCGTTCAATTGAACGTCGGGATTTATTGAGTAACTTGGTAGCATTGGCAATCGATATTTTACCTTCAACCACTTTAGCTATTATATCAACGGTGAGTTGAGCTTTAGAATCCATCACAATCATCCTCAACATGCCTTCTAGTATTCAAAAAACAAAACACTAACAGGCACATAAAAAAATGACCGACAGAATCGCTTGGTAATTAAGATACGACAAAGTCGCTTGGTGTTAACACGCTAAACTGGATTAGTCGTCACTTAACCTGACACTTTCAGAGATAGAGCTAGACCAAAATTGACAGTCTCTTGTGCACGTGAAGCAGACCTTGGCTCATTAAGATTTTAATGACACGAATGAGGTAATCAACGGTCATGCTACTAATAAAAATTGAATGGCTGCTTTAGCCGAATACCTATGACAAAGCTCCAACATAAAACTGATAATTCGAGACTATTTCTCCGTACTAGAAGAACACACTTCTGCAATGCTATCTAATTGATGCAATACCCCGCACTCTTTAACCTTCTTATCATGATCGCAAGCAGAACGAATTGAAATCAGTGTTTCTTGTAGTACTTTTAATTCAGCTATCCGATGTTCGATATCGTCAACATGCTTATCTATTGTAGTATTAACGTTTTCGCAGCTATTCTCTGGGTTTGCTCGGGTTTCCAGTACTAATTTAATTTCCTCGATTGTCATATCTAATGCGCGACATTGCTTTATAAACAATAACTGCTTCAGTGCATCTTCAGAGTAGCTTCGATAATTCGATGCCGTTCGCTCAGGTGCAGCCAATAGTGATTTACGCTCATAAAAACGAATTGTCTGAATACTTAACCCTGTCTTAGCTGCCAGAAGCCCAATTTTCATTTTAACTTGCCTAAAGCTTGACTCTATACCAAGTATAGAGTTTACACTCGCGTTATAGGTGAGTAAAGCGAGTGTTTTTATGAGTGGTTGTGGGTGCGAAATTGAGATAAAAGACCAAGAACAAAAGGCAGTTCTCTACTGGCTATTGGGCATCAATGCTGTGATGTTTATCATTGAAATGAGTGTAGGGTTACTCGCTGACTCAACAGCACTTATTGCAGACTCCCTTGATATGTTGGCTGACGCAGTCGTTTACGGTGTTGGTATATATGCAGTAGGGAAAACAATTGTTCACAAAGCCAATGCTGCAAAGGTAAGTGGATATTTTCAATTGGCATTAGGCCTATTAATTTTGTTTGACATAGCTCGTCGCGCAACCTTTGGAAGTGGGCCTGAATCTATGCTTATGATGGGCATGGGCGGTGTTGCACTTATCGCTAACGTTATATGTTTGGCGATAATCAGAAAACAAAAAAATGGCGAGGTGCATATGCGAGCAAGTTGGATATTCTCGGCAAACGACGTCATTGCAAACATAGGAGTGATATTGGCGGGTGTGATGGTTTATCTATTCGATACTCGTTGGCCTGATTTGGTCATAGGTTTTATTGTGTCTATCGTTGTGTTACGAGGCGCAGTCTTAATTCTAAAAGACGCCAGACAGGAATTCCGTGAAAACAGCTCGACGAATGGAGAGATCGTATGAATTTCACTCAAGCAGCAAAACCTTACATACTTCAAAAACTGAGCGCCGCGCATCAATCCCTTTCGAACAATGACAATAAAGCAGGATTTAAGGCCTTAGAGGATGCTCATGTCATCGGTCAGCACTCAACATACCACCACACACGAGTGCATTATGAAATGCTTAAATTTGGAATAGAACGCCGCGACCTTAAAGAGATATTTGGACAAATTTTTAGAATGCTAGGTGCGCTGACTAAAACTCCAATTGGCTTATTGCCTGAGGGCAATACTGGTGGGGCAAACGTGAGTCCATTCAAGTCAATGTCTATTTCACCCGAAAACAAAGCCATATTGGAAAAAATTAGAAATGCACAGTCATAACCATTCACACTCGCAAGAGAATTCAACCGACGCGTCTAAACGTATTGGATGGGCGTTTTTCTTAAATGTGGTGTTCACTGTTATTGAATTCATTGGTGGATGGCTTACCAACAGCACCGCTATTATGGCTGACGCAGTGCACGATTTGGGTGATAGTCTTTCCATTGGTACAGCGTGGGGATTAAACAAGCTTAGCGATAAAGATTCTAATCAAACATTCTCATACGGCTACAAAAGATTTTCCTTACTCGGTGCATTGATTAACGGTATTGTGCTGACGGTAGGCTCCATTTGGATATTGCTTGAAGCGATACCTCGTTTGGCTGAGCCTGAAATGCCCCAAGTTGAAGGGATGGTTTTATTGTCTATCTTTGGGATGGCAGTAAACGGCTTTGCGGCTTATAAACTGAGTGAGGGAGACTCATTAAATGAGCGAGTCCTCAACTGGCATTTGCTGGAAGATGTGCTTGGTTGGGTAGCAGTATTTATCGTGTCCATCGTCTTAATGTTTAAGCCTTGGCCTATTTTAGATCCAATCTTATCCATTGGCTTTACTTTGTTCATCCTTTTCAATGTGTTCCGCAATCTCAAAGAAACCCTAATGCTGTTTTTGCAAGCAACGCCCGATGAAGAACAGCTTTCAAAGATTCGAAGCGATTTACTGGCAAACGATAAGGTAAGTGATCTTCATCATTTTCATATTTGGTCTCTAGACGGTGAGCGTAACGTAATGACGGTCCATCTTGTTCTTGATGAAGATGTCAGTCTTGAGCACCTCCAATCACTCAAAGAAAACATACACAGTTCGTTAGAAAAGTATAAATTTGAACATACGACAGTTGAGCTGGAGTTTGCTAATGAACAATGTCGTGACGAAGTGAATTAGGCTTGGTAACCTTTCATACATGAAAAATCTAAAACGCATAAGTTACATCGTGATCTCGCTGATACTCTTTCAGTCGTTTTCTGCTGTGGCGAATTCGTTAGATTTTCATGCAATAGACATTCAGCACTTGCAACACGAGCATAAGCATTCTGAGCACGAGCAAGTGCAGTCTGAGCTGTCTGCCAATGAAACCAGTGATAAAGTAAGTACAGAGCACCACAATCCTGCTGATTGTCACCATTGCGGCCACTGCCATGGCACACATGCACAATGGGTCAGTCAGAGTCATATCAACAGTCTGAAAACAGTGGTTTCAGTCCACAATTTCAACTATTTAGATGCGGTAATTGACGCACCTATTAACCGCTTACTTCGCCCCCCCAAAATTACTTCCTAGTACGTTTTTTCGATAGCACCGCGCTGATAACACTCGCGATGCTAAATATTGATAAATTATTAGGATATTCCAATGAAAATGTTTCCTATTTTCGGGCATGCATCTGCCATTGTGTGCAGTTGCATACTGGGCTTATTACTCAGTCCACCGACCGCTCATGCGGCGAAAACCAACAGATTTGTAGACAAAAGTGTCCAAGCGCCCATACGAGAAACGCTGACTCTTGAGGACGCTATTAGACTAACACTTGCCAATAATCCAAGTCTGTATGAGTTTAAATTTAAACAACGTGTTATAGACGGAGAGTCAAAAACGGCGGCGCTTAAACCCGCATTGAATGCAGGGGTTGAATTAGAGAACTTTTTGGGAACTGGCGAGGTATCAGGTCTCAAAGAGCTTGAAGTTACCTTGACATTATCATCAGTGTTACAGCTCAATGATAAGCTAGCAGCAAGGTTGAATGTACTCTCTGAACGAAGAATACAGCAAGATGTTGAAAAGCGAATACTCACCTTAGATATCCTCGGTGAGCTTAATCGTCGTTACATCAAAGTACTCGTATTGCAGGCGAACTTAGACGTCATAAAAGATGCAGAGGCACTTGCACTTTATACATTGAATGCCGTAACGAAACGCGTTGAAGCAGGCGCGTCCCCCTTGTTAGAACAAAAACGTGCCCAAGCTGCGCTGGCCCAAGCAAAGCTCGATGTTAATCTAGCTCAACAGGACCTAACGTTTGCCTTGCGCAGTTTATCCATCATGTGGGGGGAGCAGGTACCGAGCTTTAAGCGTGTGGAAGGCGATCTTTTTGCTTTTAATAAGATTGAGTCGTTTGATGCGCTGGCAGTCGCAATCCAAAATAGCCCTCACATTGACCTATACGCTAAACAAAGCCGTGTGCAAGCGGCGCAGCTTCGTTTAGTGCAAGCGAATAACCGCGCTGATATTGAGTGGTCAGCGGGGCTTCGCAGAATGCAAGGTATTGATGAAACAGCACTGGTTGCCGGAGTAAGCGTTCCATTGTTTCAAAAAGAACGAAACCTTGGTGAATATGAAGCAAACAGGGCACGTCTTGACGCAATAGAGCAGCAAAGACAAAGCAACGTTCGAAGCCTATTACATTCAGTTAATCAAGCGTTAGGCGAACATACACGAGCATTGCTAGAGATTGACACACTTCAGCGCAAGGTGATTCCTCCGTTAAAGGGCGCGTTAGATTTAGTCGAGAACGCCTATTTGGAGGGCCGTTTCAGCTACTTGGAATGGGTAACTACTCGACAAGAATTTCTGACAACCCGGCTGACATTAATAGAGGCAGCGTCTCAAGTTCACTTAAGCAAAACAGAAATTGAAACACTCACAGGTCTCGCGCTGACGAATGAGCACAATGATGACTCATTTCACCCAAGTCACAAAAGCAATTGGCAGCAGTCATCTAACATTTCGATAAGAAGTCATGATTATGAATAAATTCACAATACAAAAAGTACTTATTTCTATCTTCACCCTTAGCCTTTATAGCCTAACCGCAATCGCAGGAGGTAAACACAGTGATGTAAGTTCCAGCGATCAAGACAATCACGCAGGTGAAGTCGTAAGAATGAGCAATGAAACAGCAATTCAGAATGGTATTTCTGCAACTCCCGTGCTCGCACGCGATATTGCGTTAACGAGTACGCTTTATGGGCGAATTAGTGCAGACCCCGCCTCATTAAGTCATATAAGAGCACGGTTTGACGGTGTTATTAAAGATGTAAAAGTCAACATTGGCGATTCCGTTAAGAAAGGTGATATTTTAGCGGTTGTTGAGTCCAATGAGAGTTTAAAAAGTTATTCCATCACGTCACCTTTTGATGGCAATGTGATTGCGCGACATGCGAATAATGGTGAGTTATCAAACGGGCAAGTACTTTTTTCGTTAGCTAACTATAAAAACGTATGGGCACAGCTGACCGTTTTTTCACAAATGCTTAGCAGCATCAAGGTTGGACAGTCAGTTGAACTAAGCCACGCAGGTTTCAACCAAACCTCCAAGATTGCATATATTACGCCTTCAGCTGATGGCAATCCACACTCTCTTGCCAATGTAGCTGTCGATAATAGTACTGGATATTGGCCACTCGGTACGCTGGTCAAAGCACAAGTTACGACGTCAACTAAGTCAGTAAGTCATTCGGTTCCTCTATCTTCTGTGCAAGAGTATGAAGCCAAACAAGTTGTTTTTGTGGTTGAGGGTGATGAGTATGCGCCCAGAGCGGTAGAGCTTGGTGTCTCAGATGGTCACTATATCGAGGTTATCAGTGGCCTTGAAGCAGGCGAACGCGTCGTGGCTTCCAATAGCTACATAATTAAAGCAGATTTGGAAAAATCGGAGGCAGGCCATGATCATTAATGCCTCACTACAACTGATATTTCCCTGTCAAATGGCGTGTAGTTCAAAGGGAGGTTTAAGATGCTAGTTTCCATTATTCGTACCGCAATCGAAAAGCGCGGTATTTTTCTGATGCTTTCCTTTTTGGTGATTGGATTAGGCCTATTCAGTTATCAAAAGCTGCCTATTGATGCCGTACCCGATATCACCAACGTTCAGGTACAAATCAACACACAAGCAGAAGGTTATTCACCGCTTGAAACTGAACAACGTATCACCTTTTTGGTAGAAAACGCTTTGGCAGGATTACCAAACTTGGACTACACACGTTCACTATCGCGCTATGGCTTATCACAAGTGACGGCCGTTTTTGAAGAAGGCACGGATCTCTATTTTGCCAGAAACCTCATAAACGAACGGCTAGGCATTATCAAAAGCCAATTGCCCGATGGTATTGAGCCTAAGATGGGGCCGATTGCCACAGGTTTGGGTGAAATTTACATGTACACGCTTAGCGCGAAGCCCGGCACAGTAACTGTCGATGGCAGAAAATTTGATGCAATGGCGCTTCGAGAGTTACACGATTGGGTGGTGAAACCTCAACTGGCCTTGGTGAAAGGGGTAACAGAGGTTAATGCTATTGGGGGGTTTACCAAACAGTATCATGTGAAGCCTAATCCTCAACTTATGCTTAATTACGGCGTTAGTACTGACGATTTATTGCGGGCATTAAATCGAAATAACGCTAATCAGGGCGCTGGGTACATTGAACGCAACGGCCAGCAAATACTAGTACGTTCACAAGCGAGACTTTCGAGCGTTGAGGACATCGGTAACGTGGTGGTAACGCTTACAAACCGATCTCCCGTCACGGTAAGTGACATTGCAGAGGTCGCCATCGGTAAGGAGCTTAGAACGGGCGCTGCAACACGAGAAGGTCAAGAGACGGTGTTGGGCACAGCTATGATGCTAATAGGCGAAAATAGCCGAGCTGTTGCGCTAGACGTGGCTGATAAAGTGGATGAAATCCAAGCAAGCCTGCCAGAGGGCGTAATTATCCAAAGTGTATACGATCGCACTACGCTCGTGGATAAAGCCATCAATACAGTACAAAAAAACCTTGTTGAAGGCGCACTACTCGTTATTGTTGTCTTATTTTTATTGCTGGGCAATATACGGGCAGCAATTATCACCGCCGCTGTCATCCCACTTGCCATGCTTGCCACAATAATAGGCATGGTACAAACGGGCGTTAGCGCGAACCTAATGAGCTTAGGTGCGTTAGACTTTGGACTGATTGTTGACGGAGCGGTTATTATCGTCGAGAACTGTATTAGGCGATTAAGTGAATCGCAGCGGCGAACGGGTGCAATACTGCCTCTTAAAGAACGGCTGGAAGTCGTATTTGAGGCAACGAATGAGGTGATACGCCCAAGTCTATTTGGCGTGATGATAATCACGATTGTGTACATTCCTATCTTTAGCTTAACAGGTGTCGAAGGGAAGATGTTTCACCCAATGGCGGCTACCGTAATATTGGCATTGCTAGCGGCAATGGTATTTTCAATCACCATTGTGCCCGCAGCTGTTGCTATGTTTATGTCAGGCAAAGTCAGTGAAAAAGCGAGTCCAATAATCACTGGGGCTAAATCAGTTTACCGCCCTGTACTGGAGTGGGCATTAAAATTACGATGGTTGGTAGTAGGTGCAGCAACATTACTCGTAGTTATCAGTGTTTGGTTTGGGATGCGCCTAGGTTCTGAATTTGTGCCGCAACTAGATGAGGGTGACATAGCCCTTCATGCAATGAGAGTGCCCGGCACAGGAATTGAACAAGCTGTCGATATGCAAAAACGGCTTGAACAGGTCATTATGCAATACCCACAGGTAAACACCGTATTTGCTAAAACGGGTACTGCTGAGGTGGCTACTGATGCTATGCCACCCAACGTCACTGACACTTTTGTAATGCTAAAACCAATTGATGAATGGCCAAACCCTGCATTATCGAAAACGGAATTTGTCGAGCAATTGGAGAGGGATCTTCAAAATGTACCCGGCAATAACTATGAGTTTACGCAACCTATACAGATGCGCTTTAACGAATTAATTAGTGGCGTTAGGGCAGATTTAGGGATCAAGATATATGGTGATGATCTGGATAAGCTGCGGGATTCAGCTGGTGATGTTTTATCCGTATTACAAGATATTCCGGGCGCTGCTGATGCACGAGTAGAACAAGTAGATGAGATCCCCATCTTCACGGTGAACCCGAAGCCTTATGCGCTGGCGCGTTACAACTTAGACGTAACTGACTTGCAAACGTGGTTAAGTGCATCAGTTGGCGGCAAAGAAGCTGGTTTGGTATTTGAAGGCGACAGACGCTTTGAGATTGTTGTTCGTTATCCTGAAGAGATTCGCAATGATTTAGAAGCGCTGGGAAATATACCCATCATGACCAATGATGGTGAGTATGTGCCAATCGCCGAGGTGGCTGAGCTTGAATATACCAATATACCCAGTCAAATAAGTCGAGAAAACGCAAAACGCCGTATCGTCGTCACAGCAAATGTGAGAGATCGTGATTTAGGCTCTTTTGTCAATGATGCTAAAGAGCAAATCGCAGCCAATGTGGCACTGCCGAGTGGTTATTGGATAAGTTATGGTGGAACGTTTGAGCAATTGGAAAGTGCAAGTCAACGACTGAGCTTGGTTGTGCCCGCAACGCTTTTCCTGATCCTTGCATTACTTGTGATTGCATTTGGCTCAGTCAAAGACGCCTTGATAATTTTCACAGGCGTCCCTTTGGCATTAACTGGCGGCATCTTTGCTCTTTGGATCAGAGATATGCCTCTTTCAATATCGGCAGGGATTGGTTTTATCGCGCTCTCTGGTATTGCTGTATTGAATGGTCTGGTAATGCTGTCTTTTATCAGGCAGAGGATGGAAGAGACTGGCGAGTTGGTAAACTCGATTATTGATGGTGCAATGACTCGCTTGCGGCCAGTGCTGATGACAGCGTTAGTGGCGAGTCTTGGTTTCGTGCCCATGGCGCTTAACGTAGGTACTGGCGCAGAGGTGCAGCGACCTCTGGCAACGGTGGTCATTGGTGGGATCATATCCTCTACCTTGTTAACTCTGGTTGTACTACCTGTACTCTATAGACTCGTTCACTATAAGGTGAATTAGCAGCACTGGGGCATTTGGGTTTATAAATCAATGCCCCGGATTTACTTACCCCCATGACGATCATTCGACTTCTTTTGACAAAATGGGGAGGTGGCTCGTAAATCGCTTTGTAATAAAAATTTGGAGTTGTAGGGTTGGTTATCAATTGTAATATTCAACATTCGGCTTTTGGAGGCGCATCCTGTGGACTATTGTGGTCTGAATAACTGCTTTATGCCACTGAAGAGTCAGTCAGAATAAAGCATATTAACTTCCGCTTATGGTAAATATCGGAATCAAGAGCAGAGAGCCCTGAACGTCTGCTGTTTGTCTGAAGCGGACCAGCGCATTTGCTGTGGTCAAGGTCCGCTTTACGCTCCTAGCAGCCGTCTGGCTTCGAATATATTAACGGCGGCAACTGGCACTGAGTTGTCTGAAACTAGCACTGACAGGCAACAAAAGGTCTAAAAGAGACTATCGCTATTACTAGTAACGATGGTCTGATATCGCTCATAGCTTCCTGTCAGCTCGGCTTTAAACCTCCGACGAAAAATGTCGTCAGCTCTTGAGATTGCTAAAGCTATGCTGCTTAAGGGTATCAAACAACCATGCCCTGTCGTTTTTATATAACCACATATAATCGCGGTAACACCTATCTTTCAGATGCTTAACGCGCAAATCGCTCAATCCAGCCACCGTCTCAAGCAAACTATCTCTGCTCTCATGACGCTTTCTGTAATGCCGTATTCGTTGTCGAAGAGCCTTTATTTCTGGATGTCCTGATAACACTTGCTCAACATCGGATTTGGAGACACCAAGTCGAGCCGCAATCACTTCGGTCGGCCACCCTACCATCAATTTAATGGTAATCAACCGTTCGACTCCATCATTAATCTTTCGTTTCGACGAGGTTAGGGTTATGCCTTGGCTTCGAGCAATATTTCTCACCGTAGCCGCACTAACATTGGCGTTTTTCACTATCTGTCGAAGAGATAAGTTTTGATTCAAGTAATGGATAACTCTCTTATACCGAGCTTGATCAATCTCTGACTGTTTGAGTGGCTTAACTTTGCTTTGTTGAGTGGTGATAGTTGAAGCATTGCTGTAGTTCACAACAAAATCGCCGAAGTGCTCGAAGAGAAAACAGATAATCAGAACGTGTTTGATCGGATGATGGCTAGACTTATCCGAGTAAAATACATTAGCAGGAAATCCATGCTCACTTTGCTTTGAAAAAAGCTGAGCCACCCTATCATCATGCGCTCTTAATAGGGAAAAATACTCAAACATTTCATTAAACCATCTGCCATGATGAACAGACTTAGTTGTCGCTAGCCCCCTAGCGAAAAGCCTTGCAGCGTACCCTCTCAATAATTTTGCGGTTTCGAAGTGACCGCTGCTTAGCAAACCCGTGCTTATTTCGGCGAGCTTCATCTCAACAACATCGATGTCATAATTACTGGGCTTGTCACTTTCAGGAAACAACAGTTGCTTACGCTTTCGCGAAACCTGAATTAGTTTGCAATGGTGTTCAACGCAAACATTGACCATCGGCAACTGATGCTCTCGACGCCAATAGGTTTCTCCGTAAGCGACTTTTTGTTGAGTCGCACAAACAGGACAGTATTTAAGATAGGCCTCATCTGCTAAACGGCTTGCTAATAAACCCAGCGCTTTGTATGCAACACTGCTTTCCCCATTCAGCAAAGCAGTTAAGGCTCTTCGAATAGCACTACCATTAGCAAACACCGAAAAATATGGAAAAAGTGAATGTTGCTGGACGAGTTCATCGCAACTGCACCCCATTTTCTCGGCAAGTGCGGGGATGAAAGACGGGAAAGCAGAGTCAAGTTGCAGATTTCTGTTATGAAACACATTCTGTAAGCTTCGAGACGTAGAAACCGAAATGTCATTTAAAACCAACCGTGCAGCCATGCTGTAGACGGTCTCACCTTTGTATCGTCGAGGTAAATATTGGAGCAACTCCATATTCATTTCCTTAACACGCGATAGGCATCACGTTGTTCCCAATACTATGTTTTGCGCAACTCCAATCAACCTTTGGGTCAAACGCGATAAGTTTGTCGTCTTCGTTTAAAAAGATGTGTATTAAGATGATGTACCACAGAGGATGCATTTGATTGTTGAAATTAAGCATCTGATAGAGCCCGCTTATTGATGTGAAAGGTGCTTGCTGCGCGATTGCTTTATCAAAAGTAAAATAATGCAGTATTTCTGGTGTGTTAATCGCATCCGTCAGCAGTTCGTGTAATTGAGACAAGCGCCGTCCATTGTAGGAATAACGGCTCGTATCACCGTCGGCAATATTTAATTTCTGCTTAACTGCAAAGATAACGCGTTTTCTTCGCTCTACAGTTGGAACCAGTCTTAAAGACTGCACGATAGTCGCAAGCTTTTTATCCAATTCATGTTCTTCTACAGATGCTCTCTCTGCAACCTCGCCTGAATGTATAGTTGGAAGTGCAAATTTGGCGTTAGGGCTAACTTTGAGCACGGTGCGGTGCTGCGAACATGTTCGTTGATAGAATCGTTGATGTGATGCATGCCAGTACGATGTGCCATACAGCTCCACGTTTTCATTAACGCAGACAGGGCAATATCGCCAGCCTCGATCAGTGCCAATATGGACTGATAACTTCCAATTCGCCCTACCGAGCGATGCCAGTGTATCAAACAGTGAAGCAATATGATTGTCAGAGATAGCTAATAAGCTGTAATCCATCAAATTGCTATGTTGTTTCAACAGCCTGTCTAGCGTTTGATTATTACTGAAATAAGTTACCAAATGCTTAAAAGCGGGAACCCAGCAACGAGAAGGGGTATTAAAGAAAATATGCTTCTGTCTATTTTTGAAGTGACTTTCTATATCGACAAAGTAAGTCAGTATAAAGGCTCTATACATAACACTGGCAAGGTGTTCGTCGGGAAAAGGTGTTGGATAATAATTAAACACGTGTCTGTCCCTTTTCATAAGTCGCGACAATGCTATCAGCATCAATTAACTCTTCACCTTCCTCAATCCGCTCGATAACGTCCGCAGCCCTAGGTTGCCTTTTTGTTGTTTTTGCTCGGGTTCGTTTGGCTTGTTCCACTTCCGTAACTACCACAACGGCCTCGTTGTCCTGACTATTAGCAAATGAATGGTTGTCATTTTGTTGAGTATTGAGTTCTCCGGGGGAAGGTCCAATCTGGTATACCTTAAGAGAATCCTTTAGTGAGCTGTCCCACGTGTCAAATCGTGTTTTGTAGACGTTACTTAGAAACCCAATGAGTGAATCCCCGTCTTTAAACCCCGGACCATTTATTTTTGCGTGCAGGCTTCGCAGAAAAGACACTGCTAAGAAAACCATTGCTTTGATAACACCCGCACACAAAATCAAAAAGTGACGTTTAAATTTTTCATCAATAGCTAAATCATTCTTAAAAACGTTTGCAGGGAAAAACACATCGAAAAACGCATCGACCTGTTTCGCCCTGCGTTGCCATTGATGAAAGGTGATGTGACTGCATGATGATAAACGACTAGCCAACTGTAATGGGGTGGCATCTGCATTAGGGCGCTTCAGGCTGTTCTTAAACTGCTGCAATGCTTCGGAAGTCGTCGAGACAATAATCGGCACCCCCACTTGGTTAAAAAGTGATTCGAGCTCAGGCAATGTCGGCAGGTCATTTTCAGAGTTCTTTTTAGTAGACTTGGGGCGATTTAAAATGTATTGCATTTCATCTATGTGGATCACACCAATATGATACTTAAGACAAGCCAGTTGCATCGCATTCAAATATTGAGATGGCTTTAATTTGTAATTCAGGAAATCCTTGCTGGCATTGAATCCCAGCACTCGGTCTAACTCAGCAAAAAATGCCAGTGAAAGCGCGGTTTTATTTTTTGAATTAGCCATGTCAATGCTGATATAAAAAACTTGCACGGTGATAAATGGCTTTCCCTTGTAGATCTCATGGACAGTTACTTGATCAAACAACAACTTGAAAAGGCGTCGAATGTTACGTGATTTTCCAAGGCCACTTCGGCCTGAGATTAATATTGATTGTGATTCACCTTCACCGTCATCCAACAAGGTTTCAGCTGGCAATTTCCACTCTTTACCTTGCTTTAGGTGATAAGCAAGTTCATGTGTTTTAGCCACCGTATGAGCGTCCAATGGATTTACTCCACCATAATACCGCCGGACTAGCGAATAGAGATTTTCATAAAGCAGGTAACACTGAGGAACTGGGAAGAATGACTTTTCTAAAGTCAGTATGTCGTCCAGCGCATCCACACGTCGAATGGAAAAGAATTCCGCAGGTAACGGTGTCGACTTTCCGATCCGCTCATTGAAAGCCTCCTTGCTTAAAAATTCAGGCATTGATTCAACCAAAGGATTACCAGCATATTTTGTTCTAAGCTCGTCTCGATAGGTAGCGGTATTTTTTGTAACAGTATGGCGTGACATCAGCAGATCAACTCCTCATCATCATTATCATCATCTGGCGTATTGGTTTGGTGTGTAGGATTAGCAGTCGTGTTTTCCGACAGCACTCCCATAAGTCGAAGCTGACGACTCGCCCGCTCAACCTGCTCTAATTCACGCATACTCAGATTTAATTCACTGATCCCATCTGGCATCGAAATACGAGCATTGACTGGTGCATATTTGTAGAACTTTTCTGCTTGTAAGTAGAGCTGCTCTGCTGCGACTTCAAAATTCATGACCGCCTCAGCTTTCTTGAACTCAAGTGTCTGTTTAAGCTCTGCATCTCGGTGTTGTTCAGCTTGAGCCTGTGGCAAGGTCATACCCCGAAATTTTTCATAGCCTTCTAGCAATTCGATCGGGTGTAAAACTCCATTTTCATCTCGGGCATAAATACAATCTACAGAGCCTGCGAATGCAATGACCTCGATTTCAAATGCGCCATGAGATTCAGCTTGATCAAACCACCCCTGTTTAGTGGCCCACTGATTTTTGTAGCCCAATTTGTTCAGGCGAATTTCTGTTGGGCTCACTTTCGCTGTATGCTTGCGCATCAACACCCACACTTTTTGAGAAAGCTGTTGTGGTGACGTCGGCGGTCTGCCGTATGCTTCATGATTTATTAAGAACTGCCACATCGCGGCCGGGACCGGCGCCACGTCGTGGTGAGCCATTTCATGAGTCACCAACCTCGGGCGATAGCTACTAGTGTTATGAATGGTAATCGCGCGGATCACGAGTGCATGAAGTCCATCTATGAATAACATGGGATGATTGGCAGGATGTTGAATGCTAGGATTTCGGCCTTTGGTTACTTTCCCTTTTACATGCTCAAGAAATCCTTGCATGATATCTAACATCTTTTCTGATGTGCCCTTTCCCTTAGGCTCACCGGGAGGATTGACGCTAAAATCATTCAATTCAATCTCATCGCTATTTACTATTCGCTGAATGATGTTCCTCAGGTACTCAACACCATTATCGGCACGTAACCCTTCAGGAACGTGCTGAACGGGCCAGTCCTCATGGTCAATATCAATGCCATATCGCTTCGCGTGCTCCTGTTTATTGAGCATACTATTGATAAACGCTTCGACGATGTTTTCCCACACTGGGGGCGCAAACGAAAGCGAATATCCCATTACCATTTGAGTCGCCACACAAACGATTAGGCATAAATAGACTTTGCCAACCGTTTCTCTTTTGTTTCGATTGAGAGGATTTCCAAGATAAACAGGTAAAATAGTTGTATCAATCTCACAGACTTGCCCGGCTCTAAATACACCTTCGTTAGCTTTACCTTTTGTTTGTCGAGAACGATTAATGGCTTCTTTAAATCCATGCTGAAGCTCTTGTAATTCTGTCGGCTTAATCGCTTTGTGGAATAGACGATAAAACTGGCTCTTGGTTAGTCTTTGTTTCTGATTAAGTATTAGATTAGGGAGTTCCTTCCCATTTTTTTGGATCCAGCCTTTTCTTGACGCATACTCTCTATCAAACAACGTTCGGATCCGTGCAAGTTGAAATTTTCCGTCTTTCTTTTCAACCCCATTCGCCAATGCGATTTGTCTGACTTTTTGAATGTCAGTGGGATGGTACATTCTTGAAACTGAGATAGTGGAATTACCGCACGGCTTTTTCTTGGGGCCGGTCTTAGAACCTTCTTTGTAGGTACGTGGACCTTGTCCGCAGTTGCCGTACTTAATTAAGAGCAAAGCGTTTTTGTGGCAACCTAGCGAGAGATAGCGATTCAGTGGCCGAGTGATTTCTTTTGCGCCACTGTTTGCATTAAACCCCAACACCGCTGCGTGCCCTTTGATTTCCTTATACAGGTTGCCTGACAAATATTTATGTATATGTTCGTTAGTCGTGAAAGGCTTAATTAGCTCAAATGCCTCATCTCGACGCTCTTTCTTTCTGCTGTGTTGCGTTTCTAAATCTTTGTCTGACAACAACCACATGTCGGGCTCGATAAAACTGAGTGCGTAGCCATCCTTATCAGTTTTGTACTTGAATAATGAGAAAAATTTGTTTCGCTTAAAGATTCTAGGTTTGCTAGGTTCACGCTTACTCATGAATTGAGTAAGATTCGTGACAATCAATATTTCTTCTCCATCTTCGTCATACACGATATGGCTTAGCATAAAGTCATCTTTTTTTCCGAATTCAGCGGAGTACAACGCAATACCAGCATCGGACAGATTGAAAAGGTCGTAAGGAATAGCCACTGTAAAAATCCTTTACAACTCTACAGCAGTGGAACCGACTGGTGATATTCCAGCTTGCGACTGAGGTCGAGTTTAATTTTCAACCGCAACACAGAGTTGGCAAAAAGCTTATTGGCACGACGGGTATTATGCCGAAACGTATTACCCGCCTCTCTCAGAACTTCGGTAAGCGCTGAGAGCGGTTTTGCTCTGACGTACTGTAAAAAAAAGGCGACAAATTCATCTAACTCTTGTTCACTCAAGTCACGCTCGTACCAATTCGATAAATTTATCAAGTTGTAAGCCGTCATCTTGCAAATTTGCATACGCTCAACTAACTCGAATTGAACACCCAATCGCGCCCAATACTTCTGCTCAAGCATCAGTTTCTGCTTCGTCCGCCACTCTTTATCTAGCTCGACTTGATATTTAAAACTATACGCTTTACGTGTTCGCCTCCCATTTTTGTCTGACTCAATTACTATCAAGTCGGTGGTGCAAACTTTTAGCTCTCCGGTTTCATGATCTCTCGGATGGATCCAGCCTTCTTCTTCACAGATGTCGATCGTCGTTTGTAAATCCAGCGGATACTGTTCCTTGATCTCAACGACATTGGGTCGGAATATTAAGTTGATGTATCCGTGCTTCTCTGTTTGTGACAACAACAGAATGTCGCGTCCTGTAACGGGGCACTTGAAAATGGAGCGCGTTCCAGCTGACATGAAGCTTGGGCTTAAGAAAGGTCTATATTCACCCTTTTGCTGCGCTTCGTTGAACGCCCTAATTTTTTTGTTATTTGCTTCTGAGTTGAATAGCTTCATCGCTTCTCTGCCTACTGATCAAAACTTGATCGAAATATAGTCGGCAGATCAAAACCCTTCAACCTTAAAAGTTAAAAATGATAATTTTATCTCATTGATAATTATTATCTTTTTGTTGTTTAAATTAAAATTAAGGAGGTTTTATATAAAATAAAAACGAAAAACCCAAATACATCACATTTTTTATAAAAAAATGTTTAAAAAATTGACTTTTTGCCACTTTTTTTGTCGATAAAGCAGAATGAGAACAGCATCCGTACGGAATGATTTTGCGTTGCTAATGCGCGATTAGAGGTTTGAGAAGGATTTGAGTCCGCTGTTTCGCTGGTAAACACTGTTTGCTAAGTACAAAGTGTTTACTGCTGGTAATCAAAAACTGTTTACTGCATCAGCAAGCATCGGTCCGAATTCCACCAAAGAGAACTTATCTCATGAGGAATGATGCAATGTTTTTTTACAGCTTAATTAAATTAATGGACAAACAACTCGAAAGCATAGAAAACAAGAACATAGGCGATGGTAATCCTCCAACTATCTGAGTGCAGGACTGCGCTGATACAAAATGATTATACGCTTATTTAAATGGCTTGCAGCGCCGACATGTCCGAGCAATATGGTCGGTATCCATTATTAGTCCGTCATGTTGATATGCTGCTTTTTAAATTAAGTTACGCAGTTTAATTCGTGATCTGGATAGACCCCGTCTTGAAATGTTTGATACCCCCCGCACGCCATCAACAACTTGACCTTGTGTTGCAAACAATGAAACTCGGTGAAACCCCTTGAACCGAAAAGTCGCTTAACTGTCAGTTCAAGTCGAGACTAATTCAAGTAAAACAAGGAAGTGATTGAATGGACTCAATATTTATTCTATTAATCATAGTGCTCAGGTCGGTAGGGCCTGAGGTCTGTCAAGCCAGAATTTTCAAGTGAACGAAATCTCTTCTTATTTAAGAAGTATTACAGCTCATTTTTCTTACTTCCTTACCATTTAAGCCTTCAATGATTTTTTGGCCAAATCGCATTCTATTTTTACAACCCTCGTGACCTTGACGTTTATTTTTTTTAATACTGATAACTTTGATGAAAGCTTGTTATATTCCTTAATAGTCTTAACTTTTCTGACTTTTCGTACAAATTTTTTAGCTTTAGCCTCGTCAACTTTTCTCATTAGTGAATTAAGTGTTGTAAGATAAGCTTCACTCTTTGTTGAGCCTTGTGCTTTCAAGGTTTGTATTTTGCCTCTGATTGACCTGTAAAGGCTAACTACTGAGTCAATTGTGTAATCTGTTTCAAGCAATCGTTCAAATTTAAAAAGCATCGCTCTAGTGTCTGAGACTTTCTTAGGGTTTGGCTTTATTTTCTCATTGTTTATTACAATGCCATGCACAGACATCCGTCTGCTGCTATTCGCGTAATTGCTTTTTTTAGCAGTTCTATGAGGTTGAAGACCTTGAGAAATAAAAATCCCGTACACTTTTGTTCTAAGTTCCCCAATATCACGACTAAAGTCATCTGTTTTATGACTAATATGAACATCATCGTAATATCGCGTGTAGCGAAAGCCCAATAGTTTAAGTCTGTCTACTAAAAACGGCTCTTTGGCATAAAAAATGATATTGGCTAGCGACCCGCTAACAGGGCTACCCTGAACAAGATAACCATCTTTAGTACACAATAAAGCTGCTACTTCAGCTACTTCTGGCGACATTTTGTATAAATATTTAAAGGCTTCAAAAACACTTTTAAAACTAACCTGAGGAAAAAAGTTTTTGATATCCTCTGACAATAGTCCCTTGCTCCCAGCATGAACTTCGGCATTATCTATGTAGCTTTTACCTTTTTTACCTGCCGATATATATTCCGGAAGTAGAACCTTATCAATAATTCGCTTCCTAAAATTTGATAATACGATCTTTAAAGGAGGTAAGGCGTCATAGGTTATTCTTTTTGAACCATCATCTTTTTCAATCTGTTCTGATTTTCGATATAAATTTGAAGTGTTGTTAGCTAGCGCGACAAGCTCACTTGATGGTATCCGTAAAGCGCTTGCTAGCGAGTCAATTGACGCAATGCCTGCTTGAGGGTACTCAATTTGTGATGACATACTTTCGAGCCAACTCTTTTAACGTAATGTTAAGCTCAAAATATTCGTCTTCTTCGACATCCTCTGAAAGTAAAATGAATATGTTAAGTGGAACTCCCAGCGCTTTACAAACAGCACGTATAGTAGAAATAGAAGCATCGCGCTTTTCATTTTCTATCTTTGAAAGATATGACTTCGTAGTATTTGATTTTTCAGCCAATGCGGCCAATGAAAGGCCTTTGGCACTTCTGATCTCTTTAAGCGTTTTTCCAATCAACATACTATACCTCAAGAATCAATGGATTTAGTTGGCTGGTTGTACGATTGGATAGTAGTCACTTTGTGCATCTACTCAGTATCGAAGCCAGCCAACAACTTAATGAGAAACAGTATTCTCACCGCTACGGCTAGCCATTTATCCTGACTAGATTTACAACATGATTGGCTCTCAAGACTAAAAATTGCCTTATCGAGTTCGTCCAATGTACTTTTGTCTACGGTTCTTGCGCATTTATCTCTAGCATCTTTCAATGCTTTCAACGTTTGATCTTTCATGTGAAACACCTCTTTGCTATCACGGTTACGGGAAAACCCCCGCCCATTAGCTTTACCTGAACCGAAATGAAGTGCCGTAGACAAACCAGACCAATACCACCAGAGAAAATTACTCTGGACTTTCCCGCCCAAATCTAACGTGATTCCACGATGATTGCTTAACCTTGGACACTTAACGATTGAGATGTAACGTTCAACCAATGTCACACGGGCATTGCCTTATGTTGGAAAAGTTAGTTCACATAATAAAAATCAAGCGAACGGCTTCGCAGCCTTTTGCAGTTCTTAGTAATAAGAGATGAATTTTGAAAGAGCACGCAACAGAAGATAACTCCTGCTCAATTTGTAGACTACCAAAGGGTGTCCTAAGAGTCAACTTTTTTTATAAATCAAGATGCTTATCCTATTTGGGATGAAGTTTTCGAAAATAGAATTAATTGAATAAGCTAACCGAAACCTTGTTAGGCACAATTGGTTTTAAATAGGGCCAGCTTGATCACCCCGAAAGAAAATACAAAAAAACCCGCAAAAAAGCGGGTTTTGATTCTATTTTATTTGACTTTCCAGTCGCAGAGTTAATTGTTGTCGCAGACCTAATTATTTCCGGTCGCGGACTTAATTTCGCTGCACAGCAGTTCGCCCCTTTCAATCACTATTTATGATCGGATTTTAACTAGCATGGTCGGGATCAATTACGAATAACCTTTCCCAAACTTTAATAACCCGCTCCCAAACCTTAATGGGATTCCCACACTTTGCGAACTATTCCCAAACCTTAACGTTACCGGTCAAACTGTCAGATTCGAATAAAGTTTGCAACTTAAGAGTATTGTTTTAAAAGGAATTAATACAAAAAGCAAGTTTGAAACTTAACAACTAAAACCCTACTTTTGAACGTTAGAGTTAAAATAAAGTTTGAAACTCCTATTTTTCAAAAAATAAACGCTATTGTTATATTGGTTACAAGTCTAAATTGCTCTTATCAGTCCTTTATACATATTCATTTGACAGTGAAACTTGTACTCCCCACTTGTTAGCGCTGGCAAAACAATTTCAGTTTCCTTATTAACTAATAATTGTTCACTAATTTCGAGCTCAGGGATCAATAACATTTCTGCACAAGGTGATTCATCGAAACGAGTGAACCTTACTTGTATGGGTTTACCAGCCGGCACATTGATCAATGCTGGTGAGTAAACGCCATCTTTAACGATTACCTCTACATCAGTCTTAAGTGCACTTTTAGCCTTAGGTTTATAAAGCCAAAACCACCAGATAATAAGAGCGATTGTCGCCAAACCAACTATATTTGCTATCAACATATCAACTCCTAGCTTTCTCTTGTTTTGAATAAGCGTAATCTGTTTGCGTTGGAAACTACCGTTAATGAAGAGAACGCCATAGCAGCACCAGCAATAACGGGGCTCAGCAAAATGCCGAATACAGGATAAAGCACGCCTGCCGCCACAGGGATCCCTGCGATGTTGTATATAAAAGCTCCAAATAAGTTTTGTTTTATATTTTTTAATGTCGCTTTACTCACTGCAATAGCATCTGCAAGACCATGTAAAGAGCCTCTCATTAAAGTAACATCGGCACTTTCGATGGCCACATCAGTACCTGTACCAATTGCAAAACCAACGTCTGCTAATGCCAAAGCTGGAGCGTCATTGATACCGTCTCCAGTCATACCAACAATTTCACCTAAGTTCTGAAGTTCCTTAACTTTACTAGCTTTATCTTCAGGAAGAACTTCTGCGTAAAATTCAGAGATCCCCACTTTTAACGCAACCGCCGCTGCGGTCTCTCTGTTGTCGCCAGTCAGCATAATCACTTTAATACCGTTTGCTTGCAGTCTCTTAATGGCAGAAATGGAGTCATGTTTAATAGGGTCTGCCACCGCAATAATTGCAGCCAACTCGCCATCAATAGCAAAGTACATTGGAGTTTTAGCTTCTTTCGCTAGGGATTGTGCTCTTCCTGTAAAACCAGTCAGGTCTACATCTTCTTCAGCCATCAATTTAGCGTTGCCGAACAATAGCGACTTTCCTTCACATCTTGCTTTAACACCTTGGCCTGTAATCGCTTTAAATGATTGAATTTTTAACAGTTCGATTTTTTTCAGAGCAGCACTTTCTAAGATTGCTTCTGCAAGAGGATGTTCAGAACCATTTTCTAAACTGGCAGCTAACTGAAGCACTGACTTTTCATCTGTGGCATTTGCTAAGACTATATCAGTAACTTTAGGAGCGCCCTCTGTAATTGTGCCTGTTTTATCCAAAATCATTGCCGTAACTTTTGATGCTGTTTGTAATGCTTCACCGTTACGAATTAATACGCCAGCCTCAGCAGCTTTTCCAACGCCAACCATCACTGACATAGGAGTTGCTAAGCCCAATGCGCATGGACAAGCAATAATCAAAACTGTTGTCGCAGAAACGGTAGCAAATGCAATGGCAGGCTCAGGACCTAAGTTGAGCCACGCTAAAGCACTTAACACAGAAATTATCATCACAGCTGGCACAAAATAGGCTGAAATAGAATCAGCTAAGCGACCAATAGGTGGTTTTGAATTTTGTGCTTTCTTTACCATATTAATAATTTGAGCAAGCGCAGTGTCTTTTCCAACTCGAGTAGCCCTAAAAAGGATTAAGCCTGACTTGTTAAGTGTTCCTGCCACTACTTGATCACTCACATTTTTTTCAACAGGTATTGGTTCACCTGTCAGCATTGACTCATCTATAGCGGTATGACCGTCCACGACTTCACCATCTACAGGAACTTTTTGGCCAGGCTTAACCTTTACAACGTCGTTCTCTAAGACTTGCTCAATACCTATTTCAACCTCTTTATTGTCTCGAATAACAATAGCCGTTTTTGCTTGCAACCCAATCAAACGTTTTATGGCTTGTGATGTCTTGCCCCGTGCTTTTAGTTCAAGTGCTAAACCTAAGTTGATTAACCCAATGATCATTGCTGTAGCTTCGAAATATACATGGCGAGCCATTAAGGGAAGTACGTCAGGTGAAAGCACAACAACCATTGAATAAATCCAAGCTGTGCCTGTGCCTACAGCTATAAGTGTATCCATATTGGCAGAGTGATTTTTGAAACTGTTCCATGCACCAACATAAAAATGCTTACCTGAAAAATACATCACACCCAAAGTGGCAATACCTACAATAAGCCATGATATTCGCTCTGTTGTTGTAACAACGGTCATCTCACCAATGAACAACCCATAGATCATTAGTGGAATACCTAGAGACAGTGCAATAAAAGTATCTCGCAGTAACTTCTTGTAATACTCCCAATCAGCAGCTTCTTTCTCATCCAAAATCTGATCCGCTTTTGCGTTATCCAATAGTTTTGCATTGTAGCCAGCCGACTCGACCGCTCTGATTAGTTCACTTGCGTGCGCTGTACCAGAAACCATCACCGTTCTATCTGCAAAGTTCATTTCAGCTGAAACAACTCCCGCAGTTGATTGAATTGCGGATTCAATTTTACCAACACAACTCGCACAACCTGCGCCTTCGATAATAAGTTGCTGGCTAGGTTCTTTATTTTTCATCACTTGGTTCCTCCTCATTTAGAGGCTCGAAACTATCGATAAGATGACAAACCATCGTAGATGTTGGTGCTTTATCCTCTTTACATTCCCATTGCTCTAGGGCACTGCTCATATTTTCACGTAACTTTAGCATTGCTTGGAATTGTTTTTCTGTTTCAGCTAATCGCTCTTTAATAAGCGTTCGAACCAATGGACATGCAGCTTTGCCATGACTAGCCTCATCAACTATTTGCTGAATATCAGACACCGAAAAGCCAAGTTGCCTTGCACTTAAGATAAACTTGAATCGAGAAACCTCTGTGGGCGGATAATATTTGTAGCCATTTTCCGACTTTATCGGATTAAGCAACTTCAAACGCGTGTAATACCTTACTGTATCAGGCGTTGTGCCATAAGCCTTGGCTAGTTCGGACACTTTCATATGACCTCGCAACTTAAAATATTTGAGTAGTTAAGTTGAGTGTAGACCTGTGTGTAAGACACAGGTCAATACTAATTTTAAGTCATGGGTCTAATGTGACCAATGAATATGTTTGATTTTCCACTCACCACTTTGTTTTTCAAGCACCATGGTTTCCATGCCTTGATAATTGCGGTCTTTGCCCTTGTAGGTGCCTACTGTGTGAGTACGTGAAGCAGATATAGCGGTATCCCCCAAAACAGTCACTTGATGTTCTAATATTTTGCTATCGACAGCTGCTAGGTATTTCATATCTGACAACATGTGGTGATGAGCATATTCATTCGCACTTCTTTCCACACGCCCCCCTTCATATATAGTGACATCATCAGCTAACAGACTTCTCGCTGTTTTTTTGTCGCCGGTTTTTAGTGCTAGATGAAATGCAACTACTACTTTCGCAGCGGGAGTATCAGCCCCTTTAAATAAGCCTTGCTCTTTACTTTTATCACCATGTGCATTAGCAAGTATACTGGTTGTCACTAATAAGCTGAGTATTATCTTTATTATTTTCATTTTTAATTTCTCTTTTAAAGGTAGCTTTCAGGACCAACTAAACTTGTTAGTGCTGATGTAGTTACTAAAATGGCGAGCGCTATCACTATTTCAATGGAAATAGATTTAGATAACATTTCTCGGCCGGTTGAATTGTTAAGTGCAGGAACTAGCTTAAATTTGTGCCTTGCTGCGAGTAATAAAATTAAATTAACTAAAATCAATTTAAAAAGAAGGACTTGTCCATAAGAAGTGGTCACAAGGGCGTCAATACTGCCTACAAGCTGAATAGATAACCAAAGGCCAGCAATAATTATCAGTGTCACCATGGGAACGGCTTGCTTGCCAAATTTTTCCATTAGTATAAAAAGCTCATTATGCGCTAAAACACTACAAGCGTACCTCAACGGTAACAACGCCCCCATCCACCATGCGATTAAAAGGACATGAAAAATTAGCGTTATTCTTTCTAGCCAAGCTAATTCGGAGACATGTCCCAATACTGAAAATGAGTATGCCAGTAGTAGCAAACTGCACAAATAAAGTAAGTGAAGAACATAGCGCTTTATCTTAGTAGGTTTACTATATACAAAAAAAACAAATGCAAATATTGCAATTGAAAAGCCAATGGAACGATAAAACGTTACTTCGCCAATAGAGGAACCCCACATGAGCTCAATCATGTCGCTATCCAGAGCTCCTCTAATACCATCTTCAGCCATTGCACCTGTGCTAGCTATGAACCATATAAAATTGGCAACGAGCCCAACAAAAATCCAACCATTGATTAGCTTTAAAAATGTCGAAGGTGTTGTTGTCGTTTTCTGTTGAGCTTTCTGTTGAATTTGATCAATAACTTGTCCAAGAAATGTATAACTAGCGATACTTACAAAGCCAAGGTAAAACGAAAAATTTGACAGTACAATTAGCGTACTCCAGATATACATTTCCATAGAATTTATCACTCCAAATTAATGAACCATAAAGCCAAAGCTTTCTTTCATTTTATGGCCATCCTTACCTAAAAACGTGGCCTCAACGATGTAATTTGCAGGTGCCAATTTAGGGAGTTTCCATGAGAATTCTCTGTTCGACTCTTTCGTTGGCTTAAAACCAAATTTAATCTTTTCACCTTGTTTATTTTTAAGTGACAACTTTACGATCTTTACATTTTTAGTGAAGCTCAAAGATAAGGTCTCTGGAGACTTCATTAGCATTGCATTATCTGTAGGCATTGACGCTTTTAAACTGACATGAGCTAACGCACTCACGCTAAATGTCATAATTACGACCATAATAGTTTTGATTAATGTATTCATGTTTTTACCTCTTTATACTTTATGAATTAACGAGTAAATTTATCTTTAAATATAAGCTGTGAAGGCACACCAATATCTAGGATCATATTTTCAACTTCCTCCATCATTGCCGCAGGCCCACACAGATAAAACTCAGTAGCGAAAGGCTGCACATTTTCACTGAGTTGCGACAGCAATGATTTTTGTACGTAGCCTCGATTACCTTTCCACTGTGGAGAAGGTGCTGATAATGTTGGTATATAAGTGAAATTGTCATGGCTCTGCTCTAACGCTTCTAACTCACTTTGGTATAACAAGTCTTCTTCCGTTCTAGCACCATAAATCAGTATCATCTCGTCTTGATGGTTGTGCTTTTTCAATTCTTCGAAAATGATGGCTCTCAAAGGAGCTAAGCCTGAACCTGCCCCAATAAATATACGTCGATGTTTGTTAGTGCTACCGGGTTGGGACATCGCAAAGAAATCAGAATATGGACCTCTAGCCGTTACTGTTTCTCCCACTTCAAGTGCCCCTAAATACGAAGATCCAATACCCGCTCTATGACCATCGGCACTGGTTTGCCAACGTATGTTAAACGTTAGTTCATCGGTTTCTTGGTCAAAATTCGCTAAGGAGTAATGACGGCTTGCGCCACTGTGGGTAAACCTTCCATGAGCATATTCGCTCCAGTATTTTTCAAATGCCTGGGGCATATCATTTGGACGCAAATCATTCATACCTGCTGGTATGTCAAATTCCATATACGCACCCGCTTTGTATGTAAGTGGGTTGCCAGACTTAACCTTAAATTTCACTTCCTTGATGAATGGGGTTATGAACTGTGATGCAACGACTATTAATTCGTGGGTTTCAATTTTATTACTGGACATAACCTCCACAGAATCAACTTCTGAAATGGTATGCTGACAGCCTAGTCGATAACCTTGAGCCAATTCTTCTTCAGTTAGCTGTTCTATTTCAGCTGAAGTTGGAGGAAGGTCATTTTCGCTCTTAAAGACACATTTGCCACAGGTTCCACCACCTCCGCAGCTAGAAGGCAAGTAAACATGCGAGTTAGCTAACCCCTCAAGGATTGAATGATTTTCAGAAGCTGACACATCACAGCTTGTTCCCGCCTCAGCAAACGTCACAGCAACTGTTTGATTGCTTTGATGCCACTTCAATTTGAGTAATCCATTCTTGTATAGTTGGACTAACCAAATAACGCCTGTAATTGATAAGAGTAAGGTACAAATGGCAAAAACAATTATCCACCAATGATTAAAGCCACCTGAATTTCCGTAGTCCATAAAGTGCAGCTTCATCATTAGGTCTTTAAGTCTGAAATCGTCATTGGCATGTCGAAGTACTTTACCTGTCGCTGCATCTAGGTAGATGGTTGTATTGTTTTTATCTCGAACGTTAACTTTCCACATCGGATTTTGTTGAGCAACATAGTCGTCAAATGGTGGTTGTGAGAGCTCTGGTTTCAACAATTCTCCTGGACCCGAATATGATTGCTGAGCAATGATTAACACCTGTGACGAAGACAGCTTAAAAGGTTCTCCCGTTACAGCATCGAATAATTCAGAACGGCTTTTCTGGTAACTGTGTTGGCCCGCTTGGTAAACGAAGTGATAGTAGGGGCGTTCCAGAATCCATATCAGTTTTACGCTTATCGGCTGAATGTCCTTTGACACGCGACCTACGACAGAAACAGGTTTAAGTTCAAACGCTGATAACTTGTGGTCACTATGAGAGTGAACACGATATTCATGTCCACCTGCTTTATGATGATCCATCAAATTGAAATAAACGCCGGTTCCCAACCAAATAAGTAATTGAATTCCCACCACTAAAGAAAGCCACTTATGGAGGGTTTTGCTTGATTTAATAAATGACATTAAACCGCCTCACTTTTATTTGGCGCAGCTACACGGTAGTAAGTCAGGACAGCACCAGCCAATGCGGCTAAAAGTCCTAGCGACGCAACTAGCAACAAAAACCAGTTTGAGACATTTTCACCGTCGTCATAGTCCATAATGTGAAAACGCCACATCCAATCAAATAGTCGCCAAAAGTCATGTCTTTTAGCCACTACAGTTCCTGTATTTTGATTTACATATAACGTAGGCGAAGAAAGCCCTTCAAACTTGATCTGCCAAAACGGTAGGTGTCTAGGTGACAATTCCGCCGGCATCTCAGATGCTGAAGTCATTATAGTTAATGCTTCAATCTGCCCCGAACCGGCATAGTGGTAGTTGCCGATTTTTCTGGCCATGGTTTCGTCAATCTGAGGTATAACGTCACCAGTATTTGCGTCTACCGCGACTTTGCCTTCACCCCCATTGGTAAAACGATACACTTGCTTATCCAAAAGCTTACCTAGAGAGATATCTTTAGCCTCTGGAAAATTCTCGATTAAAGAAGCTGTAGTGAAGTTAACCTCGTTCAGCTCAAGTGTTTGATTTTGATTCTTTACTAAGGTTTCGCCATGTATATGGTGAATATCCATGCTCACCATATATAAACCTGTAATAGACCAGAACAGGAACTGCACGCCAATAAACGCCATGATCCATTTGTGATATTTACGGCTGGATTTCAACAAGTTGAACGGCGGTTTTGTTGGCTGTTGAACTGTTCTAACACGCCACAGATAGTAAATTGCAGGTAGTACGATTAAGGTTAAAATCACAGCGCTAGCCATGCCTCCAACCATAGGTGCAGCTATACGACTCATGACTTCTGAGCCGGTGCCTGTTCCATAGAGAATAGGCATTAATCCAATTATAATGGTCGCCACTGTCATCATTACTGGACGGATACGCATACCTGCGCCTTCCATAATCGCTTGCGCTAATTTTTGCTTGGTGAATGGTGTATTAGCTTGTTCACATTCTTCTTTTGCGCTCTGGTATGCTTGATTGAGGTATACAAGCATGATTACCCCAATTTCCACAGCCACCCCAGCTAGTGCAATAAACCCAACACCCACTGCCACTGAGAAATTAAAACCTTCTAAATACATCAACCATAGGCCTCCAATCATGGCCATAGGCAAGGTAGCAATAATAATCGCTACTTCACTAAATGATCGGAAATTTAGATAAAGCAGAATGACAATAATTGCAAAGGTTAGTGGCAATACGTATGTAAGTTTCTCTTTAGCACGTTCCATGTACTCATATTGACCAGCCCATGTAATCGAATAACCAGCTGGAAGCTCTAGATTATTGGCCAAATAAGATTTTGCATTTTCTACATAAGTACCAACATCTACGCCATCAATGTCGATAAACGTCCAGCCATTAATTCGAGCATTCTCACTCTTAATCCCTGGAGGCCCGTTTTCAACTCTAATGTCTGCAACATCACCTAATGCTATTCGTTGACCATTAGGCGTAACAACTGGCAACCTCGCAAGCTGCTCTGGAGAATCACGATAATCCTGAGGATAACGCAAATTGACGGGGTATCTCTCTTGTCCTTCAACGGTTTGGGTAACATTCATTCCGCCTATCGCTGTAGATACAACTTGTTGAACATCTTCAATATTAAGACCAAAGCGACTCGCTTTATCGCGAGATATATCAACTTTAATATATCGACCTCCGGCAACGCGCTCAGAGTACACAGAGGCTGTACCTGCAACCTGCGGCAGCAGTTGTTCTATTTGCTGGCCAATCTCCTGAATAGTATCCAAATCAGGACCTGCAACTTTGATCCCTACAGGCGTCTTAATCCCAGTAGCAAGCATGTCGATACGTGTTTTGATTGGCATTACCCACGCATTGGTTAAGCCCGGAAATTTAACTAACTTATCAAACTCAGCTTTCAATGAGTCGGTTGTCACACCTTCACGCCACTGATCTTTTGGCTTAAGTTGTATAAAGGTTTCAATCATGGTTAATGGTGCAGGATCTGTTGCTGTTTCAGCTCGGCCAACCTTACCAAATACGTTTTCAACTTCAGGTACCGTGCGAATAAGCTTATCCGTTTGCTGTAACAACTCCCTTGCTTTACCTATTGAAATACCAGGATATGTGGTAGGCATATACATTAAATCGCCTTCATCCAACGGAGGGATGAACTCACTACCGATTTTATCAACAGGCCAAAAGCCAACAATTGTCACTAAAATGGCTGCGACAATAGTCGCTTTCGGGAACTTCATCACCAATCTTAAAACCGGCATATACATGGCAATAAGCAACCTGTTTAACGGATTTTTCTTTTCAGAGACTATTTTCCCTCGGATAAAGTAACCCATTAAGACCGGCACTAATGTAATTGCAAGACCCGCTGATGCTGCCATTGCGTAAGTTTTTGTATAAGCGAGCGGTGAAAACATTCTGCCTTCTTGGGCTTCCAAGATAAACACAGGCAAGAATGAGACGGTAATAATGAGCAAACTGAAAAACAGTGCAGGACCAACTTCACTTGCCGCTTTAGCAACGATTTGCCATCTGTTTTCATCTGTCAGAGGTATTCCCTTTTTATTGAGAGCTTCCATGTGCTTGTGCATATTCTCAATCATGACTATGGCACCATCTGTCATAGCACCAATTGCAATAGCAATACCGCCAAGAGACATGATGTTTGCATTAATCCCTTGCATATACATGATGATGAAAGACACCAAGATGCCTAACGGCAGCGTGATTACGGCGACAATTGAAGAACGAAGATGAAACAAAAATGCTGCACAAACTAAGGCTACAACGACTAACTCTTCGAGTAACTTTTTCCAAAGGTTGTCTACAGCGTTGTTTATCAATTTAGATCTATCGTAAACAGGGACAACTTCGACGCCTTCAGGCAGTGAAGATTTAAGTGATGCAAGTTTCTCTTTTACACCATTGATAGTTTGCTGCGCATTTTCACCAAAGCGCATGACTACAACACCACCAACAACTTCACCCTCACCATTAAGTTCGGCTATCCCTCGACGCATTTGAGGGCCTAGATTGACGTTTGCGACATCTCCTATACGAAGGGGTGTGCCTTGCTCGTTAATACCTAATGGTATTTTTTCGATGTCTTGTACAGATTGGATATAACCTGTCGCAGTAACCATATACTCGGCTTCTGCCATTTCGACAACTGATGCACCAGTTTCCTTATTACCTCGTTTAAGCGCCATTTGGATATGACTTAACGGTACGTTGTAGGCTCTCAGTTTGTCAGGATCAACCTGAACTTGGTATTGCTTAACCATTCCGCCCACTGCGGCGACTTCAGACACACCTGGGACAGTTTGGAGTTCATATTTTAGAAACCAATCCTGAATACTTCTTAGTTGGCTTAAATCGTGATTACCAGACTTATCCGTTAAAGCATAAATGTATACCCAACCCACACCTGTTGCGTCAGGTCCCAATTGCGGTTTGGCCGAGTCAGGTAAACTAGAGGCTACTTGGCTTAAGTATTCAAGAACGCGGCTTCTTGCCCAATACAAGTCGGTGTCATCATCAAATATGATGTAAACATATGAATCACCGAAAAACGAGTAACCTCGAACGGTTTGAGCACCTGGAACCGATAACATGGCTGTTGTTAGCGGGAATGTAACCTGATCCTGAACAACCTGTGGTGCTTGACCCGGATAGCTAGTTTTAATGATCACCTGCACATCCGATAGATCAGGGATCGCATCAACAGGCGTATTCTTTAATGAAAATAGTCCACCGAAGGCAATGATTAACGTTATGAGTACAACGAAAAATCGATTGCCTACAGACCATCTAATAATTGATTCAATCATTACTGGTCTCCGTATTAATGGTGCGAGTGATCAACAGCAGAGCTGTTTTGTTCATTCGAATGTGGCATAGCTGCATTACGAGAAATCTCTGTAATGACAAAGTCATCTCTAATTTCAAATGTAAAGCCAATTTCATCGCCAACATTAACGCTAGAAAGGTCAAGGTCATCTGCCAATACAAAGTCCATTGTTGCAGCAGGTCTGTCCCACTTTTCAATCGGGCCTCGACTAATGTTTAGCGTGCGAGATGTGGGTTCGATAGAGTTTATTGTTCCAGTTACTGTTGCTGATGAAACTTCTGGCTGTGACATGATATGAATACCCGTAACTTCATAGCCTCCGTCTTCTGTTTTTGACACTTCGAAATGCAACGTTTGGCCTGCTTTTAATGAATCGATATCAACACTATCAGCTACATTGAAATCCATCGTCATTTCTGGCCAATCCCAAGCCTCAGCTGGACCATGAGTAATGGTGGCCATTCTATGTCCTGCCATAACACTATTTATTTCTCCTTCCATCCAAACTGATTCAGGAACTTCTTCGTGTGTCATTCTTTTAAAGTCAGAGCTTTTGCTAGACTCTGAATCAATTAGGAATTGAGCAGATGTGACAACAACATCGTCTTCATTTAAACCTTCCAGAATCTCGATGTTTTCTTGATCAACCCGCCCAATCGAAACTTCGATAGATTTAAATTGCCCATCCCCTAGAGCGAGTACTACGCGGTCTTGTTTACCCGTTCTTATAACCGCTTCCTTAGGCACCAAAACTGCGTTTTCGCCTTGATTAGCATGAATAGATACTTGCGCAAACATATTGGGTTTTAATTGATGCTCCGGGTTATCAAATTTCAATCTCACTCGAAGCGTTCTTGTTTTACTGTTTAAGGTTGGATAGACATAATCAACAATGCCTGCCCATTCTTGACCAGGCAGATAGTCAAGTGTCATTGAAACAGGCAACCCTTCTTTGATTATTGCTGCGTCTCGCTCGAAGACTTCAGCTTCAACCCAAACTTGTTCCAATTTACCAATACTTAATAATGTATTTCCTGGCTTGACGAAAAATCCTTCACGGATTTTTAATCCATCTACTACGCCTGATTGAGGTGAGTAGAAAGTGATGCTTTGTTGAACTTTACGATCTCGCGATAACTGTTCAATAAAATCGTTAGATAATTGCAGTGCCTTAAGGCGATCTTTAGCAGCAGAAATCAACGACTTATTGTTACGATTTAACGCAATTAGCAGCTCCTCTTGCGCATTAACGAGCTGAGGAGAGTAAAGCGTATATAAGGGCTGACCTTTCTCTACTGGGTTACCAGCTGCTTTAACAAATAGTTTTTCAATCCAACCATCAACTCGAGGATGAATATGTACGAGTTGATCTTCATCATATTGAACGTAGCCCACCGTGTTGATTTCTGAGTGCATTGTTTTCAACTCAACTGGTGACGTCCTAACCCCAAGGTTATTGACGACATGAGGAGAGATAGTAACTGCTCCCGGACCAAAGTCGTCATTCGCAGAGTCTTCCTCATATACCGGAATCAAATCCATCCCCATCGGCGATTTGCCCGGCTGATCTCTTCGATAGTTAGAGTCCATTGGTGCTACCCAATACAAAGGTTTCTTCTCACCAGACTCTTCACCTTGCTCAGATGAGGTGGGCGAACCTTGGAACATATTCAATGCGCCAGCACCTAAAATAGCGCCAATTATGGCTGCGGCAATTAATTTAATTTGAGGTTTATTGTTCGACATTATTTATCTCCAAATTTCGCATTTGAGCCATTTTTAAACCCGTCACCAACCTGATGTGAGGGTACTGCTGCGAAAAAGTAGTTGATTCGTGCAACGGTTTTTAACGTTTCTACATCAATTTTTAATGCAGCTATTCTGGCGTTCAATTCAGCAATTCTGGCCCTAACCACTTCAGCAAAATCACCATCATCGTTGGTATAAGCAGTTAAGGAAGCCTCTGCTTGTTCATGCATTTGCTTCAATAAGTTATCTTTATAGAGTGACTGACGTTCCGACAAACGATTAAGCTGCCTTAGCTCTTTTTCAACGGCACTGATCATTTGCTTTGTCAGCAATAACTTCTCTGTTTTAACTGCTTCTGACTCTGCAATCGATGCTGCAACTTGTTTATCTTGTCGGTTCTCTGTGAAAAGTGGTAAATCGAATGAAACACCTACAGAAAATAAGTCGGCTCGCTCATCACCCGAAGGCATATCGTCTCTATATCCATAACTTGCATTAACGCCCCATTGAGGTTTGTATTGCTGTTTCGCAAGTTCAATCCCTTTTTCTGAAACCTTTCTCTTTATATCTATTGCTAATATTGCAGGGTGGTCTGAAAACTCGATCGCAAGCTTATTTCTCGAGTATCCTGTTGATTTCAACAGAGACGGGTTCTCTAGCCTTATTGTCGGGAGCTGCTCTGATACCCCAAATGCATTAGGTTGCGAATCAAAATCAAATACGTCATCTAAATTGCTGCTGTCATATACGTGCAACCATTCATTCAATAGAGCAATTGTCGTTTCAAGCTTTTGCTTTTGAGCTGTAAGTCTGTCTTCCAACTGAACAATTTCAAGCTGTGCTCTAATGACATCTTGCTGCCTTGTTTTACCTACGGCGTTCGAATAACTAGCCCTTGCTACTTCGGCCATTTGTTCAAAAAGAGTCCAATCCGACTCAATAAGCGCGATAGTTTGTTGCGCTTGATAAGCATCTAACCAAAGCTCAGATACTTTAGTTTTTAATTTTGCTTTTCGGTCTTCACGCATTAAAGGGAACTTAGAAGCTTCTATTTTTAATTGTTTTTCTTTTATCTCTAAGCTGTCTCCGCGGGGGAACATTTGAGATACACCAACTTTAAACTGCGTCATACCCTCTTGGTCAAAATCCCATGAATCAGTAGGTAAATTCATCATGCTTATTGAAACCTTGGGATCTGGTAGAGAGCTTGTTGCGACACTTCGATTTTCCACAGCCGACTGTTTTAGCTTACTACCATGCAGCCAAGGATCATTTTGCTCTGCAAGAGCAAGTGCTTGCTCGAGTGATATCGTCTTTTGTGCATGAGCAGAGAAGACTGACGTGCCTAACATTAAGCTTAAAGCCAATGTTGAAATAGTCGACATCTTGCCGGTTGAGGTGAAAGTCTTCATTAGAATTGTTCCTCGTAAGTATTAACTTCTGCGTAAACCTTACTAGAACCATCTTTAAGAAGGATAAGGATCTTGTAAGGCATAAAGCGATCGTCCACTTCCATTCCGGGTGAGCCCACAGGCATGGCAGGTACAGATAGACCTATAGCATTTGGATGTTCTTCAGTTAGGAATTTTTTGATAAATTTAGCAGGAACGTGGCCTTCAAAGGCAAAGCCACCTCGACTCACGGCAGTATGGCAAGAGCGATAGTTTGGCTTGATACCATATTTATTCTTGATAGAACTTATACTGCGGTAGTCTTTTGAATGGGCAACAATACCCTCATCTTCAATATGACGTATCCACTTTTTACAACAACCACAGGTTGGGGTTTTATAAACCAATAGTTCGAATAATTTTTCGTCTTGTCGTTTCTCTTCAGCTTGCGCAAAAAGAGGTAAAAGCATTGCAAACAATGCTATGTTAAAAAATCTAATCATTTTTGCCCCCAGATTACTCTGGATTATTTCAAACAAAACTTCGTAAAGAGTGTTCGTTTGAGGTTTAACGTTTTATATAGAGAGTGTGCGAGAAAGGACGCTTTAACAAATAAAGCAGACGCACTTATCCTGTGTTAGGCAAAAATCGGTGGACGATATAGAGAAGTGGGGATTGACTTAGTTTGGTTAAGTGGCTGGAAAGATACACCTTCGCTTAAACGAGCCAAATATGCAGTTTTGGGCTCAGAGCCCACAATGCTAATACTCATACACGCACTGGCTGGACATACGCAATCTGAACCACAACATTCTTCATGGTTTTGTTGGCCACTTTGGTCAACAGAAGAATGATTCATCGAGGCATGATCCATACTTGAATGGTCCATAGAATCATGGCTCATATTCATATGAGACTCGTGTGAGCCATCAGACATTTCGCAAGACATAGAAGAATACGCCAATGCCTGCCCGATAAAGGCAATCAGCATAGCCGCAACTACTAAAACTTTTGAAAGTGGCTTTAACATATAAATCTCAATTAGAAATACTTCTACAGATTATTTCATTTGGATAAAAAAGTAAATGATGGAATTAAGTAGAGTAAAGTTCACATGCTTATGCTCGATGAAAAAGCCTGCATTCCTCAAGAGAAATCGCCTCTTTGAATTTGATTTAATAAGTCCAAAACTCGATTCGGCTCTAACTCCAATAACTCAGCTGGGGCAACTCCATTTAATTGCGCTTTAGGAACCAACAACCACTTTGTAGCTCTCTCTGGCTCGAGGTAGAGCTTTAATAAAATCTTTTTAATTTCAGGATTATCCCTTACTAAGTGTTCAAACATAGTTTCATAATTCATTATGATAATTTCCTCTTAGATTTACAACATTTCAGTTAACAGATGGCTTTATTTGATAAAAAGCCCCTCTTTTAAATGGTCCAATACTTTTATTAACTCGTTTAAACCTCCTGAGCTTACGACTTCAAGGGGCGTTTTACCTTTAAAAGTGCCGTTGTGATTTGGCATTCTCATAAAACCATTAATGTTGTCTGGGTTGTTGAACATAATTTTTAACGCTTGATCGATTTGTAAAATCAGTCTGCTCCTTTCTTCAAGCTCTGTTTCATTAACTCCTAACGGCAATATCGAATCAATTTGCACAGAACTTGCTTTCCAATTTTGCAAAATTTTCTGAGCTTTTATAACTGCGTATTCATCTAACATGGTTCACTCCTTTATTTTTACTTGCCCGCTTCGCGGAACTGAAACCAGTTGCACTGTAAGCACCTGAAAATCTGCGTTTAGACCAATTTCATCAAATATGTGTCAAGCGATATATTGGCAAAATCGGTTACTTGTACAGCGTTCGGTCATCCCGAATCAATGACTTAGCAAATTCACTGTTGCAAATTTTTTAATTCTCATTATTCTCTTTTTTGAGGCCAAAATAATTTCTCTTTTGGTGAGAAATTCCTTCCTGCTTACTACTTTTAACTGTTATTCATAACTCTCTGGATTTGTTCACAGCTTGCTGTGGTATATAACGATTAGTTTGAAATCAAACAAACACCGTATACCAATTTAAAAAATTCGAGCTAATCAAACACAGGATTAACCACCACGCTTATAACGTTGACTGCGTGGAATTTCAGCAGGAAGCTGCGAATACAACCAATCTTTGTCGTGCTTAAACAGCCAGGTATAACTAGAGGAAACTGCCTTCTTTACTTCTTGGCGGGAAGTACTGCTTTGAACAGCTGAAATTAACTGGCCACGATGCTTCTTGAGTAGATTGTGAAAACGAATTTTCTTTCTAAGCTGAACAAGTTCAGGGTGACAAGAAAGTATTTGCTCAACTGCTCCCACTGACGTTTCTACCGAAGCAGCTATATTTTGCGTAGACAGACCAACTAAGAGCTTGCGCCATATTTCACGTCTTTTGCGTTCGTCAATAAATTGAGATCGTCTATGAATAGCAATTCCAGATATCTGTGCAATTTTCTTCGTATAACCAATGCTCACTCCACATAGAGAAGAAGTCTGCCTTAAGCTATAACCATTTTCTAAAAAGCTCAGTATCTTTTTGTCAGGCATACTGCGAGCTAAGTTATCACCATTTACTTCAACCTTAGAATCCACACAAGGTTCTTGCCCTTTCTCAAATAAACGATATATCGACATAAATTCATCAAATGTATTAAACATATGACCAATAACTAGCAAATGCTTTAAAGGATGAAATGTCTTACTTTTTCCATATAACAAGTTTGCTGGATACTGCCAGGATTTGGACTTGCTTAAAATCTGTGAAATTTGCGGTTCATCGCAAATAGACTCCCAATAAAGCCTTAGGTGTTTTCGCCATTGACTGACCTTAATGCGAATTGACTGGTTACATGTTGCTAACCCGAGTTCTACTAAACGATGACGATAAACACGATTAATAATTTCTGAATTAAGCCCATAGCCGCCCAACTTAAATATGTTTTGGCTTAGCATTGCGAGTTTCACTGCTTTTTCATTTACTGTGCTAAGACTTGCTTTTTCAGTTGGAGGCAATATTAAGCGTTTTCGGTTTACCTTTATGCCTTCGAGTTTACAGTCATGAATTGCACAAGCTAAAGCGCCTGGGAGTTGATGCTGTAAATGCCAATAGCACCATGCATACTTTTCGATGTCTTGTTTCGTACATAATGGGCAATACTTTAGTTCGCCTGTCATTTTTGAACGATTAGCAACCAACGACATTTTTGATTCTAAATTTAATGTTCCACCGGCTAATAAAAGCTGTTCAACTTTAGTGGACACAGCTTGTGATAAGAATGTTCGATACAAGGGATAAACAGTATGTTTATACAACAACTGCTGAAATGGAATACCTGAAAATAACGAAACTTGGGATATGAAGCTAGGAAAAGAGGCACTCCACTGCTTACTTGAGCTTCCTATTTTGTATTTTAACGCACACGCCAACGTTGGATATCCATCCATTAAACAACAGCGAATAAGGTAACTATAAATGGTCTCGTCTGGCAGGAGTACTAACATAGTACCTCCCGACAATAACGGCTGAATAACAGATGAATTAGTGGCGCATAATCATAACTTTTAAATACATAAGTACTGACATTAAATGCGGGATGCTCTGAGTTACTCCTGCGATTTGGCAAAGGTGATAAATGATTTAATAAGTTGAGTGAGTCAATCCAGTTTCCAAATAAGTCTTGCTGAACACTAATTTGATTTCTCTCAGCTACAGACCACTGCCGCTTAAATTCGCCAAAGCCGTACTGTACTTTTAAGCATTCTTTAACTTTATTTTTATCAAACTTTAAGCTTCCATTTAAAATACCGTTTGCACTTCTTTCAATCCATAAATCGTCGTAACTATCTTCTCTATGACGCTCTGAGAATGTACTTCCACATTTAGGGCAACTCGCTGAGGGGCCAGGCCCTTGCAAAATTGAAGACCAAGCAAAACCGCAGCTCTGACAACCGGATAATAATAATGCCCCATGTTTGGTACATCGTTTTTTGAGCGGAAATTGGTGTTCACAATGCCAATAAGCAACTCCACACTCATCTTCATCATCGAATATACATTCAGGGCACCACTTCCAGCCTTTATGAACCTGTTCCAGATTTGCATGTTTGAGTTGTAACTTGCTGGGATACTTTACTTGCTCCGCCAATACATTGGAAAAGTCACTTTCAATTAAACTGGTATAAACATTTAATAACGTATTGTTAAGCGCTAATTGATGGTGGTATTTGGGTAAGTATTGCTTGAGAATATCGGTATAAACAGATTGCCAATAACTGTTCGAATTAACTTTACTAACATTTGATGACACTCGTTTAGCTACTTTAACGTATTCCTTCCGGCCTTGGGGTAAGACGTAGCGCATTAAACAACCAAGAAGGTGCTCTTTTTCAAAAGGGGCAGGAAAGTGATAGACGCTCATAAGCACTAGCCTTTATGATCATTATTAATGTCTGGAACACTTACCCGCTTTTGGATTTTCTTTCCTTTCTGTTCTTCTAATGCCCAAACAACATTATTAGCATCATCTCGGTTCAATAGATTCTCTAGCATGTCTTCATTGCCCGTTTCGTGCAAACGTCTCAATGCTTCAGCTAACGGACCGAATTGCTCAATAAATATGTCTTCCAGTAGTTCTTCTTCGGGTATATCTGTCACACTCAACGCTATTCGATGATAAAGCTGCGCTAACCTCGTGATAACAGCTAATAAGCCAGCACTTAAAGTTGCTACCTTAAATTTAAAAGATTCACTAAACCCCTTTTGCTTCTGACTGAGGGATGCGGGAAAGAAGGCACTAAATAAATCATCAAATAAATCGGAGTCTATCGGGGCAAGCTCAAACACATATATCTGATCAGAATAGACGCGACGAGTTGTCGTTATTACATCGAGGTTATTCGAAAACTCAGCTGGCACAGGATCAAATAACTTTAAGCCTTCCGGCGTACAACTGGTTAAAGTCGGTACAGACAACTTATTAAAAAGAGCTTCGACGGCTTGCAAAGTAACAGAGTTTCGCCCTGAGCCAAACTTCAGCATAAATTGCATTTCATCAATGTGAATAAACCCGATATTGTACTTTAGTATCAGTAGTTGCATCGCCGCATAATGATGCTCTATTCCCTCTGATTTTCGCCCCTTCCATTCATTGTAGTAATTGCTACCAATTGCCATGTCTATTGCTCTAAAGAACGCTAATGCTAGTGCTTTAGGTGAGTCACTAGCTGGCATATCAAAGCTTAACCATACTATTTGAGTTAGCTTCTCTGGTGTATTATCAAACTCGGGATGAATGATCACCTGTGGAATTGCTAGCAGTGTTCGTCGAATTGTTGTTGTTTTGCCGCTACCCGAAGGGCCGGTGACAACTGCATTACTAGTGGTTGTTAGTGGACTAAGAGGAGATACAAATATTTTTTCATAGATCTCATCACGCTTTTTAAGCATTGATAAACTTGATAATTCTCTTTGAAACCTCCGAATTTCGGGTTTCCTAGGATCTCGGTTAATATATCCAAATAAAATTGCAGACAAAATATCTTCATAAAGTGCCGCAGACCAAGGGTGTACGACATTAATGCAGCTCAGCCGATGTAATGCTGTTTTTTGATAAACACCGTTTAGACTTTGAATATTACTTGGTAATTTAGGAATATATCCTATTTCACTTTCAACAACGTCTGTATCTTTAACCGTGATAGCCCGGATCAATGGATTATCGTTTAACCATTCATCTTGATGATTATGATATACAGCCTCTTCAATGAGCACAGGTTTAGGAAAAGCTGGGTCGAATAATTTCATTTGTCCCCCTTACCATTATTTTTTGAACGCTGTAGTCGAGAGTTTAAGCTTCGTTTCTTTGGCTTCTTAGTTTGAGGCTTTATTTGTACTTCCTCATGATCGCCCTCACTTGCTTCTGTCTTCTCTATTTGCCCAATCGCTTGCTTATTACGTTTATCAATCTGAGCTTTATCAATAATCGCTTGCTCATCTTTTCGTTCTTGAATACCTTTTTGACGGGACTTTACTGTATTTTCAGGTATCCCACTTATCTCTTCTTTATTCCTATCAAGTAAGTCACGCTGTTGCTGCTCTTTGATTAATTCTTGCCTCGCTTTTTCGCGTTTGGCAGCATGCTTTTCTCTAGCGTATTCGTGCTGACGAATGGCCACAGCCTCCCAAGTCTGATGCATAAATCGACGACTTTTATCAGGTTTTATTTTCAAAGCGATGACTTCGTTTTCGGGCGTTTGATACCAAATTAAATCCGCTGAAACTCTACTCCATTTAACCGTAATCGGAAAAACTCCGAACTGCTTGGCTCGAAAATACCACTTTTGCTGCTTAGCATAAGGAGACGTGTAGTAAACTCCTTGAAACTTAATACCCTGAGCTGTAACTGAAGCCTCGTTTTCAGGAAGACACGCTAATCTGATCCTGCCCTCATCTTTTTCAGTTGTTGGGTTACCACCTCCCATTTCTTCACCGATAAAAAAGTCAAAGATCGACTGAGCAGAAAGACCCGCACGTTTTTTTGCCGCTTTAAAATCATGATGTTCTTCTCTTAGGTTTGTATGGTTTTGATAGATTACCTCTAAAATAATCGCTTGATACAAAGACTCTAAATCCCAAACGGCGTTTTGCGATGGGTCCTGCTCTTCTCTGCGTACTTCATATACTGCACCTGGTTGATAATGAAGAAAGCTATCGTTAATAACACCGAATTTTCTTTCGGCTACAGCCTTAGCAACCCCCATATAACTTCGGGTCTTTGTCCACTCCTGAATACCTAAATTTGCTTTTAAAAGTGGCGATATATTCCCCAATGAATACTCTCCACCATTATCACTATTAATCCAGTAACATAGATGGTGGCATGGCCAATCTTTTTTATTTATTTTAAGACCATAGCGTGCAGCAAAAGAGACTTTATCCATAAATGCATTAACTAACGCCTCAGCAGCCCCAACCCAGTCAGGACCATGAAACCCTATATATATTCCAACAATACATGTAGAGAAAACGTCGACAACGACATAAAGCACAGGTCTCCCCATAGATAATCTTTCATTCTCTGAATATGGGTAACGAACGTGGATATCCATGACTGTTGCATCAATCTCATATAAATGCGTTGGCCCGATTAAAAACTCCCATGTAGATCCACTTCTATCAGCATGATCTTTATCAAAAACAATCTGTCCTTTGGCTGCTCTGATTTTATCTTCTTGAGTTATAAACTTTTGAAAATGGTATCTAAATTGCGCATCAGATAAACAATCAGGCTCTTCATCCCATTTTAGTTTTTTATTCGTACCGTAGGGGGTTGCCTCATCAACAAATCGGCATTCATTTTCACGCCGATACAATAACCGGGCTCGAGCAGTAATATTTTTTCGTGCTGAGCTAATAACAGCCGTAACAGTTTTCTTAATTTTTTTTATTTCTTTTTTAGTGATCCCTGGAGCCACTGAAAAAACGGATTGATGCAAATGACCAAGCAGCTTAGGTGAAATAGTTTTACGTCCACGCTTTACATTTTCTACCCCACGTTCTTCAGGGATAAAATAATTACTACCGCAATTCTGATAGTCAAAAGGTAACAAAGCATTGTTGGTGCAACCATAAGTGATATAGCGATTTAGCTGTCTGTAATAATTACTAGATTTTTTCCAAATAGTGTTTTCTATTAGTAGAGCTCCTATTTTTTCTCCAACCCCGCTCCCGTATAAATATTCACGTACAGTGTCCTCGTTAAGTAAAGAACCTACTATGTTGAGCTTTTTATCCCGTTTAGCTACCCAATGCTCTTTGCCAGACTTAATTAATTTTTCATCGTCAAAATTAATCCATGCCGGCAACATTTCAACTGTCCGGTGTAGTTTGTTTTTTTTAATATAATCGGCAAATTTTTCAAAATTATATACCTTAGGTTTACAACAAGGCTTTCCTTCTTCTAAACGAACCAAATCAACCACAGCAATCAGAGCTAGATCTATTGCTACGTGGCAAACTTTAACTTGAATAGATTGCTTGATATCGCTAAAAACTTCATTAACGCTAAACATTACGCGTTCACCGCTACCGGCTCTGAAAGCCTAATTGGATATTCAATATTGAGACTGAGTTCATGATGATATGCAGCAAACTGAAAGATTGCTTGGGCATCTCGAAATGAACTGTTCATAAGCTTACACACATTGCTTAAGTGTTCTTCTAGCCATGCCCGAGGGTTATTCTTGTAACTCTTGATAAAATACGCTTTAAATAGCTCTAGCTCTTGCAGCTCTATATTTAAGTCATGCCGCATCTGAAACCAAGTAATATTTTGAACAGCTACCTTTGAGGTGTCTCTTTCGGTTGCCTGAATAAATTTGACGTTCTTTTCTAGCCAGTAAATTTCTTCTATCTTATTTTTTTGCCAAGTCCGCCAGCTCTTTTGGATGACAAAACCATCTTCAGAATATTGGTAAATGGCATCCCAATATTTAAAGTTATAGGATTGTTGATAAACCTCACCAGTCTCGAAATCAACACGATCAACTAACAAGTCAGTTGTCATGATATACAATTCTTTAGTCTTCCAATTTCTGGGGTGAATAAATTTTAAACTTTTAGCAATTTCCAGTGTTTTTGGGAGGTGCAGTGGAAATTGCTCTCTAATACCGAGAATATCAGGCTCAAAGATCAGTCGCTTATAAGCATTTGCTTCTCCATCGCTAAGAAGATGAATTAATCGTTTCTGTATAGGGCAGGAATATAAATGTCTTCGACTAATAGAATTAACAGCGTCAATATTGATAAACGGACGATAGTATTGAAAATGATGCGCCAATTTTTGCTTACGAGCATCATCACACTTTTCTTTCCACTCTCTAAGTTTGGCTAATTCTTTTATGTTTACTTTATAAATCGGTTTCATTTTCACACCTATATCCAATTAATTTAGATATAGAGCAAAAATAACAAAAGATCAAAATAACCTACAATTTCAACAACTTACATAATATAACGATAAATATAAGAAATGTCATATTAATTTCTATGTCCTTGATTTTAAAAAAATTGCTTTTTGACATTTTTGAGTTCACCAAAGCCAATAGCCAGTGAAAATATATTAGTTTCTTTCTGTGGCTCCTCCTTAAAGTGGCTCTCGCACATATTCAAGTTAAGTTAAAAAATCAAAATTTTTTAACAGTTTTTCCGTTTATTACTTGATGAACACATATATTGGATGTAATTTAAGCACTACTGGTTTAATTTCAACCAGCTACAATTTGGTACAACACTCAATAAGTGTTTCTAATAACCCTCGATAACCTGAACTGAATGAGGTGTAATATGGCAACTAGTGTGTCTGCGCGTTCCTATAACGCAATTATTGAAAGTGCTCTCTCACAAGCGATCCATTTAGGATCACAATCCCCAAAGTCTCGTAAATCTGGAAGGCATGGCATCGCTGGCTTTTGCATGCTGCAAGGTCCTACAGGTGGCGGCAAGAGTAGTGGCCTATACCGCCATGGTAACGACGATGGGCGCCCTCCTGCACTGGAACAAATAAATACAGCAAATCACCAGTCCATTTTTGTCACCCATAGGTGGAACATTCTCCATGACGTTTACGCTAATGTCATAAAGAGTAAGTGTTCTAATGGAGCGTCGCTAACAGCAAGCGTCATTTACGCTCAAGATGAAAATATTATCTCAGCCTTGCTAAAAAAACCTCTCCCCCATGAAGTTGATGTCCAATCTCAAGATTTACCAGATCCCCAAAAGACTCTAGTGCACTTGAATGACAACGGGTTGTTACCTCATGATAAATGGGGGTATTCAGCCATACAGCGAACGGTACGCAAAATAATGCGTGAAGCAACTATATTGGAGAAAAACAGCTTTCAGTCTTCTGCACCGTTAGGTAAGTATTCGCGTCTAATGAAAAATGATTTACAACGTTCTTGTGCCCAGCTTGAGTTTATGTTGTTGAAGAATATGCAGCTTCTTGAAAAAGAAGTTAAGAAAACAAAAGAAAAATATGGTGATGATGCTAATTTAACGAAGGTTGTTAAGAGAAAGCTCCATGCCTTTAGAAGTAACGACTGGGTCCGTCGAATATTTCCAGGCATAGTATGGCATGATGACAAACAACACTTGTTGATCATGACGACACAGAAATTATTTTCTTCCTTTTACGATGGTGTACAAAAAGTACGTATATCGAGTAATGAACTGAAAGACCATGTAATTTTTGTCGATGAATTTGATTACCAGTCTGATGTACTCCAACAATTACTGGCTCAATCTCAACTAGTACATGAGCCTCCCGAGTGCTTAGGCCAACTACTTGATGGTGGCCGAAGATTACTCAAAAGGATGCTGTATGACGAAAATGGCAGAGTACCCGAGATCAGAGAAAGGCTTACCAAGTTATTAGATGATCTCGAACAAGAGCTGAAAGTCAATAACATTAATTTGAAAGAAGACAGGGCTCTAGTTATACCTGCCAGAGACCACTTAGAAGGAAAATCATTTAAGTCACAATATTTATTTAGAGCTGATCACCTAGTTACTAGCAGTCAACTTTCGATGACTCAAGCCTCGCACGGGTTCGCTGTAAAAGAGAGGCAATTCGGCGACAAATTTACTGCTGACGAAATCGATATAGATAAATTCCTTCGATTAATGGAAAAATATATACGCCAGTTTAGTTTAATGCTGTCTGATTTTTCTTCTTCTGATGGTGAGGAGCAAGATTTATTAAGAGAGTTGAGTAGTTTACTGTTTGATGCAGCTAATGACTATCGCCCTTCTCATTACAGTAGTGCTTTACCAAATATGTCTTTGTTCTCATTACCTCAAACTAGTTTGCCAGAACTCAACAGTCTTAGAAAAAGCAATACACTACCCAATACTCATGCAAACATATTCGGGCTTACTAATTGGCAACTTAAGCAAAATGAGCAAAAAAATGATCTAGACCGCTTACGTATCCAGATCCGGCGAGCTTTTTTACCAACTACTCCCGAAGGCTTAATACTTTCACTTGCCAGTAGAAATTTAGTATTTGGGTTATCTGCAACATCGTACATTGAAAGAGCTCTTGGTCACTTCGATATTCGTTGGCTCAATTCAGCATTGCGTTACATTGCGGAATGTAGAACTCCTGATATCCAGAAAAGCTACTTAGGCCATGAATTCAAAAATAAACCAAAGGACTGGAGTAAAAGGCCTGTACCTTACTTCCAATCTGACGCTGATATAAAGCGTCAAAATGATATGATCGCCTACTTAAGTGATAAAAAGGCAACCCTCCGACAAACCAACTTAGACGTGACGGTTTCTGGCTTTGACGAACGATTATCTCAGCAAGACCAAATCGACATTCTTTCTAATTTAGTTCCCGAGTTTTTTCAGGACTCCGATAGCGGTATTTCCGCCAGCGCTAAGGAACATAGAGAAAGAACATTATTAAAACTCATCAATGTAATTGCACTAGCTGGCACGAAAGAAAAGCATAAGGGTCAGCTCGCTTATGTTAATTCAACGAAATATTTTCGAAAATGGTTAATAGAAGACGAAGCGAAAGCCAGTCGCAACAGCATTGAGTGGCTATGCATAAATGAAAAAGCTGCCAAAGAATTCAGTCAAGACAAGCTTTTGGCTTCATTCAAAGATGTTTTCATTCCAATTAGCGTAAACGAACAAGAGATTACTATCTGTCTACTAAACGCTGAATGCCAAAAACGTCCAGGGTTTAAGGAAGCTTATCAAGCCGCATTTGATGCAGAATCCCCTGTCCTTATTATTACCCAAACAGCCTCAGCAACCAATGGTATCAACCTAGACTTTAAACTGAGCAATGATAAAAGTATGGACCTTACTTGTGTGTACATACTTGAGTCTCGCCACTACTATTTTGCAGCTAATGATAACAGCGATGAAAATCTAGACAAAATGGCGCATGCGGGTTATCAAATGCGAAATTTAGATAAACTTCGCAGGTACGGCGAAATTTCTAGAAAAGAACATAGGAAATATATTTCAGCAGTAATGGATGGAACTGGCTATCAAATATCGCAGCTAAATAATTCTGTTTATAAAAAGGGCTCGGATTACATAAAAAATACAGCCGCTGACATACAGCAGCAGATTGGTCGTTTAGAGAGAGTTTGGGATCATATCGGTAATGTTGAAATATACGTTTCGCATCAACTGGCCCAAGACCTAATTAAATTTACAGCCTTACCTGCTTACACCAACCATAAACAGATACTCAGCGACTTAAACCAAAAACTTCTCGATAGGCTAACTTCCATTGATGATGAATCTTCTAACGATTTTTTCGGTGCGATGTTTACGTCGAGTCAGACTGGTGAAAACGCTGTCAGTATTATTGATGATAAGCTAATTCCAGCAATTCGAAAGTCACGCGAGTATCCAGAAATTACGGATGACATAGCCAAACTTTGGACACAGTTGGGGCGTGCCGTGCTGCAACTAGATTATGCTTGGAACCCCAAAAGTTTTGTTTATGGCATTCATACACCATTAAAAGATTGGGCTTGTATTGAAAAGCCAACTCACAGCAGTTCATTCACAGAGATCTGGTACGATCCTGAAACATGGCAGTTTTTCAGTGAACCAGGTAAGGGCCGCATCCCCTATAGACCAGACAGACTATACAGCTACATTCAGTCACACAGCGCCATCATAGATTGGTTCAACAAAAAGGGCTACAGGACATCAATGTATCCTATCGCTTGTGAATTAGAGGAGACATATGTCCTCCACCCTCGCATCACTCAGAGAATATTACAAGGAAGGTTGGGTGAAGAGGCAATACGAGCTTTATTGCATTCGCAAAGCGTGACCACTCACACAACCTTAAATAGCCAAAGTGTACTTGAGCTTTATGATTTTACAGTCTCAAAAACTGATTTTAGAGTAGATGCAAAATTTTGGGGAAGTGACAGCCTCGATAAAACTGATGAGCAATACCAAGAATGGCTAATAAATGGTGCTCAACCTGACAAAGCCCCACTTGGATTAATTAATAAACTACAAGCAATTCGAAATGCGGAAGGCTTTGAAACCAAACTAGCCATACTCAACTTTGTCTGTACTGAGCATGATGCTTCACTTGTAGGATTTAACGAACAATTAAAGCAAGTTCCTGTTACAGAGGCGGACATTATCGTACTTAATGGCTGCATAGGTCATGATGCTAAAGATACTGTAACCACTGGCTTCAACCACTTTGTGGATTTGGTTTCTGAACAACAAAACAAGAAAGAGGACTAAAAGGTGAGCAATAACAATCCAATAGTAAGAGAATTGCCCCTTTCTCACACAATTTACTTAGACAGTGAAATCGACGCTGAAAAAGCTAAGAAACTAGTGGTTTACCATTATCCATTGAACAAATCATATCGATGGAAGGAGTGGCAAGAACACTTAGACACAGAGCTTTCTAATCGCTACTACCCATATTTGATGCGCAGCTACAAAGGACAATTTGGTTTGTTTGTAGCTGTGGACTCTGAAATCACTAAGCCACCGGTTATTCTCAATAAAGATGGAATGGATATTCGCCCCGAGAAAGTCCAATACTCCGCTGAAATGAACCCCATCTGGATACGTTTGATAATGCGCAAAGTATCTGCATTTGGGACTCATTGCAAAGGAAGTCATACATTAGGTAGGCCTCTTCTTAAAATAGATACTTGGAACACTAAAAAAAGTACAGGCGTCAATGCAATCAGTTTAGATTGTAGAACTCAACAACGCAGGGATAGGAATACGACCGAAGTAGTTCTTTTTCATGAAAATGTACCACTTCGTGTACTAGACAGTGCGAAAGCCAACGCAGAACACCGAAGCTCTATGTGGGTATACGATAAGAACAACATTTTAGTGCGCTGGATACCTAAAAAAGGCGAAAAAACTTCCGGGCCTGTGTACTCAGAAATACGTAAAAATAAAAATAAACGAAAGCAACGTGCATTTATTGATCTTTCTAATACAGATGCCTTCAAGGGCAGCTGGCCTTGCTTACTTAAACCTATTCAAGATGAATTGATTGAGAGAGCCCAAGAATATGGCTTTAATCTAAAGCCTAAAACCTTAAATCTCAGACCATTACCTCTCAAGACCAAATATAAGCAAGGTCCAAAAACTCGGAATACAATGCCTAGTGTAGCATTGCTAGAAAAAGTTCTTGTGCTCGACTTACGTTTCTCAAAGAACATATCGGCTGAGCAAATGTTGTTACCACTTAATCAAGCGCTATCTGAAAAAAGTATTAACACGCAACTTCATCTTTTACCTGATTGCGCCCCTCAAGATATTGATAGCCTTGAATTCAATAAGTCTGATTCAATTTTAGTTCTTTTAGATCAATATCCTGGAGTTATTGAAGACCATTACCCTCTCACAACTAAACTTCGCACTAAGGTCGCTTGCCAGCACATCAATGTAAACCCATATGACTTAGACGGTGACTCCATCGAAGCCAAGCTTATTAATGAAATTAGCGACGAAGAGAGTGATGAAACATATTTAGTACCTGAAGACGAATACTATAACTATGCTCTATCTATGTTTGAGACAGATAGCAGGATGGAGGCACTGAAGCGCAATTTAGAAATTGTCATCAAAGAACTAAGTATAAAGCATTTGCTGCATGATGATCAGGTCAAATTAAGCTCAATGCTTCCTGAAGAGCGCGACGTTCTAAATGAAGAGCTTGTTGTTATAACCGACGGTTACCTGTTTACAGTTCTCAATGACAGACCAGTACTCATCCCCTTTAATCCAACCATATCAGAGCATGAAAAAAATTGTGATTTAGTTTTGGGTAAATTTAATACCTCTGTAAAACAGCTGTTTGCATTGTTGAGTAGAGAATGGCCATACAGCTACCAACCACAGGTGGTAATGCAAGGTTTTGGTAGTGATGCAGAAAAGTATGCTAGGTTTGCTCGCAGGCAGACCATTGTTATACATAAAGCGGAATCTGTTTCTATCTACTACCAAGACCCTAAGTACGATACGCCTCATATGCTTCCGAACCACCTTGCAGAAACACTGCAAGAACTCCAATCACAGAATATCTCTATGCCATTAAAAGAGTGGCAGTTACCTGAAAGAGATGTGTTAGAAGAGCATATTAATGAATTGAAGGAAGAAGGTGAGCTATCAGAGAAAAGTGCAAATACCTTACTTATGCAGCTTGATGATATTAAAACATGCTGGCATGAAGCACTAGGTACTTTATGGCAGGAAAACCGATCATCAATTGAATACAAAGAACTAAAGCAACATGCATTTAAAGCACTGTTAAGTGTGATGAACAATAAGTTACCTGAAGGTGAAATGCCCAAAAAAATTGTAAGTTCAAGCCTCAGCGGTTCTTGGGCCAAAGTTGCTTCAAGAGTATTTGGTATTCCATTGCAAGACATTCGAGCCTGGCTAAGAGACATTCCGGGTATTCAAAGGTTATGGCATGATCCAGAGCAAGGGTATTACATTGTAGGAAGCTTAGCTCCGCCTAAATTACAACTAACCAGACAACCAAGTATTCGCCAATGGCACGCACTCCAAGGAGAAATGAATACTGAGCTACTTGCCTCATTAATTGATGTTGACTGGGTTCGCTCCAACCAACTTGCTGGTAACCCATGTGTGGCACTACTTGTTAGACGGTGGAGAGATTGCCAAAACGGCAAGGAAGAAGCTTTAGGTTTAGGGTTGATAAAATGAAAGTAAAAAATTCGGCGATTATTTATACCGGATATGACTACCAAACATTGCAAGGTATTAAGCTACTAGCAAACTGGCTTCACAGTCCTGCATCATATATTCGAGTTGCATTTGAAGCAGACAATGACAGTAATGAAACACCTGAAGGTATAGATGATGTTGTTTGTGAAAGGCCAAATGGTATTAAAGATTTTTGGCAAGTTAAATTTACTCCCTCCCCTGAGAAGGATGAAAACTGCCTTACGTGGGATTGGTTGTTAAAAATCTCAGGTAAAACAGCTAGATCTCGTTCCATTCTTAAAAAACTCTACGATGCTATTAATGCTGTGCCTGCTGAAAAGCTTGGGGATGTAGTTCTATTGACCAACAAGCGGCCGGATAGATCTATGGAGTCTTGCCTGCGTGGTTCAAAAATAGACTTTCATCAGGTTAATGATGACTCACAACAAGAGGTTATCCGACAATTAGGAAACCGCGAAGCTGCTATGTTTCTTTTTTCGAAGTTGACCGTCCAACATAGTGATGGAGACTACCTTACGATAAAGCGTAGTGTTCGAGCCGAGCTTTTGAAGTTTTCCGACGATACAGGCGTTGAGCGGCTTATCGCAAGAGCACGTGAATGGGCAATGTTTCAGAATAATCCTCCAGAAAATGGTTGGATTTATCTTCATCATGTTAGAGAAGTTTTATCACCCAAAAGACCGGAGCCCATACCTGAAATATTCTCTGTGCCTGAGGATTATTGCCTCCCAGATTCAGATTTTCACAATGCTCTACTTGCTCGTATTAGCAGCTCAAACGGCGAAGTCATTACGTTAACGGGTAAGCCTGGTGTTGGAAAAAGTACGTATCTATCGTTTCTGTGTCAAGAATTGGAAGATCAGGAAATTCCGCTATTACGTCATCACTATTTCTTATCATTGGGGGATACAACAGAAGACAGACTAAGCCCAAGAGTCGTCGCTGAATCGCTGCTACATCAAATCAATAGCTTTCACAAAGAAGCAAATGCAAGTACATCCCATCCTGAAAACCTGCGTGATGCGCTGGTAACCTGCGCAAATTATTACAAAGACAGGGGAAAACCCTTTTTAGTATTAATTGATGGACTGGATCATGTTTGGCGAGACAATGCAAAAAATAAAAAGCCATTGGACGAAACCTTCAGACAATTGCTACCTACAACAGTAAACTTAGTGATACTTGTTGGAACGCAACCAGTTGACGATGATTTACTCCCTCACACACTACTTACTCATTCTCCTAAGAATGAATGGCATTGGTTGCCTGAAATGTCTGGAAATTCTATATACGAGTATTTAAAACTTCATATTGAATCTGGTCGATTATTCTCCAACGGTCATGAGGATCATGTAGATGAAGAAATTCAGAAAAGTGCTGGCGCGTTATTAAAGGCTACAAATGGCTATCCACTGCATATGATCTACTCATCTGAGTATCTGTCTCATCATGGATTAGCACTTTCTTACTGGCAAATTGAGAAGCTTCCGCCATGCTCCGATGGCAATATTACTACTTATTATTCCGAGCTCTGGCGTAACCTCAATTATAGACAAAAGGATGTTCTTCACCTTTGCAGTGGATTTCAATTTGCATGGCCCAGACCGGCGATTGGTTGCGTTGTCAAAGATATTCATGAATATGCTCCGAGCGTTGATGCCGTTGCACACATGCTTTCTGAAGGAGTTTGTGGAGTGAGGCCATTTCATGAAAGCTTGGTTGTGTTTGTTAGAAGTCAGGAAGAACACGAAGAACGAATAAGTGCCTTGCTGCCATTTGTGTGTGAATGGCTAAACTTAAGCGCACCTATTCATCTCAAGGATAATTGGCTTTGGTCCTGTTTGGCTCGAATGGGCAGCACATCCGAATTACGAGAAGGCGTTGTAAGGGACTGGATACTTGATAAGCTTATTACTGGCATGCCAGTCAAATCATGCATAAGGCTATTATCTGAAGCTGAAACATATGCATTTGAAGAACTTGAATATGCTGAGGCATATGGCCATAGAGCATTAAAAACCCGGCTTATAAATGGACCTGAATTCCAGACTTGGGATTCCAATAATTTAAGTATTCTCTCCCTTATATTAGCTGATGAAGCATCTATAAATGAATTAATATCAGGACAAAACGAGTATTCACCAACCAAATTATCCATATTGGCAATTGCATTATGGTATAGAGGGGCAGTTGATCAAGCAGAGTTGTTATCGCAGAAGGCTATTGATCGATATCGGGCTAAAACCAAACTTTTGTCTTCTCGACACTCTCAAGATAACGAAGCTGAAGCTGCTGTACTGATAAAAGCAGGTGTATTAACCGACAGCCTTAACTACGATGCGATTATTGAAGGAGGAAACTTCTCTAATTGGCCCGATGGATATGTGGCTAGTTTTAGACGTGCATGCCGTACAAAAAAAGAGCTGGGTCTGCTCTTCAGGGCTTGGCAGTGTTTACCCAGTAATTCAAATCATATCGGTCAAATCGAACTCGATGCAATTAGATTAAGCATTATAGAGGGTGCAGATATTGCCCGTAGGCCAGAATATAGCGCTTTTTCCTCACAGACGTTATCTCAGTTTTTAGATATATTCTCTAAGAAAAAATTTGCCAGTATTAAAACTCACCTTTTTGATGGCCTCTCGGAAACAGTCTTCAAAGTTGAAAAACCTGGCGGTTATCATAGCTGGTTTTTTTCTTCACTTTGTACCAGGTTAAGTGCAGAAGGCGACTTCTCTTGGTTACCAGTTAGTGCAACATCAGATCGAGCGGATGTGTCAGCTCATTATGTATTGCTTAATGAGCTTTCAGATTGGATCGCAAATGAACTTTTAGCAGGGAATACATTAAACTTTGACGTAGTTTGTGCGATGTTTCCGCTGTGGCCAATATTAGATGAGGTTCAATGGGAGGCAAGAAGAGCCGATATAGCTTTAAAGCGCGATTGGATTGAAATTGCAGCCGATTGTCACCTGATAACAACCAAATCTGAAGTTTCGCGTGATGAACTAAAGCAAATTGTTGACTCTGGTGTATTCAGAGTTGACTGGCTTCGGTTATGGTATAAGGAGGTAGGTCTCAAACTGTTAGACGATGATGCTGTTGTACTGCTCATTGAACTCGATGAGGCTCGACAGTTAAATGAGCTAGAAGAAACAATTGAGAATTCTAATGCTTACCTTGAACTCGCTCAAATAGCATTCCAACACGATAACCTAGCCCTTTTTGAAAGGTGTATGAGAAAAACATGGGATTTTGTGCTCGGTTACGGGCATCATAAAGACCCCACCATATTTGATGTTTTAAAAGCTGTGGAATACCTTTCCGAAGCTGATCCAGATTCTGCTCTGGAAATATTAGAGCGGATATCACCGATAGTTTTCAATATATCCAAGTTTACCGATGGGGATGAAACTAGACACTCTAAGCACTCCATATCTTCACTATTAGCAAAGTTAAACCCGCAAACAGCTGCTTCGGTTTATGATCAAGAGCTTAGCGATGGCGAATGGTATTATGCTGAAGAGACAATACTTAGGCTGCTTGAAAAATGTGACTTTTCTTCGCCGATTACAAAGCATTTATTTCTCACTGGCTTGCACTCTAGTTGTTACCAAATGCTAAAAGTAAACGTTGAGAATGGAGATCTACATGCTACTCATATTGCTAATGAAACAAAAACCTGTATTGGAATCGATATTAAAGAAATCACTGAAGATAAATCGACTGCTGATGAATTTGATGAAAAAATCACTTTACAACCAGCTGATTTTCCACCAGAAAAATTCGAAGAACTGTCCCTAGCGCTAAACGGGAAAATTAGCACCAGTAGCTTTTTAAAAAATTGGTACAAGTATTGGTGTGAACATGGTCAAGAAGATGCTCTATTAAAGCAGTTGACACCACTCATTCCAACATTTATTGACCGTTTGAACGACAAACGTCACTTATTAGATCATCTTTTCTACAGTACACAAAAATTCAACGGTAAAGAAAAAGCATTTAACCTTTTAGTTTTTGCTCACAAAGCCATGGGTGGCTGGTCTGATTGGTACGAGCGTTCGGAAAATAGTATCAACCGACTTAGAGTGGTGGCTGAGCAATATCCTAAAAAAACAGACGAGTTTATAAAGCTAACAACATCGGAGTTGGATAATTGGAATGATAAATTCGGTAATTTAATCATTCCAAATGATAAATTAGTCTTTTTACTCTCCCAGAGTGGAAGGAAGGATGAGGCTCTTGAACTGACATTATCGATGGTTGAAAGCTTGGAAGACAGCGTTCGCAATCTTAAGCTGACTAAACCAGACTGGGATTGGCGTCGTGATGACTCTCTCGATGAAGCATTGGTTAAGTCGTTAATTTCAAGGCTTAAACTTCCAATACCCTCTGTTAAATTATGGTCTATAGACCAACTTTCAATACTTTTAATTGCACAGCACCCAAAAGTTGAAGAATTATTGAAAGAAGATTTAGCCAATAGAAAGCAAGAGTCAGAATGTGTAGAAGTGCTATGCGTATTTTTTGCAGCCAAGCATCGGGGCTATGTCTGCCCAAAAGATTTAGGTCATTTAATTACAGCAAGGTCCTCTCTCTCAGATCTATTAATAGAAGAACTGGAACCTACAACAAAAGGTTTAGGTGAGTATACCTATCCATTTTCACCGATTATCAGCTTAACTCATGATAATAATCGATTCGAATACTATCAGGGGAATCATGTACCTTTAATGTACAATTCATGGTTAGAAAAAGAAGAGAAAAGAACGAGTATACCTTTTACCGATTACTTTCAATCTGAATGGAACACTACATTTGAATATCAGCCTTCAAAAGCAACAAATATTGATTATTTTTTTAGTGGCGATCGTCAAAGGTCTACTGGCCAATTTTATACACAGGCAAGTCACCGTGGGCGTTCAGCATATTTAAGAACAATCGAACTAGCCAAAGAGATTTACGGTATGCCGGACTCTTACGCGGGACATTTATCAATTCCAGCATTACCTATCGAGCCTGCGTATCTAGCACTTCGCCCTCAAAAACCCAAATGGTTACCAGTTTGGAATGGCATTAACTCCCCTAATGAAGAGCACTTGAGCAACTATGTTAAAGAAGCATTAGCCAACTTCTCTCACACAGATGGCAGCCATAACCTTTTGGCATTTTCATTACCTATTAAGGTTGATGACAATACCTGGATTGATTTAACTGCTGTAAAGGTGAACTCTGAAGTAAGGCTGACACCGGACATGCATATAAAAGAACGTTCTAACTGCATTGCTGTTGGCAACCTTCTAGATAAGGAGCTGTCATATGAACTTGGTGCGAGTCAGCCACATGAAAATCCTACAATGGCCGGCACTTCGTATCCATTTATGAGGTATGGTCATTGGCACTCTGACCTCGAGTCACGTGGACTCTACATCCCAAAATGCACAATTGATGAAAAAAAAATTACAGGCTCATCCTACAATGGCTTGTTTTACTACACTATTGGCAGCGCCACTATTGGATTTTCATCATTCTGGTACAGCAACTGGCAACCAATTCATCCGAAAGGAGTTCGGTCCCTATGTGGTACTTATACAGCGGTCAGCAAGGAAAAGCTTGGGATATGGTCAAGCTTGGTTGATAAACAGCAAAAACAATGTTACGTCTGCAATGCCACCGTTCTTAGCTCAGAAGCAAGCTATAGAGAATACGACCAGCACGAGTTTAACTTTTTAGTTTACCAAGACTGAAGCTATCTATGAGTATTTCAATGTAAAAAAGGCGAACCATCTCTGGTTCGCCTTTTCTAAATCATGCGTTCACAAGCTTAATTTTTTCGCCCGTCTGTTCTATACCCATAAAAAAGTGAGCTCACAAAAGCTCACTTTTTCTAATTTTTACTTTCAAACTTTATTAAAGTTTCAAACTTGTTTTTGTTGTTTCAAACTTAATTCGAAAGTGACACAAACACCCTATTCCTCAACATAACTCTCGATGCTAGGGCAAGAACAGATCAGGTTGCGGTCGCCGAATACGTCATCAATACGGTTAACCGTTGGCCAGAATTTGTTTCTGTGCACTTCTGGCGCTGGGTACGCCGCTAGCATGCGGTCGTAGCTGCGGTTCCAGTCGCTGTCACAGATGTCTGCTAGCGTGTGCGGTGCATTGTGCAGTGGATTGTCAGTGGCATCCCACTCGCCGCTTTCTACTTTTGCTACTTCTTCACGAATACTGATCATGGCATTAATGAAACGGTCTAGTTCGTACTTCGCTTCCGACTCTGTTGGCTCAATCATAAGCGTACCTGCTACTGGGAAGCTCATGGTTGGCGCGTGGAAGCCGTAGTCGTTTAGGCGCTTCGCAATGTCTACTTCGGTTACACCGCTTGCTTCTTTTAGCGGGCGCAGGTCAACAATACATTCGTGAGCAACACGGTCGTTGTTACCTTTGTAAAGTACCTTGTAGTGCCCTTCTAGCTTCTTGGCTACGTAGTTAGCGTTAAGAATAGCCACTTCGGTTGCACGGCGTAGGCCTGCGCTACCCATCATTTTGATATACATGTAGCTAATAGGCAGAATAGATGCACTGCCCCATGGCGCTGCCGATACTGCACCACAGTCTTTACCTGCGGTTTCTACGTTAACAACCGTGTGGTTTGGTAGAAATGGCGCAAGGTGCGACTTAACACCAATTGGCCCCATACCTGGGCCGCCACCACCGTGTGGAATACAGAAGGTTTTGTGCAAGTTAAGGTGCGACACATCTGAACCAATGAAGCCAGGTGATGTAATGCCCACCTGCGCGTTCATGTTCGCGCCGTCCATATAAACCTGGCCGCCATATTGGTGAACAATGTCGCAAATCTCGCGTACGGTTTCTTCATATACACCGTGGGTAGACGGGTATGTGATCATGGCGCACGATAGATTGTCGCCCACTTCTTCCGCTTTTTTGCGAAGGTCGTCAAGGTCTACGTTACCTTTGCTGTCACAGGCGACTACTACCACTTTAAGGCTAACCATCTGCGCAGACGCAGGGTTAGTACCGTGGGCCGAGCTTGGAATTAAGCACACATTTCTGTGACCTTCGCCGCGGCTTTCATGATAGCGTTGAATGGCCAATAGGCCTGCGTATTCACCTTGCGCACCTGAGTTAGGCTGCATTGAAAGCGCGTCGTAGCCTGTTACGTTAATTAGCCACTCGCTAAGCTCGGCAATCATTTCTTGGTAGCCCGCTGCTTGATCTAGTGGTGCAAACGGGTGAAGCTGACCAAATTCAGCCCATGTTACTGGGATCATTTCAGCCGTCGCGTTTAGCTTCATGGTGCACGAACCCAATGAAATCATTGAGTGGTTAAGCGCCAAGTCTTTGTTTTCAAGGCTCTTAATGTAACGCAGCATCTCTGTTTCAGAGTGATACTTGTTAAACACTTCGTGCGTTAGGAAGTCGCTAGTACGTACTAAATCTTCAGGAATAGATTTCACGTCTTGCGTGGTTACTTCAGCGTCTAGGCCTTCTACTGTTAGGCCGTGATCGTCACCAAGCAATACGTCGAATAGCGCAACAATGTCTTCACGTGTGGTGGTTTCGTCTAGCGACACACCTACCGCACCGTCAAGGTCTGCGCGCAGGTTCATGCCTTTTGCATAGGCTTTCTCTAGTACGTCTTCTTTGTTGCTTACCATCACGGTTAGCGTGTCGAAGTACGTGCTGTGCTTAAGAGCAACACCTTTTTCTGCACCTTTCTGGTTTAAACCAGTAGCAAGAATGTCGGCAAAACGGTGAATGCGCTCAGCAATGGTTTTAAGGCCTTGTGGGCCGTGGTACACCGCGTAGAAGCTAGCCATGTTGGCTAGTAGCACCTGCGCTGTACAAATGTTCGAGTTCGCTTTTTCGCGGCGAATGTGCTGCTCACGGGTTTGTAGCGCCATACGCAGTGCTGGGCGACCACGGGTGTCTTTACTTACACCAATAATACGGCCAGGTAGTGAACGCTTGTAGCTGTCGCGCGTTGCAAAGAATGCCGCATGTGGGCCACCATAGCCCATAGGTACACCAAAGCGCTGTGCACTACCAAGTGCAACGTCTGCACCTAGCTCGCCTGGCGACTTAAGCATTACCAAGCTCATAAGATCAGCGGCTACTGCCACAATGCCTTTTTTCGCTTGTACTGCAGCAATAATGTCGCTGATGTCTTTTACTTCACCTGTAGACGTTGGATATTGAAGTAGTGCGCCGAATACGTCGTGTTCGGCAGCTTCTTCTGCCGCACCTTTGATGATTTCAAAACCAAACATTTCAGCGCGGGTTTGTACCACGTCTAATGTTTGTGGGTGAACGTCGTTAGCAACGAAGAACGCGTTCGCTTTTTTGTTTTTAGATACACGCTTAGCAAGGCCCATGGCTTCTGCCGCCGCTGTACCTTCATCAAGTAACGACGCCGACGCTAGCTCTAAGCCAGTTAGGTCAATGGTCACTTGTTGGAAGTTAAGAATAGCCTCTAAACGACCTTGGGCAATTTCTGGCTGGTAAGGCGTGTACGCTGTGTACCAGCCCGGATTTTCTAGCACGTTGCGCAAAATAACGTTTGGTACGTGCGTATCGTAGTAACCCATACCTATGAAAGAACGGTTAATTTTGTTCTTTTGCGCAACGGCTTTTAATTCACTTAATGCTTCAACTTCTGTCGCCCCTTCGCCACATTTTAGTGGCTCTGGTAGCGCAATACCTGCCGGTACAGTTTGCTCGATCAGATCGTCTAATGAGCTTGCACCAATGGCAGACAGCATTTCTTCAATTTCGCCTTTACCCGGGCCAATGTGACGACGGATAAATGTATCTTTTTGCTCTAGTTGAGCCAATGTAGGGGAAGTATTCGACATAACGTTGTTAAGCACTCGTAATGGTTGCCGCAAGGGCGCGTTAAATCTTTAAGTTAAAAAGGGGCGCTAAACCTAGGCCCCTTTTTTAAACTGTATATCTGTGAAACTGCGTAACGAATTACTCTTCGTCAATGCTGTTTTCGTAGCCTTCAGCGTCTAGTAGGCCTTCTACTTCTGTCGCGTCGTCAGCTTTAATTTTAAATAGCCAACCGTCACCATATGGGTCAGAGTTAACGAGCTCTGGTGAATCTTCTAGATCTTCGTTAATCGCCACTACTTCACCTGAGATTGGCGCGTAAACGTCAGACGCTGCTTTTACAGACTCAGCAACACAAATGTCGTCGCCAGTGCTTACTGCGTCGCCAACATCTGGCAAATCAACAAATACCATGTCGCCAAGTAAACCTTGTGCGTGCTCAGAAATACCTACAGTGAAAACACCGTCACCTTCAGGGCGAACCCATTCGTGTGTAGCGGCATAGCGTAAATCAGTTGGGATGTTGCTCATAATCGTTCCTGTTATTCTCTGTTAACTTTTGGGGCCTAGTAGCTGTTGGCCTTATAAAACACTTTTTCCATTGCGAACAAAGGAGGGCTTAACCACTTTTACTGTAACCCACTTTTTGCGCATTTCCACTTCTACTGTTTCACCAACATCACGTGGTACTCGTGCCATTGCAATTGAGTGACCCAGCGTTGGAGAGAACGTACCGGAAGTGATAACGCCTTCGCCGCTCTCAGTTTTCACTTTAAGGCCATGACGTAGCACGCCTTTTTCAGTCATTACCAAGCCTACTAGCTTGTCAGTACCCGCTTCGCGCTGCGCTTCTAGCGCTTTACGCCCTACGAAGTCACGTTCTGCCGGTTCCCATGCAATTGTCCAGCCCATGTTAGCGGCTAGTGGCGATACGGTTTCATCCATATCTTGGCCGTACAGGTTCATGCCTGCTTCTAGGCGAAGTGTATCGCGAGCACCTAGGCCGCATGGCTTTACGCCCGCGTCTAGTAGGGCTTGCCAGAAGCTTTCCGCTTGCTCTGCAGGCACCATAATTTCGTAGCCTGCTTCACCGGTGTAACCCGTGGTAGCAATGAATAAGTCTTCCGCTTGTACGCCAAAGAATGGCTTCATGCCCGCTACCGCTTCTTTTTGCGCCGCGCTGAACAAGGTGGCAGCTTTTTCTTTAGCGTTAGGGCCTTGCACGGCAATCATGGCAAATTCAGGGCGTTCAGTAATGGTTACGTCAAAGCCTTCTGCTTTACTCATTAACCAATTCATGTCTTTTTCGCGCGTTGCTGAGTTAACCACCAGGCGATAGTTGGTTTCGTCGAAGTGATAAACAATAAGGTCGTCTACCACACCACCTTCTTCATTCAGCATGCCGCTGTATAGCGCCTTGCCTTTTTCTTTTAATTTAGCCACATCGTTGGCTAGAAGGTACTGAAGATACGCTTTGGCTTGTGCGCCTTTAACGTCAACAATAGTCATATGAGACACATCGAACATACCGGCGTCTTGACGCACAGCGTGATGCTCTTCAATTTGTGAACCGTAGTTTATTGGCATATCCCAGCCGAAGAAATCGACCATTTTCGCACCCGCTTCTAGGTGCTTTGCGTGTAGGGCGGTGGTGTTAGACATTCCACTTACTCTTTTTTAATGTATAGGTAGAAAACGCCACTGAGTATAGTGAGCTAACGTTTGTGCAACAAATTGGAAATATTTATCAATACATTTAAAAACCAAATGTATTAGTGGGTACTTATGAGAAACGTAAATATAAAACACGCTGTCTATAGGGCGTGACCGCAGTCATCGCCCTATAGATGAGTATATAGCTTGGCCTGTAACTATGTTTTTATTTAAGCAGGCTTATATGGTCAGCGTCTTAATTTTACACAAATTTAATTAAACACGCCTTTTTAGCGCAGAGCGCATATCTGCTGTGTATTGCCTAAAGTACTGTTTGATATCTTCAAGAATGAGGTAATTTAACGGCACAATAAACAATGTGATAAGCGTTGCGAACAGAATACCAAAACCCAAACTTACCGCCATAGGAATGAGAAACTGTGCCTGCGTAGACTTTTCAAACAGTAAAGGCATTAGGCCCGCGAAGGTGGTAAGGGAAGTAAGCAGCACCGGCCTAAAACGTCTTCCACCCGCTTCATAAACCGCTACGCCAAGATCTTCACCTTGTTTGCGCTTTTGGTTTATATAGTCAACAAGTACTAACGAGTCATTCACTACAACACCAGATAACGCCAGCATTCCCATAAAGCTAAGTAGCGTTAAATCCATTCCCATTATCCAATGCCCCAGCACCGCCCCCACTAGCCCGAAAGGTATTACAGACATTACAACAATGGGCTGCGTGTACGACTTAAACGGAATGGCCAATAAAATGTAGATCAGTATTGCAAGGGCAATACCACCTACAACCAGACCTTGCGATGACTCCTCTTGGTCTCTGGCCTCACCCGCCATTTCAAACGTTACGCCTGGGTATTGTGCAAGCTGAGAAGACAGCCAGTCGCTCAGTTCGCTTTGCACAATAGTAAGGTCACCATTTTGTTTATCAAAGTCAGCTGTTACTGAAAGCGTTCTCTGGCGATCGACACGAAGAATGCTGTTAGGACTGAAGCCTGGCGTTACGCTGGCCACCTGCCATAACGGTACCTCTTGATTCGGTCCAATGCGGATCATCATTTGTTCTAAGGTTTCAATAGACTGCCTTGCTTCTAATGGGTAGCGTACCATCACGCGAACATCTTCTCGGCCCCGCTGAATGCGCTGGATCTCAAAGCCAAATACGGCTTGGCGAACCTGTCTAGCCACCGTGTTGAGATCTAACCCTAGTAATCTGGCTTCTGGCTTCAGAGTTAACTGCAGCTCTTCTTTTCCGTCTGACAACGAATCTTCTATGTCAAAAACGGCGGCATATTCCGCCATTTTAGTTTTAAGCTTTTCACCTAAATCATTGAGTGCTTGCGTGTCTCGCCCTTTAAGCTCTACATCTACGGGGGCACCGCCCCATCCGCCTATCTCAGCACGATAGTTTAATTGCTCTGCACCGGCTATTTGCCCCACCCGAGCTCGCCACTCGTTAACAATGTCACGTGTGGCTACGTCAATAGTTCGCTTTTCTGGGGGAACAAGGTCTATTTGTACCCTACCTGTTGTTGAATTGCGCCCGCCGCTTACCGAGTAAATATTTCTAATTACCGACTCACCGGTTTCTTCATCAAGATATTTAGCCTTCAACATTTGCGCGTGTTCGGTCATTGATTTTACAATTTTATCCGTACTCTCAAACGCGGTTCCTGCTGGCATAACCAGTGTAGCGGTCGCCACTTCGCTTTGTACCCGCGGGAAAAAGATGAACTTAGTTTGACCACTCGCAATAGAGCCCAAAATAACAATCAACATGGCAAGCATAAGCATCCACGTCGCGTAGCGCCATCTCATGGCTACAGCTAGGGCTGGTTGGTACACTCGCTCAATAAGTGTTTCAAGAGACTTCGCTACCTTTCTTTGTATTTTTGATAAACGGGAGTCTTTTTTATCGGCGCGCGCTTTAACGTGCTTTAGGTGCGCAGGCAGAATGAATTTCGACTCAATAAGCGAAAACAAAAGTACCGGAATAATGACGAATGGAATGGCGGAATACCAACTTCCTCTGCCCGTTTGAAACGCTAATGGTAAAAAGGCCGCGGCGGTGGTTAAAATGCCAAATGTTACCGGTACTGCAACCTCTTGCGTTCCTTTTATGGCCGCGTCGAGTGGGCTTTCTCCACGCTCTAGATGTGCGTAAACATTCTCACCGGTTACTATTGCGTCGTCTACCACAATGCCCAGAACCAGGATGAAGGCAAATAGGCTCATTAAGTTTAAAGTAACGTCAAACACCGGCATGAGTAAAAAGGCACCCATAAAGCTCATAGGGATCCCTAAGCAAACCCAGAACGCTACCGATGGTCTTAAGAACAAGGCCAGAAGGGTAATTACCAACAATGCTCCCTGCCAAGCGCTGGTCGACAGCGTTGCCAAACGAGCCTTTATCGGCTCGCTTCTATCTCGCCAGAAATCAAGGCTTAAGCCTTGTGGCATTTGTGTTTGCTTGTAAGCAACATAGTCTTTAACAGCCTGCGTCACTTCAATAATGCTTTCATCGCCACTTCTAAATACTTCTACTTCCACGGCCGGCATACCGTTAAAGCGCGTTTTTAACGGCGTTTCTTCAAATGCGTCCGAAATATTGGCAATATCGCCAAGTTTTATCATGGTACCGTCTTGCGCAGTCAGCACAGGGATATCAGCATACTCGCTAGCGTTGTATGCTTGCCCTCTGCTGCGAATAAAAATATCCCCACCTTCTGTTTTTAAGTTACCTGCAGATACATCCGTCGCATTTTCTCTGATAACCATTGCCACTTGTTCTAGGGTGAGATCATATTTTCGAAGCGTTTTTTCAGGTATCTCAATTGATATTTCAAACGGTAGCGTACCGCTTATCTCCACTTGTGATATATCAGGCAGCACGGCTAGTTCATCACGAATGTTATCGGCAAATCTTCGCAGCGTAACGGCGTCATACTCACCATACACAACTACGCCAATGGCATCTCTTCGCCATTGTGGTACCTGAATAAGTAAATTTTCAGCACCTATTGGGAAATTGTTGATGGCGTCTACTTTAATCTTAACGTCATCGAGCATTTCTCTTACATCGTAGCCTTCTTCTACCTCAATAGTGACCGATGCACCGCCTTCACTGCTTGATGAGTTTATTTCACGAATACCCTCAAGATCTTGTATCGCCTCTTCAATGCGAATTGTTATTCCTTCTTCAACCTCTTCGGGCGACGCGCCGGGCAATGTCATGCTTACACTTACGCTGCGTTGCTCGAATTCAGGAAAAAGGTCGACTGGAATATGATTAGACGCAACATAAATACCCGACAGTAAAATCACCACCAGCAAAATATTCGCGGCAACATCGTTTTTAGCAAACCAAGCGATCATTTCGTTGCCTCCGTGTTCACTGCATTCGCTTTCTCACGAGATTTGACAGTATCAGAAGCCACCGACGCTCCCCCTAAACTATCGGCAAGGGTCTTCACCTTTGTACCGTCAGGTATATTAGCGGTTGGTGTTAGAATGACTTTGTCACCTTGGTTAATACCGTAGCCTAACGCTTTGTCGTCACTTGGCTGCGCAGCGCTTACGACAACACTTTTCGTATCTGTCCAAAGCGGCGTTACTGCGCGTTTTCTCAATACGCCGTTATCCACAACGCTCACTTTATTGTTTTGCGACACGGCCTGACGCGGAACAATAAAAACATCACGTAATAGCTGGCCCTGAATTTTGGCGTTTAAAAATTGCCCTACTCGCAATGCTGGTCGCTGTGCGCTTGTTTTAAAGGGCTCAGTTACCTGCGCTACCAGGAAAAGCGTACGTGTTGTTGGGTCAAACGCGCCTTCACTACGAACAATCTCGCCTTCCCAGGTATAGGAAGTGGCGCCTAAATCGCCAGTAAGATAAACGGATGACCGCGCTTCTTGCGCATTATCATTAAGAAAATTCAAATACTGCAGTTCTGAAGTCTTTACCGGTAATCTCACCTCAATTACGTCTGTACTGTAAATTGATGCAATGGTTTGATTAGGTGATACAACCTGACCAATATCTACAGATTGACTTAACACCATTCCATCAAAGGGTGCGCGTATGGTAGTGCGTTCAAGGTTAAGTTGTGCACCTCTCAGTCTTGCTTTCGCAGCATTAAGTGCCGCTTGTGCAGCAGCAACTTGTGGTTTGCGCAGCGCCAATAGCTTTGCGGCTTCACCTTTGGGCTGTTTGTTCCACTGCTGGGCAGAAAAATCTGCTTCCGCAAGTTCTTGCAGGTAAACCAGTTCGGCTTGTGCCACGTCAGATTTTGCAATTTCTACGTTAATTTCAAAGTCACGAGGATCCAGCTGTACCAGCACATCCCCCTTGTTAAAGGTGCTACCTGCGCGAATATTAGGAGACACCGAAACAACGCGAGCCGATACATCAGCAACCAGCTCAGTTTGCGTCAGCGGTTGTGCTGTTCCGTATGAATCAATCCAAACCTGATAATTGTCCACCTGTAAGTCCATAACATCTACCGCTACGGAAGGCGCTTGTTGTTGACCGCCCCACCTTTTCGCCTCGGGTTTGTTTGAAAACATAGCAACAACAATGAATATAGCGATTACAAAGATAACCACTGATACTACAATGTGGGTTAGCCACGGTACTTTTTTGCTTAATGGTGAGTACTCTTTATTATTATTTACCACAGATTTCTCCAATACGCTTTGCGTGTGTTTTCACGCATTATATTTCGCTTTTCGGAAACTACGAGAAAATACGCTGAAAAGATTAATCGTGAATGAAAGTACTTTTTTGCCAATGTAAGGCTTTATCTACTCTCTGATAGCGTACCTTTCGCGTAATTGAAGTGTGTTTTACTTTTACAGCAGTACATTTATAAATATAATCAAAGCAAGCCTATTCATTAGCATGACTAATAAACATGAAGCAGCTATCACTAGACACATTGCGTACCTTTGTTAGCGTTATCGAGCTTGGCGGATATGCCAAAGCGGGGGATTTTTTGGGGCGTTCTCAACCGGCCATTAGCCTACAAATTAAAAAGCTAGAAACTCAGCTTGATAAAAAGCTTTTTACCAAAGTTGGCCAGCGTCATGTACCTAGTGCAGATGGAAATTGGCTTTACCCTAAAGCGAAAGAAATACTCGAGCTCAATGACAACATTTTTCGCAGCTTAACGCCGGCGCCTTTAAGTGGCCGTTTACGTTTAGGTATTCCAAATGAATTTGCGTCAACGCTGCTGCCGGGGCTTATTGGTGAATTTTCCAAACGTTACCCTGACGTATCATTAGAAGTCACATCTTCGCTTAGTCGCGACCTGCTTCACCCGAGTCAGCGAGACCATTTTGACTTAATTCTGGCCCTGGTTAACCCTACAGAACAAACAGAGGGTGAAATCGTGCTTGAAGATGAGGTTGTGTGGGTAGGTGACAACGCCCACCCATTGGTAGGGCATAGTATTCCACTGGTTTTAGCGCCAGATGGCTGTATGTATCGAAGCCGGGTGATAGAGCAACTAAAACAGCAAACGTTCGCTTGGAAAATTAACTATACCAATGCTGATTTAGGCGGCCTAGTCGCAGCCATACAACAGGGGCTTGGCGTTACGGCCTTAGCAAAATCAAGCCTTCCAGCAAATTTAACTGTGTTAAATCACCCGCACCTGCCAACGCTTGGAAAAGTAAACATTTGTTTGTTTAATCAAGATACTCAACACCCACTGGTAAGTAAAACACTCGCCGAATTTTTTAAAACACGCTTAACGCAACAACATTAGCGCGTTAAAGCAGAGACTCGTTCCTTGCTCTGCTTTAGGCGTATTTGCCAATGGCGCTTAGCCGTCAGCGTTAATTTTCTTTATCAGTTCGTTAAGAACGTCGTCAGACCTACTGGTTTCTACCTGACACGTTCCTGCGTTTAAATGGCCACCGCCACCATAGTTAAGACAAAGCTCACCGACATTGGTATTGGCACTGCGATTAACAATAGACTTACCTATAGCAAACACCACATTTTGCTTTTTTAAGCCCCACATTTTGTGAATTGAAATATTACACTCTGGATACATCGCATATATAACAAATCTATTGGTGGCATATATCGTTTCCTGGTCGGTAAGATCTAATACCACCAAGTTGTTATGTACCGTTGCACATTTACTGATCTGTGCCTTCGCAAGCTCGTTGTGCTCGTGATATAAGTTCACGCGTTCAGCAACATCTTCCATCGCTAAAATTTCTTCTATGGAATGGTCTTTACACGCGTCAATTAACTTCATCATTAACTGATAATTTGAAATGGTGAAGTCTCTAAATCTCCCCAACCCTGTCCGAGCGTCCATTATAAAATTCATTAAAACCCAGCCGCTAGGCTCAAGAATTTCTTCTTCTGTGAACTGCGCCGAGTCTCCTTTATCAACGGCATCCATCATGTCTGTCGAGATATTTGGGAACGACGCACGCCCACCATAGTGGTCATAAACCACGCGCGCCGCAGAAGGCGCTTTAGGATCGATAATATGGTTCTCAATATCACCTGAGTTCCTTACGGTCTCACTCAGGTGGTGATCGAAGGCTAAGTGGCACCCCTGCACATACGGTAGATTTGTTGTGATATCGTTTGCAGTGATCGCTATTTTTCCATCTTGCATGTCTTTTGGATGCACAAACAAGATATCATCAATAAGGTCTAACTCCTTCAGTAAAACCGCACACACTAAGCCGTCGAAGTCGCTTCGCGTTACTAATCTAAACTTTTTCTCAGACATACCAATTCCATAGTCAATAAAGCAATAATGATAAGTGTAGTAGCTAACTCAAAATTTGAGAGATGATGCTCACCATTTGAAATGTAGACGAAATATGCACTTGCGTTTCGGTTAACCATTACAAGAACGTAACGGTATGGGTTATAGATAATTGCTAGAATACTTAATCGATTAAGAAGGGTTCAAGTTCAGGTTTTTTTAGAGGGTGTCATGTCGTTCCTAATCATTGTACTAACACTATTTGTTTGTATTGTTGGTTATGTATTTAAGCAAGAAATCCATAAAGTGGAAGCGCTTCAAAATGCTCGACTCAAGAATAGCGAGTCTGCACATAGTGACTGAGCGCTTGTCGCGTATGTTGGAAATGTTTACTTGTCACATCAACTAAACCTTGTGCCAATTTACATATTTTTAAGCTATGAATGCGCTATGCCCAAATCACCATTATTGCAGCAAGAGCGATGAGGGAAAGACCGAGAATATCATTGCGGGTCGTTTTATTTTTCAGCCAATAACGAGATAAAAGAATGGTTAACAGCAGCTCTACTTGGCCTAACGTTTTTACTAACGCAACGTTTTGCAAGGCCATGGCGGTGAACCAACACACCGAGCCTAAACAACTTATCAGGCTAATTACGAGTACTTGTTGTTTTACGCCCAGCAATTGATTAAACACATACGGTTTTTTTATTAATACGTAGCCGCACAGCGCAACAGTTTGAACACACAATACAAGAAACAATACCCATGCAGCCGCCAGTTCAGAATTAAGGCCAATTAAAAAACATGCCTGCCTAACCAACAGCGAAGATAGCGCAAAGCACGCTCCACACCCTAGCCCAATTAGCATTGTGTTAAAACTTACGTCTTTCAGTCTACTACCACTGCTTATTAGAAAAACCGCAACTCCGCCAATGACAATGCCTGTCCACCCTATAGCTGTTAAATGGCTACCGAAAAAAACAACCCCTACAACAGCCGCCACCAAAGCTTCACTTTTTGCAAGCCCTGCCCCGGTCGCAAAGTTCTTCTGTTTAAACAAGATCACCATCAGTGAGGTGGCGGAAATTTGAAAAAGCGCTGCGAGTAATACAACAAAGACAAAGCGTGTAGAAAAGTCAGGCTCGACGCCGGGCGATTTAAGCGACAGCACGATTAAATAACAAAGCGCAATAGGAGGCGCCAGAACAAAACGTGACAAAGTAACGCCAGAGGTGCTCACCGACATACTTAGTCTGCTTTGAAGCGCATTTCGCACGGTTTGCAATACAACAGCGCTTAACGTCAGTATTATCCAATTCATATAGTAGCAGTGCCAAATGAACTCTTTGAAAGACCAGGATTAATGCATGTCGTTAATAGCCAAAAGCAGCCGTTGACACCACATTTCCTAAAACACACTAAAACCCGTGCTATAAGCCCATTGCATGGCTAACGAAGGCAGACTTCACCGCAGTAATTTTGTCGGTGGCTGATAAGCCTATTCCTCTGACTAACTTCTTGAACGGGTCATCACCATTAAACAAAAATTTAAAGCCGTCCATCGCTGCTATCATTTTTACAGCTTCAGTTTTGCGGCTTCGCTCGTAACTGCGAAGGTGTTTGTGAAGGCCTATGTCTTTGCCCGCGTCACTGAGGTTTCTTAGTGTTTCAGCCAATGACAACGCGTCTTGCATCCCCAAATTTGCGCCTTGGCCCGCAAGCGGATGAATAGTGTGTGCTGCATCGCCTACAAGCGCCACGCCATCTTTCGCCCACTGCCTTGCATAACGCATGGTAAGTGGAAAAGCAGCCCGTTCGGTTTCAAGTGAGATCGTTCCAAGCACGCTATTGCTTGCCGCGGTAAGCGCGTTGCAAAAAGCGACATCGTCTAACGCCATAAGCGAGGCTGCCTGCGTTGGCGTTTGAGACCAAACAATTGAACAAACATTCGGCTTTGCCATGGGGAGTAATGCAAGTGGACCTGTGGGTGTAAATGCCTGACGCGCTACGTTGTTGTGAGGCAAGCTTGTTCTTATATTTGCGACTATAGCCGTATGTTCGTAGTCTTTGAAGGTAATGGGAAGGCCGGCCTGCTTTCTTACAAACGAATGAGCGCCATCAGCTCCCACTAACAATCTACAACTTAATACGTTGTCATTGTCTAACATCAGCATGGTTTGGCTAACGCCAGATAACACCCTATCAATTCCAGCAGTCACAACCTGAACATTAGGCTGTGCCTCAACCGCTTTGGCTAACGCATTTACAAGCGCTTGGTTCTCTACTATCACACCTAACGCATCACTGCCCATTTCATCGCACGAAAAATGTATGTCACCAAAACTATCACGGTCCCACACATGCATAGCGGTATAAGGGTTTGCGCGGTCTTGCTGTAAATGAGGCCAGATATCATAGCGGTGTAACGCTTTAATATTTGCCTGATTAATTGCACTTACACGGGCCGTTGGCTTATCTGAAAGCGCTTGGTAGCAAGGCGTTTTATCGATAATCGCGAGATTTAAATCACTGTTTTTAAGCGCAGCGGCCAAGGTTAACCCTACAATGCCACCACCCACGATCGCTATATCAACATGCTGCATTATTATCTCTGTTTCTATCTGGTGTTATGCCATAACCTGTTGTGTGTTTAACAAAGGTTTTTTTCGCTTCAGGCATCATACTCAACGCAAGCAGCGATATGTTCCTTCCAATCACAGTAGGAAAATAGTGGTTGGAGAATGTTCTTACTAACGTATCGGTAAGTGCAATTGTGTTGGCGCGATCTTTTTTGCGTTCGTGCGCATAGCGCTGTACAACATTAAACGCACCAGCGTCGAAAGCACTATTATGCTTTTTTTGTTCACGGCGTTGCTCGTTATCATTCGATTTTGCATGCTGTGCGCTCAACTCAAGTAACGCATTTTTTAACACAAGCAAAAGCGCGCTGATATCGCGCAGGCCTAAATTAAAGCCTTGCCCAGCAATAGGATGCAGCGATTGCGCTGCATTACCTATTACCACTGTACGGTGCGTGGCTACCTGTTCAGCCTTGGTAAGCGCCAACGGGTAACTCGCTTTACTGCTTACCCTTTTTATTGTGCCTTGGCGGTAACCAAACGCTTGCTGTAGCGCGGTTATAAAGGCGTCATTGTTCATTGCCATCAGCGCATCAGCCGCTTGCGTCTCCACGGTCCACACCACTGAAAAACCATTTCCTTTTGCTTTAACGCCGTTAATTTCACTGTCAAACGGCAGAAAAGCAAGGGGCCCTGAATCAGTAAAACGTTCGTATGCTTTATTATCGTGAGGCATTTGCGTGTGGACGTTAAACACAATAGCGGTCTGATGGTAATCGGTAATTGTTTTTTTGATCCCCACACTCTCGGCCAATCGGGAGCGACCGCCGTCGGCAAGTACCAGAAGTTTAGTCGTTAACGCCTCGCCACTATCAAGTAAGATATCAACGTGATCAAGATGTTGCTTTACACTTACCACTTTAGCCGGGGCTAGGTGCTGATAAGCTGCGCTTGCATGTGCTGCAAGGCGGGTGAATGCACCCAAGCTCACCACTTGACCAAATGCGTCTACGTGATAATCATCGCTGTGAAGATTTAACAGCCCTACATGCCCTTTGTCACTTACTTCGATATGCTTTATATCAGGAGGCAATTCGCCGTTATGTTGCTTAGCTAAGCTGTCGAGGCTTAGACCGACAGCAGCTAATTCATTGACCGTCCGCCTTGACAGCGCGATGACACGCGTATCGGTGAACGGGTTGAAGTCATTAAGGGTCCCCTGAGTTTCCAACGGGTCTGCTGCATCTATTAATACAACACGTAACCCATCATGTTTGGCTTCAATATTGTTATAAGAAACACCTTCTGACAGTGCTTTGGCAAGCACAGTACCTACAATACCACCACCAATAATAACTACATCAACCGCTGCCGAACCCACTATATTTGCCTTCCTATCGCGTTAGCTTTTGCGCTTTTAATTGTTTTATTTACCCTGTTGCCATGAGTGTTTCGATGTCGTCAATGTCTTTGGGTACGTCTGCGGTTAGAATATCAACACCTGATGCCGTAATCACCACATCATCTTCAATGCGCACACCAATCCCTTTGTATTGGGTAGGCACATCACTGTCTTGACTAATATAGATTCCAGGCTCAACCGTAATTACCATACCGGGTTTTAGCGGACGATCCTCGCCGTTCGTTTTATAATTACCTACATCGTGCACATCAAGCCCTAAAAAATGCCCTAGCCCATGCATATAAAATTGCCGCCAGCTCTCATTTTCAATGTTTTCTGCCACACTACCTTTCAAAATTTTGAGGTCAACTAAACCCTGCGTAATAATTTCAACGCTACGGCGCATGGCGTCAGACATAGTGACGCCAGGGGCTAGCATATCTAAAACACTTTTTTGGGCCTGAAGAACAACACTGTAAATCTCACGTTGCGCATGGCTAAACTTGCCATTTGCAGGGAACGTACGGGTAATATCTGCAGCATAACCCTGATATTCAGCACCGGCATCAATTAAGATCAAATCACCATCATTTACCTTTGCGTTGTTTTGCGTGTAGTGCAAAATACATGCGTTTTCGCCGCTTCCCACTATGGTGCTGTAAGCAGGAGAGCGGGCGCCTGCCATCGCAAACTCATGATGAATTTCTGCCTCTAACTGATATTCATAACAGCCTGGCGCCGCAAACTGCATCGCCCGTTTATGTGCACGCGCACTTATCTCACCGGCGGCTTTCATCATGGCGACTTCGCACGCAGACTTGAATAATCGCATTTCATGTAAAATTGGACGTAAATCATGAACCGCAGTGGGTGCAAGTGACTCTTTCGGTGCGTCGCGTAATGTGTTTAAGGCTTCTGCAAATAACGTGTCGTTACCCGTATTGTGGCCTAACGCAAAATACACGTTAACGTGACCTTGAAGTGATGATAGCAGTGCTTCGTCAAGTTCGTGTAGCTCAAATGCCTCATCTAAACTAAACCGGGCCAGCGCCGCTTCTGCACCAAGGCGCTTGCCGTGCCAAATTTCTGCACTCTTGTCTTTTTCCTGCACCACCATAGCGCGATAGCGCTCGCCATAGCGCGGATGATTAGACAATATTAGCCACGCGTTAGGCTCTTCAAAACCCGTCAGGTACCAAAAGTCGCTATCTTGTCTGAATGTGTATTCGGTATCTCGGCTTCGTGTGACCATTCCTGCAGCGGGAATAATACACACACTATTAGGCTCGCACTGAGCAAGTAATCGGTCTTGCCTTGCGATAAACTCTTGCGCACTAATCATAGAAGAGAAAACCCTAAATCTTATTAAAACGAAAGACTATTGTTATCAATGTACGGATGGACTGTCAGGTTGATCATCAAGAAGAGATTGACCGAGCTCACTAAAGCATAAAATGGCTGAAATTTTTACGTACTCCTCAACTTCAAACAATGCTTTTTCTGACTCTTCATCTGCATCCATTGGCTCTTCCATACGAGATATGTCGGAAAAATCCTCAAGCGCTTCTTTTACGTCGTCAGAACATTGCATAAGATCTTGCTGGTGAAGGCCGAAACCTAGCATGAAACCTTGCACCCAATTGATTAAAGCTGCACCACGGTCATTTATTGGCGCTTGATCGTCAGGAAGCATTAAGCTCAATGCGAATTCTGGCTCAAGAAGCTGCTGGCAGGTTTGGTTGAAAAGCGTGTTTAAAAGATGCTGTGCGGGGTCGCTGAAGCCATCTCCTTGATTAATTGTTTCACTTAACGCCTCAAGCCACTTGGGGTCGGTAAGTGACATACCACCGCAAAGCATACCGCACATAATGCCATGAACTTCTGCAGCATCGACAATCACGCCTTGCTGAGACAATTTATTACTTACGCTGTCGTAATCGAGCTGTTTTTCCACAATTCGTTCTCTTTATATTTGTGAGTGAGATGTCATTGCTGTAAATCGCTATCGATTAATTACAGCCTTGCCATCTGTTAATGATGTTAATACTAGCAAATATCAATATGTAACGCCTACCTTTGCAAACCCTATGCATTAACGCTGACATATGTGGTGATAGCATTTAGCGAGCCGATGTTGCTATGCCGTATATTCGATGTGTAGAAGTCGTTAACAGCTGTTTATTCACTATTCAAAAAAACTGAAATTGGAAGACTTCCTGAAATTCGTTGCTCAATTGCTAGCAACACAGATAGATTTAATCTAAGATCGCAATTGTTGGATAGGGAATTCCATTCGCAACAGTCATCAATAGTCGCGAGCTTGCGGCACAGCAAATTAGCTGTTTGGTTATTATTGAGCTTATTCCATATGCGTGTATAATTGCTGACCAACTGGTCAAGAAAGATATATTTTTCTACCGCTATTATAATTACCACGCAAAATAGTTATAAAGCGCGTTAGGTGATCCTCTTCACTGGATCCCGCGTTTGTTATACCCTGTTGCGTTCATACAACAACAATGTTTCCTGGGATGTTTGCTAGTTCATTCATGTCCCTGGCCGATGCTTTAAACCAAGGAAGTTGAAACAGCTGCTATTGTGCAAGCTCGACGCGTATCGAGAAGCCTACGGCAATTGTGATACTTCCGCCCTGAACTTTTCGGTTCACGGGCGAAACATGGACAGCGGCATTCTGGGAAGCGCCCTCTTTCGACGGAAGAAGAAATGGCAATAATAAATTTTGGCTCTATTAATATTGACCACGTTTATCAGGTTGGTCATTTTGTACAACCTGGCGAGACGCTGGCCTCTACCCATTATCAAACCTTGTTGGGTGGTAAGGGTGCAAACCAGTCTATTGCTTTAGCGCAGGCAGGTGCAGACGTACGTCATGTGGGCAGCATCCACGAAAACGACGCTTCATTCAAACAAGCCCTTATCAAGAAAGGTGTTGATTGCCGTGGCGTAAAATGCTCAGAAGTTCCTTCAGGCCATGCAATTATCCAAGTTACGCCAAGCGGTGAGAACGCCATTGTATTATTTGGTGGTGCAAATCAGACCATCACTGCGAAAACCGTAACGCAGGCACTAGACGACACGCGCCCTTCAGACTGGGTACTCACCCAAAATGAAACAAGCAGTATCGAAGACGTGCTTCGCCAAGCGAAAGAGAAGCAGCTTAAAGTAGCTTTTAACCCCGCGCCCATGAGCGACTCAGTTAAACAACTTCCACTGGACTGCGTGGATTTATTGATTGTGAACGAAACAGAGGCCGCAGCGATCACGGGTGAAGAAGAACTTGAAGATATTGTGACAGTGTTCAAAGAGCAGTGGTCACATAGCGAAGTTATTATTACACTAGGTAAAGCGGGTGTAATGATGTTGCGCAAAAATGAAGTTATTGAAGTAAACGCATTCTCTGTAGAGGCGGTAGATACTACCGCAGCCGGTGACACCTTTATCGGTTATTTCCTGTCTGCATATAGCAACCACACCGACGCGAAACAAGCATTGCGTCGCGGGTGCGCAGCTTCAGCTATTGCGGTAACTCGCGAAGGCGCAGCACAGAGTATTCCAACACAAAAAGAAGTGGATCGTTTCTTAGCGAAACACGCCAACTAGCAAGACGCACTGAGAAAATTTGATGGCACATAAGATCATTTTAGATACGGATCCGGGGATTGATGATGCAATGGCGATTTTTTTCGCTTTTCAGTCTCCAGACATTGAAGTACTTGGTTTAACGACTGTTTACGGAAACGTACCGGTAACAATGGCCGCGCAAAATGCCCTTACACTTTGCGAGATTGCAGGGAAAGATATTCCTGTAACCAAAGGTGTTGGCATGCCGTGGGTTGGCCCAGAATCTACGTACGCACACTTTGTACACGGTGAGCATGGCTTTGGTCATATCAAACCTGAAGCACCGAAAACCGAACTTGACCCTCGTAGCTCTGCACAGTTTATCGTTGATATGGCGCGTAAGTATCCAGGCGAAATCACTATTGTGGCTATTGGCCCTCTAGGTAACCTGGCACTTGCACTTCGTCTTGAGCCAGAGCTGCCGAAGCTAGTCAAAGGTGTTAGCATTATGGGTGGTGCAGCGTTTGTACCCGGTAACGTTACCCCTGTTGCTGAAGCAAATATTTGGAACGATGCGCACGCAGCAGAAATCGTTTTTGCAGCTGATTGGGATCTCACCATGTTCGGCTTGGACGTAACAAACTTCACGCCATTCTCTCCTGCATTTGTTGAAAAGCTAGAAGAGAAAAACAATACGCTTGGCGGATTTGTAAAAGAGAGCGCCCAGTTCTACATGGATTTCTACTCGCAAAACCGTGAAGATCGCGTGTGCTTTTTCCACGATGCGTTCCCTATCGCTCACCTTCGTCACCCCGAGCTATTTGAGCTTACTGAAGGTCATGTGCGCGTTGGAACAGGTGCACTAGATAGAGGGCAAACGGTTGTTGCACCAAAAGGCACAACACCGAGTCCGCTATGGAACGAAGCTAACACCATCAAGGTTGCGACAAAAGTTGACCATGCAAAACTAGAACAACTTTTTATTGATACTTATGCTATCTAACCTGTTGTGGTAATGTTGAGGGGTTGTAGTTCTACTACAGCCCCTTTTTTATTTAAACGAAATTTTTATATAGATGAAATCAGCGCAAATTCCACATAATGAAGACGAAAGGCTGGCAGAGCTACTGAGCTACGATGTGCTAGACACAGAAGCAGAACAACTGTTTGACGACCTTACCGCCCTTGCTTCACAAATATGTGATACACCAATTGCTCTGATAAGCCTAATTGATCCTGACCGCCAATGGTTCAAATCTAGGGTGGGTTTAGATGCCCAAGAAACACCACGGGAAATTGCGTTTTGCACACATGCAATCCTCCAAGAAGAAGTGTTCGAAGTTCCCAATGCTACCAAAGATCCGCGCTTTCACGACAACCCCTTGGTCACGGGCTCTCCCGACATTCGATTTTACGCAGGTGCGCCACTTATAACACCGTCGGGTCACGCAATAGGGACACTTTGCGCCATTGACAATAAACCTCGTACGCTTTCACAAGAGCAACGGGCATCACTACAAACACTGAGTAAATCAGTTGTCGCCCATTTAGAATTACGAAGAAAGAATCGCGAACTAGAGCGCACAAGTCAGTTTAAGTCAGATTTCCTGTCTTATATTAGTCATGAGATAAGGACACCACTTAACGCTATTAACACCTTTAGTCATTTATTAGAAGCTGAGGCCAAAAAGCTCTCTTTGCCGCATGCTTTCACTACCCCGCTGTCTCACGTCAGTAAAAGTGGTGAACGTCTGCTTGAAATCGTTAATTCCGTGTTGGACATAAGGCAAATTGAAGCCGGAAAAATGCGTGTAATGGCAAGACCGGTAAATAGCTACGACTTTTTCACTCATTTGTTTTCTTTAACAAAAATAAGAGCTCAAGACGCCAACATTTGTTTTACATCGCTTATTGACGATAGCGTACCACCCACTCTTTTTTTTGACGATACGAAATTTGGGCAAGTAGCGCTAAACATACTCTCTAACGCTATTAAGTTTACGAACAAAGGAAAAGCCGTTAAAGCGCAGGTAAAATTTAGAAAAGGGCGTATTGTTTTTTCAGTTGTAGATGAAGGAATAGGCATCAGCGATGTTGATCTTAAGCGTCTTTTTACCCCTTTTGAAAGAATGGACAACGCGCAACAAATAGAAGGTACAGGGTTAGGCCTCAATATTTCACAGCGACTGCTTAAACTTATGGATGGAACAATTAAAGTAAGCAGTAAACTAAACACAGGTACGCGTATTAGTGTGACATTACCTGCTGATGAATTAAACGATGAACAGTTTGTCGAAAGTCAGTCACGCAGCTTTATCGCTCAAGTAAAAGTAAAACCAAATGTGAATGTGCTGGCGGTTGAAGACCACTATATAAATCAGGTTGTCATACAAACACTATTCGAAAAACTAGGGCTTCCGCTTGCTGTGGTAGGTAGTGGTGAGGAAGGCGTTGAATACGTAAAATCTAATCCTGTAGATTTAGTACTCATGGACTTAAATTTGCCGGGTATTCAGGGCGATGAAGCAACAGAACAGATAAAGCAATTACACCCTGAGCTTCCTGTTGTTGCACTTACTGCTGACGTTATCACACATAAGCGAAAGCTATTAGATAAAGGGATGGATGACGTGCTTACCAAACCAATTGATAGTCAACAGCTTGTTAGCGTTTTAAATTCGCTATTAGGTGACGCTTAAAACTCAGCCTATGTAGGACAGCAATCGTGGATAAACAGTTAAACGGCCATAAGGCTATCACACAAGCCACGCTCACCTCTCGCGCTGCGCTTCGCAAGTCACTGAGACAAGCACGTAAGCGTTTATCCCCGGCATGTCAAACCACTGCAAGTAAAGCGATAACACACCATCTCTCCACCTATTTTTCTAACGCTTTTAACACGCCTACACTTAACGTTGCCGCTTACTTGGCAAACGACGGTGAGGTGGATGTTTTGCATTTTATACAACATAGTCACAAATTCTGTGACATTGAATTTGCACTTCCCGTGTTACATCCTATTTGCAAAGGCCACCTGTTGTTTTTACATTTCACGAAAAGTACGCCACTAGTAACCAATCAATATGGTATCAAAGAGCCGGAACTCGCCTGTCATAATGTAATACCCGTACGGCAGCTAGATGCGTTGCTTATGCCGTTAGTTGGCTTCGACAAATCAGGAAACAGACTGGGCATGGGTGGTGGTTATTACGATCGCACTTTGGCGTTTACAAAAGGTCAAACAGTTAAACCTAAACTCATTGGTATTGCCCATGATATCCAACAGGTCTCTAGCCTGCCTATCGCCCCATGGGACGTTCCCTTAGACGCAATCGTCACACCTACCGGGATATTATATCAATCCGCATAGTATCGAATTTTTAGTTGGTAGAATTAGCGATAACTTCGTCATATTACTCAATACTCGCAGTAAAAAACAAAATAATATTACTTAAGGCATTGAAATTTAAATAAATTTCAATTGGCGTTAATATTGCTCTTACCTTTCAAAAACACCACGAGCGCGACGTAGTAGCAGGTGGCGTAGAGCATTGCTCGCTGAGCCAATAATTATCTACGCAAACTGATATGAAACACGTTTAGCTCCACTTTAAGAAAAGGACAAAGGTATGTACTCCGATGAAGATTTAACGCTTGCCGTTGAGCATAATGTTATTACCAATGCTGACGCAGAAAATTTTCGACATTTTATATACGAAACACGAAATAGCGTTGCTGTTGATGAAGAAAACTTCCGTTTAATCAGCGGTTTTAACGATATTTTTGTTGTTATTGCGAGCACTCTGTTACTAAGCTCACTTGCGTGGTTCAGTTTTCACCTTTACGCGCCACTAGCAGGCATAAGTGTCGCTGTCGCATCATGGGTGTTGTCTGAATATTTCGTAAACAAACGTCGAATGGCACTACCTGCTATTACACTTTTGTTGTCTTTCCTGGCTGGTTTATTCGCCATACCAATTCTATTTCAGGCAGAGCCTAAATCTCTTGCGTTACTGGCATGCGGCTTATTAACCTCTGTTGGTGCGCTAGCGCATTGGGCAAGGTTTCACGTACCGATTACTGTTGCAGCCGGCGCTGCCACACTAGCGGCATCACTGCTTGCGGCTGTTGCCTACTTTGTTCCAATGTCGGTCGCGTACATAAACCAACTTATTTTACTATTAGGGCTTAGCATTTTTGGCCTGGCTATGTTCTGGGATAGCAGAGACACCGCAAGACAAACACGCGCTACCGACGTCGCTTTTTGGCTGCACCTAATATCCGCACCTATGATTGTGCATCCAATTTTTCACAGTTTAGGCGTGCTCGACGGTAATGGTGGTGTATTTATTACGTTTGCTGTATTGACACTTTATTTACTCCTCGCCTGCATTTCTATCGCTGTAGACCGCCGCGCTATTATGGTTTCTGCACTCGTTTATGTTATTTACACATTTTCGTCACTCATCGAAAATGTGGGCATGGTAACGTCAAGCCTTGCTGTTACTGGAATTTGTATAGGCTCAACGCTCTTGTTACTTAGCGCGTTTTGGCATTCTTGTCGTCGCGCTGTACTTAAACTGGTACCACACTCTATACAAAATAAGCTGCCACAAGCCAATGTGTAGGGCTATACCAGCCTCGGCTTTTTACGGTTTGTATATTTTTACTGTATAGAGAATATGCACACCTTTCGGTAGGCGCTTTAATGCAATTAAGTTACACTTTGCCTAACGTTATTCGGAGTGTGACCATGGATCAAAATGCAAAAAAACAGGCGGTTGCCAAAGCTGCCATTTCTTATGTTGAAAACGACAGTATTGTTGGGGTTGGTACTGGCTCAACAGTAAATTTCTTCATTGAAGAATTGGGTAAAATTAAGCATAAGATTGAGGGTGCTGTGTCAAGCTCTGAAGCCTCTACCGAACGGTTAAAGGCATTGGGAATTGAAGTTTTTGAGCTCAACGAAGTCAGCAACCTCTCAGTCTATATTGATGGTGCAGATGAAGTAACAGAGCACAAGCATATGATCAAGGGCGGCGGTGCAGCACTTACTCGTGAGAAAATTGTCGCAGGCGCTGCAAGTACCTTCGTATGTATTGTGGATGAGAGCAAACGCGTGCCTGTATTGGGCAATTTTCCGCTTCCTGTGGAAGTTATTCCAATGGCGCGCTCTTTTGTCGCGAGGGAACTGGTAAAACTAGGTGGCGATCCTGAATATCGTCAAGGTGTTGTGACGGATAACGGCAATGTCATTATTGATGTACACAACCTTGAAATTATAAACCCTCGCGAACTGGAACAAACTATCAACAATATACCAGGCGTTGTGACCAACGGCATTTTTGCACTTCGCGGCGCCGATATTGTGCTTAGTGCAACCGACAACGGCGTTGAAACTTTCAAGTAGCCGTACGATAAAACATCATAGTGACACATGCAGAAAATACTTCTTTCAACTTAGCGTATTTTCTGCTAATTTCCGTTTAGACGTCTAGATGGCTTTAATTTCTAGACATTATTTCGCGTTAAATGCGTCAATAATTAATGTGTAGGGCCACTCGAACACAGTTTTTATAATTAACGGTAATGAGCTTACGTAGAAGAACGCTATGGTTAGATACCTCTTCTAGTACATTACATCACATCAGCGAGAGATAACGAGTTCATGAGCAAAGTTTCATTAGAGAAGGATAAAATCCGGATATTGTTGTTAGAAGGTGTTCACCAAAGCGCTTTGGAAACCCTTAAAAACAATGGGTATAGCAACATAGAGTTTCTTAAAACATCCCTTCCAGAAGATGAGCTAATTGAAAAAATTAAAGATGCTCATTTTGTCGGGATCCGCTCGCGCACGCAAATTACAGAGAAGGTTGTTGACGCTGCCCAAAAACTTGTCGCCATCGGCTGTTTTTGTATTGGTACGAATCAGGTCGACCTTGAAGCTACTCAGCGACGCGGTATTCCCGTATTCAACGCTCCATTTTCTAACACCCGCTCCGTAGCCGAATTAGTACTAGGTCAAATCATTCTGCTGCTGCGCCAAGTGCCGTCAAAAAATGCCAAAGCACACCGTGGGGAATGGGAAAAAACAGCGGTAGGTTCATATGAGGCGCGTGGGAAAACCCTCGGTATTATCGGTTACGGTCATATCGGAACGCAGCTGAGTATTCTTGCTGAACACCTAGGTATGCGCGTTCAGTTCTTTGATATAGAAGATAAGCTTGTATTGGGGAACTCGGCGCAGGTCAAATCATTAGAGAAGCTGCTTAATACTTCTGATGTGGTATCACTACACGTGCCTGAAACGCCGCAAACACAGGATATGATTGGCGAAAAAGAGCTGTCACAAATGAAAAAAGGCAGCATACTTATCAACGCGTCTCGCGGTACCGTGGTCGACATTGAAGCGCTTGCCAACGCATTGGAAAGCGGCCACCTTAACGGCGCAGCAATTGATGTGTTCCCTGTAGAGCCCAAGTCAAACACGGAAGAGTTTGAATCACCACTTCGCGCGTTTGACAACGTTATTCTTACGCCACACGTAGGCGGTAGCACACAAGAAGCGCAAGAAAACATTGGTATTGAAGTTGCGGGTAAACTAGCGAAGTACAGTGACAATGGTTCAACGCTGTCAGCCGTGAATTTCCCAGAAGTATCGCTTCCTGAACACACCGGCCGCTCGCGTTTACTACATGTGCATAAGAACCAGCCAGGCATACTTACTCAAATTAACCAAGCGTTTGCAGAAAAAGGCATTAACATTGAAGCTCAGTACCTACAGACAAATTCGGAAATTGGTTACGTGGTCGTGGATGTGAAAGAAGACCGTGGCTATGAAGCATTGGCAGAGCTTCAACAGATTGACGGTACGATCAAAACTCGTATTCTTCACTAAAATCGGCTTTAAACAAGCAAAAAAAACGCTGCAAAATACGCAGCGTTTTTTGTATGTGTACCTCTGTTTTCACGGCATGCCATTCCAGCTATTAGGCTACCTTGTCGCTGGCCCAGGCATTCAGAAAAACTTAGAAGAAGTTGTAAACTAAGCTAACCGCAGTTTCGGTATCAAGTTTCTCTACGTTTTCGTCAACGTTGGTGTTGTGGTCCAACTTAAAAGAAAGACGCATAGAAAGGTTTCCGCTAATCGTAGCTGTAAGCGCCGACTCAGCGCGCGACTTGGTGTTGTCAGCACCCACTTCCGTACTCACCGTTTGAGTAAATTTAGCTGTGTCTGAGATTTTCCACGAATATGCGCTTGATGCACGAAGTATTACACTATCTAAATCTTCACCTTCTTGCGTTTCAATAAATGAATAACCAGGACCAACTGAATACTCTAACGTGTGGCGTTTATTTTGTATTACCTTTTGGTTCCAACCAGCAGCAATGGTAGCTTGGTAGTTAAAGTTGCTGAATCGATCATCTTCGTATGACGCGAAGCCGAACAGTCGGTTGTTTGGGTTTTCTAGCTTATAGTTACCCTGCGCTGACCCGAAGAACTTCTGCGCTGAAGTAAATTCAAAATCTTCTTGCTCGCCTGCTTCATTTTCACGTTGAACTGTCTCTTGCTTGTAAAGACCTTTTAAAACATAGTCATTACTCCAGTTCTCTAATTCCTGGTGCGCTTGAATGCCTGCACTAATAGACGTTGTTTCAGTGTTACCAGACGTTGAGATAAATCCTAACTCACCTTCCATAGTAAAAGGTTTTACGTCTTCATCTTGTGCAAAGGCAGCGGGAGAGAGAGATAATGCTACTAGAGACGCGAGCAGTTGCTTTTTCATTAAACAATCCTATTAGTTGTCTTTCCATTTGTTATGCAGAAACCCATAAGAACGACAGGGGCGCACAACGCGAATACTGTAAAATTTGGCTTGCACCGAACTGCTCAGTTCTTGAGCGCCGGCAGTGATGTTGCGCAGTGTACCGATTTCACTCAGTCAGTCAATGAAACCAAGGTGTAATCAGCACTTTTTCGAGACAATTTACACTAATTGCCTAGTGGTGACATGATATGGGCCATGGGATAAAGCGCTTTGAACCTTTATGAACGCATTCATTTTTAAAAAAACTGATAAACCAACGCTACTGAAGTCTCTGTACTCAAAGAATCTACATCTTCTGGTGTATCTGACTCATAATTTAAAATAAACGACAGCTTCATTGCTAGTGAACCAAATACATTCGCCGACAACGAGGTTTCTGAACGTGACTTGGTGTTTTCCTCTCCAGCTTCTGTACTGAGAAATTGGCGTAATTTAGCCCCTGAACTCCAATGGTATTTATATTCTGCAGATGCACGAACGATAATACCGTCGTTAACAAGATTATCGTTGTTTTCCTCTGCTTCAATAAAGCTATATCCTGGTCCAATACTATATCGAAACTCACTGTCTTCATTGCGCCAAAGGCGTTGTGACCATCCCGCAGCTAACGACGCTCGGTGGTCGTAGCCATTAAACTGATCGTCTTCATAGTCACCGTACATAAACAAACGACGCCCTGGACTTAGCAACTTGTAATCAAACTGAGCACTACCGAAAAAGCGCTGCGCACTAACTTCTCGTTGCGACGTGGGGCTACCGCTTTCTTTATACAAAAGCTCAGCGAAATAAATACTACTCCAATTCTCTGTTTCATAGTCAGAGTTAACAGCCGCCTTTACACTCGCTGCTGAGGTGTTTCCGGTGTTAATAAGTACACCTAACTCACCATCGAGTCGAAACCGAGGGATCTCGTCGTCGGTGTCAGGTGTAAAATCAGCGTGGTATAACGTTCTGATGAGATCTTTTGCTTGCAAGGGGGCACATACACCAGCGCAAAGTGTACATATTGCAACTACAGAAAGGAGGAGCTTGTTAAACATAATCTTATTTTTCGTTTAGCTTATTATTTTCAGATTACGTCTTAGTTCGACGTTTGCTTGCGACTACTCCCAATGGGAGCGTGATTTCAGGTAAGAGTCTTACCTTATTTTATGGATGATATGCACGCACCTAGTGAATCAATGAAACAATTTTTGCCGTTTCTTGTTCAGCATAATCAATAGCATTACCAATCATTTCCATATCTAAATCAACTATATTGGCTATATTTGGCGAGAAAAGTTCAATATCGGCATAACGTTCGTCGTCTACTTGGCTCAACGTAATACGATGAGCTAATGCCAACAGCGCTATGTCAATGTCTAAGTGTTGTTTATCGACATCATTCATATGACTGACAGGATAAAACAGCACTAAAGGTAACAACCATCGCTCCAAGATGATACCGCTGCATTGCGCAAACGTAAAACCAAAATAGGCGTGTTGGTTCATGCATGGAAGTTCAGTATTTTCAATAGACGTATATGCTTGATAGCGTTTAGGGTCCCGTTTTGCCACTACCAACTCGCTGAGGTTGTGCAAAATACCCATTACAAAAAAGCGTTCTGCCCCTCTAATATTCAGACGCATGGCTAGACTTTTTGCAACCATCCCGCAAAAAACGGAGCCGTACCAATGTTTGTCTAAATCGATGTGCTGATTGTCAAAACATTTAAAGGCACTGTTTGCTGTTTCGGCTATAACCAAGTTGTATAGCGCTTCACCACCAATCACATTTACTGCTTTTGCCACAGATTCTATTTGTGACGGAAACCGAAAAAGAGAACTGTTTGCCAATCTTAAGACTTTGGCCGTTAGCGAGGGGTCGATGCTAATTAAACTTCCTATATCTTCAGCGCTAGAGCGAGGATCATCCAACGTTTCGCGAATACGCACGCAGACTTCAGGCATGGTAAATGATTTTGTGGCGAACGCTACGTATTTATCTAACGACATCTTATACTCTCATCACTGGCTGTTATGCTAACAGTTCGTTTCATTCACCTTCAAAGAAATCAAATTGCTGACTATCTTGCTTCGGTTGTTGCATGTTCTCTCTTCTCTGCCTTGCTAAAAATGCGCGTTTTCTCTTTACACAGACATTGATTATTTGTCGTTTAGTGGCATCGTCCACCTTGAGCCAATACAAACGCTCGTCACGGCTTCTAAAGCACCCCTTACAAAATCCTTTCGGCCCAGACTCACATACCCCAATACATGGGCTTGGAATTTCGAAAAATTCTAACTGCATCGACGGTGAGCTTTGTTCTGCCATGCTTCTGGCCTAAATAAAGGTTTAAGGCTTACTTCATTATAAAGTTAAACGTAACTTGCTGATTTTAACCACTAGACATTAGCAGCAAATTATACATTTATGCGCGAGGTATACCAATGTTATGCCACTTCATTGCAATCTGCACCCTAGCATTTTTATTTAATACCGGTTTTGATAGGACAGGTTACTGGCATAAAAAAAGGCCACTCAAATGAGTGGCCTAAAGAGCCCCTTAAGAGGGCAACGCTTGGGTAGACGGGAGAGTTAACCTTTACGCTGTATGAGGTAGTAAAATACTGGGGTTAAGATAAGGCCAAATACGGTAACACCAATCATGCCTGAGAATACTGCCACCCCCATGGCTTGACGCATTTCAGAGCCAGCACCGGTTGACACCGCCATTGGCAGCACACCCATGATGAAAGCAATGGATGTCATGAGTATGGGGCGAAGACGTAAGCGGCTTGCTTCTTTTATGGCTGAAAGCGCGTCCATTCCTTTGTCTTGAAGTTCTTTCGCAAACTCAACAATAAGAATGGCATTTTTGGTAGCAAGGCCAACCAAGACAATCAAGCCTATTTGGGTGAAAATATTGTTGTCGCCGCCGTAAACTTGCACACCAATAAGCGCGCTCAGCAAAGTCATGGGAACAATCAATATGATTGCCAGTGGCAAACGCAGGCTTTCGTATTGCGCAGCCAGCACTAAGAACACTAAAAGCACAACTAATGGGAATACAAACGCTGATGCATTGCCCGCTAATATTTGCTGATAAGTAATCTCAGTCCACTCGTAAGTCATGCCAAGGGGTAAGGTTTCAGCCAATATTTCTTCAATAGCCGCCTTCGCTTGGTCAGACGAATAGCCTGGCGCTGCTGCACCGTTTATTTCAGCGGTGACGTATCCGTTATAGTGCATAACACGGTCTGGGCCTGCACTGTGCTCAATGTTCAAGAATGAGCCAAGCGGGATCATCTCACCTTGTGCATTACGCACTTTAAACTGCGTAATGTTCTCAATATCCTGACGGTATTGGGCATCAGCTTGTACATTTACTTGGTAAGTTCTACCGAACAAGTTGAAGTCGTTCACGTATAACGAACCTAAGTAGCCCTGCATGGTGGTAAACAAGGTATCGATGTTTACACCTTGGCTTACCGCTTTTTCACGGTCTACATCTACATCTAGCTGAGGTACAGCAACAGTGAAGCTAGTGAACGCATCGGTAAGCGCTGGGTGTGCCCACGCTTTGCCAATCACTTCTTGCGTTACACGCTCAAGTTCTTCAAAGCCTAGGTTTCCTCTGTCTTCAACCTGCAAACGGAAACCACCAATCGTGCCTAACCCCATTACTGGTGGCGGCGGGAATATCGCCACAAAGGCACCTTTTATAGACCCAAAGTTTTGGTTAAGCTGGGCAGCAATAGCACCACCCGATAGGTCAGGCGTCGTTCTTTTATCAAAGTCAGTCAGGGTTGCAAACAGCACGCCTGAGCTTGGGCTATTAGTGAACCCGTTAATGTTCAAGCCAGGGAATGCAATTGCATCTTCAACACCAGGGTGTTCCATCGCGATACGAGACATTTCACGGATCACTTCTTCAGTTCTGTCTAAGCTTGCTGCATTAGGCAATTGAGCAAAGGCGACCAAATACTGCTTATCCTGCGGCGGAACATAGCCCGTTGGTGTATTGGCAAACTGGAAGTAAGTGAGCCCTAGCAAACCTGCGTAAAGCACCATAATGATACTGCTCTTACGGATAAGTCCACCCACAGCACCAGTGTAGCGCTTTGAGTTACGGTCAAAGAAACGGTTAAACGGTGCAAACACAAAACGGCCAAACACTTTATCCATCAATCGGGTTAGCCAGTCATTCGCTTTACCGTGAGGTTTCAACAGTAATGCAGATAATGCAGGGCTTAGCGTTAACGAGTTAATTGCAGAAATTACTGTAGAAATAGTGATAGTAAGTGCAAACTGCTTATAGAACTGCCCGGTAAGGCCGCTCATGAAAGCGGTAGGTACAAATACCGCAGCGAGCACCAGTGTTGTGGCAATAATAGGACCGGTTACTTCTTTCATTGCTTGTACGGTGGCATCAAAAGGTGCCTTGCCTTCAGAAATATTACGCTCTACGTTTTCGACAACAACGATAGCGTCGTCCACAACAATACCGATTGCTAATACAAGCCCAAACAGGGACAGTGCATTCAGCGAGAAGCCCATCAGCTGCATAAAAGCGAACGTTCCCACAAGTGAAATAGGTACCGCAACGAGTGGAATAATAGACGCACGCCATGTTTGTAAAAACAGTACAACAACCAGTACAACTAACAATACCGCTTCAAGAAGTGTACTAATTACCGCTTCAATCGAACCGCGAACAAATACAGTTGGGTCGTAGGCTATTTCGTATTCAAGGCCTTCAGGGAACGCCTTTGACAGTTCCGACATACGAGCGCGAACGTCGTCTGAAATTTGAATTGCGTTAGAGCCTGGAGCTTGGAAAACCGGCACCGCTGCCGCAGGGTTATTGTTAATAAGTGAACGCAATGCATAAAACTCTGAACCTAGTTCGATACGCGCAACATCTTTAAGACGGGTTATTTCGCCATTCTCACCCGACTTAACGATAATATTCTCAAATTCGGCTTCATCTTTTAAACGGCCGCGTACGTTAATAAGCAACTGAAATTCGCTGGTACCCGTAGGCTGTGCGCCTAGGCTACCTGCCGCCGCTTGCTGGTTTTGGTCGGCGATAGCTGCTGCCACATCGCCAGGGTTTAACTGGAGCGCAGCCAGTTTGTTAGGGTCTAACCACACGCGCATGCTGAACTCACCAGCACCGAACAGGCGCACTTGCCCAACACCATTAATTCGCGCTAGTTCATCTTTAACAAACTGATCAGCATAGTTTGAAAGATAAAGCATGTCATAACGCTTATCAGGCGACGTTAAATGCACCACCATGGTTAAGTCTGGTGACGATTTTTCGGTTACCACACCTAGGCGCTGCACTTCTTGAGGTAAACGCGGTGTCGCGCGGTTTACACGGTTTTGTACCAGCGTTGTAGCTTCATCTGGATCAGTGCCAATGGCAAACGTGATTGTTAACGTCATACGGCCATCACTGGTAGCCTGTGACGACATATATAACATGTTTTCAACACCGTTAATTTCTTGCTCTAGCGGTGTTGCAACGGTTTCGGCAATCACTTCTGGGTTTGCACCGGGATAATTCGCAGTTACCACAACGGTAGGCGGCACGACTTCTGGATATTCAGTGATAGGGAGTTGCCAAACAGCAATTGCACCACCGATAAAAATAAGTAGAGAAAGCACGCCCGCAAAAATCGGGCGGCTAATGAAAAACTGCGAGATATTCATTACTTAAGACCTGCTCTTGCTGTACCTGAGGTAAATGAACCACCAGATAAAACGTCTTCAACCTGCGCCATGTTTTGGGTTAGTTGTGTTGCGTTATCAACGCGTGACTGCCAGCTAGATAAGTTAGCCAGTGCATCTTCATCACCCATAGACACTTCGTTTGCGGCAACTTGGGCACCAGGGCGAACGCGCTGTAAGCCATCAACCACAATGGTGTCGTTTACATTCAAGCCGCTTGTGATAATGCGCATGCTGCCCACTTTGTCACCTAGCTTAACCGCGCGGTATTCCACTTTACTTTCGTCGTTTACAACCAGTACAAACTTGTTATTGAGATCTGTGCCGATAGCTTTTTCTTTAATAAGAATGCCCTGTTCATCGGTATCACCTGCTAACTTTAGGTGTGCAAATAAGCCAGGAATCAAACGCCCTTCTTCGTTATTAAACACAGCGCGAACGCGAAGTGTGCCGGTGCTACCGTTAACCTGGTTGTCAATAAAGTCGATTTGGCCCCAGTGGTTGTAATCAGACTCATTGGCGAGGCGCATAGCCACTGGCTGTTCATTGACTGCGGTAGACGCGTTGTTATCGCTACCTACGTAGTTCAGATACGTCTGCTCATCAATATCGAAATACGCATACAATCGGTCGGTGGAAACGATGCGGGTGAGTTCAGTTTGTCCTGCGGTCACAAAGTTACCCTCTGTGATGTTGGCACGCGATACTCGTCCAGAAATAGGCGCTTCAACACGAGCAAAACCGCGATTTAAGCGCGCGACTTCCAAAGCAGCCTGAGTTTGATTCAGACTTGCTAATGCCTGATTTTTTTCCGCTAGACGGGCATCAAGTACTTCCTCAGATACTGCTTGAGTTTTACGCAATTTAAATGCGCGATTGTAGTTTTGTTCGGCCAGTTGAACTCGGCTTTTTGCTTCTTCAAGCTGAGCGGTAAGGCGGTCAACTTCCGCTTTAAACGTGCGGTTATCAATCAGAAACAACGTTTGCCCTTGCTCAACATATTCGCCCTCGTCAAACGCTACAAAGTCGATATAGCCCGATACGCGGGGGCGAAGCGCAACAATGTGTGGCGACTCTAAGCGACCGGTGAAGTTATCCCATTCGGTTAACCGTTGTGATACTACCGTTGCAACATCCACAGGAACGCCTGCATTTGCGTTAGCGCTCATTGATTGACTTGGATCCTGCTCGTCACCACCGCATGCAGCGACTAGCGCAGTTAGGCTTACAATTGCCAATAAACGGGAAAAAGTTTTCATTGCAAGATTCTCTTAAAAATTAAACTAAAGTTTGATGCCGCGCATTATGCACACCCTCAAACAATAAAAATAATTATCTTTTTATATGCAACACATCACATGATGTTATATATTGAGAATAGCTCCCGAAGGAAAGGGCTTTTTTTTAAATTAAGAAGCGTTTTGCTACAGAGCAAACCAAAAAATCTATAGGAAAAGCCGAAACTTAAGTAAATAGTGGGCTGCGGCGTTGAAATGTATCAGTGTCGCTCGTCTCATTCATATGGAAAGTAAATACTTTTCGCTATAACCTATAACTAAACTATGTCAGTTGAATTACATACAAAATTACTATTGATTGATAAATCAGTAGATGAACGTACCTAATAGACAGTAGAGAAAACAATGCGCCCACATGATTTAAATTTGTTGATGATTTTTGATGCCATCATGACCGAGGGTGCCATTACCCGCGCGGCTGATAGGTTATCAATGACGCAGCCGGCGGTGTCTAACGCACTATCTCGCATGCGAGTCGCTTGGAATGACGAGCTGTTTGTTAAGGACGGACGAGGTATTCAACCAACATCGTTTGCTAAAAACTTGTGGAGCCAAATTCAAGGGCCATTAGGTGAGCTTGAAGTTGCCGTTAACCCCACAGACTTCAACCCTGCGACGGCTAAGCGCACTTTTCGTATAGCCGCAACTGACAGTATTGTTTCCATGGTATGGGGGCCGCTTCGCAAAGTTATTGAAAATGAAGCGCCAGGTATTAATATCCATGCCATTCCTAATTACGACATGGAAACCGATAAAATACTCAAAGATGCCGAAGCCGAATTGACATTTTCTAAATACCAGGAGCCTGGTTCGGTTATTCGCGCTGAGCATGTTCTCGACCCTAGTTGGGTGGTAGTAATGCGCCCCGATCATCCGCTTGCAAAATCACAACTAACGTTAGAAGACTTTGTCGCGGCTGACCATCTTCTGGTTTCCGTTACCGGCGATGTGACTGGCCCTACAGATCAGGTGCTAGCGAATTTAGGCCTTAAGCGCCGCGTGGCGATGTCAGTAAATCAATTTTATAACGCCACCCCGCTATTAAAAGAGAGTAATCTGATTTGTGTTGCCCCTTCTTTGGTAATGGAAAAAGAAATATTTTCCGGCGAACTAGCGGTATTTGAGACACCAGTGGAGATTATAAGCTCGCCACTGTCGGTTATGTGGCATAAACGGCAAGACCAAGATGCTGGATTGCAGTGGCTTAGAGGGTTGGTTGTTAAATTTATTCGCGAGCGTGTACAGCGCCACGAAATGCTGCTTTCTCAATGCTGCAGGAAAGCATACTGTGCAGAGACCGTTAAACGTTTTATGGATCAGCGTAATATGGATTGTGAAGCGTTCACGCCCGCGCACTTACAAACACCAAGTAACGATGAAGAAACAAAAGTCATAGCTGGCAAACAAACCGCTTAAGTCGTTATTACTCTTTATCTAGAGAGCAACCAAGTGCCGCTAGCCATGCAAGCGCATCATTTTCAGAATCGCTAAAATAGCATTCTAGCTTGGCGGCCGCATATACGCGTTCAAACTGACTTTTAACTAGAGCAGGTATATCCGCTTTTTTGGTAACAAAAGCACAAGCTTGCATACCGTATTGCTTTCTAAGACGCACAGATTCAATTAGCGCTTGTTCCGCATCTGGCGTTAAAATTCCGACGCCCTGCACAAAAATTAAAAAGCCCCAGGGTTGTCCGCCTAAGGGCAAAGCGAGTTTTTTGATATCTTCGTGATAGTGTTGAAAAAGCGCTTTTGTTACGACTCCCTTTCCATCTAGGCGAATAATGTTTCCTTGAAGTTCAACACGGTATTCCCCAAACTTCGTCTGTACTTTTAATGGGTCTTTAATCTTTGTTGGCATCTATCACCACTTAATATTTCCTTTGCCTAACATGCTTGTTCACAATGGTATGAGGTTTGAAATACATTTGCTTGAAATAAAAGTGTAGTACAAAAAAACCCGCTTAAAAGCGGGTTTTTAAAGTAGTCTTAAAAGAAGCTAATTTACTTCTTTTTCTTCGCTTTTGGGTTTGGCAGGTCAGTAATGCTTCCTTCGAAGATTTCAGACGCAAGGCCAATTGATTCGTTAAGCGTTGGGTGAGCATGGATAGTTAATGCTACGTCTTCAGCGTCAGCACCCATCTCAATAGCTAGGCCAATTTCGCCAAGCATTTCGCCTGCGTTTGTACCAACCATTGCACCACCGATAACACGGCCCGTGTCTTTATCGAAGATCATCTTGGTCATACCGTTAGTAGCATCAGATGCAATTGCACGGCCTGAAGCTGCCCACGGGAAGGTTGCAGTTTCGTAGCTTACGCCCTGCTCTTTCGCTTCTTTTTCAGTTAGACCAACCCAAGCAACTTCTGGCTCAGTGTACGCTACTGAAGGAATAGCACGTGGGTCGAAGTAGTGCTTCTGTCCAGCAATAACTTCTGCTGCAACGTGACCTTCGTGAACCGCTTTGTGCGCAAGCATTGGCTGACCTACAAGGTCGCCGATTGCGAAGATGTGGTCAACGTTAGTACGCATTTGCTTATCAACATTGATGAAGCCACGCTCGTCAACGTTTACGCCTGCAGCTTCAGCGCCTACTAGCTTGCCATTTGGCTTACGACCAACAGCAACAAGTACTTTGTCGTAGCGCACTGGCTCAGCAGGTGCGTTCTTACCTTCAAATGTTACGTACAAGCCATCGTCTTTTGCTTCAACCGCAGTCACTTTGGTTTCAAGCATAATGTTAAACTTGTCTTTGTAGTCCTTCATGAATACTTTCATGATGTCTTTGTCAGCTGCTGGAATTAGCTGGTCTAAGAATTCAACTACATCGATTTTTGAGCCAAGTGCTTCGTACACAGTACCCATTTCTAGACCGATGATACCACCGCCTAGTACTAGCATTTTTTCTGGAATGTCTTTCATTTCCAAAGCGCCAGTTGAGTCGATTACACGATCATCTTCTGGGATGAACGGTAGACTTACTGGCTCAGAACCCGCAGCGATAATCGCTTTTTCAAAAGTAATAGTAGTAACGTCGTCACCATTTTTTACTTCTAGGGTGTTTGCGCCTGTAAATTTGCCGAAGCCTTGTACATGCTTGGTTTTACGCATTTTAGACATACCGCTAAGACCGTTTGTTAACTGCTTAACAACGCCGTCTTTGTATTCGCGGATTTTGTCTAAATCGATGGTAGGCTCGCCAAACGATACACCGTGGCTAGCAAGGTGTTTCGCTTCTTTCATTACTTTTGCAACGTGAAGAAGGGCTTTTGAAGGGATACAGCCAACGTTTAGACAAACACCACCAAGCGTGTCGCGTGAGTCTACGATAACTGTTTCAATACCTAAGTCAGCCGCACGGAATGCTGCTGAATAACCGCCAGGGCCGCCGCCCAGTACCACCAATTGCGTTTTAATTTCGCTCATTGTGAACCTCAATCCTGTTCTTGTAGGGTCATGCTATTACTTTTGTGTAATAGCATAACCTAAATGCCACCAAATGGGCTTATAAAATCGTCGAAAATGTTACTGATATTGTAAACTTTTTCGAGCTTTTATTTAAAGTATGATTCTGCGTAAGTCAGTTAGGTTTGCAGCAACCTCAGTAGAGAATCTTGCCCCTACCGCACCATCGATTACTCGGTGGTCGTACGACAAGCTTAGCGGCACCATTAAGCGCGGCTCAAACTCTTTACCATTCCACTTAGGCTTCATCTCAGACTTAGACACACCTAATATGGCGACTTCTGGTGCATTTACAATAGGCGTAAACGCCGTGCCACCAATACCACCTAAACTAGAGATGGTGAACGTTCCACCCTGCATGTCAGCCGCTTTAAGCTTGCCTTCACGTGCCTTTTGAGAAGTTTCAATAAGCTCACGAGACAACTGCTCAATACCTTTCTTATTCACGTCACGAATAACAGGTACAACAAGGCCTCCCGGTGTTTCAACCGCAATACCAATGTTGATAAATTTCTTAATGATTAAGCTTTCACCATCGTCAGACAGTGATGAGTTAAATACTTCGTATTTTTCAAGGGCTTTCGCTACCGCTTTCATGACGAATACGAGTGGCGTGATCTTAAGACCAGACTTAATTTTCGCGTGGTAAGCGTTTTGCTCTTTACGGAATTCTTCAACCTCAGTGATATCTGCTTCGTCGAACTGCGTAACGTGAGGAATAGTTGCCCAGTTACGGTGTAGGAACGGACCGGAAATCTTCTGAATACGAGATAACGGCTGCTCTTCAATTTCACCAAACTTGCTGTGATCAACAGGCTTAACCGGCACGATTTGCAGTACGTTGTCGCCCACAGGTGCGCTGCCAGAAGCGGCTGCTGTGCGAGGTTTCGCAAGCTCAGCTTTCACGTAAGCTTGAACGTCTTCTTTCAAGATACGGTTTTTAGGGCCAGAGCCGCTAACTTGAGTCAGGTCTACACCGAACTCGCGAGCAATACGGCGAACCGAAGGTGAAGCATGTGCTTTACCTGTATTCTTAGCTTCTGGCGCTGGCGGCACAGGAGAACGGCCTTGAGAGGCTTCTTGCTGTGACGCTTGTTTAGGTGCTTCTTGCTTAGGCGCTTCAGCAGGCTTTTCTGCTTTAGTTGCAGATGGTGCCTGTTCAGATGAGCCACCGCTAGTTTCTAGCTTAACAACTAATGTGCCTTGCTTAACTTTATCGCCTGTTTTGATAAAGACTTCTTTAATGGTACCTGCGTGCGTTGAAGGTACATCCATGGTGGCTTTATCAGTTTCTAGCGTAATTAGGCCGTCTTCTTTTTCAACGGTATCGCCTACCGATACAAGCACGTCGATAACGTCAACTTCACCGTCTTCACCAATGTCAGGCACGGCTACTTCAATGGTTTCGCTACTTGCAGACGCCGCTGGCGCTGATTCTTGCTTTTCACTCTCTTGTGCAGCCGGAGCAGATGCTTCTGAAGACTCACTTGACGCCGATTCACTTGAAGATGAGCCTGAGCCCGCTACTTCAAGCTTAATAACAACTGTGCCTTCTTTCACTTTATCGCCAGTACTGATGAATACTTCCTTCACCGTACCTGCGTGCGTTGAAGGAACGTCCATGGTTGCTTTATCGGTCTCAAGAGTAATTAGCCCATCTTCTTTTTCAATGGTGTCGCCCACTGAAACCAACACATCAATTACGTCAACTTCGTCGTCAGAACCGATATCCGGTACTGCAACTTCAATCACTTCGCTGCCGCCAGACGTAGCAGGTGCTGCCTCTGACTTGCTTTCTGCTTTTGGTGCTTCTTCTTGCTTAGGTACATCTTTAGAAGATTCATCTGAAGCGTTTTCTTCAGACGCGCCTTCACCGGCACTGTCACCACCTGCAACTTTCATTTCACCAATCACATCGCCTTCTTTGATTTTATCGCCTACTGATACAGACAGGCTTACAATCTCACCTTCAAACGGTGCTGGGATGTCCATTGACGCCTTGTCACTTTCTACAGTAACAACGCCTTCATCCGCCTCAATGTTGTCGCCTACGGCAACACATAGCTCGATAACTTCAACTTCGTCACCGCCTACATCGGGTACGATAATCTTTTGAATATCTGACATATGTAAAATACCTTATTTGGCTTACGCGTAAAGTGGGTTAAGTTTTTCAGCGTTAATTTCAAAACGCTTAATGGCTTCTGCTACCACTTTCTTCTCAACGTCGCCGCGCTGAGCTAGTTCGTAAAGTGATGCCACTACGATATATGACGCATTAACTTCAAAGTGAGTACGCAAGTTTTCGCGGCTATCGCTTCGACCAAAACCGTCTGTACCTAGGCAACGGTACTCTGTATCAATAAACGCGCGAACTTGGTCTGAGTAGTTCTTCACATAGTCGGTGGCTGAAATCGCAGGACCTGCGTCTTTCGTAATTACCTGACCAATGTAAGGTACTTTTTGCTCAGCTTCTGGATTTAACATGTTCCAGCGTGCTACGTCTTGACCTTCACGAGCAAGCTCGTTGAACGAGGTCACTGAGTAAACGTCAGAAGATACGTTGTAGTCTTCGCATAGTATCTGGGCCGCCTTACGTACTTCGTTCAAGATAGTACCTGAGCCCATTAGCTGTACGTTAAGCTTAGACTTGTCGTTTTCAACACGCTCAAGCTTGTAGATACCTTTAATGATCTGCTCAGCAACATCATCACCTTCTGGCATTGCAGGGTGCTGATAGTTCTCATTCATCAATGTTAGGTAATAGAAGATATTTTCATTGTTACCGTACATGCGACGCAGACCGTCTTGAACGATGACTGCTACTTCGTAACCATACGTTGGGTCGTAAGTAATACAGTTAGGAATAAGGTTCGCCTGAACGTGTGAATGACCGTCTTGGTGCTGTAGACCTTCACCGTTAAGCGTAGTTCTACCTGCTGTTGCGCCTAATAGGAATCCACGCGCTTGGCTATCACCCGCCGCCCATGCAAGGTCACCAACTCGTTGGAAACCAAACATTGAGTAGTAGATGTAGAACGGAATAGTGGTAGCGTTACACGTTGAATAAGACGTGCCTGACGCTACCCACGATGCCATTGCACCTAGCTCGTTAATACCTTCTTGCAACACCTGACCTTTCTTATCTTCGCGATAGTAAGCGACTTGGTCGGCATCTTGCGGTACGTATTTCTGGCCTTCGTTGGCGTAAATACCTACCTGACGGAACAAGCCTTCCATACCGAATGTACGGGCCTCATCAGGAATAATTGGCACAATACGCTTACCAATTTTCTTATCTTTCAATAGCGCGTTAAGTACGCGTACAAACGTCATGGTTGACGATACTTGACGATCACCTGAACCTTTTAAGATAGCGTCGAATGCGCTTAGCTCAGGAATTTCAAGCTGCTCTTCAGCCTGTTCACGGCGAGAAGGCAAGTAACCGCCTAGTGCTTCACGACGTGCACGAAGGTACTTCATTTCTTCGCTGTCTTCGTCGAACTTGAAGTAAGGCAGGTCAGCAATTTTCTCGTCTGCTACAGGAATATTGAAACGGTCACGGAACGCTTTGATTGAATCAACGTCCATCTTCTTAACGTTGTGCGCTACGTTTTGCGCTTCACCTGATGCACCAAGACCGAAACCTTTAACCGTTTTAGCAAGGATTACCGTTGGGCGACCTTTTGTATCAATAGCTTTTTGGTAAGCCGCGAATACTTTCACTGGGTCGTGACCACCACGGTTCAAACGCCAAATATCATCATCAGACATGTTAGCTACAAGTGCCGCTGTTTCAGGGTACTTGTTGAAGAAGTTCTCACGAGTGTACTTGCCGCCTTTGGCTTTACAGTTCTGGTATTCACCGTCTACCGTTTCACCCATAAGCTGAATTAGCTTGCCAGATTTATCACGAGCCAGTAGCTCATCCCAGTAGCTACCCCAAATAACTTTCACTACTTCCCAGCCAGCGCCGCGGAACGTACCTTCAAGTTCTTGGATAATTTTGCCGTTACCACGTACCGGGCCGTCTAGGCGCTGAAGGTTACAGTTGATAACAAACGTTAAGTTGTCTAGGCCTTCGCGAGACGCAAGACCAATTGCACCCAAGCTCTCTGGCTCATCACACTCACCATCACCCATGTAGCAATATACGCGCTGACCTGAACAGTCTTTAATACCACGGTTAGTTAGGTACTTTAGGAAGCGTGCTGTATAGATAGCTTGAAGTGGGCCTAGACCCATCGATACCGTTGGGAACTGCCAGTAGTCTTTCATCAAGTGAGGGTGTGGGTAAGACGACAAACCGTCGCCAGCACACTCTTGGCGGAAATTGTTTAACTGCTCTTCAGTTAAGTTGCCTTCCATATATGAACGCGCATAAATACCTGGAGAAATATGGCCCTGAGCGAAAATAAAGTCGCCGCCTTGATTCTCATTAGGCGCTTTGAAGAAGTGGTTAAAGCCCACATCGTAAAGCATAGCCGATGATGCGAAGCTACCAATGTGGCCACCAAGCTCTAGGTCTTTTTTAGATGCACGCAATACAATCATCAATGCGTTCCAACGAATCGCCGCACGAATGCGCGCTTCGATGGTCAAGTCACCAGGCATTTTTGGCTCTTGCGCTGCTGGGATAGTATTGATGTAGGCGGTGGTTGCGTCATACGGTAAATGCGCGCCGCTGCGACGTGCTTTATCAATGAGTTTTTCGAGTAAATAGTGGGCGCGTTCTACGCCTTCCTCTTCTAAAACCGACTCAAGCGCATCAATCCACTCTTTAGTTTCTTGAGGATCTACATCTTGGTGCATCATATCAGACATGGTGCCATCCTATTTTTTGCTTATATAGAAAATCCTCCCTTAGCACTGCCTTTTTCTTTCAGGCGCTAAAAGAAGGAAAACTAAATTACGTTGTACTCACAGTGACCCAATCTGGCTCACCTGCTTTTGCAGTGGCACAGGAAAAACCTGACCAGCCTCTGCGAATGAATAGCTATCTCGCCCTTTTACTAAATAATCCAAGGCGAAAAAACTAAATCTCTAATCGCCGCAATGCGCGCTGTACACGGGTATCGCGTTGATTAATGGTTAATAGCGTTTTTTCAATAAACGCCAAATGCGTGTTACATGCCTGGCGTGCAGCTTCGGGGTCGCGAGAAGCAATAGCGTCTACAATTTCACGACGCTGCTTAGCAATGTCTTCTACTGCTTCTGGATGCGCTGCCAACATGTCAAAGTTTCGTTCGATATTGTCCACCAGCATGCTTTGCATGGTGCTCATCACGTGTAGCAGCACCATATTGTGTGATGCTCTTGCCATAATGATATAAAACTGCCCTAGCGCTTCAGCTTGGGCGCGTTTACTTTCATGCGCTTCGGGAGTAGGAACATCACTTAATGCTTGCTTTAACGCTTCGTAGTCTTCTGGCTGACCGCGAAGTGCCGCGTAATACGCTGCCATTCCCTCAAGAGCATGACGAAACTCAAGCAAATCGAATTGGGTTTCAGGGCGCTGGCTGACTAAATCCATAAGCGGATCTTTCATAGCAGAGTTAAGATTGCGATTAACAAATGTCCCCCCACCTTGTTTCCGCTCAACCAGCCCGCGTGCCTGCAGATTACCAATGGCTTCCCTAAGTGAAGGACGTGACACATCGAACTCAAGCGCAAGTTCTCTTTCTGGCGGTAACTTTTGGCCAGCCAATAGCGTACCGTCGAGTATCATCGACTCGAGTTGCTCGGTAATCACATCAGAGAGTTTTTTTCGCTGCTGACGCATGCGCTAAACGTATCCTATTATTTGTACCATGCTCTATAACAATAACGACGTTATAACAGCTGTGAATGTAAAAAATAATCAAGGGAAATTTAAACACAAACACAATTGGTAATACCATTTTACCTATCTAGTTTAAGGCAGATCGATTTCGAGGTAAATACTCCCAAGCATAGCAAAGCCTATGCAATTTGCTGGGTGTTAAGCTTTATTGTTGAATTTGTTAAGAAAAACCATCCGCCATCAACTGGTCTGATGAGGGAGGATAGATTTGTAAATACGGGGGAAGCGTCTGATCTACATACAATTAATAAATAGACCAAACGCCTTTCTATGTCAGGTAGCATAGTAAATGTTAAAAATAATGGTTATGCCAGCGTGCCAACCAACGTAAGTGCTGACGTTATGACGAGAAGAAAAATAACATTGCGTTTCGCTAACTTTACGAGCACCTTCGGCTCTACTGCTGCATTTTCAGCCTGCAACGTTTGTTCTTCAGGAGTTAGCGCCTCGGCTTTAGATGAAATATGGGTAAGTACATCGTAAGCGGGCACATCGAAGCGAAGCGCATATTTTAACCATTCAGGTAACGCCCGTGAAAAATGTCCCATCATCAGCATGCCAAAAGCGGTTATGCGCACAGGAATGTAATCCAGAGCAAACATCAGTCCTCCGGCAGCCCCTTTTAAAGGATGATTAGCGCTACATAGCGCCTCGGTAGTACTTCGACTGAAGCTGTAAAACAATGCACCCGGTGCGCCAAATGCAATAAACCACAGCATGACAGCAGCATAGTGCTGATAGTTAAGCCAAGTAAGATGCTGGCCAAAACTTTTACCTTCAGAACCCGCACTGCCATCGCTTTCTGTTTGACTTGCACAATGACCCAGCTGATCGGTATACATACTACAAGCTTGAAGGTCACCTCGGTCGGCGGCATTTAAAAAACTTTTGTAGATATTTCTTAATACCGGACAGCCAATGCAAATGAAAAGCACTAGACTTTGCTCTATAAAGGTAAGGAATGTGCCTAGCACCCAGTATTCAATGGCTCCCAGCAGCGCAGCAGGCAGTAAAAGGTAGAAATAAAATGCGATGGATGAGGCTTTTTCACTGTCTTTCCCATCTTCATTTCCCTCTTGAAACTTAAATAACCCGTTCTTTTGAAGAAAAGCGCGGTACTGAGCGGCATACTTTTCAACATGCCAATTAGGTGTTTTTATTATCAACCGCTCAAGGCTGAGAACTAATAGCAAGCTCATTAACATCATAGATATTGTGTTTCCCTTTTCCAGCGACCTAGATTGACCAGAAAACTTCAATCCAGCATGCGCGTTCTGTATCTCGCCCAATCAAAAGCTGCACCAGGATCAGTTTTTCGCCCCGGTGCTATATCATTATGACCTACGATACGCCCTAAAGTGATCCGAGGATAGTATCTCATAATAAATTCAGTGAGTTCGCCAAGGGCTTTGTACTGTGCATCGGTGTAAGGCAAGGTGTCAGTACCTTCAAGTTCAATGCCGATAGCATAGTCGTTACAGCGGCTGCGTCCTTGAAATGAAGACAGGCCCGCGTGCCATGCCCGCTGCTCAAAAGGTACAAATTGTTCTATTTCGCCTGTTCGATAAATTACACAATGAGCAGAGACCCGTAACCCAGCAATTTCCCTATAAAAAGGATGTTCATTAGGATTGAGGGTGCCGGTAAACAATTGGCGTATGCCAGGCGTACCAAACTGTGAAGGAGGAAGTGAAATATTGTGTATCACTAACAGGCTAATGTCTGTGCTGTCAGGACGAGCATCAAAATGCGGACTTGCTGTGTACTTTGCTTCGCTGTAAAGCACCATAGTATTTGCTTCGGTAATTGATTTTCTGCGTTATAGCCTACATTGTATACGGGTATAAGTGTATAGGGCTATTGGTTGTGATCTATTACTTGATTGAGCACTTTAGCCCCGTGCTCAATCAATTATTGAAAGATTACACTGGGTAATAAGCCACACAAAAATTAGTGCACCACTATCATAAGAAAGGTAAAAGCATGAATGAACAACAAGACCCGACAGCGTCAACGGGCAAGTGGATGGTTGCCCTTGCCTGGATTTGCGGTTTTGGTCTTCTGGTTTTTGTTTTCTCAGATCTTCTAGAAAAACAAATTAATCCTAACAGCGAGCCCACATCAGAGCGTATCGGTTCACAAACCGAAGTTCGACTTAAGCAAAATCGTCAAGGGCATTATGTGACCACAGGGTATATCAACGGTGAGGAAGTTGTGTTTCTCGTTGATACGGGGGCCACTGATGTAGCAGTCCCCGCACACTTAGCGAATAGACTTAAACTAAAAGCCGGACGTGAGGGTTTAGCCAGCACTGCCAATGGCGTGGTGAGGGTTGCCGAGTCAACAATTGATACCTTGCGCATTGGTGAAATAGTAGTGCGTAATGTAGACGCAAACTTGAACCCCGGTATGCAAGATGACCATATACTGCTTGGAATGAGTGTTCTTCGCCAATTAGAGTTTACTCAGCGCGGAGATTGGTTAATATTGCGTACCCTCTAGATACATAAAAAGTACAGAAAACAGCGATGAAGACAACATCACCAGACATGCAAGCGATCCGAGAGCAAGTATCAAACGCGCTTGTAGAAGATCTTGGCGGCGAATTAAATGCTGCAAACGATATTACCGCAAACCTGATAGATGAGAGCGTTACTGCAAAAGCGACTATTATTACTCGCGAGCCTTGCGTTGTTTGCGGAATTGCATGGGCGACTCAAGCGTTTGCGCTTATTGACGAGTCGGTATTGCTAACCTGGCACGTAAAAGACGGCGAAAAGGTTGAAGCGGATACCGTGTTGGTAAGTTTAGAAGGTTCTGCTCGCGCTATTTTAACAGCCGAACGAACGGCGCTTAATTTTTTGCAAACCCTTTCTGCAACCGCAACCGTAACGGCTTCCTACGCCAAATATTTAGCTGGCACTTCTACAAAAATTCTAGACACCCGCAAAACCCTGCCTGGTATGCGCTATGCGCAGAAATACGCGGTGCGTTGTGGTGGCGGACAAAATCACCGCGTTGGATTGTTTGATGCATTCTTAATTAAAGAAAACCACATCTTTTCTTGTGGAAATATTGGAAAAGCGATTGGCAGAGCAAAAGCAATGATGCCGGGCAAGCCCGTTGAGGTTGAAGTTGAAAACCTTGACGAGTTGAAACAAGCGCTAAGTGCCAGCGCCGATATTGTCATGCTGGATAATTTTACTAACGAACAGATCCAACAGGCAGTAGCGATGAATAAGGGGCAGTGTAAACTAGAAGTATCAGGAAATATTACCGATGAAAGGCTAGCGAGTTTAAGTCAACTTGGTGTAGATTACATTTCATCAGGCGCGCTTACCAAGCACATACAGGCCGTTGATTTATCCTTGCGAATATCACTTCAGTAGCGGTCGCCTTAACATTGTTGGCGGTTAATTCGATGATGGAAGGTAAACACAGCAACCTTGCTTATTTGTACCTTCCTTTCGATAATTTTCCTGTGTATGATAGCGAATACGTTTATAAGTATTTAACTTTTATACCAAAGTTCAAGCAGCAAGTACTCCTCAGGCCTTTAGGAACGTGGCATACTTGTTAAGTCAAACGTAGGTATACATCTAGATACTTGTCAGCGACAGAGAAAATTCTATACTAATTCTCGAGTACCAGGGGCGTTTTAAGGACGACTCGGGTATAAACGTAAATTTGAATTTGTTTTTAACTTAACGTGATATACACGTCCCGGAGCAAAACCATGATGAACATGAAAAATAAAAACCAAAAGGGCTTCACCCTTATCGAACTAATGATTGTTATTGCAATCATCGGTATTCTTGCTGCAATCGCATTGCCTGCTTACCAGACTTACACTAAGAAATCTAAGTTTACCGAAGTTGTTATGGCGACAACGGCTTTCAAAACCGCATTTGAAGTAGCAGCGCAAACTGGTGATGTTACAGCCTTATCAGGTGCAAACGCTGGTACTAACGGACTTCCAGCTGCGATATCTACGGTATCAGGCGTGGTTCAAAGTGTAACAATTGCAAACGGTGTAATTACAGCTACGGGCACGTCAGACGTTGACGGCGCGACATACACGCTAACACCAAGTGGTGTAACGCCTCCAATCACATGGTCAAAAGGCGGTACATGTACAACCACTGGCTTGTGCTGAAAGAATTAATATGATTAGGAGGTGCATTATGCACCTCCTTTTTTAGTTTAAGGAGCAACACCGTGAAAGCTGCAGCAGTTTTTGAATGGCAGGGAAAAGACAGCCGAGGATCAAGTCGAAAAGGCGAGATTTCTGCGCAGAACCTTTCTGAAGCAAGGACAATGCTTCGCAAACAAGGTATTTCAGTTAAAAAGGTTAAGAAACAGCAGAAGTCGATACTTAGCCGAGGTCAAAAAATTGTACCTGCCGATATATCGGTAGTCTCTCGTCAAATTGCCACCATGCTTGCCGCAGGCGTAACGTTAATACAATCGTTAGAGATGATTGGGCAAGGCCATTCAAAAGCGCCTATGCGTAACTTGCTAATGGAAATAACCAACGAAGTAAAGTCCGGCAACCCCTTATCTTCTGCACTACGTAAACATCCGCAACATTTTGACAGCTTATACTGCGACCTTGTTTATACAGGCGAGCAATCTGGTGCTTTAGAAGTTATTTATGAGCGAATAGCTACATATAAAGAAAAAGCCGAAGCACTAAAATCTAAAATTAAAAAAGCGATGTTTTACCCCATTGCTGTTCTTGTGGTTGCGTTTATCGTTACTACCATTCTGTTAGTTTTCGTTGTACCGCAATTTGAAGAAATTTTTTCTGGATTTGGTGCTGAATTACCTGCATTCACGCAGTTTGTACTCGGCATATCGCGCTTCGTGCAAGACTATGGTGTTTTTATCGCGCTGGGAATGGGCATAGCGGGCTTTTTATTTGCTCGAACATATAAAAGAAGCTTGGCGCTTCGGGACAAATGCGACAAACTTTCGTTAAAAATCCCGGTAATTGGCGACATTCTTAAGAAAGCGAGTATTGCCCGATTCACACGTACTTTATCTACGACCTTTGCTGCAGGCGTTCCGCTTATAGGGGCGCTAGATTCAGCAGCGGGGGCCTCTGGTAATGCCGTATACCGTGACGCTATTTTATTTGTAAAGAAAGAAGTAGCTGGCGGCATACCTATGCACGTTGCCATGCGTGCAACTAACGTTTTCCCAGACATGGTTACCCAAATGATATCAATCGGTGAAGAATCTGGCTCTGTTGACGAGATGCTAAGCAAAGTTGCTGCCATTTACGAGGCCGAAGTAGATGATATGGTAGATGGCCTTACCAGCCTTCTTGAGCCCATGATAATGGTGGTTTTGGGGGTGGTAGTTGGCGGCCTCATTATTGCCATGTATTTACCCATATTCCAGATGGGTAATGTGGTGGGGTAAACCTCACTTCACCCTTCTGCGATTTACCTAAACGCTTTTCAAGCAACGCAATCGGCCTTAACTAACAATAAGCTTTTTGCGTTGCCTGAAAGGTCGCTAACAAGAAGTTCTTTTGTTTATGGACGCTTTAATTACGCTTTGTCACACACACCCTGCACTGTTTTATTGTTTAGTATTTACCGTTAGCTTAATGGTTGGCAGCTTTTTAAACGTGGTGATTTACCGCTTACCCATTATGATGGAGCGAAGTTGGCAGCAGGAATATCAATCTTATTTTGAAGTGGAAAATACTGACGCTGCATCAAATACAGCAAATTCTATTAACGGCGCCGCTTCGTCATCATCTCATGAGCATGCAACGTTTAATTTAATAAAGCCAGACAGCACCTGTCCCTCTTGCGGCCACAAAATTAGGGCATGGGAAAATATTCCTGTAGTCAGCTATATGCTGTTAAAAGGCAAATGTGCTGGTTGCAAAGCGCCAATTTCTATTCGATACCCTATGGTAGAACTATTCACCGCTTTAGTGTGCACTTTTACCGCGTTTCAGTTTGGCCCTACGCCGCAGGCACTCTGGGCGATACTGTTCACTTTTATTCTGGTAGCGCTATTATTCATTGATTTAGACAAAATGCTTTTACCAGACCAATTAACACTGCCTTTAATGTGGGTGGGCTTGTTACTTAGCACGCAGTCAGTATTCGTCAATACCACAGACGCAATACTAGGCGCAGCGTTTGGCTATTTAAGTTTGTGGTCAGTTTATTGGTTATTTAAGCTGGCGACAGGAAAGGAAGGTATGGGTTATGGAGACTTTAAACTGCTTGCTGCACTTGGCGCGTTTACGGGTTGGCAAGGCCTACCTGTTATTATTTTGCTCTCATCTTTCGTTGGTGCCGTTGCAGGTATTGCCATTATGTTTTTGCAAAACAAAGGTAAATCGCTAGCCATTCCCTTTGGACCTTATTTAGCGGTTGCCGGCTGGCTGACTTTGCTTTTTAAAGATCAAATTATTTCTACCTATCTAGATGCGGTGCTGTAGTATTGCTTCAATTGAAATACATAGCGAGGAGTAACGCTTTTTGCAAAACGTAGACGCTTCCCCTAAAAAACGTTTCGTCGTTGGCTTAACTGGGGGCATAGGAAGCGGCAAGTCTGCCGCGACGTGCGAGTTCGAAAGGCTCGGTATCGATATTGTTGATGCCGATGTCGTTGCTCGCGACGTTGTAGATGTAGGCACACAAGGGCTATCAGAAATTGAAATGTATTTTGGTAAGGGCATTTTGTTAGATGACGGCACGCTTAACAGGGCCGCACTACGCGACCGAGTATTTTCAAACAGCGACGCAAAAGAATGGCTGAATAACCTGTTGCATCCGCTGATAAGAGCGCGCATGCAGCACTTGATTGAACTGTCGACGAGTCAATATTGTATTTTGTCTGTGCCTTTGTTGGTTGAGAATAAGTTAACGACACTTTGCGATAAGGTGGTAGTGGTTGACTGTCCAACCTCCACACAGCTAGAGCGAGCAATGCTTCGCGACGGAAGTAGTGAGAAAACAATTAAGAGCATTATGGCGTCGCAAGCGAGCAGAGAAACACGTTTAAACGCAGCCGACTATGTCTTGCACAATAACACGACACTCTCGGCGCTCGCTGACCAAGTAAATACGCTTCATGCCACATTGCTAACCCTAAGTGCTAATGATTGAGCTATTCTTCATTACTGTAAAACGCCGTACATGAATGGATGATGGGATCCCAACCCAATTTACACCTTTTTATGCAAAAAACGTCCATTTGTCTTAATTGATGCAACTGTGCGCTTGGCTTATAGGCATTCATGCATTAGGCTTGTCAGATAAGTCTATGTGTTTAAAGGATATCCATGAGCAACGCTGTTTTCGAATTTCCCTTAAAGGAAAAAGTGCGCAACTACCTGCGTGTAGAGCAGCTACTTGGACAGCTTAAAATCACGGCAAAATCAGAACACACTCATCTACAGCTTGTGTTTTTCGAGCAGCTTTTCGAACTTTTAGATTTGATAGAGCGGCTAGATCTTCGCGCTGATCTAACGAAAGATTTAGAGGCGCATGAAAAGAACCTCGTGTATTGGTCTAAACACCCTCAAATAGATGGTACTGCGTTAGAGCAAGCCCTTAAAACTGTTTTAACCCTTAAACAGAAATTAAAAACCGACAGAAAAATGGGAAGCGCTCTTAAGGAAGATAAATTACTTAGCGCAATACGCCAGCGCTTTGCTATCCCAGGCGGGGCTTGTAGTTTTGATTTACCCAATCTGCATTTTTGGCTGCAACAACCATTAACAACACGATTAGAAGAAATAAACGCTTGGTTAGACACCCTTTCCCTATTAGATGATGCAATTACTGTCATCTTATCGTTCATTCGCGAAAGAGGGCAATTTAGACCGGTAGAGGCCGAAAATGGTTTTTATCAGGGTGTTGCTGAAGATAGAAACGAGCTTATTCGTGTTAAATGTAGAGTAGACGAGGGCTACTACCCGACGTTAAGTGGCAACAAATATCGCTATGCACTGCGTTTTATGACATTTGCTCCTGAGGCGGGTCAGCCTCCTGGGGTAGACAGACATATTCAATTTCAACTTGCAGCCTGCTAAAATTACTCTCCTGTATCCAGCGAGTGGAGAAATGAATGAAAGTACAATGCCCAATATGCGCCAAACAAGTGATATGGTCACCTGAAAGCGCATACCGCCCATTTTGTAGTAAAAAGTGCCAGCTTATCGATTTAGGAGAATGGGCTGCAGAAGACCGAAAAATTGCGGGAAAACCCGCTGAAGACACCACACCAAAACACATTGATATTGAAGAAATAGAGGCAATGATAGCGCAGCAAGAAGACGACTTTTTCAAGCACTAAGCGTGTGTCACTTTACTTTAAAAAATCCATCGAAATAAAAAATATAACGCCCCTTTTGTTAATACCGTTGCACTAAAAAAACGTCACCTACTTATAATTTCCACAATAGTGGCTACGTTAAGTGACCCCCTCTAGCAAGCTATCAAATTCATTAGGGCCCATATTTTCTTAGCCCTTGAAGTGCGATTTGCCATACGAAATACGCCTTTTTGCTCGCAAAAATGAGGAGTATTCGATGGAAAGTTTATTGCTTTTACCGCTTCCCTAACACTCATTAAACCAACCCGCATAGGTATTTGCTCACTGAGTCTGTAATGATCTATGCGGATTAGTATTATGCAGTTCTCTTGATTGAAATTACTTGACCATAAAGTTGGCTTTGCGTTTATAGTGTTCGCAACACATTTTATTAACAGGTGATATTGTGACTACGAGCGTATTTACGCCATTTACATTACCCAATGGCAATGTAATAAAAAATAGATTGGTAAAAGCGGCCATGGAGGAAAATATGGCTATTGCCAATCAGCTGCCTGGTGATGGCCTTTTCAATTTGTACAGCACATGGGCAAATGGAGGTGTAGGGCTTATTATTACAGGGAACGTAATGGTAGATCATCTCGCAATGACCGGTCCGGGCGGACTAGCACTTGAATACGATACACCCATAGCGCCATTTAAAACACTCGCAGAAAAGGGCAAGACGAATAACACTCGACTTTGGATGCAAATAAACCACCCAGGTCGTCAAGTCTTTAAGAAAATGGGAGGAAAAGTACTTTCGCCTTCAAATATTGCCTTGGATATGGGCAAACACTCTTCTTTGTTTACGCAACCCAAAGCAATGCAACAGCATGAGATTGATGATGTTATAGCGCGGTTTGTGATTACCGCCACAAAGGCACAAGAAGCCGGTTTTCACGGCGTTCAAGTGCATGCTGCGCATGGCTATTTGTTAGCACAGTTTTTATCGCCTCTTACGAATAAACGAACTGATGAATGGGGAGGCGCAATTGAAAATAGAGCGCGATTGCTAGTAGAAATAGTGAAGCAGATACGTCTTGCCTGTGGTGCCCATTTTGATATCTCCGTTAAGCTCAACTCTGCAGACTTTCAGCGCGGAGGATTTGACGTTGACGATGCACTCTTGGTGGTCAAAATGCTAGAGCGTTTGCACGTGGACTTAGTCGAATTATCAGGGGGAAGTTACGAGGCGCCTGCGATGCAAGGTAGAACTGCCGACGACAGAACACTTGCTAGAGAAGCCTATTTTTTGACGTTCGCTACGCAAATTGCCAATGAAACCGCCGTGCCAATTATGACAACCGGCGGAATACGTCGGCTCGCTATTGCGGAAAATGTACTTCAAAACAACATTCAAATGGTGGGGGTTGCCTCTGCTCTGGCACTTACGCCTAATTTACCTAACCTTTGGAGCACGTCGCCTTTGTTTGAAGGCGTGACGCCAGTTGTTAACTGGAAGGATAAAACGCTAGCGGGGCTTGCCACAATGGCACAAGTAAAGCGACAGCTGCACAGGTTGGGCAAAAATAAAAAGACGAAGGTTGACGCTAACCCCGTTATATCTCTCATTCTAGATCAGTTAAGAGCAGCAAAGTTAACGAAACGCTACCGTCGTCAATATACCAACGACCTAAACCTCTAGAGCAATAAATATTACTCAATAGTTATTTTCGCATTGTGCTGACTCATGTAGTATCTGTTTTCTTCACAGTCTAGTGCTAGTTTTTACTGACTTGAAGAAAACGGCGCGAAGCCAGTGCAATAACGTAATTTACAAGGAATACTTATGTTTAATTCAATTGCTCTTGTTGGGGGCACTCATGGCAACGAGACCAGCGGTATTCAGCTGATTAACAATTGGAAAAAACAAGGTATTCCTCAGCGATTCAATGCGCTTAATGTTGCACTAACTATTGCCAATGAGGCTGCTCTTGAGGCCAACGTCCGCTTTATTGATGAAGATTTAAATCGTCAGTTTACTATGGATGCGTTGAATACCCCCCGGGCATCTAAAGAAGCGCTACTGGCGCAATCCATTAATAACAAATTTGGCCCTAAGGGCAACGCAAAAACTGATTTTGTTATTGATATCCATAACACAACAAGTGAGATGGGCGCTACGCTAATTATTCTCGAAGCAGATGAGTTTCACATACAGTTGGCACGTTTCGTAAAACAGCAAATGCCTGAAGCCAACATTTTAGTAGAAGACGAAAAGCCCTATCTAGAGCATGGTTACTTGTGTACTACCGGAAAAAAAGGCGTAATGATTGAAGTGGGCGGTCAGCCCCAAGGCGTGTTAAGAGAAGATGTATACCTACTAACGCAAACGATGGCGGAAGCCATTTTAGATTTCTGTATTGCATATAATAATCAGCAAATAGAAACAGATGCCCTGCCCGCATGTGAAGCGTTTCGCCTTGGTAAAAATATCGGCTTTCCTTTAGATGAAAAGGGTAAGCGTATCGCTATGGTCCATCATGCATTGCAAGACAATGACTTTAAGCCATTGCTGCCTGGCTCTCCCATGTTTAGAACTTTCGACGGGAAAGATATTCTTTGGCAGGGTGAGAAAGAAACGTATCCTCACTTCATTAATGAAGCAGCCTATTTCAAACTAGACGTAGCATTTGCCACGTCTGAACGCATCATGCTTTAAGCCTATAACCAGGGTACGCTCATTAGTGGACTGCGCGTTCAAATCTCAAACTAGCAACGTCAGTTTTTCTAGCGACAATAGAAAAATCAGTGATTCAAGCGACTTAGAATAACAAATCGATAATAGTGGATACGTTGCACATAAGATGAAGCGATATTATTCTCTTCAAACACGAAATGAACATATCTAATAAATCGTGTTCGCGAGTTTTTATACTAGGATGTAGCTGTTAATTCTTTAATAAGAGAATTAACACATTACAAGAAAGGTGACACCTTTGGAATTAAGTTTTGTTATTCCATGTTTAAATGAAGAAAAAACGCTGGCCACGTGCATTAGGAAAGCTAAAAAATTTATCGAGCGTGAAGGGATAATCGCTGAAATAATCATTGCTGATAATGGTTCAACAGACGCTTCAAAAGAAATTGCGCTTGCAGAGGGGGCCAAAGTTGTAGACGTTAACCGAAAAGGCTATGGCGCAGCAATCTCTGGCGGTATTAAAGCCGCTCAGGGAAAATATGTAATCATGGGCGATGCTGATGATAGTTATGATTTTGAAAATTTAGATGCATTTTTAAAAGAGCTTCGATCCGGCGCCGAATTAGTTATGGGAAATAGGTTCGCGGGAGGAATAGGACGCAAAGCAATGCCGTTCTTGCATCGCTATCTAGGCAACCCAGTACTGAGTTTTCTTGGTAGATTGTTTTTTTCGTCTTCAATTAGAGATTTTCACTGTGGCCTAAGAGGGTTTAACCGTAATTCAATCATCAAACTCAATTTGACGTGTCCGGGCATGGAGTTTGCGAGTGAAATGGTAGTAAAAGCATCTTTACAAGGGCTAAAAATAAACGAAGTCCCGACAACACTTAAGAAGGATGGAAGGGACAGACCTCCCCATTTGAATACATGGAGAGACGGTTGGCGCCATCTAAAGTTTTTATTGATTTATAGCCCCAAATGGCTGTTTTTTTATCCCGGCGTTTTGTTATTACTCATCGGCATTGCTGGCATTAGTACACTCTCGTTAGGGGGAATTTCGATAGGTAATTTGAATTTAGACTACCATACCATGCTTTATTCTTCGGCATTCGCAGTAAGCGGTGTCCAGATGATCTCGTTTGCTTTTATTAGTAAAACGATGGGAAAAGTGATGAATCTATGGAAGTCGAGTGACGCGATGTTGAAAGCAGTAGACATTTTTATTCGAGAAAAAGCGCTTTTCTTTTTTTTCGCCTTGCTGCTGTCAGGCATATGCTTAGGTATTACGACTATAGGCAAATGGAGCGACATAGACTATGGCCCGATTACCGACTTTAGTATCTTACGTTTATCTATAATATCGATAACCCTCATTATTGTCGCAGGTCAAGGAGTTCTTTCTTGGTTTTTTCTAAATTCTCTTCTTATGTTTCATGAGAAAGAAAAGTGAACCACATCAATCAGATGAATTGAACTTAGGGGCGTAGGCAATGATGTTGCTGGGCCAACCGCAAAGGGAAAGAGTAAGCACATTAGGTTCTGATTGAGTCGATTTCTGCATTATCCGCTTTACGTCCTTAGGAGCAAGTAGGTTGAGGTTTTCTTCTTTAGAAAAGAAAGAATAGGAAGTCCGACTCAAAATAGAACGGAAAACTGGCTTTGGTAGCCAATGCAAGACGGGCAATACGGTATGAAACTCTATTGGAAACCACCGATTTGGAGTAGTGATAAATACCCCCTTTCTGGCAACTCTATATAATTCTTCAATAAACCTGTGCTGGTTGTCTTCACTACCTACATGTTCAAGTACTGCTGAAGAATGAACGTAATCAAATGAATTGTCTTCAAAGGGTAAGTCGAGACCATTTGCTTGAATAAACTTCATACCTTCATACACAGTTTCTAAAAACGAGGCATCATCAAGCCCCACGGCAGTAATCTTACTTTTGTGCGGATACCAGGCTTCCAGATAATTTGATGCCTCATAGGTTTGATCGCCAGTAACCCCTACGTCAAGAATAGACTCAGTACGTGAAACACATGTCAATTCTATGAACAAGTCATACATTTTTCTTCGCTGGTACGCTGCTACTCTTACAGGTAAGCTTTTTGGTGCTGCAACATTGTATTGTTCATTTACTTTTTTTGGAGACACTCCACCAACCTTCTTTAAAAAATATTGTGAGGCCGCAAACTATATCAAAGATGTTGGTTTATTCTAGCGCTTAAAATTAGGGCATCCTATAAGTAAGATTAAGTGATTGAATTCTATTCCTTGATGGCGAACTTAAGTCGGTTTAGTATCCGAGTACTTCAGTTTATTCATATCGAATGATTGTTTATTGTGAATTCCGACTCTTTTTTATCAAAATTTTCTAGGTTTTGCGTTAGCGGAACTGCCATGGCGATGGCCTGTGCCATTTTAGTAGGTATAGCCTCTCAGAGTATTAGCAATAACGTCGTATTTTTTTTTGTTTGTATTCTAATGCACTTCTTTTTAAGTGTTATTAACTACCTTTTACAATCCTGTTGGGTATTTAGGGGCCAGGGAAGCTTTCTTATTTATATTCTTTACAGCATTATCTGTGCTGGAGTCTTCGGCTTGGTGAATACATTGGTTCTATATTTTTTTAATAGTAGAAACCTAACCGTCGTGACTTTTGCTTATATCCTCTCAGTGGGTGTAGTCGTGCCTTTATCGTATTTTTTAAATAGTCGCCTTTTCAAAAATAAAATTGAGGCCAAATCGTAGTTTTTAAAAGGATGTAGTATGTTTTTTTACGGAAAAAACAAAACGAAATTTTTTTTGGCAATTTTGCCAATCATATGTTGCGTGATATGGCAATTTATTGCTGGAAAGGATCTAAATTGGGATGCTAATAATTATCACCTTTATGCAGGGTTTTCAGCAATAAATGATCGTTTCTCACAAGATTTTTTTGCTGCTGGCCCACAAAGCTACCTAAACCCTTATGCGTATACTCTTTTCTATCTTCTCGTTACTTACTCTTCAAATGCATTGTTGGTGGGCTTGTTACTTGCAATCAGCCAAAGTGCTGTAATCTATTTAACATGGGGAATTGCAAAGTCTGTGCTGAAGCAGACCGCTCCTTCAACGAGTTTTTTAATTCTCACTACAATACTGAGCGTGTCAACTACCGTAGTCTGGCACCAAATAGGTTCATCTTTTATTGATATCTATGTAACAATATTTGTGTTGGCGGGTGTTTATTCTCTTTTAAAGTATGATGTTTCTCCTACTGCTACACGTGCGTTTCTATCGGCTTTCGTTTTAGGCTTTGCTGTAGGAATTAAACTTACATCAGGGATGTTCGCATTGGCCGGCGCCTGTTGCGCCCTCTACTTGATGTGTATTAAACACAAAAAGTATAAACACTTTATATGGTTTTCTGTTGCTGGTGTTGTTGGTGCACTTCTTGTAGAAGGTTGGTGGGCTTACAGGGTATTTCAAGAAACCGGAAACCCGTTTTTTCCTTTTTTTAATAGTGTATTCTGCTCACCGTATACTATTTGTGAGTCAATTAAACACCACAGGTTTATTCCATCCTCTTTGTCAGAAGCCCTGGTTTTGCCCTTTGAAATGCTTCTTCCTTCGCCATGGCTTTACATTGAACTATTATCACCTGACGCTCGATTCGCCTTTTTGTTTATCGCTATTCCAATATTTGTATATTTGCAAAGACGTAGCAAGGACGTTGCGACCCCATTTAAAGTAGTAATTGGTTTCTGGTTAATTTGTTACTTTATATGGCTGTACGCAACTGCAAACGGTCGCTATGGTATGCCACTGTTTATTTTGGTAGGAATAATCATAGGCTATATCATCGCTAAATCATTAAACGCAAAACGCGCTCAGATATATATGCTCTTATTAGTCACATTTCAGGCGTTTCTTTTGGTATTTGGCGGAGGTTTGAGGTGGAATTCACAAGAATGGACTTCTCCTTATTTTGAATATCAACTGCCTGAAAAATTAACGAATTCTCCGGCTTTATATATATCCGCAACACGGCAGTCTAATAGTTTCTTGATCCCACAATATCACCCTGATTCATCGTTTATAAACGTGTCAGGTCAGATGCCCTTAGATGGAAAAAGTGCGTTGGGTAAAATTGAACAACTATCAAAACTTCATAACGGTAGAGTTCGTTTCTTTGCCGAAGTAGAAGTTCTGGAAGGCAAGCAAATAGCCGATGTAAATTGGCCCCAAAATTTTAATAGTAAGATTGAGCGGTTTGGTTGGAAAATTGTTAAGGACCAATGTGAATACGTTGAAAACAACGTTAACAAAGGGACAATTGGGCTACGCTATATTGCGGACTGCCCTATTGAAGAAGACGCAGCGTTAGCAACTCGCTTTCAACGTTCTGTCGTAGAGATTGATACAATATTTAGTAATATAGAAAAGCATTGCCCACAACTATTCAGTCCTTCAACAGGGGTAACAGAAAAATTCGGCGGCGCTTGGTCACGCGAATATATTGGTACCGATACGTCCATTTTTATTACAGATATCAGTGTCATTAAAGTAACCAGTAATGAAGTGGAGGCTACGGTATTAGGCACTAGAGAAGAATGGTCGAAAAACCCTGCTTCTGCGGCTAAAGGCTGTTTCACAAACGGTCAGAAACGGTCAAAGTCGATGACATTTGACCTATAAAAAGCATTCCCCATGGTAAAAAAAGGTTAAAAAAAGAGATGTGGCAATGTAATCATTCTCAAAAGAAAAACATGGAAAGTATGCAAACGTGTTTGCTACTACAAATAGTGGTTACTCTCAAAAATGTTTAGCGCACCTCCTTGCTAACCTTGAACACAATGCCAGTGAGTTTTCATCACTGGCATTTATTTGCCCCCGCTAGATATCTACATTAAAAGAGTTCTATCTTAGGCTCTCGTGCCTCTTCAAACTCACTTTTTTCTTCAGGTGATGATTCATTGATATCAAAATGGATTTTACGCTGATCTTCCATTACATATTTTTCAAACATTTCTTTGGTGCTTAAGTTAAACGACTCATCAAAATGCTCGCGGTTATTGATGTAAGACGAAAACTGTCCGAACAAACTAACGATCGCGTCTTGCTCTAGTTTCACATGCTCAGTACGCTGGCGAATAATGTCTTGGAACTGAATTTTCGCGATGGCACCGCTTACTTTTACCGCAACGTCGGTGGCGCTTTGCGAGAAGCACGCCAGCATTTTGGGATTGAGTTCTTCAAGCACGCGATAGTGTGTCGTTATGTTTTCTAACGACTCAGAAAAACCCGTCAACAATTCACATGTGTCATTTGCGCGCGTAGAGCTCAGCATTTTCTCACCTTGCAAATGCGCAGCGTCGAGCGCTGATTTTATGCCCGACTCTATTTTTTCGGCCGCTTCTGAAGACTGTGATGATAGGATACGAACCTGTTCGGCCACTACCGCAAACCCTCGGCCATATTCGCCTGCGCGGGCAGCTTCAATTGCTGCATTAAGCGCTAATAAATTAGTTTGTGAAGCAATATTTTTTACAAGCTCTGTCAGTTCTTTCAGGTTTTCAACTTCACGCATGACCCCTTGAATTGCCTCAGTGTCTGCAATTTGCTGCTCTCTTTGCGTACTGATCATCGCTTTTATACTGGATAAGCGCTCAGCTGCTTTAGTGAACTCGTCAGCACTTTTTTCCTTACAACTAAGAGCATTTTTCTGTCCTAATTCAACGTTGTCTATACTGTCTTGTATGCTGCTTTCAATTTCGTACAGTGCCTTCATCAGCTCCATAGAAGCATCTTCAGTTATTGCACTTATGCCATCCATCTGCCCTTTTAATATGGCGACATAATCATTAACTTGAGAGTGAGTTTCACTTAATTGTGTTGAGGTTTCCCGCAAATAACTTTCTTGCTCGTGTAGTTTGGCTGCATAAATGCGATTTTGTCTACTTGCATACCAAGGCATAAAGCAAAACATGCTAACAATAGTGATTATCACTCCCGCATGCACGCCTATTACCGACGAGGACGTTGTCAACGACCCTCCAATTCCAAGTGATGCCACAATAACTAATCCGCCCCACAGTAAAAGCGAATCCTGCATACTACCTGTCTTGTCCTTAAGCACTTTTAATTTCTCAGCGAGCACTGTCTCGTAATACTGCTTTGCTTTTTCAAGTACTTTCATGTTTTTACCTTATGCAGTTGGTACCAACTGCTTTACTACACCTAATAATTGCTCTGGTTCGACGGGTTTGACGAGCCAGCCTGTAGCACCAGCAGATTTGGCCTCCTCACGACGGCTTTGCTGAGACTCAGTGGTTAACATCAACATGGGGGTAAATCTAAATTTAGACTGCTGTTTTAATGTTTTTATTAGCTCTATACCATTCATACCTGGCATATTTAAGTCAGTAATAATCAACTTGGGCGATATGGATTCAAGCGCAACCATAGCTGCTTCTGCACTTTCTGACTTTGTTACCGTATAGCCTGCCCGCTTTAATAGCATTTCCATGCTCATCAACATCGTTGCTGAATCATCTACTAAGTGTATTGCGCTCATTGCATTACCTCTTGTTTATAGCCGATTAACTGTTTACACAACTCAGTATAGTCTCGAGCTCCTCGACTGTGAGGCGCATAGGCAGTTACCGGCTTATTTTCTGCGAATGCCTCGGCTAAAGTTATGTTTTTATGTATTGGACTAAGCACTTTGTTTCGACCATAGCGGCCGTACCAGTTACTCAATTCTTGGCGATGTAACTTTAAGTTTTGCTCTACCATTACCGGTAAAATGGTTAGGTTTGTCGCTCTAAACTTGCGCTCTGCCATGGCCTTCCGACACGCATTTAACAGCTTTTGAACACCGTCGCTTGCAAGTGGCATGGGCGTAGCAGGTATAATGATATCTGTGGCGGCGGACAGTGCTGCCATTAGCTGTGAGCTTAACGTTGGCGGCGTGTCGATAATAACGATATCGAAATGCGTTGATACTTCGTCGCTATCACACCAAAGGCGAATAGCGTCTAACGCAATGTCGTCGTTAGTGTTTGCGCGTGTAGTGTCAACACTAGTGGCATAAATTTTTTCACTACATTTAACGATTGAGGTGAAAAAGTCTTTGAGTGGCATGGTCTTTATGGTGCTTTGTGGCTCAGTTCCAAGCGCCGTCAAGCCTTGCATAACGTGGCCTTGATTATCCAAATCAAGTACTAAAACACGGTTGCCATGTTGTGCAAAGCCAAAAGCGAGATTGACCACTGTGGTAGTCTTTGCTGTCCCGCCTTTGCGATTTGCAACCGTGATCACTCTCATTCACACCACACTTTATTGTTGTCTGATTGAAGCATCTCTACTATCCAATATAGTTCTGATGATTCAGGCTGTACACTAACCTTTGGTCGTAAGCACAAAAGCACTTGGAAAACCGCGGTATGTGCGGTTTTTAACGTTTTTAGATTAAGCTGCCGTGAGGCGTCCTCTGTCAGCCAACTAAACAAGGTTTCAGCCTCTTCAATTTCACAATGTCCGGCAAGCACTGCTACTTTTTTCTTGAACGTTACAGGCATGTGGATATGACCTCCTGCACATTGATAATGAGTAATACCCTTCCATCTCCAAGTAATGCTGTACCTGAGAAGTGGGAATAGCCAGCAAGGACGCCTTCAAGGGGTTTTTGAATAACGTCAATACCTTCATGAAACTTATCAATAATAAGCCCAAACTCGCCCTGCGGCGTTGACACAACTAATACCGAGTGTTCCTCTTTACTGTCGTCAGGTTCGAACCCCAGCGCATCTCGCAAATTACAAAGCGGTATTAACTTATCCCGTATCACCAACACGTTTTCATTGCGTATTCGCTGAATGTCCTGCGTAGGAACTTTCACGGTTTCTACTACCGCGTCCATACTTACGCCAAACATCTGATCGTTTACTTCAAACATCATGACGCGATTTACTGACATTGTCTGAGGAAGAAGCAGCTTGAACGTAGAGCCCACGCCAACCTCACTCTGCATTTCTATAGTACCGCCTGCCTGACTTACCATGGTTTTTACTGCATCCATGCCCACTCCACGACCGGACAAATCCGACACTTGTTCACTGGTGGAAAACCCTGCGGCGAAAATCAGCTGAAGTGCCTCATTATCGTCTATGCTCTCAAGCTGAGACTCTGTTATTACGCCTTTCTGAAAAGCGAGAAGCTTAATTTTATGGGGGTCAATGCCCTTGCCATCGTCACGTATTTCGATAATGACGCTGTCATCAAGGGGGGTAGCAATCAAGTCAATACGCCCAGTTTCAGGCTTGCCCGCCTCTATTCTGTCTTCGGGCGATTCGATACCATGGTCAATACTATTGCGCAGTAAATGGATGAGGGGCTCTGATAACGATTCAATTAAGTTTTTATCAAACTCGGTGTCTTCACCTTGCATACACAGTTCAATTTTCTTATCGAGCTTTCTCGATAAATCTCTAACCAACCTTGGATAACGCTGAAAAACATGTGAAACCGGCACCATTCGTATCTGCAGTACCGCGCTTTGTAATGACTCGGTTAAACGGTTAACAATTGAAAAGTGCGCTTTTATCTGCTTGCTTAGTTTCTTGCTTCCACCTTCTTCTTCAGCTTGCTTAGCCAAGTAAGGAAGTGAGTTTTTTGCAACCGTTAGTTCGCCAACTATGTCCATTAAATAATCAATTTTAGTTTGGTCAACCTTCAGCATTTTGACCGCTTGTCGCTCAGCTTTAGCCGGTTGAGATGCATCGTCTTCTGCTGTTTGCGTCTCTGATTCGTTTGTTGCGTTGGTGGTTTCAACAACATCCCGTATTTCAGGTATGTCATTTTGCACGTCTTCTAACGCCGCGTTAATTGCACTTATTAGTTCTGCTTCATTGCTGAATGTTTGCTTTAATACATTGCCAACAAGCATGGATATTGAGGGAAACATAAACTCTGCGTTATAGCCCTCAGAGCTTATCAGTGCTAATTGTTGCGTTAATAACTCTTTTTCATGTGGTAACAAACCTTCTTTACTCAGTTCCGCGGCTAAACTGTCTGATTCACCCGCAAGGTCGTCTGACTCGTCAGCTGTTATAACTTCATCCAGAAAAGTAAGATCGTTATCAGATGATAAAAATGACAACACCGCTCTTATTGGCATAGCGTGTGTTTGCGACGCCAGCAAAAGCCCAGCGGTCGACTGCAACATATTGTTATCACCAGCCTCACGAGCGGTTTTTAAAGCGTCATTTAACGCTTCATCATTCAGCTGCGCTACGCTGTCGAGGATCTTGTCTTTACATCGATATTTAAGTGCCTGCTGAGTAAGCTTATGTAGTTTATACTGGCCTTCATAATAGGCCATATGTGTCACGACAGCGTCTTCGCTTGCTTCGCCAAGGGCAGTTATTTTTAAGACGCATTGATAAACATCTGCATCAGCGGCCATCGCGGGCGCGTTGATTTCAAAAGCGCGTAAACCCGGCAGCGCCAGTGCGACATTCACTGGGTCCTCACCGCGAAAAAAGCAACCTTCATCAGGAGTATATTCAATTACATACAGATCCGATGACGCGCTTTTAGACAATAACGCAATATCCGCATTGTCATCGAACGCATCAAGCGCAGTAGCTACTGAATCAACGATTTCGTTGGTGCTGCTATCAGCCTGAGCGGCAGGTGTTTGTTCAGTGGTATTGGCACCAGCTTGAGACGGGTCAATGAAGGCTCGAAGCTGCGCACTTAAATCGGTAGAGATGGGTTGCCATTCAGCGAGACTTTGAGTTCCGTTTTCCAGCTCATCAAACCACATAGATATCTGATCTAATGCTTCAAGAAGCAGGTCACCAATCTCGTCGTTGTAATCAACCTCTTTCGCTCGCACGCTGTCTAATAAATCTTCCGCAGCATGAGCCAAACGCGTCAATGGTTTTATATCGAATAAGTCTGACGAACCTTTGATCGTGTGTAAATCTCTGAAGATTTTGTCCACTTTGTCCGACGATGGGCCTGAAGCTTGAATCTCAATAAGCTCTTGACTTGCAGACTCTAGGTTCTCGCGAGACTCACCGATAAAGACGTCGAGTAGTTCACTCATTAGCTACCTCCCAAAACCGCACTGACCACAGACTTAAGTGCATCTGCGTCAACAGGCTTAGTCATGTAGAAGTTTGCACCACATTGATAGGCCCGCTGCGCGTCCTGGGTTGCAGACTCTGTGCTTATCATGATAATGGGAACAGCGCGCAGTAGCTCGTTTTGCCTGATTTCTTTACAGAGTCGGTAACCGTCCATTTTAGGCATATTTACATCGACCAAAAACAAATCGATAGGAGTGCCGATGGCTTTCTCCAGCGCTTCCACACCATTTTCAGCTTCTTCCACGACACGGTCGTCAGAAGATACCAACATTTTATGAAACATTCTGACTGTAGACGCGTCGTCGACTATCATTACTGTTTTCATGTTACGCCCCTCCTGCAAGTGGCTTTTGGTAGGCAATAACATCACCGAACTTACGCACTTTAAACATAGACGATATCCGGCTCATCGACTCACTATGCCCTAGAAAGATGTATCCACCTGGTTTCATCGCATCAAACAATACATGTGCTGCTTTTTTGCGCGACTCATCGTCAAAATAAATGAGCAAGTTTCGGCAGAATACCAAGTCAAAGTGTCGAAACCCCTTCATGTTTGCACCTGATAGAATGTTGGCTAGTGAAAATGAAACCGACTCTCGTATATCGTCACATAGCTGAAACTGACCGTTGGTCTCTATGAAATACTTTTTCACCAACGCGGTTGGAATGTTCTGCACCGAGCGCTTTGAATAAAGCCCTTTTTTAGCAGACGCTAGAACATTGCTGTCAATATCTGAAGACGCTATCTCTACATCTCGATGCGCTAGCCCTTTCCAGTTTTCGATAAGATGAATAGCAATCGAGTAAGGCTCCTCGCCCGTGCTTGAAGGCACAGACCAAATTCGTAGGTCCTCCCCCGGTGCACGATAGCTATCGAGTTCATCCATGATATAACGTGTCATTGCGTCAAATTGGTATTCTTCGCGGAAGAAGTAGGTTTCATTCACTGTCATCGCGTTGACGAGGTTTTGGAACTCTTCCCCCGACGCTTGGAACCGCATGTATGTGAAATAGCTTTTGAAGTTTGTGTGCCCCGTAGCCTTCATCCGCTCGTGTAATCGTTTATCAACGAAATAACGCTTTGAGTCTTCAAAATGGATCCCCGTTTTTCGGTAGAACATCGACCGAAAGCGCTCGAAATCAGCCGCGGCGATTTTTTCCAACGTTGCTGTAGTCATTATGCGCTCCCTAATTGATTTCGAATTAGGCTTATGACAAAGGCAATGTAGGCATGGTTGGGAAAGCGGCTCTCAACAGTTTGCAAAATGTCATAGGTAGAACTATCTGACACCTCTGCAAGCTTGTCTAAAGCTGTACCAACAACGTTCTCATTGTCATCATTGAGTGCAATGTGATGCAACCAATTCAACGCATCGGGATGTGCCACTGCGCCAATAATGTCAACACAAAAAATACGCGTATCAGGGTCATCGTCTTGCATCAGTTTATGCACGTTGTGTGCGAACAAGTCAGGGTTTTGCTGCATAAGTTCTATTGCACCGTTACGCAACTGCACTTGTTCACTTTTCAACATGCCTATCAGTTGAGATGCATCGGCATCCGTCATATTGTGTTCAAGCGCACTAAATAATGCTTCGATAACTGTTGGGTCGTTTTCCGCTGGGAGTCGCTCTAAAAAAACCTTGTGCGCGTTCTCTTCACCACTTAAGTCACGTACGGCCCAGCGTCTTACACTGCTGTCTGGGGAGGCTAGATCGGCTACTAACTGCTCTGGCGTTCGTTCAGCACTGCGCTTTTCTTCTTGTTGAATTACTGTGTCGTCACTGGCATTTGATTTCTTTTTTAAACCCATAACACTTGCTCCTGTTATCGACAAAGTGCATTCAACTTTGACACTATTTTAGGACTGTCTAATACATGACTGGCGCAGCCGGCCTCAATTAGTTCTTTTGGCATACCAAATACAACAGATGTTGCTTCACTCTCAGCAATCGTTGTAGCACCTCCTTTGTATGCTTTGCTCATTGCAGCTACGCCATCGCTGCCCATTCCAGTTAGCTGTACACACAGCATGGCGAGTGGTTCATAGCAATTCAGTGCACTATCTACCATACGATCGACACTGGGATGCCACAAAAAACTTGGGCTCGCTGGTACAGGTCGAACGTGAATATCAGCACCCGTTTTTGCAAAAGCTAAGTCAGCATCGCCCTTCGCCAAGTAGATTTTGCCCGCTTCAAGAACCATTCTTGAGTCAACTTCGACAACATTTAGTGGGCTTAATCCATCTAATCGCTTAGCCAATGCTTGGGTAAACGAAGCAGGCATATGCTGTGAAATAACGATGGGTGCTGGAAATGTGGGTGAAATATTGGTTACCAAGTGTTCAAGCTTCCGCGGTCCCCCGGTCGAAACCCCTATCATGACAATTTCAAAAGGCGTGCTTTTATTATTTCTCACCACACGCTGCTTCACGACGGGGGGCGGTTTGATAGTGGGCCGCTGTGCCCTTCCCGTCTTTGCTAACGCATTTATTTTGTTGATTAACGGCGTTTCTATATCAGAAATGTCTCGGCTTACAGTGCCCCCTGTTTTCAGTACAAAGTCGCTGGCGCCTAATGCTAATGCTTCAAGAGTAATAGCCGCACCTTTTTGCGTTAGCGAAGAAACCATAATAGTAGGACATGGATACAATTTTCTTAATAAAGCCAAACAGGTCATACCGTCCATCACAGGCATGTTAATATCAAGCGTGATACAGTCGGGTTTAAATTCGACCGCTTTAGAAAGCGCTTCTTCACCGTTTCTTGCAACCTGGACAGTGAACCCCTCTCTTTCAAACAATTGAGTAAAGAGTTTGCGCATTAGCGCAGAGTCATCCACTGCAAGCACTTTTACCGACATAGCATCTCCCATTAATCAACCAAGTAAGCTAGCCTACTTAACTAGAACTGCGTTTGTGCTTGAGCCACCGCGTTGTCATTTAGCAAAACATTGGGCTCTATAATTTGAATAATGCGCTTTTCGTCGTTTAATTTTATTAATCGACTTAAAAATTCAGACTGCATTTCTGACAACGAAGGCGCTGTTTCAATGGTTTGTTTAACCACAGTTTTTACTTCTGCAACGCCATCAACAATAAAGCCTGTGCGCTGCTTATCTTTCGTTAGCACAACAATTCGCTGTCGTTCAGATGATTCACTGCTTGGTATGCCAAGGCGACATCTTAAGTCGATAACGGGCAGCACCGTGCCGCGCAGATTTACAATCCCTTTTAAATAATCAGGGGTACTTGGAATGCTCTCTAACTTTTCTGGTACACGGGTTATTTCTTGGGTGTCATCAATGCTTACCCCATATTCCTGACCATTAATCCAGAAAATGACGTACTGCTCGCAATCATCTTCGTTGATGGCGGCATCGTTATTCTCGTTCATCTGCGACTCCTGCTTTATGTCTTCATCTATTGAACTCAATGCTGTCATGAGCGCTCGACTGTAGACATTAGTTAGATTTATTATCGACACAAGACGCTTTCCACCGTCGCTTCTATATACCGCTTCGAGCAGCCCTGACTCCGCGCCGTCGTTGCAAACCGATGGCACAGCTTCAAGTTCACTTTCAGAGATTGAAACAACGTTACTCACTTTAGCGACCACAAATCCAACGCTGCCGAACTCGCTGTTTTGCGCTATGACAATACGAGAGGCTTCGTTAATATCGGTATGGACCATGCCAATGCAGTTTGCCAAATCGACAATGGGTATAATGCGGCCTCGTAAATTCACTAGTCCTAACACTGATGGTGCACTTTCTGGAAGCTGAGAAATTTCGCTGGGTACACGAACAATTTCTTCCACGTCCTGTAGGTGAAATGCGAACTCTTGATCTTCAAGAGAGAAGCAAACCAGTTGCTGTAGATTATGGTCATCTGATTCAGTAATCTCGTCGTCGCTGTCAATATGATGCATACCCGACAGCTGCATCGTATTACCATCCTGCTTTGTTACGGCTTGTGCTCTGGCTAAAGACGATACATCGAGTATTTGTTCTACGGGTTGGTCATCTTGCTTGATAATGCCCTGCATGTATTCATAGGCGATAGATTCGGTCATCGACTTTTTATCAATTACCGTTTCATTAGGCACTCCAAATACTTTCAGCACCCTGTCAACCATAAAGCCGACGCTACCGAGTTCCGATTCTACAACTACCACGCGAGTCACATCGGTAATTCGTGAGCTGACACCCAGCAAAATCATGCTTAGATCATAGACAGGTAAAACATTGCCTCTTAAGTTGGCTAATCCAATCATTTGAGCAGGTCCGAGTGGCACCGATACCACAGTAGGGACACGTATGATTTCGCCTACAGAATGCATCGGAAATGTGAATCGCTCCTCGTTTACAAGAAAGGAAACGAATTGCTGTTCACCGTCACCCGTGTCGTCCTGAAGATTTTCAGCACTTTCTATATTTGAAACATCAGTCATAAGAAAGACTCCTCTGACAAGGTGGATAATTAACCGTTTTGCATTTCGTCTGCCACTGATGCAATTTCTTCAATCGATTTTGCAAGGATCTCCATGCCTTTGCTCTGTTGCTCAGCAGCATTAAGCGCTTGCTGGCAGTTGCTGCTTGCCTGCTCGTTGGCGGCTGCAATCTGCTCAAGGCCTTTCTGCGCTTGTGTAACACCTGCGGCAATTTCCTCACCCCGGTCTTTCATGGCTTGGTTGTACTCCACCACCTCAGAGATATCGGCTGCTATCTTTTCAACGTCTTTGGTTGTTTGTACCGCCTTCATCACTTCTCGTGATGCGCTCTCGGCTACGTTGGTAAGGTCAGTTTTAACACTCACTGTTTGATCTTGAATGGCTTTGATGAGGTCTTTTATTTGTTCCACATTTTCAGCTGCTTCGTCAGCTAAGCTTTGAATGTCAGCTGAAACAACCGCAAAACCTTTACCATATTCACCCGCTCTTGCCGCTTCGACTGCGCCATTTACCGCAAGCATGCTAGTTTTAACTGAAACGGTTGTAATGGTGTCGATGACCTTGTCGATTTGACGTGTCATGGTTTCCATCTCATTAATGGCACTTACGTTCTCTTTACTCGTTTCAAGTGCCAAGTTAATGCCACTTACCATGCCTTCTATAAGGGCGCGGTTCTCTTTCAAGAGTGCCGTTATTGCACTACCTTTTTCTAGTGCCACATCGCACTGAGATGACGCCTTATCAACGCCCTCTCGCAATAAGTCAATATTACCGACGGCTTGATCTACCGAACTCGCAGCTTGTTGTGACCCATTGTTCACCTGAGTTAGCGCTGTCATAATCTCGCCAGACGAGCGATTAATCTCTTCTAGGGTTGCCGATAATTCCTCAGCCGAAGATGCGACTTCTTCGGCACTTTTATTGATATCAGTGCTATTTTTCAACTCTTCAGTGATAAGCTCTAGCGATTGTGCAGCTTGTTCCGCCTGCGATAAGGCAACGCTCTGTTCAGATACGTTGGAAGATACTTCTTGCGCTGCTGTAGATTGTTCATCTGCTGCGCAAGAGATGGCTTCCGAACCCTGCTGGATCTCTTTAGCGGCGCCATCCATCGATTTAACTTGCGATTGTAATTCATCTGCACCATCTGCAATCGACTTCATATCATCTTTAATAGTGACTAACTGCTCGGTAACGGCCTCACCTTTTGTTACTTCTTCTAGTGCGGCTTCGGAAGACGCTTTAACTGCATCGGATACCTGATTAGATTGCTCCTGAATTTTTTCGATTTGCTTGGCAATATCAGCGGCACTTTTGTCAGACACCTCCGCAAGGGCACGAACCGTGTCAGCCACTACAGCAAAGCCTTTACCATGCTTGCCGGCACGACCGGCTTCGATAGCAGCATTAAGGGCGAGGAGGTTGGTTTGATCAGCAATACGTGTGACTTGTTTGACAGCCTCGCCAATGTTAGATGCCTGTTGTTCTAACTCGCTCATCATCACTACGGAACGTGATTGATGTTCTGAAGCCGTTTTAACGCTGGTCATCATGGTGCCTAGATCTCCGACCACACGTTCTAAGTACGTTTGGAGCTCATTGGTTTTATCCATGGTTGCGCCCGCAAGCTCAAGCTGCGCAACTAAGCCCCCTGATATCTGCGTGACAGCCGCTAAGCTTTCTTGACTGGCGCTACTTGATTCTTCGGCACCCGCTGCAATTTCATTGACAGCCGTAGATAGTTGGTCTGTTGCGCTAGAGGCTTGATTCACACCGCTGACTAGTTCAGTCGTTGCGGATGCCACACGCTCGGCAGCTTGTTGCTGCCTTGCCAGCGTTCGTGCTTTTCGGCGCTGCTCTTCAGCTTCTTTTCTCATTTTCGCATCCACTTGAACGGTGGGTGCAGCGACTGGGTCTGATGTTTTTTTGAGCGCCATAGTTAACCTCGATATGTAGATGGCAGTAAATCACCTGTTAAATATCGGTTAAAATTCAGCCCAAAAGAGTATAAATCCACATACTTTTATATGAAGTTAAATACCCAAAACTCTTGCTAACACACGCAGCCCCTAAAATGTCACTATTGTCACAAATGACACAAATAAATAATTGCCGTATAAAAACAAAAGCTTATATATAAGATAATACACAAGGTGAGAATGACAATTTTGTCAAAGTACAAAAGTCTAACAGCCTAATTAAAGGAATATTTTTTTTATAAAGAAAATATTTGGAAATGAAGAACTTATACTTAGGTATAATAAAAAACGGCCGAGTAGGCCGCTTAGTTGATTTGCTACGTTGGTTACAATGACTGAAGTGCAGTTATGATCGGGACGTTAGCTTCTGGAAAGTCTGCTGCATGAAGTGCCTTCACGTTAACCCACCTAGACTGCTGTCCCTCATTACCATGAGGTTCTCCAGCAAAGTCATAGACGCGATGAACGTCTAGTTTAACTTGCTTGTCGCCGTAATCATGGGTTATCACTATTACCGGCTCGCTGCGGTTTACAATAATCCCCACTTCTTCAGCAAGCTCTCGCTTCAGCGCCTGTAGAACGGTCTCACCTTCTTCTACTTTGCCGCCAGGGAACTCCCATTTTCCGCCCTGATGAACATTGTCAGGGCGAAGAGTAATGAATATTTCATCGCCGCGAGCGATAACGCCCACAGCAACATGTACTACTTTCATTACTTAAGCTTGCCGTGACACTGCTTATACTTTTTACCAGAGCCACATGGACATGGGTCGTTACGGCCTACTTTCGCACCTTCGCGCACTTGCGTACGTACTTTGTCACTTGCCTCTTCTGGCGTCGCGTTCGCTTCTTCGTGCTCGAAGTTCTTAGGCACATCGTCAGCTTGACGACGTTGCTCTTCTACTTTCTGCACGTCTTCTTCAGCTTGTACTTTTACACGCGCAAGAATAGTGATCACTTCAACTTTAAGCGCTTCTAGCATTTGAGAGAACAAGGCAAACGACTCACGCTTGTATTCTTGCTTAGGATTCTTCTGCGCATAGCCACGCAGGTGAATACCTTGGCGTAGGTGATCCATTGCTGCCAAATGCTCTTTCCAATGGCTGTCTAGGTTTTGAAGCATTACCGCTTTTTCAAACTGGCGCAGTACCTGCTCGCCCACTACCGCTTCTTTCTGCTTATAAGCATCCACGACTTCACCTAGAATGCGCTCGCGAAGCTTCTCTTCGTAGAGCTTGTCGTCATTTTCAAGCCAGGTTTTGATTGGCAAGTCTACGGCGAAATCGGCTCGCATGCGCTCTTCAAGTCCGCTCACATCCCACATTTCTTCAAGAGACTGTGGCGGAATGTATTCATCGACAACGCTTGAAATAACATCTTCACGAATAGCTGCGATAGTCTCGCTAATATCACCTTCATCAAGAAGCTCATTACGCTGTTCGTAAATAACTTTACGCTGATCGTTGGCCACATCATCGTATTCAAGCAATTGTTTACGAATGTCAAAGTTGCGGCCTTCAACTTTACGCTGTGCATTTTCAATCGCACGCGTTACCCACGGGTGCTCAATGGCTTCGCCGCGCTCCATGCCTAAACGCTTCATCATGTTGCCCATTTTTTCAGAGGCAAAGATACGCATTAGGGCGTCGTCTAATGAAAGGTAGAAACGGCTTGAACCTGGGTCACCCTGACGGCCCGAACGACCGCGAAGCTGGTTATCAATACGGCGAGACTCGTGACGCTCTGTACCAATGATATGTAAACCACCAGATTCAAGTACTGCGTCGTGGCTCTTCTTCCACTCAGCTTTGATCTTTTCGATTTGCGCTTCAGTTGGATTTTCAATCTTCTCAACTTCCGCTTGCCAGTTACCACCTAACACGATATCGGTACCACGACCTGCCATGTTAGTTGCAATCGTAACCGCGCCTGGCTTACCAGCTTGTGCAACGATATCAGCTTCGTGTTCGTGGAACTTTGCGTTTAGTACCTTATGAGGAATTTTCGACTTTTTAAGAATACGAGAAATCAGCTCTGAGTTCTCGATAGACACCGTACCCACAAGCGTAGGCTGACCGCGTTTAACGCACTCTTTAATGTCTTCAACAATAGCTTCGTATTTTTCTTCTGCCGTTAGGTAGATAAGGTCAGCCATATCTTTACGCTGCATCGGACGGTTTGTCGGGATAACTACCGTTTCTAAGCCGTAAATATGGTTAAATTCGAAGGCTTCTGTATCGGCAGTACCTGTCATACCTGCAAGCTTGTTATACAAGCGGAAGTAATTCTGGAAGGTAATTGAAGCAAGGGTTTGGTTTTCGTTTTGAATACGAACACCTTCTTTCGCTTCTACAGCCTGATGCAAACCTTCAGACCAGCGACGTCCTTCCATAGTACGACCGGTGTGCTCGTCTACAATAACGATTTGGTCTTCTTTAACAATGTAGTCTACGTCTTTCGCGAACAGCTTGTGCGCGCGAAGGGCCGCGTTAATATGGTGCAGTAATGAGATATTACCTGCAGCGAACAGCGACTCACCTTCAGGCAACAAGCCTTCTTCGTGAAGGATCTCTTCAACGTGTAATTGACCGCGCTCGGTAAGGTGTATTTGTTTTGCTTTAAGGTCGATAGTGTAATCACCATCGCCTTCTTGGCCTTCTTCATCTTCTTTTTCTTGCTGAACAAGCTTAGGAATGATGACGTTGATACGGCGATATAACTCTGAGCTATCTTCAGCCTGGCCAGAGATAATAAGTGGCGTACGGGCTTCGTCGATAAGGATTGAGTCAACTTCATCCACTACCGCATAGTTAAGCGGGCGCTGTACACGGTCTTGTGGGCTAAATGCCATATTGTCGCGCAGGTAATCAAAACCAAACTCGTTGTTGGTTCCATAGGTAACATCTGCTTGGTAAGCGTCACGCTTTTGCTCAGGTGACATACCCGGAACGTTGCAACCTACACGCATACCTAAAAACATGAATAATTGATTACTCCACTCAGCATCACGACGTGCAAGGTAGTCATTCACGGTAACAACGTGAACACCTTTGCCGGATAGGGCATTAAGGTAAGTTGGTAAAGTAGCCGTAAGGGTTTTACCTTCACCGGTACGCATTTCCGAAATTTTGCCTTCGTGAAGTACTTGACCGCCTAGCATCTGAACGTCGAAGTGACGCATGCCGTATACGCGTTTACTTGCTTCACGCACAGTAGCGAAGGCTTCTACAAGAATATCGTCAAGGGTTTCACCCTTTTCAATACGCGCTTTAAATTCGTCTGTCTTAGCCTTTAGCGCCTCATCGGAAAGCTTTTCAAATTCTGCTTCCAGTGCATTAATGGCATCTACGTTTTTGCGTAATTTTTTTAATAATCGGTCGTTTCTACTACCGAATACTTTTCGAAGGATGCTTGAAAACATTAGCTTTTATATTCCACTACTTGTCGAGGCGCCGCGCATCGTGCACAGCTAAATTAAACGTATAAAACACAACGTTAACCACATTGTGTTTTGCGATGTTCTTAAATTATGCTTCTTCGCTTCAAATGAACTTAACTAATAAGGCATTATCAACGAGAATTACCTGGCTGCTACCTTGTCTACTTTTTGTAAACGAAAGGCAGAGGATCGATTGGTTTTCCGTTTCTTATTACTTCGTAGTGGACATGAACGCCAGTTGAGCGCCCTGTATTGCCCATTTTCGCAATTGGCTCCCCTTTGGTCACCACATCACCTATTGAAACAGTAAGGGTGTCGTTGTGCCCATAGCGGGTAACAAAGCCATCACCGTGATCAATTTCTACTAGTTGGCCATAGCCGTAGCGCTCACCCGCCCAGGTCACAATACCTGCGGCAGTTGCTACTACGTTTTCCCCTGCTTTACCCGCGAAGTCTAGCCCTTTGTGCATGGTAGGTTCGCCAGTAAACGGGTCGGCCCGCATACCATAATAAGAAGACAACCACCCTGACTCTATCGGACGACCAGATAATTGGCTCTGTTCGTTGATATGGTGACCCCTTACCAAACTTTCAAGCATAGACAACTGTTGAGACTTTAAATCAAGAGATTGCTCTAGTTTGGCTATTTCATGAAGGACGGGGTCGTCTTGGAGGTTTGCCGGTATCGATACCGGTACGAAAGCGTCCAGGTCAGCCGCTGACATACCTAATTCTGTTGCGATTTGCTTGCCCTTCTCGTCAAGTAGCGAGGCCTGTGCAGACAATTCGGCTACATGAGAAAGTAAAGCTTTTAGTTTTATCGTAGTTTGTTGCTTTAGCGCTTCAACGTCTTTTTGTCGTTCATTGACTTCTGTTTGCGCTAAACGAACCCGTGCTACATCTTCCGACACAGATTCAGTAGAACGGCTCGACACTAGCATAAAAATAGACGAGAGCACTGTCGCGCTCACGAGCGTACGGACACTAATGCTGTGCCTGTAGCGTTTGTTTTTACCTGCTAATGTGATTGTTAATTTCATACCACGAAGAAAATTGCTGTTTCACGCCATTCTTTTTCATACTACTTCATAACGCTATGAATGTGTTTTAAGCCAAAGGCGACAATCTAAAACGTATAGTTTTTTTGTCGAATGGGTGAAATTTATATTAATTATTCGGCTACTGTATCATTTATTACAGCAATTGCCATATGAAAAAAAGCCGCCCGTTAGGCGGCTTTTCTAAATTTTTACGCTAACGCCGGTTGAGCGTAACGAATTGGTGCTGTTTCCTGCGAGTCGTAGGTCACAAACTCCCAACACTCTTTTTGTGCTAAAACGGCATTTAAGAGCTTGTTGTTAAGGCCGTGCCCAGTTTTATAAGCACGCAGCTCACCAATTAAACTATGACCGCCAAGGTATAAATCACCGATAGCGTCCAAGATCTTATGCTTCAAGAATTCATCATCGTAGCGCAACCCTTCAGGGTTAAGCACGCGGAACTCATCTAGCGCTACAGCATTTTCCATGCTACCACCTAACGCTAGGTTATTAGCGTTCATATACTCTAAGTCACGCATAAAGCCGAAGGTACGCGCACGACTTACTTCATTCACATACGAGCATGAATCAAAATCCATCACCATATGCTGACGAGTTTGACTGATCACAGGATGATCAAAGTCAATTTGGAAATCAACGCGGAAACCGTCGTAAGGCACTAATTCGGCCCACTTATCGCCATCTTCTACACGAACTGGCTTTTTAATGCGAATAAATTGCTTAGGCGCGTTTAGCTCTTCGATACCGGCAGATTGAAGCAAGAATACGAACGGGCTAGCACTTCCGTCCATAATTGGCAGCTCGTTACTGTCTACTTCAACAATAATATTATCGATACCTAAACCTGCAAGCGCAGACGCTAAGTGCTCTACCGTTTGGATAGTTACACCGTCTTCGTTGTTCAGGCACGTACACAGCATGGTATTACCTACCGCGTTCGCACGCGAAGGTATGTCAACATGTGGTTCAAGGTCAACACGCCTAAACACGATACCCGTGTTTGCTGGCGCAGGTCGGAGAGTCATTGTGACCTTTTCCCCTTTATGAAGCCCAATTCCGGTCTCTTGTACCGATTGCTTGATTGTACGTTGTCTAATCATCTACTTAAGCTTTTACCTATTAAAAAAGCGGGCGCGAATTATAGTGAGTTATTACTCACATGTCAAAAAACACCCGATCTGACGGATTTAACCCTGTCAGATTACGTATTCAATCAACCTATCCACGCGAAATTTTTCACGTTGTGTAAATACACCTTACTAGGTAAGACATCACAAACGTAAAATAATTCCCTTCCGTTTCAGGCAGCTAAATTAGTCTGCCTGCTTACGAAGAAACGCAGGAATATCTAAGTATTCCAAATCGTTGTCTGGCTGCGCACTATCATCTGCTTTTAGCGCCTGGTTGCCCTCTGTACCGCCTACTGCAGAACGTGGCTCGCTTGATTGCGTGCTACCATATTCTTTTGCAGGCTGAGTTAGACGAGAACCTTCTGAGCTAACTAGCGAAATGTCAGGCTTGCGCTCTGCGCCAATACCGGTTGCAACAACCGTAACGCGAAGCTCATCTGTCATTTCCATATCGATAACCGTACCAACAACCACTGTGGCATTTTCTGAAGCAAATGCTTTAACGGCGTTACCTACAGTCTCAAACTCGTCAATAGCGAAATCTGGACCAGCCGTAATATTCACAAGAATACCGCGCGCACCTGACAAATCGATATCTTCAAGAAGCGGGCTAGCAATCGCTGCTTCAGCAGCTTCTTCTGCACGATCAGGACCGCTTGCAGCACCACTACCCATCATGGCTTTACCCATTTCAGACATAACAGTACGTACGTCTGCAAAGTCAACGTTGATTAGACCAGGGCGAGTGATAAGCTCGGCAATACCTTGAACTGCACCGCGTAATACGTCATTTGCTGCGCTAAACGCTTGAAGAAGCGGCGTGCCCGGACCCATTACTTTAAGTAGTTTTTCGTTTGGAATAGTAATTAAAGAGTCAACGTTGTTAGACAGTTCGACAATACCCTGCTCAGCAAACGAAGTACGCTTTTTACCTTCAAATGGGAATGGCTTAGTTACCACAGCTACCGTAAGAATACCCATTTCACGTGCAATCTTCGCCACTTCTGGCGCTGCACCCGTACCTGTACCACCACCCATACCGGCAGTGATGAAAACCATATCTGCACCGTCTAGCGCCTGACGAATGGTTTCTCTGTCTTCTTGTGCTGCTTCACGACCAATGTTCGGATCAGCACCCGCACCTAACCCTTTCGTTACACTTGAACCAATTTGAAGTGTAACGTCTGCACTTGAGCTACGAAGCACCTGTGCATCGGTGTTAACTGCAATAAATTCTACGCCTTCAATGCTTTGAGATACCATGTGCTCAACGGCATTGCCGCCGCCGCCACCGACACCGATGACTTTGATTACGGCTTCTTCGCCGTGACTATCCATTAATTCGAACATACTTACTCTCCGGTTGTACGTCTTTTTAAACACTACGCCAGGTCATTCCCTTAGGCTAATTGCTTCCTGCTAGCCTTAATGCCGTAGCTATAGCGCCCCCAAAATAAAATTAAAATTCACCTTTAAACCAGCTTTGCACTCGATGAAATAAACTTTCACCGGTCTTCTGCGTACTGGACTTCTTATTATCAGATTGTACTTTGCCATATTGCAGCAGTCCTACGACTGTCGCAAAGCCAGCATCATCAACATATTCGGACAAGCCTTTTACGTTGATGGGTTTGCCCACGCGCACGGGCATCTGGAAAAGTTCTTCGGCAAATTCCACAGCACCTTCCATCTTAGCGGTACCGCCAGTAAGTACAAGACCTGCTGCGATTTGCTCTTCCAGACCGCTGGCACGAATTTCATCATGTACCAGCTCAAAAAGCTCTTGATAGCGAGGTTCTATAACCTCAGCTAACGTATGGCGAGACATCACTCTAGCCGGGCGTCCACCCACGCTAGGTACTTCAATGCTGTCTTCCATACTCACCATATCTTTCAATGCACAGGCGTAATTCACCTTAATTTCTTCTGCATTGCTAATAGGCGTTCTAAATATTTTAGCAATGTCGCTGGTAATTTGATTACCCGCAACCGGTATAACTGCCGTGTGGCGAATGGCACCATCTGTGAATATAACCATATCCATAGTACCGCCACCGATATCAACCACACATACGCCAAGCTCGCGCTCGTCGTCAGTCAGTACCGCATAACTCGATGCCAATGCTGAGAAGATCAGCTGATCGGCATTAAGTTCACAACGCTCAACACATTTCACCATGTTTTTCGCCATATCGTCGGCACAGGTAATAATGTGAGCATCCGCTTCCATTCTTACTCCCGACATGCCAATAGGGTTCTTAATCCCTTCCTGCACATCAATAGTAAATTCTTGTGGTAACACGTGTAGTAGACGACGTTCCGCTGCAATTGGCACACTGCGCGCTGCATGAATAACGTTATCTACGTCTTCTTGTGTTACTTCCTGATTGTTAATCGGTACCATGCCATTTTCATTTTGGCACTTAACGTGTCGTCCCGAGATAGACATGAAAACTGAAGACACACGGCAATCTGCCATTAGCTCCATCTCGTTTACTGCACGCTGGACCGATTTCACCACCAGGTTCAAATCGTTAACGCCGCCCTTATCCATGCCTTTCGATGCATGGGTGCCCACGCCAACAATACTGATTTGATCATCTTCTAGTAATTCACCCACCACAGCTTTTACTTGGCTGGTGCCGATATCTAGCCCTACAATCAAATTGCGTTCAGCAGGTTTTGACATGGTTTCCTTAACTCTCTTCATCTGTGGCGCTGTCGTCTTTCCATCCGACTGCTACGCCCGTGTCATAGCGAAGGTCGACGTATTTCACCGCCTTCTCTTGTTGCGCCAGAAGTGGATAAACATCAATAAAGCGTTGTAGCCTATCGATAAACTCCTGACGTCCTAAATTCAATTTAATGCCGTTTTTCAACTGCACTTGCCATGCAAATCGCTCGCTTAAAGATAACTCTTCTAACGTCATATCCGTTGTCGCGATTAGCGCGTGCATGGCGTTGTAGCCCTCAAGGGCCGTTTTTTCACTGCCGCCCGGCCCGTAAAGGCGTGGTAAATCTAATTTCACGCCCTCGTCGTTAAACGTATCGCCATAAGGGTTTAACAACAAATCTTCATTCCATTGCGCAACGGGCTGCTGCTCAACCAAATAAATTTTCAACGTATTTGGCCATTTCTTTCTAACTGACGCGCGATAAACCCAAGGCTGCGCTTCAACAAGCTCAAATACTTCGTTGACATCAAGCGCAAAAAAGCTTCCAGGCTGCGCCTTGCGTATTAATCGCTCTAGCTTGGTAATATCGATGTGCTGATAATCACCAGAAAAATCGATAACCTGTACCGGCATTTGCTGTTCATCCTGCAAATACTGGTTTGCTTTAAGCCCACCAAACACTAATCCTGCAATAACAAACAGTAAGAAAGCGACGCCGCCCCACACTGCCGTTTTACTTTTGCCGCCCTTTTCAGAAGCAGGCTTATTTTGATTAGTATTGGTATCAGCCACGTTTACGCCTTGTTTGCAACGTCATCAAAACTGGTAGAAAGAATACTTAATACCAGTTCGTCAAATGTTAATCCTGCAACTTTGGCTGCCTTAGGCACCAAACTTTTTTCTGTCATGCCAGGCACTGTGTTCGCCTCCAGCAAATAAAATTGCCTTTGGTTGTCCTGCATAACGTCAATTCTACCCCAGCCGCTGCCAGAAATAGCATCAAAAGCACGGGATGCTAGTTTTGCTAGCTGTGCTTCTTGCTCTTCAGACAAGCCGCTCGGGCAATAGTATTCTGTTGTATTATCCTGATATTTCGCAGCATAATCATAGAATGTATGTGGAGTAGACATGCGAATAGACGGCAACGCCTGTCCCTGCAATACAGAAACAGTGAATTCAGGGCCATCTATATACTGTTCTAACAGGACTTGATTATCGTATTTAAAGGCGTCCTGAATGGCAGTTTCGAGCTGTTTAGCGCTTGTCACTCTCGCCATGCCAATACTCGACCCTTCTCTGGCCGGTTTTACCATGACTTCATTCCCCAATTTATCCATTATAGCGCTGCACTTACCAGCTTCAAAGTGCCTTTTATCAGCAATTTCATATTTTGCAGTGGGTAAGCCTAAACTTTGCCACACTTGCTTAGTATGAATTTTGTCCATTGCCAGTGCAGAACCTAAAACTCGACTTCCGGTATAGGGGATTTTCAGTAGCTGAAGCGCTCCTTGCATAGAGCCATCTTCACCACCACGACCGTGCAGCATAATTAGTGCTCTATCAACGTTTAGGTCGAGAAGATCGGTAAGCGGTCGCTCTGCTGGGTCAAACGCAAACGCATCCACCCCTTGTCTCAACAGCGCGTTTAGCACCGCATTCCCAGAATTTAGCGATACTTCGCGCTCAGCAGAATCGCCGCCAAGCAGTACAGCAACTTTTCCATACTCGTTCGGCGAGTGGGTTTTCTGTGAGTGAATACTTACTGAAGGTTTAGACATCTTATTCCCCTTCCTTTGCAAGCGATGTTGCTTCTAATTCGTGACGGGCAAGAAGCTTAGCAATCTGTCCGATATTTCCCGCGCCTTGTGTCATGACAATGTCGCCATCTTGCATGATATTCGCCAAAATAGCTGGTAAGGCGTCTTTGTCACCTACGTATACAGGCTCGATTTGACCACGCTGACGAATGGAACGGCATAGCGCTTTACTGTCAGCGCCTTCAATAGGTTGTTCACTGGCTGCGTAAACATCCAGAAGCAACAAGGCATCAACACTCGACAGTACTTCAACAAAGTCTTCGTAAAGGTCGCGGGTTCGCGTAAAGCGATGTGGTTGATAAACCATAACCAAGCGCTTATCAGGCCAGTTTGCACGAGCCGCAGCGATAGTCGCCCTTACTTCCGTTGGATGGTGACCATAATCATCCACCAAACACACCTCACCTTTGCTGGTATTAAACGTACCTAGCTGCTCGAAACGACGACCTATTCCACCAAAGCTGGCTAGTGCGCGAATGATAGCGTCGTCGTCTACACTTTCGTCGGTTGCGACAGCGATAGCAGCAAGGGCATTTAGCACATTGTGGTTACCGGTGAGGTTCAGCGTAATATCTAACGGTTCGCGTTCTGGGCGAATAACCGTGAAATTCGCTTTACCGAATGACAGAGAAACATTTTCTGCGCGATAGTCGTTATGTGATTCAAAACCATAGGTAAGAATGCTTCGACCTATACGAGGGCGAATTTCTTGGATATTTGCATCGTCACCGCATACGATTGCCTGCCCGTAAAACGGTAGGTTCGACAAGAAATCAACAAAGGTATCTTTCACCTTTGAGAAGTCGCCCCCATAAGTATCCATATGGTCTGCTTCTATATTGGTCACCACAGAAACCATCGGCTGCAAATGAAGGAACGACGCATCGCTCTCATCGGCCTCTGCGATTAGATAACGGCTTTTACCCAAACGCGCATTCGTACCAGCACTGTTAAGCAAACCGCCGATAACAAACGTAGGGTCATACTCCGCTTCTGCGAAAATCGTTGAAATTAAACTGGTTGTGGTAGTTTTGCCGTGGGTACCCGCCACCGCAATACCGTGGCGGAATCGCATCAATTCTGCCAGCATTTCTGCACGGCGAATGATCGGAATGCGCTTTTCACGAGCAACGATAATCTCTGGATTTTGCTCATTGATAGCGCTAGACACCACAATAACGTCCATGCCTTCAACATTTTCCGCACGGTGGCCTATTTTCACATCAGCACCTAATTCGCTTAAGCGCTGTGTCATTGGCCCTTCTTGAATGTCAGAGCCAGCAATAGCATAACCTTCGTTTAGTAATACTTCGGCAATACCACCCATACCGGCACCGCCGATACCAATAAAGAATATATTTTTCACCCTGCGCATTTGCGGGCTTTCAAATGGGGTTTTAAAAACCATTAGTCCCCTACTCCTACCACGCTTTTAACGTGGCTTACTACATTTTCCGTGGCATGAGTGCTTGCACATGTTTTCGCAACAGCACCCATCTTTAAGCAGCCTTCAGGGTGTTGTAACCACTGACGTACCACCTGCCCTAAATTTTCTTTCAATACAGATTGAGCAATCATTAGTGCCGCATTTTGCCTCACTAGCGACTGCGCATTTTTTGTTTGGTGATCGTCAACCGCAAAAGGTAGCGGTACGAAAATCGCCGCGCGTCCGGCTGCTGCGACTTCACTTACCGTAAGCGCACCGGCTCTACAGACAATAAAGTCTGCCCATTCATAAGCTGCGGCCATGTCATCAATAAAATCACTGACATCGATTTTCGACATATCTGCGCCCACCGACGTGTAGGCTTTAATGACACCTTCACTGTTGCCCTTTCCACATTGGTGTTTGATTGATAAACCTTCTAGCACCCCGCAAGTCTCCGGCACGGTTTCATTGAGAATTTGTGCACCTAAACTGCCGCCAACTACAAGCATATTTAAACCTTGCTTGTGCTCACTAGTGTTTTCAAAACGGCTTTCAAGAGTGTTTGCACGAACGTCTGCGTCAATGTCTACAGACTTGGGCTTCACCTGCCAAATTTCGTCTCGAACAGGATTGCCCACAGTATGCACCTTAATAGCGCCACCTGAAAATTGTTCTTTCGCATCCTCAAAGCCCAGAAGCACCCGACTTGCGATTTTACTGAGAAGCTTATTGGTCATGCCTGCCGCGGCATTTTGCTCATGCACAATAACGGGAATGCCTAAACTTTTTGCGGCTACCCCGCCCGGGCCGCTTGCGTAACCGCCAAATCCGACCACGATATCAGGTTGAAGACGCTTTATAATTCGTCTTGCTGAAAATAAGCTTTTAACTAAAGCAATGGCGCCTTCAAAGCGTGCCGCTATACCTTTACCACGAAGCCCTTTTACCGGAATAAAATGAATGGGAATATCGTGCTTTGGCACAACTTGCGCTTCCATCCGCTCGGCGGTGCCTAGCCAATGAATGTCCCAACCTTCATTTCGAAGCGCGTTTGCCACTGCAAGACCAGGGAAAACATGCCCGCCTGTACCACCAGCCATAATCAAGCAACGCTTAGCCATTATCAGCCTCCTGCGCCACGCGCGCGAGTATAGCTTTAATGCCAGCTTTTCCTTCATCTTCTGCGCTTGATGTTTTGGCGCTAGGTTTAGCTTCAACCGTCGCAGTAGAAAAATCAGCTTCATAAACCTTGCTCTCTACGCTCGCATCACCTTCAATATGCGATGCTTTAGATTTGGACGCGCTTGTTGGTATCGGCTTTTTACGGCGGGCCTTACTCTTACCTGATTTGCTATCGCCTCGGCCGATCGCCTGTACGCCATCAACCCGTAATTCAAAATCGATACGAAGTAATATGGCTACTGCTACTGACATGATGATAAGTGACGAGCCGCCGTAGCTAACTAACGGCAGCGTTAACCCTTTTGTTGGCAGAATACCGGCGCTTGCACCAATATTTACCGCCGTTTGAAAGCTGAACCAGATGCCTATGCTGTAAGCCATGTACCCATCAAACGCTCGCCCTTTTTCTAGTGCCTTATTTCCAATGCTCAGCGCACGCAACACCATCCATAAAATAAGACCAAGTACTGCAAGCACACCAACAAAGCCTAGCTCTTCCGCTAAGATGGCCATAACAAAGTCAGTGTGTGCTTCGGGTAAGAATTCCAGTTTTTGCAAACTATTGCCTAGGCCTTGCCCAAACCAGTTACCGCGACCATAGGCCATCAAAGACTGGGTTAGCTGATAACCAGCGCCAAACGGATCGGCCCAAGGGTCTAAAAAGGAGGTAACCCGTTTCATTCGGTATTCTTCAAACACGATAAGCGCTACAACGGCTAATATGCCTGCAAACACCAGTGCGAAGAACTGCCACAGTCGTGCACCCGCTAAAAACAACAGGCCAATTGTGGTTGCAAACATCACGACTACTGTACCTAAGTCGGGCTGAAGCAAAAGCAACATTGCAAGTGCAAAGAACACCACAAGGGGTTTTATGAAGCCTTTTAGGTTCTCGGTAACCTCTTCGTAGCGGCGAACCAGATACCCCGCTAAATACGCAAAGAAAAAGAGCTTTGCCGGCTCAGCGGCTTGAATGGTTATAGGGCCAATCGCCAACCAACGGGTGCTCCCGTTTACGGTTCTTCCCACTACCAGTACTGCTAGCAATAACGCTATAGCCGCAAGCAGAAGGTAGGGATTTGTCATGCGCCAAAACTGCATGGGTAAATTCAGTACCACCATAGCGGCGACGATCGCCCCAACAATATAAATACCGTGGCGAATAGCAAAATAGAACGGATTGTCGTGCAGCCTATCGGCCACCGGCATCGACGCGGAAGTTACAATTACAACCCCAATGCTCATTAGCGCGAGCGCAATTAATATCAGCGTCACGTCATAGGGTTGCGTTGCCGAGGGCTGCCCATCGTGTTTCGCAGCAAATAGTGCGCTAAGTTTGGTAGAGGCAGCCATCATGATGCGGCCCCCACAGCGCCGTTGTTCTCACTGTGTAAATTGTGGAGATCGTGCACGTCTTGTTTAAACACGTCACCGCGATGCATGTAATTCTTAAACATATCTAAACTTGCACACGCAGGCGAAAGCAGCACTACATCACCAGGTGCAGCTAGTCTTGTTGCTGCTTTTACGGCCTCTTTCATGGTTGATACACAAGAAGTGTGGGCAAAATTCTTTTCAAACAAATGCGCGTCTTTGCCCAAGGCAAACACGTGCGATACGTATTTAGTTAGATAAGGCGAGAGGCTGGCTATATCAGCGCCTTTAGCGTCACCACCTGCAATAAGAATGAGCTTCCCTTGTATAGTCGGAGCTAACCCTTCAAGGGCAGCTACCGTGGCGCCAATGTTGGTTGCTTTGGAATCGTCGATATAGCGGATGTCGTTTACGCGGGCTATTTCCACACAGCGATGTGGTGCAGCTTTGAAACTGTGTAGATGTTTAACCGCGAGCTCTGGCGAAACACCTAGCTGAAGGCAGATACCCAATGCAGCCATGATGTTTAGTACGTTATGCATGCCCGCCAAATGAATATCGCTAAGGGCAATGAGCTTTTCGCCATTAAACGTTATATATAGACTTTGTTCATCGTCACGAGCACTATCGTCACCGTCAAAAGACGCAATCGCAAACCCTGTGGTCGACTCTCCCAGTCCATATTCAACGATATTTTTTGACGCTAGCGACTCTTCATTAGACGCGGCATTAGATACGCCATCAGATACTGAATTTGATGCACCAATCCCCTTAGCATCGGTAATAAGCTGCTCGTAAGGTGCTACAAACTCACCGTCTCGCCACACAACCGCAGATTTCGCATTATCAAAAATGCGATGCTTGGCATCGATATAGGCTTCAAGGGTACCGTGACGGTCTAGGTGGTCATCGGAAATATTAAGCACAGTAGCAGCTTCAAGCTCCAGGCTAGACGTAGTTTCAAGTTGAAAACTTGATAGCTCCATCACCACTACATCTGCATCACTTTGAAGCGCTTCAAGCACAGGGCGACCTACGTTACCCGCTTCAATGCTTTTTACGCCGCAGCTTTTGAGCAGATGGTTCACTAATAAAGTAACCGTGGTTTTACCGTTAGAGCCGGTTATACCTACTACGCGCTTAGCTGGCGTAGCACTACTCGTTAAGGCATTTAAACGGGCGAACAATTCCACGTCGCCGATCACCTCAACACCACACTTTTGCGCTAAAGTCACTTGTTCAATATTCAAAGCAAGACCCGGACTTAACACCAAAGTGTCTACACCATCAAAGTAATCTTCGCTTAGAGCGGTGCAAGTGACCTTCTCTGCCATAAACGCTTGCATGTCAGTATCAAGATCAGAATCAGGGTCGGTAACTAGAGTAAAATTAGCACGGGTATCAAACGCTTTAACCGTTGCCTTCTGTTGCAACAAAAAGCGCACGCAAGCCTGACCTGTAACACCCAGGCCACCGACCACATAACTATGCTCACGTACGTTATACGACATTAATGCTTATCTCTTTACCGCTTATCTAAGTTTAAGGGTAGCTAAACCCACTAAAACCAAAATGATTGAAATGATCCAAAAACGCACTATTACGCGCGGCTCTGGCCAGCCCTTCAATTCATAGTGATGGTGAATGGGCGCCATACGGAAAATACGCTGGCCACGCAGTTTGTAAGAACCTACCTGAAGGATGACCGACAGGGTTTCTATAACAAAAACACCACCCATGATGATTAACACGAGTTCTTGGCGCACTAATACAGCCAGCACGCCTAATGTGCCGCCTAACGCTAATGAACCAACGTCGCCCATAAATACTTGTGCCGGATACGTGTTAAACCATAAAAATCCTAAGCCTGCACCAACCATGGCGGTGCACACAATCACCAGTTCACTGGTGAGCGGAATATGAGGAATATTCAGGTATTCGGCAAAGTTCGCATTACCTGTTACATAAGCAAATATGGCAAATGCGCCCGCAACCAATATAGTGGGCACAATGGCAAGTCCATCCAAGCCATCGGTAAGGTTTACCGCATTACTGGTGCCTACAATGGCAAAGTAAGTAATGATGATGAAGAACGCCCCTAACTGCGGAAACACTTCTTTGAAAAAAGGCACCAGTAGTGAGGTTTCAGCGCTTATTGTTGCACTGCTGTATAGATAGAATGCGACGCCTAACGCAACCACCGATTGCCAGAAATATTTCCAACGGGCGATGAGCCCTTTCGAGTCTTTGCGGATCACTTTTCTGTAGTCGTCAACAAACCCGATAATACCGTAGGCCACAACCACGGTTAGTGTTACCAATACATAACGATTAGTAAGGTCAGCCCAAAGCAGGCCGCTTACTACAATTGCTGCGAGTATAAGTAACCCGCCCATAGTGGGTGTACCTGATTTTGACAAATGGCTTTGCGGGCCATCGTCTCGTACCGTTTGACCAATTTGCATACGCTGCAAATAACGAATCATCTTAGGGCCAATAAGAATGGCAATAAGTAACGCGGTCAGCGTGCTTAAAATTGCGCGAAGGGTAAGGTATGAAAATACGTTAAACCCTGCATCGAATTGTGTCAGCCAGTCGGCTAGCCAAATTAACATGCTATTCGCTCCCGACGGCTATCGTGCTTTCCCAGCGCAGAGGCCTCGACCGCCTCTACCACACGTTCCATTTTGGAACTGCGTGAACCTTTAACTAAAATTGAAATATCGCGCTGCTGCACTAACAAATCACTCTCCATTGCGGCCAACAAACTTTCAACATCGCTGAAATGGCCACCGTTTTCATTAAACACAGCACTGGCTGATTGACTCAAAACACCCATGGTATACAGGTAATTAATTCCTTTTTGTTTAGCGTATTCCCCCACCTGCTCGTGGTAATAACGCGCTTTTTCGCCCAACTCTTTCATGTCGCCTAGAACAAGAACGCGAATGCCTGAAAAGCTACTTAGCGTATCAATTGCCGCATTTACAGACGCTACGTTGGCGTTGTAGGTATCGTCTAACAGGCGAACCTGTTCGGTAAGTTGTTTTACATTCAAACGGCCGCTAACTTGCTTCATGGCAAGTAAACCGTCGCGCACGTTCTCTAGCGTGGCGCCTACTTGCAGCGTTAAGGCCGCAGCAACAAGGGCATTCCCCACGTTGTGAATGCCTGGAATGGTAAGTTGAATAGACATATCACCTTGCGGGCAAACCAAGTGGAATGCGGCGCAGCCATCTAGCCCAATGGTGATATCTTCCGCTCTAAAGTCGGCATTATTTTTCTGCTGCGAAAACGTAAGCGTTTTAGTCTGTTTAAGTTTGCCTTGCCAGAATTCGGCAAACTGACTATCCACATTAACTACCGCCACACCATCACTGCCTAAGCCTTTAAAAATTTCACTTTTGGCGCGCGCTACACCTAGTAAGCTTCCAAAACCTTCAAGATGAGAAGCGGCGGCATTTACGATAGTGGCTACGTCCGGCTTAACAAGATTCGTGGTATAGGCGATTTCACCCATGTGATTTGCGCCTAACTCCATCACTGCATATTCATGCTGAGGTTCAAGGCGTAGAAGGGTTAGCGGCACACCAATATCATTGTTGAAGTTACCGTTTGTGGCTAACACATTGCCTCTTCGCGCCAAAATAGCGGCACACATTTCCTTTACGGTGGTTTTGCCACTGCTTCCGGTAATCGCAATCGTTTTGGGGGCCACGTATGATTTTACCGCGGCACCTAATAGACCAAGCGCGTCTTTGGTATTTTCAACCGTGATGACAGGTAGCGAGGTAGCTACGTCTTCACTGGCGATAACCGCGCTCGCTCCCGCTTTTTCGGCCGTAGAGATAAAATCGTGGCCGTTAAAATTTGGACCTTTCAAGGCCAGATAAACTGCGCCATCTTCAAGGGTGCGGGTATCGGTACTTACTGCTGATACTTCGATGTCAGCAGCGCCTTTTAATTTTCCATTAACCTTTTCGGCTATCCATGACAGCGTTGTTGTTATCATTTGCTGTACTCCTGTTGCAGTCGCGCCACAACTGCACGTTCGTTATAGTTAGTCTTTTTGTCACCGATAATTTGGTAATCTTCATGGCCTTTTCCGGCCACAATGATGATGTCGCTTTCATGCGCATGCTCAAGGCAATGACGAATAGCTTGCTCGCGATCAGGTATAGACACTGCCAGCTCACGGTTCTTCAAACCCGCAATGATGTCCTTGGCAATAGACTCAGGGCTTTCGCTTCTGCTGTTGTCGGTAGTGATCACAATAGCGTCAGCGCCTGACTCAGCAGCTTGGCCCATTAGCGGTCGCTTACCTTTGTCTCTGTCCCCGCCACAGCCAAACACACACCACACTTTGCCCGTTGTATGGAATTTGGCGCTTAACAGCACTTTCTCCAGCGCGTCTGGCGTATGCGCGTAGTCCACCACTAAGTTAGCCGCCCCCGTTACCGGGAAGACCTCCATTCGCCCGGGTACAGGCGTGATTGCATTTACCGCGTTAACCACGTCATCAAAACGCTCACCTTCAGCGAGTAATGTACCTATAGCGCTAAGTACATTGCTGATATTGAATTTTCCGAATAGTGGCAGCGAAATAGCAGCGTTTCCCCACGAACTCACCAGTTCAAAGCTACATCCACCTGCATGATAAGAAGCATTTGTGGCGAAACAATGGCTACTTTGAGGATTGTTATGCGCTCGTAAGTACTCACTTTCACCGCTTCCATCCAGACCAGTTTCGTCTATACCTGTCCAGACGCGTGTAATCGACTTATCTGCTGCGTCATCCCACTTCTTACTTTCATCATCATTAGCGTTTAATACCACAGCCTTTAAACCTGGCTGCTGAAGCAGCAAGCGCTTGGCTTTGCCGTACTCTTCCATGGTGCCGTGATAATCGAGATGATCTCGAGTAAGGTTGGTGAAAACAGCGATATCGGTTTTTACTGTACCAAGCCGCCCTTGAACCAATGCGTGCGAGCTTGCTTCAAAAGCCGTATGGCGCACTTCGCTTTGCACAAAGTCTGCCAACAAATATTGCATACGTATGGCATCCGGCGTAGTGTTTGCTGCCGGCGTGTTCGACCATTGGGTTTCATCGCCTTCAAACACGCTGCTACCTAAAGTTCCGATACTTGCGCTACGCGTACCTAGTGCGTCCTTGAGCTGGGTAAGCAGTTGAACTGTAGAGGTTTTTCCGTTTGTCCCTGTTACTGCTACTGTCGTCATTTTCTGAGCAGGGTAGTCGTAAAATGCAGCAGCTAATGCAGAGAGCATTTGTGGCAATTCATACAAGGAGATAATGACGCTGTGGTCACGCATTTCCATCTGACCATGGGCACTACTGTCTTCAGTTTGCGCCAGAATTACACGGGCCCCTAAACTTATTGCCTGGGGTATAAAATCTCGACCATCGCGTTCGTGACCCTTAATCGCCAAAAAAGCCAAGCGTGTATTCACTTCTCGGCTGTCTAGCGTTAAACCTTCAATACGGATATCTGGGGCGTCTACACCAAATTTCTCCAACAAGGCTTTGATACTTTGAATAAAGGCACTAACTACCACTTTGACCTCCTTTCAATAAGCGGCTAGATGTAACCTGCTTGTCATCGGGCGTAACGTTTAGCATGTGCAGCGCGCCACCCATAATTGATGAAAAGACAGGTGCAGCGGTATCACCCGCGTGATACAAATCACCGCCAGGTTCGTTGATCAACACAATGGTTACTAGCCTTGGGTCAGACACAGGTGCTATACCGGCAAAAATATTGACATACTCTTCACCGTAGCCGCCGGCTACTGCTTTTCGGCTGGTTCCTGTTTTCCCAGCGACTCGATAGCCCGGAATGGCCGCTTTGGTTGCCGTGCCGCCCCGCTGGGTTACGCTTTCCATCATTTGAACAATCGCTCTTGCGTTTTCTTCGCTGATCACCCGTTCTGATTGAGCTTGCCACGATGGTTGTTCCGGTGACTTGATGATATTAAGTGGTGTTTTTATACCGCCGTTTGCCAACGTTGCGTAGAGACGCCCTAGCTGTGCAGTAGTTACAGAGATGCCGTACCCAAACGACAGCGTAGCTAGCTCAAATTCAGACCAACGACTGCGCTCGTGGAAAATACCGCTACTTTCACCTGCCATATTAAGCCCAGTATCGCTCATTAAGCCCATGTTGTAGTAGGTATCAAGCAGGAACTGTTTAGGCACTGACAGCGCAAGTTTAGAGGTGCCCATGTTCGAGGAATGCTGAATAATTTCTTCTAGCGTTAACTCGCCATAGTTGCGTGAGTCTTTTACTAGACTGCCACCCAAACGCATCCAACCAGGATAGGTATCGACCGAGTCATCTGGACCTACCTCACCAAATTCAAGCGCAGTAAGTACTGCAAGTGGTTTTAATGAAGAGCCGGGTTCAAACGCATCAGTAATTACGCGATTACGCATTCTATGCGGAGATATATTGCTTCTATCATTTGGGTTAAATGATGGTGCGTTCACCATGGCCAAAACATCGCCGCTTTTCACGTCTATAACAATGGCGGAAGCCGAACTTGATTGATAGTAAATCATGGCTTCTTTGATTTCTTTGTAAGCAAGTGCCTGAATGCGCTGATCAATAGTTAGCTGCAGGTCGCCGGCTTTTTCACCAGATTTTGTTTCTAATATTTCAACCTGGCGCCCTTTCGCATCGCGGCGTATTTTACGAGAGCCTGGTGTGCCCGTTAGCCACTCGTTATACATGCGTTCTAAGCCTTCAACGCCCGTATCATCAACATCGGTAACGCCAATTAACTGTGCTGATACCTCGCCCGTAGGGTAGTAACGACGGCTTTCACGACGAAGGTAAATACCTGGAATGTCCAGCTTGTCTACGTACTCAGCCATTGCAGGCGACACCTGACGCTGCAAGTACACAAAACGACGTTTTGGGTTAGCCACTTTCTCTTTTAGCTCTTTAACATCTTGGCGCAATACATCTGCAAGCGCTTCCCAACGGCGTTCTTCTTCAAAACCATTGTTTTCATGAATGATTTTCGGGTCGGCATAGATGGCGCGGACAGGAACACTTACTGCCAGTTCTACACCATTTCTGTCGGTAATAAGCCCACGATAGGTTGGCATATCTCGGGTTCTAAGTGTGCGGTTGTCCCCCTGCTGAATAAGTTCATCTGGCTCGATTACCTGAATATAGGCGGCGCGCGCCGCGAGTACCCCAAACACAGCCATAATGACAACTAAAACAACGATAAATCGCCAATGAACCAGACTTGGCGTGACATTCTGTTTTGCCCCAAGACTTTTGCGTGTGCGCGTGGTTTTAGATGAAGCGCGATGTAATGAAGTCCCGTTCATTTCAGCCTCACTACTACTTCGTCATCGGCGGTTGGGCGGTACATATCAAGCTGTTTCTCAACCAAGGTTTCAATGCGATTGTGTTCCGTTAGCGCCCGCTGCTCTAGCACTAAATTGCGCCACTCTACATCAAGCTCATCTTTCTCTTGCATAAGGTCTTCAAGGGCAATGACCTGCTGTCTATTGTGATGACTGCTAAGGGTTACCGCCATGGCACTTGTGATAACCATTAAATACAACAAAACCCGCAACTTGTTGCGGGTCAAATCAGATACAATGATTAGCAGTAATTTAAAATTAGTGCTGGCCTTGTCTGGCGCGGCTTTGGTCATAACTTTTCAGCCACCCGTAATACCGAACTGCGAGAGCGAACGTTGTTCGCAATCTCCTGTTCTGAAGGTTTTATCGCTTTACCCAAGGCTTTGAGCACTTTATCTGCATCTATTTCAGCCTGAGTAATCGGCAAGTTGTGCGGTACTGATTTCCCTTTACTTTGATCCTTAATGAAGCGCTTTACCAAGCGGTCTTCTAACGAGTGAAATGATATAACGGCCAGGCGCCCTTCTTTCGCTAATACCTGTGTGGCCGCTTTAAGTCCCACGCGAAGTTGCTCAAGTTCCGCATTGATATAAATGCGAATTCCTTGGAATGCGCGAGTTGCAGGATGCTTAAATTTGTCTTTTACAGGTACGGCTTCGTCGATAATTTTGGCAAGCTGAGCGGTGCGCGTAATAGGCGTTTCTTTGCGTGTGTTTACAATGGCGTGAGCAATGCGCTTGCCGAACTTTTCTTCGCCAAACTCTTTAATAACCTGCGTAATGTCTTGTTCTTCTGCGTTGGCCAGCCAGTCGGCTGCACTTTGTCCACGTGAGGTGTCCATGCGCATATCAAGGGGGCCGTCACGCAGAAAGCTAAAGCCACGCTCGGCATCGTCTAGCTGGGGAGAAGACACACCTAAATCCATTAGCACGCCGTCAATCTTGCCGGTTAGTCCTAGCGCTTCGATTTCTTCTGCCATATCACCAAACGGTGAGTGGATAATGCTAAAGCGCTTATCTTCGGCGAAGCGTTCTGCCGCTTTGATTGCTTGCGGGTCGCGGTCAAAGGCGATAAGACGCCCGTGTTCACCCAATGCATCTAGAATACGCGCTGAGTGCCCACCGCGGCCGAAAGTGGCATCAATATAAATACCGCTTGGTTTAATCGCCAGGGCTTCAATGCATTCATCAAGCAATACTGAAATATGTTTAAATTCGCTAGGCTGCGTCATAGAGAAAAGTCCTGTAATCGTTCGGTAAGTTCAAATTCGCCTTTGCGTTCGGTGTCTATATCAGCTTCAACTTGTTGTGCCCAAATATCGGCATCCCAAATTTCGAATTTGTTTAACTGACCAACTAACATGACTTCTTTTGAGAGTTTTGCGAAACTTCGCAGTGGAGTAGGAACAAGAATGCGCCCGCTTTTATCCATCTCACCTTCTGAAGCATAACCTAGTAGCAATCGCTGCAAGCGACGCTCGGCAGGGATCATGCTTGATAGTTTAGAGAGTTTAAGCTCAATCTCTTCCCATTCGGGAAGTGGGTAAAGCAGCAAACAACTTTGTTGTGTATCGACGGTGCAGACCAGTTGTCCCTGACAATCATCCAGCAGCGACTGACGATACTTCGTCGGTATAGCCAGTCTGCCTTTTGTATCCAGATTGATTGCGTTAGCGCCGCGGAACATTCCCCTAGCCTTTTATTATTTGCTCTTGGTTTTCTTGTTTTTTGAGTACTAATCTGCAAAGTGATGATGATTTGATCCACAATTCGCCACATTTACCCACTGAGATACAGTTTAGGTATCAATGATCCCCACTGTCAAGTAGAAAAAAGGCGTGAAAGCCGCGTATTCATTGGCTTTAAACTGTCTATATATACAGCAAAATGAGGAAGTGTATGATTAGGCGTATAAAAAAGTGCAAAAAATAAACGGAATAATATTGGTAGTGCGGGAAATATTCGACGAATAGCTGAAAAAGGGCCTCATAAAGACAATCAAAAGGCGCAATTAGCAAGCACATTGCTGTTGCGCCCTATTTAAACAACGGTTTTGTTAGAATCGATATGAAGCGCGCAGCATAGTTACGTCTGAATCTATATCGCTATCAACGTCAAATTCATGAGCAAGCTTTAATGCAAACTTATCACTCATCCAATAATCGACCTCAACGCCAACGACTTTCTCATCATCAACGCCATCTGGCGCGTTAACATAACTATAGGTGCCAGCAACGCTGAGACCAGGAGAGAAAAAGTAGCGAGCTGAAATGTCAAGGTTATCCACATCATCAGCTATGTACTGAGCCATCAAATCCCACCCCGTTCCATATTTGCTTAGCAAGGTATAACGGGTGAATGCTATTGGAGATGTGTCACTTTCGCTATCGCTGATTGCAACGTCATTGCCAATTGAGTCATAACTTGCACGTTGATAAACCAAACCTGCGCCAATTTGCCACTGCCTTGATAAGTTAAACCCGCCCCTAACATCAACAACCGTCAAATCAGAATTGTCAAAGTTATCGTTAAATTCCGCATGGCTTCCCTCAACTGACAGCATCCACTTTTCGTCAAGATAAAACGTGCCTCCCAGGTTATAAATGTCGCTATTGTCGATGTTATAGTACCCGCCTGTAACACTAGACACGCGTTGCAAATACGGGTTGATGAGGTATGCGCCCTCTTTGTTATTTATTGATTCAAAGTAGCGAATGTAATTCGCGCCAAATAAAGCGTCATCAACATCTTCAATATCCACGGCAACAGCTTGAACCTCATTTTGTGTATCAGCTTGAGCCGCATGCACAGTTAAAAGCGCACCACAGGCCATAAAGACAAGAGAAGATGTAAGAGCATTTGTTTTGAAACCCATTTGTTTATCCTTAAAGTAAATTGTGTTGGGAACAAAACAAAGATAAGCGCTAAAAACTTAATGAATTATGAATCGAACTTAAACAAAAGTTTAATCTAACACCAACTCTCATGGATAATTAGGAGACAGTTTTCATAAAAAAAGGCCCGCTAGTTGAAGTGACCCCCAATAGTTGGACAATCCAATTACTGGGGGTCTTTTTATGTCCAAATATCACAAAGCATTTAAGTTAAAACTAGCGCGACTAGCGCAAGAAGAGAGTTCAGGGACCTTAGGCCCAAAGTTTGAAGTACGGCCTAACCTTATTCGTTATTGGTCTCAAGTTTATCGCATCAATGGCGCTGAGAGTTTTACTCACAAGCAACGTCCTTACTCTTTCGAATTTAAAATTCATGTGCTTAAAACTATGTCAGTGCATAATTGGTCTCTTACTTATACCAGTGCCTATTTCGACTTATCATCCCCTGGTATTTTATTTCAATGGCAAAAGCTTTATGCTCACGAAGGTATAACCCGTCTAAAACCACAAAAAATAGGTAGGCCTCGCGTGATTAATCATTCTTCTACTCCTAAACCGTCATCTGAGATGACTGAAAAAGAACTCAGAGAAGAATTGGATTATCTACGTGCAGAGAACGCAGTCTTAAAAAAGTTAGAAGCCTTGGCTCAAGCCAGAAAGAAAAAAACAAAGACAAAACGATAGTTGTCGAAGAGCTCAAGGCAAAATACAGCTTACAACACTTATTAAAGGTCACAGGGCTTCCCAAGAGCGTTTATTACTACCATCGTAATACACTGAATCGGCCTTGTTCCAATGCTGACTTACGCGTAAAAATACGTGATATCTATCACAAGCATAAAGGGCGATACGGCTATCGTAGGATTACTTGTGCGCTAAGAGGTGCGGGCTTAGTGGTTAACCATAAGCGTGTACAGCGCTTGATGGGCGAGCTTGGTTTGAAATCAAAAGTCAGACCTAAACGCTACAAGTCTTACACAGGTGAAGTCGGTAGAATCGCTGAAAATGTTCTTCAACGTGAATTTACGGCAAAGAAGCCTAATCAAAAATGGGTGACCGATGTCACTGAATTTAAGGTCAATGGCCAGAAGGTATATCTGTCGCCGATAATAGACCTGTTTAACCAAGAAGTGGTCAGCTATGAGGTACGGACATCTGTAACGTTACCTTTAGTCACTGATATGCTTAAAGCCGCAACAGCAAAGCTACTGAAGCATGAGAGACCGCTCATACACTCCGACCAAGGTTGGCAATATCAAAACAAACGATACCAACAGCATATTAAAGAACATGGACTGCTTCAGAGTATGTCCAGAAAAGGAAACTGCTTAGACAATGCCGTTGCCGAGAACTTCTTCGGCATATTAAAAACTGAGATGTATCACAATGAGACGTTCAAGGACGCAAATGAACTCATTGAAAACATCAAAGAATACATCGACTATTACAACAATGAACGTATTAAGCTGAAACTAAAAGGCCTGAGTCCGATACAGTATCGAAATCAGGCCTTAGTTGCTGCTTAGAAATGAGTCCAACTTTATGGGGTCACTTCAAGTTGCGGGCCTTTTGGTATGAAAGAAAGCGTTAAGCGCTTGGCGCCTCTTCTTTTGCATCGTTTTGTGCTGGCTGCACTGGAGAAAGCTGCATGCTTTGAATTGGGTTCTCAGTATCGTTTGATAGCTCAACCAAACGGTTTAACTGACCAACAGACATCATGATAGCGTAGATTGCGCCTAGGAAGCCCTGCTTATGAAGCTCAAGTACTTGCTCATCAGGCAGTTCAAGCAATTTCTTTTCATTTATGCTCATCATGCCGGTTACGTTACGCTGTGAGCCGTCTTTGTACGCAAGACGAATTTGAATAGGGTCCAGAAGCTCAAGCTCTACTACTTTGTTCACAAAGCGCTGTGTTAGCATCTCGCTGTTTGCCAAGTCAGCTAAGAACGTCTGACGGGCTTCAAGAAACTCGGTTGGTTCGCCTTTGTCATTGAATAGCGCCTGCCCTTCGTCTGAGATCAAATCTGAGTTTTCGTCAATGAAAACACCTAATTTGTCGCCATCAGGTCTTACATCAAAAGGATAGCGCACTATATTCATAGGTACGTGCGGTCCCTTCCACTTATCACCGGCTAAAAACAAGTTTTGACCTTGTTCCATACCTAGCATCGTTACTACGTGATGACGCTTTGATGTTGGATCTTCAATGAAAACCAACGGCATAGTTGCTGCAAGCTGTGCAAACTCACGGATCGTTGCAGAAGCTAAGTGAGTATTTTTCGCAAAACTGAAAGAAGTGTTTACCGCAACCTTTAGGTCTTTGTGTTTTTCTTTATCTAGCGGTACAAAATTAATAGCCATATTTATTTCTCATACTTGTTATCTGTGATCTCGGCTGATTGTCTGAGAAGAGCGAGTATCACTTAAAATTACGTTGGCCGCACAGATGAATCTCTATCATCGAATAGTGGCGGAGCGCTCGAGAGTATCCCGTATTCGCGCAATGAAGTCACGCAATCTTCACCATAACAAGTTTTAAATTTTTATTGCAATGTAAAATTTAGGTGAACAGGGTCGTTCGCTTTAAAAATAGTCAAATTCGCGCTTACGCAGCTTTATTGGTTCGAGTTTTAGGTTTAAAAGAAATGCTCTGCTGCGTGAAACCCCGCAACACTACTGATACGAAAATAATTTGGGATAGAGCACTGATAGCATGATGATGTATATCCATTGCCGCTTTGATGAATTTACTTTAGAGTCTGACAGGGTAAATCGTGGGCAACCACATAAAAAGCCCACTACAGCATACTATTTTTATCTCACCCATATCGTTAAGGAAATGATGTTATGAAGGGGCGCCACCCACGACCAGTACTCGCACTAAGTATTACAGCCTTGTTTGGCATGTTTGCAGCCTCGGTGGAAGCAAAAGACTACACCGCATCAGAAAAAGCGATAAGACTTGCTAAAGAAAATATCATTGTTGATGGGCACATTGATGTTCCCTATCGCGTAAAAGAGAAGTGGGTTGATGTCACTCAGGCAACTGACGGTGGCGACTTTGACTATCCCCGTGCCGTTGAAGGAGGGCTCAATGCGCCTTTTATGAGCATTTATGTACCGGCAAGTCTGGATAACTCACCAGAGTCAACGCAACTTGCCCACGAACTCATTGATTCTGTAGAAGCTATTGTTGCCCGCGCTCCCGACAAGTTTGCCATTGCAAGAAGTACTAAGGATGTAAGATCACAGTTCGCACAAGGCCTTATTTCTCTTCCAATGGGGATGGAAAATGGCTCACCTATTCAAGGCGACCTAAACAATTTGAGCGCTTTCTACGCGCGCGGTATACGGTATATAACGTTAGCCCATAGCCAATCTAACCACATCTCTGATTCCTCATATGATTTGCGCCGAAAATGGAAAGGTTTAAGCCCGTTTGGAAAAACCTTGGTCAAAGAGATGAACAATATGGGCATTATGATTGATATTTCTCATGTTTCCGATGACGCTTTTTATCAAGTCATTGCATTAACCAAAACGCCAGTGATTGCATCTCATTCTTCATTGCGCAGGTTTACGCCTGGGTTCGAACGCAATATGGATGACGATATGATTAAAAAGTTGGGCGAGAATGGAGGGGTTATTATGATCAACTTCGGCTCAAGTTTTGTCTCTAAAGAAGCTGGAGCATGGCGAACCGGCTTGTCACAGGCGAGAAAAGCACTTATTGAAAAAGAAGGGGAAGAAAGTCCAAAACTTGCGAACTTCGAAGAAAGCTACAGGGAAGAAGTGCCCTACCCCTACTCAACGCTTGATGAAGTTCTCGACCATATTGACCATGTTGTACAGCTCATTGGTGTTGAACACGTAGGTATTGGCTCAGATTACGATGGTGTTGGCGACTCATTACCCATTGGATTAAAAGATGTTGCAGCCTTTCCTAACTTGGTTCAAGGTCTGCTTGACCGTGGTTACAGTGAAAGTGATATAAGTAAAATACTCAGCGGAAACCTGCTCAGAGTGTGGCAGTCTGTTGAGGACTATGCCAGTTCATATACCGACAATTAACTAAGGCCTGCTCGTCAAATTTTCTGTTCCAAGCAGACCTTGTATATTAGTAAATAAAGAGGAGCCTTAAACGGCTCTTCTTACTTCGTTTTGCTTTTGACTGTTAAATAAAACGCCGCGGGCAAAACAAACAAAGTAAGCATGAGTGCACTCGTCATCCCCCCTACCATTGGCGCAGCTATACGCTGCATGACCTCACTTCCTGTGCCAGACGCATAGAGCACGGGCAGTAAACCAATAATGATTGACAAAGATGTCATCATGACAGGCCTTAGGCGCGCACTTGCAGCGTTAACAATAGCTGTAATTACGTCGTTTTCACATGTTATAGATGAGTGGTCAGCATCGTCATCGACACTTTGCTTTAGGTAGACCAGCATGATCACTCCAATTTCAACAGCTACCCCAGCCAGTGCGATAAACCCGACCCCAACAGCAACCGATAGATTAAAGTTAAGCAGGTAAAGCAGCCAGACACTCCCCGCTAAAGCCAGTGGCAACGTAACTAAAATAAGCACAACGTCACGAAATCGATTAAAGGCCAAATATAACAACAGACAAATTATAAGCAGTGTGGCCGGAATAACTATTGAAAGTTTTGCCTTTGCCCTTTCTAAGTAAGCAAATTGACCCGCCCATGAAATGGCATAGCCCTCCGGTAACGCCAGATGTTGAGCCAGATACGCTTCAGCTTCCTCAACATAGCGGCCCAGGTCAATGTTTCGCCCATCAGCCATATCAATGTCAATATACACCCAGCCATTTAACCTTGCATTTTCGCTTTTAATTCCCGCAGGCCCCTCTTCAATAGCAATATCCGCGAGGTCTCCAAGTGTCGCAAACGCCCCCGAAGGGGTCACTATGGGAAGCGAAGAGAGTTTCTCTGGCGAGTCACGATACTGCTGTTCAAAACGTAAACTCACGGGATAACGCTCTCTCCCTTCTATCGACTGCGTCACAACTTTGCCTCCTACAGACGTCGCAAGCAGGTTTTGCACATCATTTACGGTCATACCGTAACGCGCGGCGGCTTTTGCATTTACGCGAATATTAATATAGCGCCCGCCCACTACCCGCTCTGCATAAACCGATGCTGTATTGGGTAGTTCAGACAGCAAGCTTTCTATTTGTCTGCCAATTTCCTCAATCCCGTCTAATTCAGGCCCCGCTATTTTTATGCCAACGGGTGTTTTGATGCCTGTCGCTAACATGTCTATGCGCGTTTTTATGGGCATTACCCACGCATTCGTGAGGCCAGGAAATTGAATACGCTCATTTAATGTTTGCTTAATCTTTTCCGTCGTCATACCGTCGCGCCATTCAGACCTGGGCTTTAATTGAATGAACGTTTCAATCATAGTGAGTGGTGCAGGATCCGTGGCGGTATCGGCGCGTCCAACTTTACCGAACGCCGACTTGACCTCTGGTAAAGTCATGATCAACTTATTTGTTTGCTGTAAAATTTCACGTGCTTTTCCCACCGACACGCTAGGATACGTTGTCGGCATGTACATTAGGTCGCCTTCATCTATTTCAGGCATAAATTCACTCCCTAGCTGGCTTAGTGGCCAAAACATTGAGAACAAAACCAATAAAGCAACACATATTGTGATAATGGGAAAAGCTAATACTTTCTTTAGCAATGGTTTATAAATACTGAGAAGCCATTTATTTATCGGGTTTTCATTTTCAGCTTTAAGCCTACCTTTAACAAAATATCCGGCAAGTATTGGCACAAGGGTGATGGACAGCGCTGCGGCCCCAGCCATTGCGTAAGTTTTGGTAAAGGCAAGAGGCGAAAACAACCTGCCTTCTTGAGCTTCTAACGCAAAGACCGGTATAAAAGAAACCGTAATTATCAACAGAGAAAAAAACAGAGCTGGCCCTACTTCCGTTGTTGATTTAACAACGAGCTGCCATCGCTCTTTAGCACTAATGTTTGTTCTATTTCGATGAAGATGCTTATGTAAGTTTTCTACCACAACTATTGCGCCATCAACCATCGCCCCCATGGCAATCGCAATACCGCCAAGAGACATGATATTGGCGTTAAGCCCTTGCAGCTTCATCACAACAAAAGCACTCAAAACACCTATCGGAAGGCTAACCATTGCCACCAGCGAAGACCGCACGTGCAGCAAAAACATGAAACAAACTAAGCTCACTACAATGAGCTCTTCAACTAATTTATCGAACAGCGTATTCACCGCACCATCAATCAATGTAGTGCGGTCGTAAACCGGCACAATGTTAACGCCATCGGGCAAGCTGGCGCGCAGTGATTTGAGCTTATGCTTCACTGCCTCTATGGTTTTTTTCGCATTTTCACCATAACGCATGACGACGATGCCGCCTACGACCTCTCCATTTCCATTGAAATCAGCAACACCTCTACGCATCAATGGGCTCTCATTCACCTCAGCTACATCACCAATGGTAACTGGAGTACCATTTTCAATCACACCCGTGGGGATCGTTTTGATATCGTTTATCGACTGGATGTAACGCTCTGCGCTGACCATATACTCAGCTTCAGCCATCTCAATAACTGAAGCACCAATAGCCTGATTCCCCCTTACGAGCGCGCGCTCAATCTGAGAGGGCATTATATTGTAAGCTTGCAGTTTTTTCGGATTTAAGCTGACTTGATATTGCTTCGTCATCCCTCCAATCGGTGCTACTTCTGCTACACCCTCTACGGATTGAAGCTCGTATTTTAAAAACCAATCTTGTAATGATCTGAGTTCGGCCAGATCCGTCGACGTTTCATTATTGAATTCATTGACAAGTGCATAAATAAATACCCAGCCAACGCCGGTGGCATCTGGGCCTAGTTGCGGCGTTACCCCTTCAGGTAATTGAGCAGCAACTTGGCTTAAATATTCGAGAACGCGACTTCTCGCCCAATAAATATCCGTGCTGTCGTCGAAAATTACATATACATAAGCATCACCAAAAAACGAATAACCTCTCACTGTCTTTGCACCGGGCACTGACATTAAAGCCGAGGTCAATACGTACGTAACCTGATCTTCAACCACCTGAGGTGCTTGTCCTGGGTAACTTGCTTTAACGATAACCTGAACATCTGAAAGGTCTGGAATAGCGTCAACGGGTGTGTTTTTAACTGACCAGATACCACCTATTAGAAGCATTAAACTGCATATCAAGACAACGATGCGGTTAGCAACAGACCAACGAATAATTGATTCAATCATGGTTCATGTGCTCCCCATGAGAATGCTTTTTACTGTGCCCGGTGCTAGACGATCCCTGAGGATGTTGCCTATCATTTTCAGAGAGGCTAGTTTTGTGCTTTATATCAATAACAGTAAATGCATCACCGGTAATAAACGTAAACGTAATAGGATCTCCAACAGCATAGTGCGAAAGGTCGATGTGAGGTGAGACATCAAATGTCATAGTTGCAGGCCCTCGTCCCCACTTTTCAATCGGGCCACGCGCTATGGTCAGCCGCTGTTCACCTTTATCAATCGCAAGAATTTCTCCATAAGTAGAAGCTTGATTACTGGGCGCTTGCATACGCAGAAAGTCACTATTTTTTGATGACTCTGAGTCAATGAGGAACTGACCAGATACGACAATTTTATCGTTGGGCATGATGCCGTCTAATACTTCAAAAAAATCGTCATCGCTGTCACCTAACACTACCGCTACTGACTTGAAGTGTTCAGCACCATCGCTTATTACTACTCTATTTTGAGCAGCTGTTCTGATAATTGCGGATTTAGGCACAAGTAATGATAAGCCAGATTCCGTTAGCGACAAGGCTACATCTGCGAACATATTTGGACGCAACGCCCCCCTGTCGTTGTCTAGGGTGATGCGTACTTTTATTGACCGGGTAGTTAACGACAAAGAAGGATAGATATAATCTATTTGTCCTAGCCGAGTATTAGTTCCTGTACCTGCAAAAGACACCTGCGCTTTATTCCCTACTTTCACTCGTTCAAAATAACGCTCCGGCACATCGGCAATGACCCACACCTTTTGAAGATTAGCAATGCTCATAAGCGTATTTCCTGGCTGTACAAAAAAGCCTTCACGTATTGATAATGCCTCGACAACACCGCTTTGAGGAGCACTGAACGTTACTGTTTGAAATACTCTCTGTTGGTCGCGTATTTTCTCAATGAAGCTTGACGTTACCCCAAGCGATATGAGTCTGGCTTTTGCGCCTTCCATCAGCGTTTTATCGCGCCTTTTAACGGCAAGTAGATACTGCTCCTGAGCACTAACCAATTCGGGTGAATAAAGGGTATAGAGCGGCTGCCCTTTTTCTACCGAGTCACCTTGAGATTTAATAAAAAGATCGTCAATCCACCCTTCTACTCGAGGATGAATATGTACAATGCTATCTTCATCAAAAAACGTACTTCCGGTTACGGACAACCTTGACTGCAAACGTCCTATTGTCACTTCGGCGAGTTTAACCCCCATATTTTGTTGAACAGCAGGAGAAATCATCACTTCCCCCGTACTGTGACTAGCTACTGAATTTTCCCCCGATGTACTGTAAACAGGTACTAAGTCCATCCCCATAGGAGACTTGCCTGGCTTATCGCGACGGTAGCTATCATCCATCGGTGCGACCCAATATAATGGTTGTTTTTGGTCTTTTGAGGCGTGGTCGCCTTTTTCTGACTCAGACAGGCTGAACCACCAAATGAACACACTAGAGATAACCCCAATAACTATTCCGATGAGCGTTGGCCTATAATTACTGCGTTTTGCACTTTTTGAATCACTAACACGAATGTTCGACGTTTTCATCGTGACGCTCCTACGGTACTTTGTGCATATGAAGAGACTGGAAGGTATAAGTAAGCCAACATGATTAGCGTTTCCATTTTTTGCACGTCAATTGAAAGTAGTGTCTCTTCTATCTCAACTTGTCGAAGTTGGGCCCTAACAACGTCTTCAATACTTGCCTCATCCGAGGCATAAGCGGAAAGTATGCTTGCAGCTAATTGTTCAACCTCTTGTTTGAGTCCATTCAGATAGAGTACTTCTCGCTCAGACAGCGACGTCAATCGGTTACGCAGGACTTCAGCTTGAGAGGCAAGCGCGTTTACTTTCAGTCGAAATTCTGTCTCTTTGGCGTGCATGCGTGACGCTGCCGCACCAATTAATGCGTTTTGTTTAGCCCTATTAAAAAAAGGCAAGTCAACGTTTACTCCAATAGATACAAAATCAGCGCGACTCGCGCCATTCTCTGCATCTTGACGGTATCCATAGCTCGCATCTACCGTCCATTGTGCTTTAGTTTGTTCTTTTTCAATTGCTAATTCAGCCGCTTTAACGCGGGTTTGCAGTTTTAACGCTTGCGCTTCCGGGTGATATTGAAACAGCGTAAATGGTTCACTTTGGTCGATTAACCGTGAAAGCTGCTTAGAACTCATTTCATAACCAAGTAATATGGATTTATCGCTTGGCGCATCGGGCTTAGTGCTTACTATTGGTGCACCAAACCATTTCGATAAACGCGCTTTAGCTTCCTCAACGAGCTGATGTGTTTGAGTTGCTTTATCTTCCAAAGCCAGTTGTGCTATCCGCACTTGTAATATGTCTTGCTGACTAGCACCATCAATTGCTTGCGTGTAATGTGACTGGGTAAATTCGAGTAATTTCTCAAGTAGCTTACGCTCTTGGTCTACCAAAACCTCGCGTTGACTCGCGTAATACCAGTTAAGCCAATCTACACTTGCCTCACGTTTCAACCACAGCGCTCTGCTTACACTCTCAGCGGACACTACCTTGCTTTTTGCGGCATATTTTTGTTGCTTGAGAGTGTTCACATCTCCTCTAGGTAACGCTTGTTTAATACCTACTTTAAACTGGGTCATTGGCTCTTGGTTTAACGAAAAGCCATTAGTGGGAAGATTCTGTATTGATGAGGATAGCTGAGGATTAGACCAGTAATCGGCAGCCATTTTTTCGTTTTCCAACGCTTTTTTACGATAGTTGCTTCCCTCAAGAAACGGGTCATTTGCAACAACGTGTTGCTGTGTTTGCGATAGCGACAACGCAGCAGAATGTGTGCACATGGAGAAAAAAACACTTACCGAAATAATGGCATAAGGCAGTGTTAAGCGCAGCCGACAGATACTCGATATTAAAGACTTCATAGTTGTGTTCACTTAATTTAGCCCGCATAAATATTTGCGCACTCAGACGCCTATGACACCTTCCCAAAGGTTGTATTTAAAATGCCCATATTTTCGTTGTGTCACCGTGATGAAGAACTACTACACCTGCGGTAACACACCACGAACAGGACCATTTTAAGCCTCGCTGAGTGGGTTACTGTTTATACTGACCGGTTTAATTTGTACAGCGGCTGTATTGTTGCTTGATAGCTCCAGACACGCCATAAACGTAAAATTAGATAGATCTAGGTTAAGAGAAAGTTCTGGGGGGGCGATATTGTTTAAAATGTCGCTTTGACACTTGGCCAAACGATGATGCGAAGGACACTGTTGGATAGAGAAGTAGGTCTAAATGCGAAACGATGGGTAGCATTGCTAATGTGCTGCCAAAGCAGTGTTGAATACTGCATGTGCAATCATCACCACAGCAGTTCTCACCTTGTTCCGGCAAAATGTTAGGTTCAATTTGACTCGTACTGTGGCAGTGAGACGCGTTTTCCTTCACGCTCTTTTTTGACGGTAAGTCTATAGTACTGCTGTCTCGAAGGCTAGCATGCGCTTTGTCTACGCCACGTGAAGCGACATGAGTTTTCGGTGCATTATTGTGCACAGCGCCATGGTCTACTGGCGTTGCATGAGACCACCCCTGAACAAGCAACATGCCGACAAAAAGCGTGAGCAAAATATATACGCCCACGCGAACTCTTGCATCAAACTGATACCGCCACTGGGTGTTATAAATATGATTGCTATTAACAGAAAAATATCGCATCACTTTTGATAATAACGTTAATCAAAATTTCAGTAAACACTCAGGTTACACAACATACCCACACATTGCGTGGGTAATAAAGCTAATTGACAAATGCTCTTAACATAAACGCCATTGTCGAGAAAAGAGGGTTACTTTTTGGTATTGCGCAATCTTCTTGCTGTGTAAGCATACTTTCATTGAAGTTCATGGCGTTAAGTAGCTTGTCATTGACGACTAAGTCTGCATGGCATAGTTCATAAGACTCATCAACAACGAAAAAGGTATTGCTCGCGTTACTGTGCGCTAATAAATGTTCAACGCCTGAAATAGGGGTAGTTGCATCGTCTTTGGAATGTGCAACAAAGAGCGGAACTTGAATCTGACTTCCCTCATCAATTTTTTCACGAATGGCGTTAATTATGTCCATAAGCTCTAATCCCGCCAACCCTGCAACATTAGGGTATTTATAGGGATTAGGACCATGAGTTTGATAAGTGCCATCAATGATTCGAGCTAAGAGTTTAATACCCCAAATACGTGACATTCCTTCTGCATTTTCTGATAATGCCAATGCCCCTGAAAACAACATCAACCCATCGATATTGTTAGCCGAATTGAGATAGTGCTCCACCGCAAGCGCCCCGCCCGTGGAAAAACCACCGACAATGAGTTCGTCACCCATTTCATCAGCAAGAGCAATAACTTCAGCAACATGAGCCTGCCAGCGTTCAGCAAGATCCCAGTCGGACATATCAGAGGTCGCATCTCGTTTTCCGTGACCCGGGAGCAGAGGAACAATCACGGTATACCCTTCATCAAAAAGAATATCAGCAATTTCACGCATAAAAAAAGGTGAATCGCTAAGCCCGTGGAATAGCACGGCTACTTTACTTACGCCGCCTTCAACAGGACCACGGCTCAGCATGAAAGGCGCATTCCCTTCATTTCTTAATACGTTACTGCAAACGCCGAACTTATGTAATGAGGTTTCTCGGCAGGGCTGAGTTTGCCCCCACTCTCGAGTGTAAAATGATTTAAACTTTTCGCGGATCTCTTGTTTTGATATTTGTGATACGCCAGTGTTGTTACTCTCTGAACGCTTAGCTGAACTGACGTCATCATTAGCCACAACCAATGACGCGCTACACAAGAGCACCAATGCGCCAAAGAGACACATTATTCGCTGTACAAACACTCGCTTTCTCCACATAAATAAAACACATAAAAAAGGAGCATCATAACATGCTCCTGTTGGGGTAAGGCAGTTTAATGCAATACTGTCTTAGTCATTAGCTAAGGAAAGCCTCAAGATCATCAGACCCACCGATATGCTTCCCACCAATAAAGACCTGCGGTACTGTTTCTCGGCCGCTTATCGCCATTAAGCTTGTCAGTGTAGCCTCTTTACCTAGCGTCAACTCTTCAAACTCATACCCTTTGTCATCAAGCAATTTCTTAGCCTTTGCACAATATGGACAGCCTGGTTTGGTAATAATAGATACGGGAACATTCGTTTGTTCTTCTGGCGCAATATACGCAAGCATGGTGTCTGCGTCTGACACTTCAAATGGATCGCCTGGAACATCCGGCTCAATAAACATTTTATCGACCACACCATCTTTGACCAACATGGAATAACGCCAGCTACGCTTTCCAAAACCCAGTTCGGATTTATCCACAAGCATACCCATGCCCTCGGTAAATTCTCCGTTCCCATCGGGTATAACGGTAATATTAGACGCTTCTTGATCTGCGGCCCACGCGTTCATAACAAACGTGTCGTTAACTGATATACATACGATATCATCAACGCCATGCTTGGCAAATTTCTTTGCTAGTGCGTTATATCGCGGAAGGTGGGTTGATGAGCACGTAGGCGTAAAAGCACCAGGTAGTGAAAATACGACTACATTTTTGCCAGAAAACAATGTATCTGTCGTCTTCGTAACCCAATTTTCACCCTCTCTACATTGAAAAGACACGCTTGGTATCTTTTGACCCTCTTTAGATTCAAATCGACTGTCTGACATAGCAACCTCATAGTTAATAGCAGCGATGTACTGCAAATTCACCTACAGCACCGCGAGTTATTAAAAGACTAGATTGGGATAATACACAAATCAATAGGTATTGCCGCACATTCCTAAATATTAATTTCAATGCTGAATACTTTGTGATAGCTGCCTATGATTTGTTGCAAATATGTACAGCATGTCATCGTTCGACACCCTCTTGTACGAGAATTTGCTGTAGTCGCGTGATTTAGTTGCTTACTGACAACATTGCACAATTGAATAAACAAAGGATAAAGCCATGATTATACTTGTTGGCGGAGAGAAAGGCGGTAGCGGCAAAAGCTGCTTAGCACAAAACATTGCCGTGTACTTGCGCACTGAAAAAGGGGCAAAAGTGTTGATGGTAGATTGTGATCCTCAGCGCACGACGTCTGACTGGATCCAAGAGAGGAAAGCGAATCCGAGACTAGCAGAAATAAACTGCGTTCAGTTATACGGAAAAATACGCAACGAATTACTCAGCTTAAGGCAACACTACGATTATGTCGTTATTGATTGCGGGGGACAGGATAATCTCGCATTACGTTCTTCAATGGCGGTGGCTGATCACATACTTATCCCACTTCGCCCTAAGCGTCGCGACTTAAAAACGGTGCCGCACATGGAAGATATCCTTTCAACATGTAAGATGGTCAACCCTAAAATGAATGCGGCGTTCGTAATTACACAATGTCCATCACTTCCAAGCTTGAGCAACAGAATTTTGGAAGCAAAAGAAGTGTGCCGATCTTTTGGAATACCTGTATTAAATTCTGTAACATTTAGCCGTAACATGTATGATGACTCGGAAGAATCGGGACAGTCAGTAATAGAAAGCGAGCCTGAAGGTAAAGCAGCAACCGAAATAAGAACGCTTTTTGAAGAGTTACTGGCCGGAAAGTTGGAGGACGCGTATGAGTTTGCTCAGCCTCAAAAAGTCGAAGCCTATAGCTAAGTCGTCACACAAAACTGTTGAAGATTTTATTGATGATGCATTGCTATATGCACAAGGCCGAGGCGCTTCAAAAAGTAAATCAGAAGTAAAACCGGCGAGTGACTTGCACTTTTCAAATAATATCCTGTTGATGGAGAAGCCGAAAAAAAGTGAAGGTATGAAACATGCTACGTTTACGCTTACGCCAGAATGTATTGCAATGTTAGCTGAAATAGCACTAGATGAAGACAAAGCTAAATCAGCCTTAATAAGAGAATGGATTAAACGTCACTACGACAAACGTTAATGGGGAACGCAGTCAGAAGCGTAATCTGACGCGCTGCCTCATTGAGGTGTTTTAGTGACATACATGGATGCGCTCGGCGATAGTCGTGATTATTACGTAAATAGTGAAATCCCGTTTCCAACGAGCAAATAGAGAGTAATTATCGATGAGCCGTATTGGATTCGGCATCACAGAACCGCTTTTCGTTATGCTGGTGCTGGTGTGCGGACTTAACACACCAACGGTTAGCGGAAGCAGTGTGATAAGCAATGAAGTTGATGTAATAAAGGCGCTTTTAACATCACGCAACTACGATGAAGCCGACTACAAAGCGATGGTGTATCTTGAGCAAGCCCTTCAAGCCTCTACACCTGCTGCTGGTGCATTATCAGAACTGGGCGGAATACTTCAACAAAACGCCCGATTCGAGGCTTCTAAGGCGTTGTTTAATGCAGCGCTCTCTCGTTATACGGACGAGCGGGCATTAACAGATGTCGCAAATACGTTAGAAAAGCTTGCCGTTGCCGAACGCAACCTCGCGAACTTTGATGCGGCGTTCACTTATCTCCAAAGAGCCATGTCAATTGCGCATGTAAATAGCGATCTGCAACTGACTGCAAAATTAAATTTAGAGCTCGCATTATGGTATCAAGATCAAGGTCAAGCAGTAGCGGCACTCACACCGCTTAAACAATCTCTTTCCTACTTCAGAAGCAGAAATCAACGAAAAGAAGCGAGCGAATGTCTACTTCTCATTGGCGATTTATACCGTCACTTGAACGACACACCCGAAGCGAGAAAGTACTATACGGATGCACTTGACAACTTAAGCGGCATCACTGACAGCAGACTTCATGGGCTTGCGCTAATAAAGATTGGAGCACTTGAGCTAAAGTATGGAGAACATAGCGTTGCCAATACAAATATCGAAAGAGGACTCGCACTTTTAGAACTGACTCAAGATGTTGCCTCTATCGCAGAAGCACGTCTGATGATGGGGCGATCTTTCATAGAGCAAGGACGACTTCAAGAAGCCAGACAACTCATTAACGCGTCAATGATGTTTGCCACATCCTCTGGACTCAAAAAGCTTGTGAAAGAGTCCAGAGAAGCGTTGGCCCAAGCTTTCATGAAAGAACAAAATTTTGAAAGGGCGCTGCTCGAGGCTAAAGAAGGCACTGTTTCAGCGAGAAACGCCCGGGATTTACACTGGCAGGTGCGTTTTCTATCGATACAATTAAGCGCACTGGTATCACTTGGTGAATTTAAAAAAGCATTAGATGTTCAGTCAGTTATACAGCAGCTACGCCAAGCTTTAGCAGACTCTGAAAATCAAAATGCCATTAAAGGGCTTCAAGCTGAGATTGAACTCATACGACAATCTCGAGACCTAGAAAAGCTCGAAGAATCAAAACACATTGCATTGGCGCAGTTAGAAAGAGAAAAATTAGAATCTACGCTTATTTGGAGCCTATTTCTCGCGACCTTGCTTATGATGTTTCTCATTTGGAGTCGATTCAAACAGAGACAGCAAACGATAACATTGCGCCGTGAAGTCCGGCTTCAAACCCTCAAACTACAAGAAAAGAATGAAGAACTTGAAAACGCGTATAAAACACTCGAAGAAGTAAGCTTACGCGATCCACTCACCGGCCTCTACAATCGACATTATTTAGAATCTCAATTGCCCGGAGAAATAAAACGAAGTCAATTTAACGCGAACACGGCCGAGCAAAATAAAACCCAAACTGACTTGCTATGCCTTCTCATTGATATAGACCACTTCAAACGAATTAATGATGACTATGGTCACATGGCAGGAGATAAAATACTGACTGCTTTTGCAGGCGTGTTAAGAAAAGTATTTAGACAAACCGACCTTATTATTCGCTGGGGAGGTGAAGAATTTTTAGTCGTATGTCGACAGTCTAATAGAGAGGAATTGCCAGAGTTAGCAGAGCGATGTCGCGAACTGGTTAATACAACGCCATTTGACATTGGCTTAGCACAACCCATTCATATCAGTTGTAGCATAGGGTTTTCACTCCTCCCTCTCGATGAAAAACAAAGCTTCGACGCCGCTTGGGACCTCACATTTTCTGTGATTGACTACACCCTTTATGCCGCAAAATTATCTGGTCGAAACGGCTGGGTAGGTATCATTGAAACCTTTGAAGATAAGCCACACTCAACCAGTTTACCTACCCCTTTTGATCTCAAGTTTAGCTTTCCAAGCTCAAGAATAGCCACGTCATTCAATAACGTGGCTAGTATAATCTGGCCGACAAGCCACGAGGAGGCACCTAATGTATAGAGGAAGTTGTGACTGTAAAGAAGTACAGTTTGAAATAGATACGTTAGCGAGAAGTAATGTGAAAAACGCTGACTCTGAAACCGAGGGTAAACTGAGTATCGTTATTCCAAAATCGCAGTTGCTATTTAACTGCGCTCCTTCATCGATAGCTATACTTCACGAAGCAAATGGAGACTCCCACTGCCTTTGTAAAATTTGTGGGAGCATACTCTATATACAAAAAGGAAACAGAGAAGAATGTACTGCTGAAGTCGATTTTGAGGGCCATGACGTCCTCAGTGATACATGCAGTCCAACGTTTCTGTAGTGCTAATTACCTTTGCTATTAAAAGCATTTAGCAAAAACCAATGCAACTTAGTCACTACTCTTAATATCTTCGAGATGATACTTGTCTATTAAAGAATACAGAGTAGGTCTTGTTACACCGAGCAACTCAGCAGTTCTAGACATATTGCCCTCTGCTTTTTGGTGTGCTCTTCTGATTGCGCGACTCTCGGCAATTTCACGGACTTCTCGTAAGTTCAGAGTTTCAGGTTCATCGTCTGCGTCTACAGCCATCAAGCCCAAGTCATCAGGCTGGATAACCGTGCCCTCAGCCATAATTACAGCTGATTTCAGTTTATTTTGCATTTCACGGATGTTACCCGGCCATTGATGTGCCATCATTGCATTAACCGCGGATTCTGAGAAACTCTTCGCTTTTGCTTTAAATTCTTCTCGGTACATATTAAGAAACGTTCGCGCGAGCAGGATCACATCTTGATCTCGTTCCCTTAGCGGCGGGATCACAATTGGCATTTCACCAACGCGATAATAAAGATCTTCTCTGAACGTTTCCTCAGCAACCATATTTTGCAAGTTTCTGTGCGTAGCGCAGATTACTCTGATATCTACAGGGATTTCACTTCGTCCGCCAACACGCTCTATAACCCTTTCTTGCAAAAAGCGTAACATTTTTGCCTGTAAACCAATTGGCATATCGCCAATCTCATCCAGAAACAGTGTCCCACCTTGCGCTGTTTCAATTTTACCAACCGTCGTTTTATTTGCGCCAGTAAATGCACCTTTCTCATAACCAAACAACTCACTTTCTAGTAAATTTTCAGGTATCGATGCACAATTAATAGCTACAAAAGGCTTATCTCTGCGTGAGCTGTTCTCGTGAATACTGCGGGCAAACACTTCCTTTCCCGTTCCACTTTCACCTAAAAGCAGCGTACTAATATCGGTATTAGCAATTTTCTCAGCACGACGAACAACCTTTTGAATTGCTTCGCTATTTCCAATGATCCTAGACATGCCGGTTCGAGTGCGCGCAAGAATGCTATTTTCTAACTCAAGCTTCGCTAGGTTAATCGCTCGGTGTACTAGAAGTTTTATCGTGTCAGAATCGATAGGCTTTTGATAAAAATCATAAGCACCGAAATCGATTGCTTTTAGCGCGTTTTGTTTGTCATTGTTGCCTGTTACGACAATAACTTTTGTACGAGGTGCTAGAGATATTATATCGTGAAGAATACGCAACCCTTCGGATGCATTTGCTGGGTCGGGTGGAAGACCAAGATCTAGCGTGACCACTTTGGGCTCAAATCGACGAAGCTGTGCAATCGCTGAAGCATGATCACCAGCAAAGACGACATTATAATCAGTCAAACTCCATTTTAACTGTTTTTGAATGCCTATGTCGTCGTCCACAACGAGTATCGTGTCAGTCATTTCATCATCCTATTAAATTGCGCCTTCCTTTGCAGTTACACGCGTGTACTTTACTTTGATAATTAGCGTTGTTATTAGTTTATCGGAAAATAAAGAGTAAAACAGCTACCTTTACCCACCTCACTTTGAACAGTCAGTTTGCCGCCAATAGATTCGATGTAGGTTTTAGCATCGTAGGCACCTATTCCCATGCCTGCATTTCCTTTTGTAGTGTCAAAAGGCTTGAATAACCTTTCATCAACAAAAGTCTGCTCCATACCCACGCCAGTATCTTCGATTAACACAAGTTGAAACTGAGCATCAGCATCAACCGTTATCACAATATCAACGTGCCCTGTTTCTGGTGTTGCTTGCTGCGCGTTACTGATTAAGTGGAACAAAACATTCCCCACTTTCTCCTTGTCTAAATCAACTGACTTTTCGGAAACAAAATGGACTTTAGGTATTGGCAATATGGAAGAACAGCGCTTTTCAACAACATTGTCGATAATTTCTGAAAGAAGAAAGTTTGAATTCACTCCCTCTTCAACGGCTTTCTTATCTGTTAATTGCTTGAGCATCTTCTCCATGCGAGATTTCGTATGCTCTAGTGTTTCAAATGTATCGTTAATAAAGTCTGGATTGTGTTTATGCTGTTGGGCATTGGCAAGTATTAAATCAACCTGCGCCAGCACATTCTTTAAGTCATGTAAAACAAACGCCGACATTCTATTGAAGGCAGCAAACTGCGCGTTTTCAGCTACTACTTGCGCCGCTTCATGATGTTGAATAAACGTACCTACTTGTTCAGAGACGGCCTTCAAATAGTCTTTTACTTCCCAATTCAGGTTGACTTTTCTTTCTTCACTTGACGCAAGAACAGCGAACCCCCATAGCCCACCATCTTTCAGTAACGGTACAAAAAGTTGATACCCCCATTCTTTCAACGCCTCTCTGTTGAGTTTGAGCCCCTGATAATCAAAAGGCTTGACTGAGTACGCGTCTGTATCAATTATCCACCCGTTTTTACCGCTGTATTCAACAAGTTCTGATATGATTTCGCCTGCCCGTTTACTGTTTTGTCTAGGAGCCGCGGCTGCGATGGGCTCGTATCCATCTTTTGTGATCTTGTAAAGTAACCCTGAATCGTACTGTATCGCGTTTAACAAGCCAGTTAGACCGGCGTAATGAACGTCAGCAGAGGAGTTTCCTGCTTTTGTCAGCCACTTAGTCAGCTTTACCCATTCCACGCGATAATCAAATTGATTAGCAAAAAAGTGTTTAGTGATAAAAACTTTTATTTTTGTCCGAAAAGCATTGGACAAGAGTACGGTGGCTAACAATGCAAAAGAGAGCACGACAAGGATGATTTGGACCGTTGCTCCCCAATTGCCCCCCATGTAATTAATGACGTAGCCAATTACTGCCATGACAAACAGGTAGCCGCCCGCAACGAGCAGTAGTGAACTGTGCAATACAACATCACGAGAGATAAAGATATCAATGCCCCAATGATGAATTCTACGTATAGACACAACGAGCAAAGGCATGAGCGCGAAATAAATGTAGCCTCTCGCAGCGATATAACCTACCTCTATTTGATTTACCATGGTTGCGTTTGCATAAGTAACAAACTCAAACAAATTGGTTGCGCCCAAGTAAATAACCAAAGGTTTGAACGCCCACTGCTCACTGCCCGCTTGTCGGTAAACCACTTCTAATAGCACTAACACTTCTAACGACAATATGATGAGTACTAAAAAACTCCACGACGGATTTACGGACAGTAGAAAAGGAGCGATTAGCGCAAATAGTGGCGGCCCAATAATGACCAACGTTATTGGGCGCTTTATAACATCAGAGAAGTTCGAAAAATTTGTTTGCAAACACCCCGATAAAAACAATAGCCATGCTAGTTGCTTAAGTACGTCTGCATTCAACAACGATGTTAACGAGACCGGTCCAAACAAAAAAGTAACAAGGCTGGAAGACCATGCGAACGTGGCTGCAGTCGCAAACACAAGAAGGTGCTTTGCAACGCCGGGGTTTCGGACAGTTAACAACAATAATAACAGCGCAAGATGCGCTAGGCTGCTTAGCGCATAGCCTACGTCTGAAATCATTAATACCTGCCCACCCTGTTAAAATCTTACGCTAGCTAGTTTATCGTTTTCGAACCACGAGAGAACCAATCGAATACCCGGCACCAAAAGAGCACAAAACGCCCACGTCGCCAGCAACAAGGTCTTTATGGTTTAATCCGAACGCGATAACGGAACCTGCCGATGCAGTATTTGCATATTCATCCAACACAATTGGCGCTTCTTCTCGACTCGCATCTCTACCAAGTAAACGCTTGCAGATCAGCGTATTCATATTGATGTTTGCCTGATGAAGCCACCAGCGTTTCACACCCTCAGGCGTAATATCGTGGTGAGCCAAATGTGACTCAATGTGGGCTGCTGCAAGTGGGCACACCTCTTTGAATACTTTTCTGCCAGCTTGATGGAATAACTTGTCAGGTCCGTAGGGATCAACATCTTCCGCACGTGTCATATAACCAAAGTTCGATCGAATGTTGTTGGAAAATTTTGTCAGGGCCTTTGTGCTGAGCACGTCGTACACGTGCTCGCCTTTCGCAGTATCAGACAGCTCAATCACAGTTGCTGTAGCAACATCTCCAAATATGAAATGACTGTCGCGATCCGCATAGTTAATTTGAGGTGATACCAATTCAGGATTTATCACCAACACACGTTTTGCATTTCCCGCTAGCAACATTTCATAAGCGCGATGCATTCCGAACGTAGCGGCGGAGCAAGCAACTAACATATCAAAGCCAAACCCCTCAATATTCAGCGCTTCCTGAACTTCAATGGCAATAGCAGGATAAGCTCTTTGTGTATAAGCACACGAAACGATTACCGCATCAATGTCTTCGCTGGTAACGCTTGCCGATGCTAAAGCCAGCTTTGCCGCTTCTACTGCGATTTCAGCTTGGTGTGAAAGTTCATCGTCTCTACGTGGTGCGATTTTGGGCTTCATTCGCGAAATATCTAACGCACCTTCCTTTTTGTAAATATACCGGCTTTTTATCCCTGAGGCTTTTTCAATAAACTCGGCACTAGAATAAGGCAGTTCAACAGCATCACCGGCTTTAATTTTATCTTTATTTTCAGCATTATGAGCGTCTACATAGGCGTTGTAGCTGCTTACCAGTTCTTCGTTTGTAATTTTTTCTTCTGGGTGCCAAACACCCACACCGCTTATCACTACTTGTTGAGACATAAGTATTCTCTTTTAATTAATCCGTCATCATCATGTGATGAAAATACCTCTATCAGTGTGTCCAAGTATTTTCTATCAACTTCGGTAATAGCCCAAAATGTAAAATTAAGTGCGCGCTTTCTTCAAGGGCCGTGTGTACGACGAACAACTAGCGCTTAACTATTGAGCGTATTCCAACATATTGCAAATAGCTTACCTCAATAGACGTAGTATGTAACTATTGAGACGCGAATGCCAAAGCACTTCGATAGCATAATTCAAAATCGTCCTTACCAATATTTTTCACTCGATGATCTCGTACTCGACGAGCTCTTCAATAGGCTTAACTTTCAAAAAATAGCTCACCACATAAAAAATACTGCTAACACATTGTATTAATTGATTTTAAAGCCGTAAGAACAGTGCAAACGTTCTCATTCAAAAGCTAATCCAGAGTGAATCTCAATTACATAAGATTTACAAAATAATCACCTTTTAATCATTACTGGTTGACAAATTGGCAAGATAGAAATAGGGTTTACCCAATCAATTGGTAATAACAATTACGTATTTTATAAGCGTCGCTAGATACAAATTCTCTATTAAGTATTTAGGTGGCCTTATTTTTCAGAAGAGGTAAAGAGAATGTCAAAACCAAAAATTGGTTTCATAGGTCTAGGTCTTATGGGCGGAAATATGGTTGAAAACCTTTTGAATAAGGGGTTTCCAGTCACCGTAATGGACTTAAATTCAGACGCAGTTAACATGTGTGTAGATAAAGGCGCAAAAACAGCCTCATCTGGCAAGACGCTGGCAGAGAACGTTGATATTGTTATGCTGTGTTTAACCACTTCGGACATTGTCGAATCTGTCATGTATGCCAACGATGGCGTAATTGCTGGGCTGCAAGAAGGCAGTGTTGTTATCGATTTTGGTACGTCTATTCCTTCATCAACGCGAAAGATAGGCGCCGACTTGAGCGCGAAGGGCGTTGATATGATAGACGCGCCGCTTGGTCGTACACCTGCTCATGCAAAGGACGGTCTTCTTAATATCATGGCATCAGGAGACAAGACTGTTTTCGAGCGGATCAAGCCAGTGTTAGACGAACAAGGTGAAAATGTATTTTATCTTGGAGAGCTTGGCGCGGGCCACACCACAAAGCTTATCAATAATTTTATGGGTATGACGACGGTTTGCGCAATGTCTCAAGCGTTTGCCATTGCTGAAAAAGCAGGGGTAGATCGCCAGCAATTGTTCGATATCATGTCTGCAGGCCCCTCAAATTCACCTTTTATGCAGTTCTGCAAAAACTATGCAGTAGACAACAATAGTGATTTGGGTTTTTCTATCGCAAATGCAAACAAAGACTTGGGCTATTTCCTCAAAATGGTTGATGATTTAGGTACACAATCCAAAATTGCTGAAGGCTCTTCTGCGAATTTACAAGCGGCCTTCGACGCTGGAATGGGCGCAGGTAATGTACCGGAAATTTACGACTACTTTTTATCTTTATCCAAATAACAAAAAAGAAAAATCGTAACGTCCAATCGCAACCAACAAGAGAAGTAATGCTGTGAATATTAAAGGTTTACGTTGGTGGGTAATTACCTTAATTGCTCTAGCAACAATAATTAATTACATAGATAGACAAGCACTGAGCGTGCTTTGGCCTGCTATTGTCGAAGATTTGTTTCCAGATGAATCTGCCCTAGAGCGTAAACAGATATACGCCAATATTTCGATTGTTTTCGTATTTTCATATGCATTTGGTCAAGCCATTTTCGGCAAGATTTTTGATTGGATAGGCACACGAATAGGCTTCGTGTTGTCCATCGGTGTATGGTCACTTGCCACTATTGCACATGCCTTCGCACAAGGAATGCTAAGCTTCAGTATCTTCAGAGGTATCTTGGGCATAGCGGAAGCAGGCAATTGGCCAGGGGCCACGAAAGGCAACGCAGAATGGTTCCCGACAAAGGAACGGGCGCTGGCGCAGGGAATATTCAATTCAGGAGCGGCAATTGGCGGTATTATTGCCTTTCCTATCATCGGATATCTTACCGTCCATTTTAACTGGCAAGCAGTTTTCATTATTGTGGGTGTTATGGGTCTATTGTGGCTGCTTCCCTGGTTAATTATAGTGAAAGCGCCGCCTGCAATGCACGCATGGATAACAGACGAAGAAAAAGAATACATTCTGTCAGGGCAGCGAGAAACCGCAGAAACAGACGGCAATGAGAGCCTTAAAACGCTTGACGAATATAATCCAACAACAAAAGAAATATTATCTAGAAAACAAAGCTGGGGCGTTATTGTCGCGTCAGCCGCGATAGATCCTATTTGGTGGCTTTTTGTGTTTTGGATCCCTATTTATTTAAATGAAGTTTACGGCATGAACGTGACCGAAATAGGTATCTACGGCTGGGTTCCTTACGTAGGGGCTATGCTTGGTGCGTGGTTCGGGGGCCTTCTAGCGCAAAATAGAATTTCCGCGGGATGGAGCACAGACAAAACTCGGAAATTAGTAATCACTCTAGGTTGCTTAATCATGCTACCCGCTTTGCTTGCCATGTCTAATCCAGGCGGCCCAACTGTCGCAGTATTAATTATGGCTGTCATACTGTTTGGTTTTCAAACCGCGATAGGAAACGTGCAGACATTACCTAGTGACCTTTTTGGTAAAAAAGCAGTGGGCACGCTATCTGGTTTTGCAGGTATGGCGGCAAAACTGGGGGCTGTAGGACTGACGTCTTTAGTACCTTGGTTAACTGCTGATGGCAACTATACACCCGCTTTTGTTATCGGAGCTTCACTCGCTATCATTGCAATCGCCTCAATTTGGTTCCTCATTCCAAAAATAGAGCGATTAAAGTCCATCCATTAATTTGTCTGCGAAAAGAGGAGGCACTCGCCTTTCTCTTTTCGCTTTTCTCTAAACGCCCAACCTGTCTTACCAATTCAACAACTTCGATTAACCTGCTTTTTACATAAAAACTCACAAATATCAGGGAAATCTCTCAATAATTAGATAAAAAATGCTTTTTATGTAGAAAATGTTAAAAATTTGTGTTCTTATTATCATTATTACCAATTTGGTAAAAACAAATAAACATATTGGTAACACCAAAATAGAATAAAAATTTTACCACCCTATCATTAAACTCGGAGCACGAAGCCAACATGAAGAGTAAAGCGTTTGCACTTTGCGCAATAGCCGCAGCCATCACGGGATGTAATGTAGATTCTGATAATAATCCCAACAGTTTAGGCAGTATTACGTTGTCTGGAACACCCACTTCCGGTGAAACGTTAACAGCCTCGGTAAGCGACCCGGATGGAATTGACGCTGCAGTTAGCTATTTTTGGTATGCAGATAACCAACTTATTGCAGATGCAAGCGGCGAGAGCTTTACACTTACAGATGATCAAATTGGTGCGGCTATTACCGTGCAGGGTACTTATACCGACAACGGCGGTACCAACGAGTCTCATATCAGTGAGCCGACTGACGATGTAATGGCCATTGCATTTGACGCAAGTATTACTGTTTCCGGCGATGTAGTAGTAGGGAACACCATTACAGCGGTCGTCGCAGATGAGAATGGTTTTGAGCCATCAAGCATTGTTTATGTGTGGTTTGCTGATGACGTAGTGATTGAAAATGAGGTGACCTCAACACTAACGCTTTCTGAAAATGAATTTGGCAAGATCATCACTGTTTCAGCCACCTTCACTGATAGCCGAGGGTTCGATGAAGCACCCTTATCACTCCCCACGGCCCCTGTTAGCAGAGAAAATTCAGAGGGGGCTATTACCATTATTGGAACGCCCACTGTAGGCAATACGCTTACCTCAGAAATTGATGATGAAGATGGTGCTAACGGTGATATTACGTATCAATGGTATGCCGACGAAAGCGCGATAGCCGGTGCAAGTCAAAGTACCTACATGGTTGAATCAAACCTTGTCGGACAAGTAATAACCGTCGAAGCATCTTACACTGACGATAACGGTTTTGCAGAGGTGATTACGTCAGCGCCTACGATACCTGTTAATCAACAAGCCGTCGACGAAGCAGGTTCAATTGAGATCACAGGCACAGCTCCGTACCTTGTGAACAGTGTTCTAACTGCGACGCTAACCGACAACAATGGCTTTGACGAAACTAACGTTGACTACACTTGGTTTGCTGATGATGTAGCAATTCCAAATAGCAACAGCCGTTTCTTCACCCCAACTGCCAACGCAGGGGCAATCATCTCTGTTGAAGCGACCTATACCGATAATGACGGTTTTACCGGCTCAGCATCAGATGCGGTAGATACCATAGTATATACCGCTGTTGTTAACGATAAAGCAAGCCTAGAGAATGCGCTAAATAGCGGACTTTCAGATGGAGATGTATTGGGACTTAATACAAATGTTTATGCTGATTTAGCGCCAATTATGCTAACCAGTGCTGTGACGTTGACCGCAGTAGAAAGTGAAACTCCTGTTATCTCTGGTGAAGCATGCGTAAATATTGCCAGTACGGTTAATGGGGCATCAATAAAAGGCATTCGATTTGAAAACATTGATACGGCACTAGGTTCATATTGTGAAAACGAGGCCGCTGCAGTTATCTATTCAGAAGGCAATAATTTCACTTTCACACACAATACAATGAACGGAGACCAAACCTCTTTAAATGAAGAAACCCACCATTGGCTTGTGGTTAACGGCGAAGACGCTTTAATTGAGCGCAATACATTTAGTAATAGAAACAATGCAGTAAAAGGCTCTGTTATAAAGCTTTCCTCATCTGGTCTTAATCATACTATTCAGTACAACTTGTTTGAAAATGCTGATAACGAAAACTTCAATCAGTCAAGCCTACTGCTTCTTAACTTGGGCAGCACCACTGGTGCAGATGCTGCTGTAAACGCTAATTTTGTTGTCCAATATAATCGTATTGATAATTTCATATCAGGTCGCCGTTTAATGCGCGTGCAAACCTCTGGCGCCACGATAAAGGGAAACACTATTATTGACGCGACAGGCGGTATTTCTCTGGAAGACGGCGGCTTTAATACTGTTGCCGATAACATCATCATTAGAACAACAGATATATCAGGGTCTGACGAGCGACCTAGTGGTGTATTGATAACGCCTCTTGGACATACTGTCACAAATAATTACATTACGGGTATCCGATCTGGAAACAAAGAAGCCGGCGGCTTAGTCTTTACCGCGAACCCATTCTCGCAAGCCGATGGTGGTGTCCCTAATGCAGGTAACCAAGCAGTACTTGACGGCAGTGGAGACTTAACGCTAACGGTTTCTCAAAATACCATCTTAAATTCAGTGCAACCTATAGTGTTTAGTACAGAAATTGGCAGCAAAGCCCCCGTAGGCGATTGTGATGAATTAACTGCAGAGAACGCGCCTACCCTCTATGCACTAACTAAGAACTTTTTTGTTATTGATTTTGACGCAAACGCCATTGCGAACGGTTTTAACGATGACGATAGGCTAACAACTTGGGGCTTGCCATTCGATTCCGAAGCAATAAGCAGCGACCATGCGTTTGAATACGACTGTGATCTCATCAATCACAATGAATCATTCTTTTCCAACAACTTCGGCTTCACTGATAGCTATGCGTCTGGCGATGTTGAAGATGAGTCTTGGGTAGATATTCGCAACCTTAACGGAAATGGTAAATTCGACACCGATGGCGCTATCGACCAAAACCCCGCTGATAACGGGAAAGAAGCGCCTGAATTCATCACTGCACCTAATGGACTTATTGAGACTGACCCTAACGGTGCGCAAGCTATCGCCGGTGCAAAGGGACTCTACTACATTCAGGCTAACGATGTAGGAGCTGGCTCTACATGGACTGTAGATAACTAAACACAAAATCAAACACAAAACATACACCCTACATAAGTCACAGCGCCTTTATTGGCGCTTGTGCATGGAAAAACACAACGGAGAATTTGTAATGTCGTTGAAAAAAAGCACAACCTTCACCCTAAACCCCGTAGCGCGTTGGGTAAACGTGGCCTTTCTTGCTAGTGCAGCCAGTACCGCTGCGTTCTCAATTCAAGCGCAAGAAGCACAAGACCAAGCATCGGCAGAAGACGTAGAAATCATAGATGTTGTTGGGACACGTCGTACTATTCAAGATCAAATTTCAATAAAACGCGAATCGACCACGGTCGTGGATGGATTATCAGCAGAAGATATTGGAGACCTTCCTGCGCTTTCAATTGGTGAAGCGTTAGAGTCAATAACCGGGGCAGCGTCACACCGTGAAAATGGCGGTGCTACTGAGATAACGATTCGGGGCCTTGGTCCATTCTTAAGTGCGACGCACATAAACGGTCGTGAGGCAACTAACGGTAGTGGTGACCGTTCGGTGAACTTCTCTCAGTTTCCCAGTGAGCTTGTTAAGAAAGTTGCCATATATAAAACGCAAGATGCTTCAATGATCGAAGGTGGAGTAGCGGGTGTTATTACGCTAGAAACGGTTGCCCCTCTCGATTATGGAAAACAGCGTATTCAGGGTGAAATAAAAGGTAATTACAACCCTGACGAAGGTAACGTTGATAACTCGTTGCACAGCGATCTTGGCTTTCGCGGCACAATTAGCTATGTGGACCAATTTGAATTTAGTAATGGCTCAGCATTAGGTATTTCTGTGGGGGCACAACGTCAGGATATTACTCAGCCGGAAGCGGAGTATAGAAGTTCAAGCCCAACAGGTTCTTCTTTGTGGGCGTGTTTAAACGACCCTACTAACACGAACGAAGGCTTTTTCCGCAGTAGCGCAGGCGACTGTGAAGATCAAGTAAGCGGTAGCTCAAACCAAGGCTACAACACAGAAATCGACCCCGAAACTGGCGAAGCGATTAGCGCAGGTTCACCTTATGCTTGGACAGGAAGTTCGCGCAGCTATCGTCAAAATGAAACGTCTGACGAACGTGATGCTTTTTTCTTAGCGCTGCAGTTCCAGCCAAATGAAGCATGGGATATCAATACCGACTTTCAATATTCTAACCGCTTACAGCAAGAGGCTAGGCATGACTTAATCTTCCTTCAAAAGCGCGCAATCCCCGGCTTGACAGGCCCTACCCTGGTAACGAATGACGTAGGCGGTATTCTGCACTGGGAAGGTCAGGATCGTATTGAGAGTTCTGGTGAACAATTCTCGCGCGACGAAACCTACCATGGCTTTGGCATAAACGTTGAACACTTCGCTACTGACGCATTAACGCTAAGCTTTGACTTAGCTTACTCGAAAACTGAACGCGAAGAGCTTCAAATTTCAAACCGCGCACGAACCGAAGACAGACAGTTCTTTTCTTGGGACATGGGGGATAACATTCCTCATTTCACCGTCCAAAACTTAGATGTTACCGACATAACAAATTTTTATGACAGTTTGCGTACGAGAGCTGATAGAGAAAACGCTCGAGAAAACGAAATAAAATCGGCCAAAGTTGATTTTAGCTACATTCTTGATCACGACGTATTCGTAAGTATTGAGGGTGGTCTGCGCGCTTCTGAAATGACTTTTGTTCAACTTGGTGGCTCTCAAGGCAATGGTTCTCGAAATCAGTGGACATTTTCACCCACTGACGGCGCTTCTGACGATGAAGAGATAGCACAGGCAATCGCGTTAATGGAAAGCTGTCAAATTGCATTTCCAGAAAGTGGGTTTCTATCTACCGTATCCGACGGCGCTATTATTACGCACGTAGACAGCGATGGTAATGTTGTAGAGAGCGGCACTGGCTCTTCGTGGGCGACCTATGACAACAATTGTTTTGCACAAGCCGTGGCCGCGTCAAATGGTGATAATTTTGCGTATCCCGAATTAGAGTATGAGAACGCCGGAACCATTGACGTGACGGAGCGTACTTACGCAGGTTATCTAATGGCCAACTATGACACAGAAATGTGGGGCAAGTTTGTTCGAGGAAACGTGGGTGTGCGAGTGGTCAATACTGAGGTGACATCTATAGGTTTTAGAAGCGCTTTTGAAATTATTGAAGGCGAACTGGGTACCTTAACACTCGTAGAAGATGACTCAGTACTTGACCGCATTGAAGGCGGTGGTAGCTACACGGAAGTGTTGCCTAGCGCCAACTTTGTGATGGACTACAGTGACGACATCTTATTGAGAGCAGGCATTTATCGCGGTATGTCTCGTGCAGACCCATCAGATTTGGGGTATAGCCGTGAATTCGATCGAGATGATGAAGTTGCTCCAACGACTATTTCAGATTTGATTGTAGGCGTGAACGGATCCGGAAACCCGGATACCAAGCCACTCATGTCATGGAACCTCGACCTCGCAGTTGAGTGGTATCCTAATGAGGACTCAATTTTTGCTTTCGGAGTCTATTACAAAAAGTTCAATGGAGGATTCCAACAACGAACTGTTTTAGAAACCTTCGAAATTGAGGGCGACAACTATGACTTGCCGATTACAAACTCTGTAACGACGGATGACAGTAGCACACTGAAGGGGATTGAAACATCTATTGCTTATCGTTGGGATAATGGGGTTGGTGTTAAGTTTGGTTACAACTTTGCAGACACCGATTACGAGTTCGAAGACAGTAATTATGGTGATACATTCATTACTGATCTAGAAGGGAATACTTCACAACTTACGCAAGGCATTATACCTCCTGGTGCTGTCCCTGGTTTCTCTGAACATGTATTTAGCGGCCAAATTTACTATCAAATTGGTGATTTAGATACCGCACTTATCTACAAGTATCGAAGCGAATATTTTCAGCCTTATACCAGCAATGGTACACGTTTGCGCTACGTAGATGAGGTGGGCGTTTGGGAAGCTCGCGCATCGTACAAAGTCAATGATCATGTACGTGTTAAAGTTGAAGCAATAAACTTGTTCAGCGCGCCTAAATCTCAAGATTACTACGTTCAAGGAAACCTTGGCGAAGTCAATGATTACGGCCCTCGTCTGTTTGCTGGTGTCACTGTGAAGTATTAATTGAGTAAGTAACACCACTCGATAAGTAAACGTTAAAGGAGATATTTACCGCTCCTTCATTAAAAAACCCGCTTATAAAGCGGGTTTTCTTATCTCATTACGATAAATCATCGTTGCTTTATTTGCCACACAGTAACGGTACCGCTTACTTCGTTACCCACTACAAGGAGAGGTACACCGCTTGGGCTGTCTTCAGCACTTACAAACACCAGGCTTTCTGGTGCAAGGTCGCCAATAACGTTATCGCTTGTTAATCCTTCTGTAAGATCTCGGTTAATGACATACTCTGCAAATTTTACGTCATATGGATTAGTAACATCGTAAACAAGAATACCGCCCATACGCTCGGTACCAATAAAAGCGTAAGTACGTTCGCCTACCTGCCCCACTGTTAATGCTTCAGGCTCAGGCCCCTTATTCTCTGAGCGCGAATCCCCCGCATTTTCATCGTCACCGTTATTAAACTGTGCGCCATGCACCGAAGCAGTAATACGCTCAAAATCATCACCAGAGTCATAAACCACTAGGCCATTTTGATCCCAGATAGTAAACGAGCGTGCACCGTATGCGTACGCAGCATCATACTCTCCATCCCCATCATTATCTCCCATGGCTATCGTGACACGTAAATCATCGGCTTCACCGGTAGCTTGTAGCATTGCCAATTCAGAATTTGCTAAAGCAGTTAAATCTTCTACTTTAACCTCATCTGAATAAGCGAGGCACCCATCATCTTCATCATAATCAACACCACCTGCAGCGGTGCAGGCTGCCTCGTCAGCTACGTCAAAGAAATACTCTCGCGCATCGCCTTCATTAGCGGTAACAATAAAAGTTGCGTCTTTCCAAGTAAAATGTGCAACAGTATCAGGCTGATAAACGCCATAAAGCCCCTGATATTGACCAAAGCTAACCGCATCATTTTCTTGAATGTCGATGTTAAGTCCAGCCCATGACTTAGTACCAAGACCAATAACGTCAATGGATAAATCTTCAAGGTCTAAAATTGCCAGGCCGTTGTTTTCCTGCAGGCTGATATAAGCCAAATCATTGGTCGTCGTAATGTATTCAGGTTCAAGGTCCTGCGCTACCGTCGTAACAATTACGTTGCCATTAATTGTTCGTCCTGATGGATTTGGAAACATCATCCCCTGTGCAACCAAAGCGGCTTTGCTATCATTAAATGCACTAAAACCAACTGTTGTCGCGGTGTCATCGGGCTCGCCAGTTTCTAGAATGGCAATAACGCTTACCGAACCCTGTGGGTCAACCGCGTAATCATCAGAAGGCTCGCCCTCATTTGCTACTAGTACCTTACTGCCGTCAGGCGTAAAAGTAACCATATCTGGCAATGCGCCGACTTCAACTGCATTTAAGAAAGTGGGAGTACTACTATTTAAACCGTTAAAGAATAATACGAAACCGTTATTTGTTTTTGTTGAAGCCGGCATGGCAACGGCCATTAAATCATCTTTTATCGCAATACTTGTAACGCTTCCAAGCTCAACATTCTCAATATTTTCAGGCAGGGTTATCGCCGTTGGCGTCAGCGTAACCGTGCCAATTGGATCAGGTAACGTGCCGGTTGTAACCGATGATGCTGGAATACTTGCTATTGTGTTCGTCTCACTATTCGTTGCATAAATAGTGGCCGTTTCTGCGTGATATTGAACAATCTCCGCGGCTGACTGATTCCCCAAAAATGCTCTACCCACAATGTCCATTGAAACACCGATGGACGCATCGGTACCAGGATTACCTTGCTCTCCTTGGGGACCTTGAGCTCCTGTGTCTCCTTGTTCCCCGTCATCCCCATCTAGACCACACCCCATAAGCGCTGACGAGACAATAAGCGAGAGTATTCCGTATTTTAACGTAAGTCGAATTGCCATTAACTTTCCTTATTTTTATACCCTGATCATTACGAAACAGATATTGACTTGTAGATACAATAAAACTAACAAATGATCATGCGTGAATTTGGTGAGGAAGCGCTGTAAGCTTTACTTCCGTGTACAAACTAAAACCAGTTTATGACACTCGTATTAATATGGCAAAATACATGACAACCGCTAGTTTGAACAAGAACTGTTCTATATAAGTACTTATTATTGGCACGCTTCTACAGCAAATGCATCATAGCGTAATAACAGTTATTAATGACGACGTAGGAACGATGACGGCAACCTGTTTAGAATATTGCTCGAGTTCACACTTCTTCACCGGATATAGAACGTTTGAAAGGATGAAAAAATGAAATTGAAACTTGCAGTCACCGCAATCGTGACAGCGTTAGCCCTCTCAAGTTGTGCAACGTCGCCTACGGGAAGAAATCAGGTATTATTGTATTCAGAAGGTCAGCTTGCGCAAATGGGCGATCAGGCTTTTACCGGTATGAAGGAAGAGCTCAAAATTTCAAATAAACCGGTACAAAATTCCTACGTTGAATGTGTTGCCAAAGCTATTACTGCCCAAGTACCCGCCTCAGTATTCGATGGTGTATGGGAGGTTGTCGTTTTTGATGATGAACAAGTCAATGCGTTCGCTCTTCCTGGGGGTAAAATCGGCGTCTACACGGGCTTGCTGAATGTGGCACAAAACCAAGATCAACTCGCTGCTGTCATTGGTCATGAGGTGGGCCATGTTATTGCTGAACACGGCAACGAGCGCATGTCACAATCAACGCTAATAAACATTGGCACACAAGCCGTAGGACAAGTTCTTGCTGCTAATGAAGTTTCCCAATCAGGTCCAATTATGGCGGCAATCGGATTAGGCGTGCAGGTTGGTGTTCAGTTGCCTTTTAGCCGTACTCATGAGTCAGAGGCTGATCTTATAGGGCTTCAATTAATGGCGAGATCAGGGTTTGATCCGCGACAGTCTGTTGATCTTTGGCAAAATATGGAAGCGGCAAGTAGCGGTAATCGTCCTATGGAATTATTATCGACTCACCCTGCACCGCAAACAAGAATAGAGAACCTGAAAGCCAACATGTCGAGCGCCTTCACAGATTTCCAATCTTCTTCATCAAGGCCACGATGTAGCTAAACGGCGCGATATACAAAAAACGCTGCGAATGCAGCGTTTTTTCTTAGAAGGAGTTTGTTCTACTCAGCATCTGTTTTGTGAAGATGAACATCCATTTGAGGGAACGGAATTGATATGCCTTCTTGGTCGAAGCGAAGTTTGACTTTCTCAGTAAAATCAAACTTAACACCCCAGAAGTCTCCCGATTTCACCCAAGGACGAACAACGAAGTTCACGCTACTATCCGCTAATTCAGATACCGCAATGGTTGGCGCAGGCTCAGCGAGAATACGCTCGTCTGCAGCGACCATTTCTTGGAGTATCTTTTTAGCCTTAAGCAAATCTGCGTCGTAACCAATTCCAACAACCATATCTACACGACGGGTGTCCTTTGCAGAATAGTTAGTAATGTTACCACTGTAGATATTGCCATTTGGCACAATAATTTCTTTGTTATCAGGTGTATTCATCGTGGTAGTAAAAATACCAATCTTCTTTATTGAACCTGCTGTACCAGCCGCTTCAACGAAGTCACCCGCTTTAAACGGTTTAAATACAAGCAGCATTACGCCCGCTGCGAAGTTTTTCAATGAATCTTGAAGCGACAAACCTATTGCAAGGCCGGCTGCACCAAGAATAGCTACCAGCGACGTTGTATCCACACCTAGTTGGTCTAACGAGGCTACAATCACGAACAACATAAGGATAGCGCTTAGAATAGATTCTAAGAAATCCACCAGCATGTCATCGTATTTTGATTTAGACATTAAGCGTCTAAATACAGAAAGAAGGAATCCTACTACGATCCTACCAATGACATAAATGGCTATAGCCATCGCTATATTTATTCCCCACGGAATGGCGTAGTCATTTATATATCGTTCGACATCGCTTGCAGAAAAAAGCGAAAGTTTCTCTTCCATAATAAAGTCCTTGTCATGAATATTAAAAAAGCGTAATCACGGTAGCAGTAAATTACTTTTACACCAACCACAAAACAGAGAAAACCAAAAAAATAGCTCTAAAGTCTATATAGAACGAGGCTTACAGAGCATTTCACCTTAGCCAAAAGTAGCAATAATGTGCAGACTGTTATTAGCAAGACAATAACATGTCATCAGAATGTCACCATCAATTTATAGGCTACTTAAATTGCTTTACGTATTCGCGGGTTAGCTATAACTGACATTGATTTCCGATGATTTCTCAAAATAAACTGATGATTTTTTAGTCAATTTAAACTAAAGTATATGAAAGGTGCGCGGGTGCGAAATCAGCCATCTTTATTTGATAATTTAGTGAACAATATAAATTAAAGGATTAAGACATGTTGCTTCTCATAATACTCTTTTCTCTTGTTTTGTGTTTGTTGGTTTACTCTTTGAGTGCCGACAGAGGAAAAAATACAAGATATGCAAGAGAAGATTATCATTCTGTGATGAGTCAGCCAATACCATCAGAGCCAATTAAACCCTCTTCAGACAGCTCGTCTCCTCACGTTGCCTAAAAAGCGATAAAAAGCATGCTGCTGTTCAAATTTATACCCTTGGGTAACTCGAAGTAGTCGGCAGCATTGCAACCTATAGCGCGTCCCCCTTATCATATACGCTGACGTTTATAATCTGGCAATTCGAAATGCGTATACCACGAGTTTACTACCCAAACCCTATTCCTTTAGAACGAGAATTTGAATTAACTGATGACGCTAGTCACCACGTTGCGACCGTACTGCGACTAAAACCTAACCGGCCTCTTGTCTTGTTCAATGGAGATGGCAATGAATATAGCGCGCAAATTATCAGTATTCAGCGTAAAAAAGTTATCGTAGAAGCTGATGCACGTTTATCTCTTAGTAAAGAGTCGCCACTTTGTCTACACCTTGGGCAAGGCGTTTCTAAAGGCGATCGCATGGATACCGTTTTACAAAAAAGCGTTGAACTTGGTGTAACTGAAATTACCCCCATCATTACACAGAGATGCACCGTAAAGCTCGATGAATCACGATGGGAGAAAAAAGTACTGCAGTGGCGAAAAATAATCGTTGGCGCTTGCGAGCAAAGCGGCAGAAATGTTGTGCCTGAGCTTCATAGTCCCATTACCTTGAATCAATGGTTAGCGTCATCAACAACAAGTACAAGACTGGTACTGGCACCCGGCGCTGAGCAACAAATGGTAAAACAACCGTACAATATGCATGGATACCGTTTACTCATAGGCCCAGAAGGCGGACTTTCAGAGCAAGAGATTCATAGCGCTGTAGAGAATGGGTATCAGTCCGTTAGCGTGGGGCCTCGGATATTGCGGACAGAGACAGCAGCTATTGCAAGTTTAAGTATTCTTCAAGCAATTCACGGCGACCTCTAAAATGAAATTCGATGGGTAAATGACAGATTTTCATCAAGCGCTCGAGCCGTGCTTGAAGATACTCACATAAGACCCATATATGAGCAATTAGTCTATAAATTACTATTTTAAAAAAAGGCAGAATGTCATGCACTATACCGTTGGCGTAATCATGGACCCAATCGAGAGCATCAAACCGCATAAAGACACAAGTTTTGCGATGATGTTAGAAGCACAGCGTCGTGGTGCCAAAGTCGTTTATTTTGAGCTAAAAGATTTGTTTTTAGAAAACGGCAAGCCCATGGGCATAGCCAAAACGGTGACTGTTGAAGATCGGGCAACTGACTTTTATAAAGTAATAGATGAAGAAACTGTGCACCTAGGTGATGTTGATGTCTTACTGATGCGAAAGGATCCGCCTTTTGACAGTGAGTTTCTGTACGCTACACAAATGCTCTCTCTCGCACAAGACGCCGGTGCGCTGGTTGTTAATAACCCCCAGGCCTTGAGAGACTTCAATGAAAAACTGTTCACGTCTTATTTTCCAGAGCATATTCCCCATACACTGGTGTCTAACAATCAGACATTAATTCGCGCGTTCCACGCTAAACACCAAGATATTATTTGTAAGCCCCTCGACGGTATGGGAGGCGCGTCTATTTTTCGTGTAAAACCCGATGGCAATAATTTGGGTGTGATCATAGAAACACTGACCAAATTAGGCGCGCGCTATATGATGGTACAAGAGTACCTGCCTGAAATAAAAGATGGAGACAAGCGTGTGTTGATTGTCGATGGCGAAGTGATGCCTTATTGTTTAGCTCGTCTTCCGACGAAAGGTGAAACAAGGGGCAACCTTGCCGCCGGAGGAACGGGTAGACCGCAACCCATTTCGGCGTCGGATAGAGCGTTAGCTGACGCAATATCTCCAATCTTAAAAGACAACAACATATTGTTTGTAGGGTTAGATGTCATAGGAAGCAAAATTACAGAAATAAACATAACAAGCCCTACTTGCGTGCGAGAAATAGAGGCGGCTTATGATGTTAATATTATGGGGGCACTGTTTGATGCCATTGAAAAACGTCTAACAAAAAATTAGTGTAAACACACAAGCGAGAGGTCGCTGCCAGCCTTATACATACACAACCGTATTTCTTCCTTGAGATTTCGCTTTGTATAAGGCTTCATCCACCACCTTCAAAATATCGGTTAACTCGGCGTCTGGTGAAATCGCTTTATATCCACCGCTAAGCGTTATGTTCAAGGCTTCTCCATTGTAATGAAAATTCATGTGCTGAACCTTATTACGAATGACTTCGGCTAACGATTTGCAGGCTTCACTATCTCCTTCTAATACCAGTAAAAATTCCTCACCACCGATACGAAACACCTGTTTTTCACCGAGTACGCCAATAAATACCTTTGATAGGGCTTTCAACACCTGGTCGCCCGCTTCGTGGCCATAACAATCGTTTATGCGCTTAAAATGATCGATGTCAATTAGCATTAGCGCAGTATGTCGCTGTGCAGATTGTAGCGTGGGATAAAGAGATTTAAGTGCTAACCGGTTATAGCATTTGGTTAACGCATCAGTAAGCGCAAATTCGCTTAGCTCCCATTCATTTTGAATACGTACTTTTTCATAGGCATTGGCTAGTGCCATTATCACACTATAGGGCAGCACAATATTGATAAGGCTGCTATTCCACACTTTATTTGGTTCGCCCAGATTGTAGTTGATTTGCAAATAAATAAAGAGTGCGAGAACGCAAAGAGATATTACAAAACCATGGCGTCGGGAGAAAATAAAATAGCTAACAACAGGGACGGAAAAGAACCACATTGACACACTTTGATGGACGCCAAAAATGACCACAGCAAAAGCGATCAGAGCAATATAAGCATAAACAACGGTCCAATTAAACCAAGGCTTAGCTCTGTTTTTAAGAAGGCGTAGGCTTGTATACGCGAAGAATATCGCCATTGAAATTTGTGAAGCTGCTACCCAATGCGCAAACCTACCATCGGAAAAAATGTTATGAAATCCAGTCACTAAACAAGAACAAAGTATCATCATACTCAAGGTCAACAACACCTTGTTTTTCAAATGGTGATTACCTAAATCAATTTCGGGTTTATTTGCTGACATAACTCACATTAATCAGTCATTTTTTGGTTGGCAATGCTACCACATTTCTCTTTATCTGAAGAAAATATAAATGTCACTTATTGTGTAATGTAAACATTTGTGCGTTTAAAAAATTAAGCTATCTAAGATAATTGTATTTCGCTAAAACGTCCCCACTTTGCTTTTGGTGACGCTGCAGGCAAGCGAATTATTTGAAAATAGCGTAAACTTACCTACTTGGCATTGGGTGTACATGCGCTTCATCTAATACAGACACACCTGCTACATACTGGTACGTCGCTTGAAAAACGGTTAACGGATAGAAAATTCAAACACTATCGCAAAATGAAAGACACGATAATATGACGGAATTAAAAAGCTTACAGAATCACTTTTTAGTCGCTATGCCTAGCTTAGACGACCCGTATTTTTCACGATCTCTCATCTACATTTGCGAACACAACGCCGATGGCGCCATGGGCATAGTGGTAAACCAACCTTCTACAATGAATGTTAAGCAACTGCTTGAACAAACAGATAAGGAGCTCACCGTCTCTGATGACAAAGCAGATCAAATTGTTTTAGCAGGCGGCCCTGTTAATCAAGAAAGGGGTTTTGTGCTGCACTCATCCCAGAAAAAGTGGGCATCAAGTTTGAATTTGGCCCCCGGCATTACGGTCACAACCTCTAAAGATATTCTGACAGCTATCGCTAACGACGAAGGCCCAACCGATGTACTTATTGCACTAGGTTATGCCGGTTGGACAGCTGGGCAGTTAGAAACAGAAATGCAGGAAAATGCTTGGCTAACCATAGAAGCTGATACCGATATTTTATTTAACACTCCGATGCACAAAAAGTGGCAGGCAACGGTTAATAAACTGGGTGTAGATGTCTGGCAACTTGCTCCAGGGGCAGGCCATGCCTGAGCAGGGAAATCGTACAGTTCTCACATTTGACTTCGGAACCAAAAGCATTGGCGTAGCAATAGGCCAAGAAGTGACCGGCACAGCATCGCCTCTTTCTGCCTTAAAAGCCCGCGATGGCATTCCAGATTGGATACTTATTCAGAAACTGATTGACGAGTGGCAGCCGCAACTCTTGGTGGTGGGTTTACCGCTTAATATGGACGGTACAGAGCAAGACATGACGCAACGCGCCAAAAAGTTTGCCAATAGATTACACGGCCGTTTTCGCGTAAATGTAGAAACGTGCGACGAGCGGCTTAGTACAGCCGACGCTAAATCTATGCTGTTTGAACTTGGTGGATATAAAAAGCTGACAAAAGACAAAATCGATAGCGTTTCTGCCTGTGTCATTTTTGCAAGCTGGAATGAATCGCAGTACGACTGAGTTTACGATTCTCCCGAGGGCCTTTTACCTTCGCTACAAAACCAACAGATGTCAAAAGCCTCACCATTTTCTTCACCGCAGTCATCGCACACCCAATCATGCCTTGGATTTGAAATTCCCGTTGAATCTTTTGTTAAAAGCCGTTCTATGACGAGCGAAGCTCTTGCATACCATGAATCATCAACCAACCATAGTTCCGGCTGTGCATCCTGCCATGGTAATTCGCCTATGGCGCCAGCGGCGTACTCATTTTTAACCATATAAGGAATAGACAGTGCATCAAGTTCACTGCGCACTGCCTGTATTTCAAACACATCTTGAGACGTAAAAAGCTTCTTCAACATTTACCCCGCTGATGTTTCATTTGACTTACTCATCCATATCGATGGAAACGTTTGATAACGTACCTAGACTTGACCCGTCTTTCGTATCTAGCTTAATCATTAAACGAAGATCGTTCGGAGAGTCAGCATGATGTATGGCCTGATCCATATCAATTCGACCTTCTTTATATAAATCATATAACGCCATATCAAAGGTCTGCATTCCCTGCTCCTTACCCTTTCGCATCGCTTCTTTGAGTGAGCCTATCTCATTTCTCTGGATGAGATCTCTTACAAGGGGCGAGTTAAGAAGGATCTCTATGGCTGCAACACGGCCTTTACCATCTGGTGTGGGAACAAGCTGTTGTGCAACAATGGCGCGAATGTTTAAGCTTAAATCGAAACGCAATTTATCGTGCATGTCTTTTGGCGCCAAATGCATAATACGTTCAATTGCTTGGTTCGCGTTGTTGGCGTGAAGTGTTGCAACACACAAATGCCCAGTATCAGCAAACGACATTGCATACTCCATGGTTTCCATGGAACGTATTTCACCAATGAGAATAACATCCGGAGCTTGGCGCAGAGAACTCTTGAGCGCATCGTCAAAAGACTGCGTATCTATTCCCACTTCTCGTTGGGTAATAACACAATTATTGTGCTCGTGAACAAATTCAACAGGATCCTCAATAGTAAGGATATGCCCATGTGAATTTTCATTTCTATGGCCAATCAGCGCGGCTAGAGAGGTCGACTTACCCGTACCCGTTCCACCTACAAACAATACAAGACCGCGTTTTGACATGATAATTTCTTTCAAAACCCGAGGTAGTCCTAAGTCTTCTGCTTTTGGGATCTGCGTAACTATACGCCTTACCACCATGCCTGCCTGGTCTCGTTGCCAAAAAGCAGAGCAGCGAAATCTACCTATACCCTCTCGAACAATGGCGAAATTACACTCCTTCGAAGAAGCGAACTCGTCTTTTTGTTTTTCAGTCATTGCCTCGTGTACAAGCGCCAGCGAAGCATCTTCTCTGATTGGTAAGTCTGTAATAGGCGTTAACTTACCATTTATTTTCGCGCTAACGGGAAAGTCAGCCGTGATGAACAAATCAGAGGCATTGGAATCAACCATCTTTTGCAAAAAAGAATCTAACATGCTGACCTCTAGAATGTGCTGGAAGACTGTTTATCGACTGACTTTGCAGCGGCGTCTTGCTTTGATATGACGCCCATAGCTACAAGTCGTTGCAGACACTGATCCATCGTTTGCATACCGTGTGCCTGACCAGTTTGAATGACTGAGTACATTTGCGGCACTTTATCTTCCCTTATCAAATTTCGAATGGCGGGAATACCAACCATAATTTCATGCGCGGCGACCCTGCCACCTCCAATTTTCTTAAGGAGTGTTTGTGATATTACAGCGCGCAGCGATTCGGATAACATAGACCGAACCATGGCTTTCTCCTCTGCGGGGAAGACGTCGATAATACGGTCAATTGTTTTAGGCGCTGAGTTCGTGTGCAGCGTTCCAAATACCAAGTGTCCTGTTTCAGCAGCAGAAATTGCAAGACGAATAGTTTCAAGGTCTCGAAGCTCACCAACCAGTATAACGTCAGGATCCTCACGCAGTGCCGAACGCAGCGCATTATTAAATGAGTGAGTATCTCTGTGTACCTCACGCTGGTTCACTAGGCAAAGTTTGTTTTCGTGAACAAATTCTATGGGGTCTTCGATAGTAAGTATATGCTCACGTTTATGCGTGTTTATGTGGTCTATCATCGCTGCTAATGTTGTACTTTTACCCGAACCCGTAGCACCTGTAACCAACACGATACCCGTAGGTTGATTAATTATTTCCTTGAAGATTTCAGGGGCGCCCAGATCGTCTAGGGTTAGCACTTTACTTGGAATAGTACGCAACACTGCCGCTGCGCCACGATTTTGAACAAATGCGTTTACACGAAAACGCGACAGGCCTTTTACTTCAAATGAGAAGTCTGTTTCGAGGTTTTCCTCGTATTCTTTACGCTGCATGTCGTTCATGATTTCGTAAACCAAGCCATGAACTTGCTTGTGATCGAGTGCAGGTACATTCAGTTTTCGCATTTCCCCGTCAACACGAATAAGGGGCGGTAAACCCGCTGACAAATGTAAATCTGAAGCGTTATTCTTAACACTGAAAGCCAAAAGTTCGGTAATATCCACAACCACATCTCCATAACAAGGTGAATAATGCAAACAATAGCAGAAAGACTAAATTCCGCACGAAAAGGAATAGACCAAGCCGCTAATAGTGCCCATCGTCCACCAAATTCGATAAAATTGCTAGCGGTTAGCAAAACAAAACCCGTATCCGATATCATGGAAGCGTATGAAGCGGGACAACGATTGTTCGGTGAAAACTATGTTCAGGAAGGCGTTGAAAAGGTTCAAGAACTTTCTCATTTAAAGGATATAGAGTGGCATATGATTGGGCCCATTCAATCAAATAAAACCAAAGTGGTTGCTGAACACTTTGCTTGGGTTCAGTCAGTAGACAGGGAAAAAGTTGCACGTCGCTTGAACGAGCAACGTCCTGAATCGATGCCGCCCTTGAACGTATGTATTCAGGTCAATATTGACAGCGAAGACAGTAAGTCTGGTGTAGCCATGGACGAATTAGACGCCCTTGTTATGTTTATTAAAACGCAAGAGCGCCTTTCTCTTCGAGGGTTGATGGCTATTCCTAACGCTAACCCAAGTGAAAAACAGCAGCGCGAAACATTAAGCAAGCTGAAAGAATTATATGACCACTACCATACATCACTGAGCAATTTTGATACCCTGTCCGTAGGAATGAGCAGTGATATGACAGAAGCTATTAAACATGGGTCGACCATGGTACGCATCGGTACCGCTATTTTTGGTAAACGAAGCTAGCGTTTGTTTTAGCAAACGGTTGCCTTTTGACGTACAGCTTAATCTTAAACGAAACCAACAATTAGGACTTACATGCAACAGAAAAAATTAGCATTTATTGGCGCGGGTAACATGAGTCGCAGCATCATCAGTGGTCTTATCAAATCTGGGTATGCAAAAGAAAATATTCTTGCAGCGAACCCTTCCACACCTAAATTAGACGGCCTCAAAGCCGAATTTGGTATTCATACCACACAATCTAATGATGAAGCCTGTCAATTCGCCGATGCTATTGTGCTTGCGGTAAAACCACAAATTATGGGAAGTATGTGCGGCGAATTACAAAAGAATAACGATTTGTCGAACAAGTTATTTTTAAGTATCGCTGCAGGTCTTCCAGTCGCTAGGCTGCAAGAAATGCTAGGCGGAGCATACCCCGTTGTTCGCATTATGCCAAACACACCAAGTCTTTTAGGCAAAGGCATGTCGGGGATGTATGCCGACGACACGGTTTCTGAGTCAGACAGGCAATATGTTGACGATGTGATGAACAGCGTTGGCGAAACGGTATGGGTAGATAAAGAAGAGGGTATTAACGGCGTTATCGCTGCGGCCGGCAGCAGCCCTGCTTATTTCTTCTTATTCTTACAAAATATGCAGGAAGAAGCCATGAACATGGGCTTTGATAAAGCGCAATCTCGCCTAATGGTTCAACAAGCGATGTTAGGCGCAGCCGAAATGGTTTGTAACAACCCAGACCTTGAATTAAGCGAGCTTCGTGCCCAAGTTACGTCTAAGGGCGGTACTACCGCTGAAGCCGTTAACACTTTCATTAGTGAAGGTTTAAAAGATATTGTTAGCAAGTCGATGCGCGCCGCCGTAGCACGTGCTGAAGAAATGGCAAAACAGCTATAACGTTTAGGAAAAAATCAACATGAACGCAACGGTATTTTTGGTTGATACCATATTTAGCCTTTATTTGATGGTGGTTATTCTGCGCCTTTGGTTACAAATGGTTCAAGCAGACTTTTATAATCCACTCAGTCAATTTGTAGTAAAAGCAACCCACCCTATCGTGGGGCCGTTGCGTCGAGTGATCCCCTCCATTGGTAGGTTTGATACCGCTACATTTGTCTTGGCCATAGCGGTTTGTGCACTCAAATTTATCACGCTTGCCTTGATGTTTGGCGGAAGCATTAACCCATTAGGTATCGTAATAGTCTCTGTTATGGGTGTTATTAAAGAAACCCTCTCTTTGATGTTTTGGGTGTTGTTATTACGCGCTATTTTAAGCTGGGTGTCTCAAGGGCAATCTCCCGTTGATTACGTGCTTTATCAGCTAACAGAGCCGTTTCTAGCGCCAATACGTAAAGTTATACCGCCTTTGGGCGGATTGGACCTGTCGGTGTTAATTGCCATCATTGGATTACAGTTTTTACAGCTATTGATCCAAGACTTTTTACCATTGTAACCATGTAATGTAGCCAAAAGAGGTAACCTCGCGGCCACGTACAGATACGTTAACCGAAAAATGACAGCAAAATACAGGTGGGCATGACAACAATGTTAAGGCATTCACTTTTTACGCGCTTTGTGGTTGGCGCCTTAGCCATATTAGCCTTTAGCGCTAATGCGGAGCAGAAGAAAACACTCGGAAATTGGGACGTTCACTACATGGTGGTGGGTACCCCCTTCTTAACGCCCGACGTAGCGGCTAATTACGGGATAGTAAGAAGTAAGTTTAATGCGCTTATTAACATTTCAGTTTTAGACAGCAAAACGGGAACGGCGCAACGGGCTGATGTTACGGGCGTTGCTAAAAATCTCATTGGAAATAGTAAGAAGCTAACTTTCAAAAAAGTAGAAGAGGGGAATGCTATCTACTACTTAGCAGTGTTCCCTTTTCGAGATCAAGAAACGTTTAGGTTTGAAATTGACGTAAGAAAAGGTTCAAACCAGCAAACATTAAAGTTCCAACAAAAAATGTATGTTGATAATTAGGCTACCCTTAGTTAGACCGAAGGCCCTTATATCATTGTAGAAATATCTACAAAATACACTACAAAACAATGTGACGCACCAATGGCGGTGACTTAGCGCCTCACTGATCTGAGCCGCTGATGATAAATATTGATAAAGCCCTGTCGAGTTAACGTCAGGGCTTTTTATTAAGACAGATAGAACTACAGCGTATTAAAACGAATAGCACTTTGATGGTTCTTATCGTGGTAAATCGTGTGAACCGCTTTAGTGAAGTCGCTTTCTTTTGCCTCAAATATATTTTCTACATAGTTTTGAGGGTTCATATCGATAAACGGAAACATACTGCTTTGAATTTGAATCTGTAGCTTATGCCCACGTTTAAACGTATGTAAAAGGTCGTATAATTCAAATTCAACCTTTGTAGGTGAATTAGGTGTGAAAGCTTTAGGCTCACTCATACTTTCCCTAAAACGCCCACGCAAGACACCCCAGCGAACGAGCTCATGGCGATTTCCTCGAGCCATATCCACTTTGTTGTTGTTTTCATCGATAGAAGGAAAAACATCAACAACCTTTACAACAATGTCTGCGGCCGATTTATTGGTAGAAAACCACAGGTCGAGATCAATAGCACCCGCAATGGTCAAATCACTTTCAAGTACATCGGTTTCAAAAACTAAAACATCTGGTCTTCGGGCAGCAAAGCGTTGATCTTCTACCATATAGGGTCTATCCCAACCTCGGCCTATTTTAGCTGAATGGGGAACCGGCTTTTTGGGATCGCTTATATATTCACTACTTCCACTGTCACTTTTGCTCGTAACAAGTTTTTCGTTCGCTGCTAAGTACATAGTTTGCTGTGACACTGTCTTTGGCGGCCATACATCAAACTTACGCCAGCGATTGCTGCCTGTTTCAAACATGGTTGCGGTTGCTACCTCCGCCTCTTTTGTCCCTTTTAAGTGCGTTTTGAAAAACGGCAGCAACACATCTTTTTGAAACCAAGCACTGGTGTCAAAGCCAAACTTTGCCTCGCCCAGTTCGGCACCACCTTTGTCACTTTGCCACTGGCCGTGATACCACGGACCCATAACGAGTTTAACATGGTCTTTTTTGTTGTTTTTAGACATAGTCTGATAGGTGTACAGCGGGCCGTATAGGTCTTCTGTATCGTACCATCCGCCGACAACCAAGGTAGCAGGTTTGGTATTTTCTAAATGCTGTAATACATTGCGTTCTTGCCAATAGTCGTCGTAATTTGGGTGCTGGATAATTTCATTCCAAAACGGACGCTCGCCATGAAAATACTTGTCATTAACGTTGGTGAGCGGACCTAAATTTCTAAAGAACTGGTAGCCATCCGGCGTTTCTGACTTCATTCCTTCAGGCCAATAAGAAAATGTTCCCTCTCGCTGTTTATCAAACCTATCAAAAAAGATAAACGCCATCGGTGTTACAAAAGCACCGTTTCTGTGAAAGTCATCGAAGAACCAGTCAGCAATAGGAGCTTGTGGTGAAATCGCTTTCAGCGCAGGGTGACTATTAATAGAGGCAACTGACGTATAATAGCCTGGGTAGGATGTGCCCCACATCCCTACTTTACCGTTGTTTCCTTCAATATTCTTTATGAGCCAATCGATAGTATCGTACGTGTCTGTCGCATCGTCCGTCGCTTTTTTTCCGCGTTTATAAGCATCCTGCGGGCGCATATTGACGAATTCACCTTCGGAGCGAAATTTCCCTCGCACATCTTGAAATACGAAAATAAACCCTTCCTTTTCGAATGCTTCGCTAGGCCCTAATTTAGCTTTATATTTGTCTGCTCCATAAGGCGCAACGCGATAAGGCGTTCGCTGCATCATAATTGGGTACTTTTTAGAATCGTCGATGGGAAGATAAACTGACGTAAACAGCTTTACGCCATCACGCATCGGAATTTGGTACTCATACTTGGTGTAGTTAGCCCGTATATATGCCTCCCTAGGGTTTTCACTTTTTTGTTCGGCATAGGCGTTATTAACCGTGAATAAAACCATCAGCAGCATCACGCTGCGTATTACCATTTTCATTGTCTGTCCTTTTGTTATTAGATTAATTCGTTAACCACTTCTATTGGGTGTCGTGGCTTTTTTCCTTCGAAACGCGCTACTTGGCTGCGACAGGAAAATCCGGTTACAAGCACTTCATTAGGCGTTGCATTTTTCGCGTGAGCAAAAACAGGTGCCCAACTTAGCGCAAAAAGTGCTTTAGAGTTTTTTACATGTATTGCTTCATGACCATAGGTTCCTGCCATACCACAGCAGCCTACAGGCTTATGAGTAAGGTTAACACCTAAATGCTCAAATACACGCTGCCACCGCGCAGTGGTGTCAGGCATCGCGGTTTTTTCACTGCAGTGAGCAAGCAGCAAGTATTGTTTGTCGAAAGCGGGATTTTTAGTTGAATTTACATTTAGGCTTTTTGGCAACACACCGACTAACCATTCGTCAATCGTATTAACGACGAACTCTCCACGCTTATCTTTTAAAAATTTGCGATATTCGTCGCGATAGCACAGCACCAAGGATGCGTCGGCTCCGACCATAGTAATACCTAACTCATGGATTCTATTTAGCCGCTTTGCCGTCCCTAATGCGTGTTTTTCAAACTTACCTAGAAAGCCTTTAACATGGGCGGGCTTACCGTTTGGCGTAAAGGGAACAAGTAATGGCTTAAGGCCCATTTTACTGATGACCTTTATTAGGCTTTCTACACTTTTTGCGTCATAAAAACTGGTAAAAGGGTCTTGTACCACAGCAACGTATTTTTCCCGCTCACGTTTATCAACGTGTTCTAGCTGTTCGATATTCCCTGTCTCTACAATCGATTTTACTCTGTCAGTAAGTGTGGGATAAGACAACAACGGCGTATCAACATATCCAACCCTTCTCTCTAAAAACCTCTTCACCCACTTTTGCTGAAGAAGCATGTTATAGAGTCTAGGCACTCTAGCACTAAGAGGCGCTAGCGCTTCTACATTTGCCACCAGTAAATCTTTAAACGGACGCATATAACGTTGGTAGTAAATAGACAAAAAGATGGATTTGAAGTGAGGAACGTCAATATTTACCGGACACTGGTGGGTGCATGACTTACACGATAAGCAGCCATCCATCACCCCTTTAACTTCATGAGAAAAATCAGCGTCCCTGTTCAATACCGTATTTTTAAAACGAGAAAAAAAGTTACTTTTAAACTGCTTGTAAGATAACCCATCACCATTCTTCTCGTCTATTTGCCCGCTTAGCGATAGCAGTCGCGCCCACTCTCTTAGCATGCTCGCCCTACCCTTTGGCGTATGACGTCTGTCTGACGTTACTTTACTCGAAGGGCACATGGGAGACGCTGGTTCGTAATTAAAGCAAAGACCATTTCCATTGCACTCGAAAGCTGGCGCGAGGTCGCGTTTAACCGTTGTTGGAATAATCCGCTCGATACTCGCCCTTTTGACCGCTTTAACCGAAACTAACTTATCCTTACTGCCCAACGGCGTACAAATTTTCCCAGGGTTCATTTGATTATAAGGGTCGAACGCCGCTTTTATTTTGCGCATCTCGTTAAACAGCACTTCACCGAAAAACTCTGGGCCATACTCGCTTCGAAAGCCTTTGCCGTGCTCTCCCCACATTAGACCGCCATATTTAGATACAAGCTTTACCACCTTATCTGAAAGGTTATGCATAAGTGTCTCTTGCTCGGAGTCGGCTAAATCAAGGGCAGGTCTTACATGTAGAACGCCAGCATCAACGTGCCCAAACATGCCATAGTTAAGGTTGTGGCTGTCTAGCAACTCGCGAAACTCAGCGATAAAATCAGCTAAATGCTCAGGAGGCACTGCGGTATCTTCCACAAAAGCAATAGGTTTCTGATCGCCCTTAACCTTTCCTAATAAACCCACTGCTTTTTTGCGCATGGCATAAATGCGTTGGATATCAGCTTTGTCATACGTAATCCTATAGCCTGAAATATCGCCTTCGCTTTGATTTATTGCATCTTCAATAGCGGTTTTAAGACCGTCAATGTGGCCCTTCATTTCCTCTATCGAACTGGCGTTATATTCCACTAGATTTAAACCTAGCAACGCTTCGTCAGGTACGTCGGTGATCAAGTGTTGTATGTCATGCCAAACTATGTCCGTTTTAGCAAAGTTGAGTACTGTACTATCAATCGTTTCCACACTCGTCGCGTTCGCCTCAACTAATTGTGGAGCGTGTCTAAGTGCAGCATCGAATGAGCGGTAGGAAATATTTATAAGTGCTTTAACCGGCGCTATCTTATCTAGTGTTAATACCGCTTCAGTGACAAACGCCAAAGACCCTTCAGCGCCTGTAATCAGCCTCCCAATATCGATGTGGTGACCATCGTATACGTGCGCTAAGTCATACCCTGTTAAAAAGCGATTTAGCTTTGGAAAAGTGCGATCTACTTCGTCCTTAAAGTTTATGCACGTATCTATAGCTTGTTTGTAGATAGCACCTTCAGTGGTATGTTCAAGGGCTTTTCGCTTTGCCATTTCGACAGGTATTTTTGCGGTGTCGATTATCTCACCGTTAACTAGCACTGCTTTAAGTGCAATAACGTGATCGCTTGTCTTACCGTAAACAAGCGACCCCTGCCCTGATGCATCAGTACTTATCATTCCGCCTAGTGTTGCTCTGTTGCTAGTAGAAAGGTCCGGTGAAAAAAACAGGCCATGGGGGCGTAAAACATCGTTGAGAGCATCCTTAACTATCCCTGTTTGTACTCTCACCCAGCCTTCTTCCACATTTAGCTCAATCACTCTATTTAAATAGCGACGAATATCTACCACGATACCATCGGTGAGGCTTTGTCCGTTGGTACCTGTGCCTCCGCCTCGAGGAGCAAACGACACGTCAGGAAACTTAACCGCTAACTGGCCGATAAGCTGGCAGTCTTCGTTACTTCTAGGGTAAATAACGGCTTGAGGCAGCTTATAATAAACGGAATTATCAGTGGCTTGCGCTATGCGGGCGCTAAAGCTAGTTTCAATGTCACCAGTAAACTCGCTCGTTTCTAGACTTTTTATGAATGCGCGATACTGGATAGCTAAGTTTGAATCTGGTAATAGGGCGGGAAGAGTCACTACCTTCATTTCCTTGTTAAAACGGGCGAATCAATGACGAAACAACATGTAACACTGCACTTACACAGCTCAACAATGTTATAATATAACATATCCAATTTGTATTACAGGGGAAGCCTGTTGGTGTGATAGCCTGTAATTCTACGTTTTAATAATGCGTCGCATAATAAGAGCATATACAACTATGATTAATGCAGTGCCTACCAACATCATTACGGGCTTTCTAGGTGTGGGAAAAACATCCGCTATACTGCACCTTTTAAAGCAAAAACCTTCAAACGAACGTTGGGCAATCTTGATTAATGAGTTTGGCGAGATAGGTATTGATGGTGCGCTTGTGCAAGGTATGCTTGCTCAAAAAACCGCTTCCAATTCAGAAGATACGCAGACAATATTTATTAAAGAGGTGCCCGGCGGCTGCATGTGCTGCGCTGCCGGTTTACCTATGCAAATAGCATTAAATCAATTACTCGCCCAGTCTAAACCCGACCGTTTATTGATTGAACCTACTGGGCTAGGGCACCCCGTAGAAGTTATGCAAACCTTAAGCGCTGAACATTATGAAGACGTGCTGGATATTCAGCGTACTATCACGTTTGTTGATGCAAGAAAGCTAACCGACCCTCGCTATACCACGCACGCCACGTTTAATCAGCAAATCGATATTGCCGATGTAATAGTAGGAAATAAATGCGATCTTTACGGGCTTAATGAGGAAGAAAATTTAGCGCGCTATGCCGTTAATAGAGGCAAGCAGAACACACCTATCGTACTTTGCGAACATGGTGAAATACCGTTTGCTGTATTACAAGGAAAGTCGGATTCGCTTGTAGAAATGCATGCACATGCCCATCATCACCACAATAACGAGCCTACACTTTCAATTAACGAACGACCCTTTCCTGATTCAGGCTTTTTAAAAATCGAAAATGAAGGGGAAGGATTTAAAGCTGTGGGATGGCGCTACTCCCCCTCCATAGAATTCGATAGAAATGCGCTATTAGCCTGGATAAATAAGCTTGAAGTAGAACGCTTAAAAGCGGTGATGATCACGAGCACAGGCATATTTAGCTACAACCTTGCAGACGGCAATCTGGTTGAAGTCGAGCTGAGTGAATGTGCTGAAAGTACAATTGAAATTATTGCGACTAACGTCAATTCCAATTGGAATGACGAATTAGCCGCGTGTGTTCTCATCAGATAATCATGCGCTAGGCAAGCTTACAGCGGCAGAATAATCATTTGAAGCTAATAAAATGGATTGGGGCTCTTGTTGTCAGACCTAAGGCGCAGATTTAACACCTTGCATATTTTATCTCTCCGTCCACCAGCGTGTAATATGTTTCGCCATACAACGTCTCGTTGATAAAGGGCGAGCTTTGAGACTTAGAAGCAAAGAAGGAGGGCGTTACTGTAAACGGCGTTTTTAAATCAAATAGCGCCAAGTCTGCATCTGCGCCTTCTTCAATTCGTCCACATTTAATATTAAATATCGCTCCAGCTTGCTTACTCATAAGATCGATAGCGGTATTTAAATTAAGCTTTCCCGTTTTAACAAAGTGCGTGTAAATAAGGGCAAATGCGGTTTCTAACCCTATAATGCCAAAGGGCGCTTTCTCAATATGCAAATCTTTCTCATGCGGAGCGTGTGGAGCATGATCAGTAGCGATAGCATCTATTACCCCATCTGTTAACGCTTTTTGGCATGCAAGCATATCGCTTCTAGAACGAAGGGGTGGGTTCATTTTCCAGTTAGCGTCAAGCGTACCATCGGCCTTAACTGGAATATCCTCATCACAGAGTAATAAGTGATGAGGTGAAACTTCTACCGTTACTCTAGCCCCTTTTGCTTTTGCCTGCCTGATAGCCTCTATAGATTCTGCTGTAGAAACGTGTAAAACGTGATAATGCCCTCCGGTCTCCTCACTGTATTCACACCCCCGCTTCACATGCACCGACTCTGAAGATGCCTTTATACCGTTTACATTATGCTTTCTAGACACGACGCCTTCGTGAATGGCACCGCCGTTTGACAGGCTCTCATCTTCGCTATGATCAAGCACTGGCATCCCAAGTGCCTTGGCGTCATTAAGTGCTTGCTTAAACAAACTATCATCTTGAACACCTTTACCGTCGTCGGTAATGGCAACGACACCTGCCGCTTGAAGCGTTTTAAAATCTGTTAACTCTTTTCCTTCTAAACCCTTTGAAAGTGCCCCCGTCGGATACACCTTACACAACCCCGTTGTGCTAGCCTTCTCAACCATAAAAGCTACTGTTTCTGCATTATCAGCCGTTGGCGTTGTATTTGGCATTGACACCACCGACGTAAACCCTCCTTTTACTGCTGCGCGGCTCCCGGAAGCTATGTCTTCTTTATACTCCATGCCTGGTTCTCTGAAGTGTACCTGGGGGTCGAGCAATCCCGGAGACAGAAATAATCCAGTTGCATCAATCACTTTTTCGAAAGTGCTATCGGTAGAAACTGTTTGTGACGCCGGTAATGGACAATCTAAGACCTGAACAATTTTACCCTTTTCGATGACAAGTGAAATAGTGACAACGTCATGGCCATTTCCACCCAACAGATGAGATGTGGTTGAAGCGTTATTGATTAGTATCTTCATAAGTCCCTTCGTATAAAACAATTAAAATTTGGGATTATTGGCAGCGTGCGCAAACACACGCGACTTCTAGGTGAGGCGTAATGATCTCGCATTGGAAAGCTTGTGCTTGTTGAACAAGATGCTCATAAACGATGGGATCGACATTAGTTTCTTCAACTGCGCCGCACCGCACACAAATTAGAAATTGCGAATACCCATGGCGTTCACAACATTTAGCGCGAGCGCATCCAATATACTTATTATTAAGATTAAGTTTATGAATTAAATTTGCTTGAGACAGGAATTCAAGTACCCTGTAGATTGTCATTGGCTTGATGTTTTCGTCATACTTCTCAGCGTATAAATCTTTTATTTCGTATGCCGACAGCGGAGAGGAGCCTTCTATTAAAATGTTAAGCACCTGCTTACGCTTCTGTGTTAAACGTAGTCCATCTATCGCACATTTGTCCTGAGCTATCACAAGTAAGTTTTGAAATCGTTGGTCCATACTGCCCTTTTAAAGCATTACAGATGCTCTACTCTGACGCTTTTCAATGTTTAAAACCACTATAGTTACAATATAACATATCACTTTTAAAAATATGCATCGAACGCTAACTTTTCTTTTTGCTCATATTTATTGATTATCCCTTTATTGGCGTGGCTATCTTTACTGTAAGTGGTCACTCAATTCAAAACCGCACAGGCATATCGCTCTAGGAAAATCTCATGATTCGCTTACAGTGATAAGCTCAATTCTTTTCGCTTTGCGAAGCATGCAAAGCTTTCTTGACCTCTCTGCAAAGCGCGCTAACGCGAATCAGATAAACAGTCGCAAGTGAAATGAAAAATGTGTTGAAAAAGGATACTGATAGAAAATGACTATCACGGATAAATAATTACATATTGTCGATAACGTTATATTGTCCTCCACAAAGGTTACAATATAACATAACGCTCAATATAAGGAGTTAAATTAATGTTTACAGATGAAATGGTACATACTGCACTTCAGACTTGGTGTGACAATGTCGTTGCCGTTGGAAAGGTACATGCGGAAGGCGGCGATGTGAAGGCTTTTGCTTCAGAAATTCTGTCGAATAATTACGATTACGATAACGGTAAGGTCCTATTCAAGCCAACGCTAACTTTTGGCTCTCAAACATTTCGCTCTACCAAAGAAGGCGCACTATCTTACTTTGTTGGAGGAAACAGCGCTTACCCCAATGATAATGGCTTTAAGCTTAAGCCATGGGTGAAAGTTTGGTACAGCAAAGAAGACTACATCTTAAATGGTGATTTGGCTATCGTTCAATGTAACGTTCATTTTATTGGAGAAGATGACAGCCATATTTTTGTGAACAAAAGTTTTGTGTTCAAGCAGTGCGACGATGGAAAAATAAGAATTATTCTTCATCAGTCTTCACTTCCTTATCAGCCATAAGCCTAGAGCACCCAACCTTGAAAAAACGAGGCACCAAAAAACTTGTGCCTCGTTTATTAAAAATAATTCCAGCACGAGTCTCATCATTACACTGAGTGCAACGGAGATAGGAACGGTGTCGCCTATCTCCTCTTGCGATATCACATTGGCAATAATGTGCCCTCAACATAGCCCGAATAAACTGAGAGTATATGTGCATTTCTTTGAAATACGTTTACTGTAAAAGTTCCCTGTATCTCTTTATATTCATTAATGCTAAACGTTACATTAATCTTTTTATAGGCACCTTCTGACGCATCACAGTTACACAGCGACACGGTTTTTATTTGATAATCGGCCTCACTGGTTGCAGATAAACGTCCTAAAGCAAGCGTCGAACTATCCATCAGAAATTTAACCTCTAAATCGGCGTTTACGCTCATCAAAAACAATTCACTATCATTTCGATCCAGTCTAGACAACGTTAATACCCATATACCTTGATAGTCAGCAGGCCAATCAGTACTTGCTTCTTCTGAAGAGGACACCTCAAAACGAGGAACAAGTGGAGCGACTGGAAAACGCCTAGGAGGCCACATATCTACAGGGGTGCCATTTGTAGAGCGCTTCGCTAAGTCAGCCGATGGTATTGGCGTATTTTGAACTCGCCTATTTGTGAAAAGAGAAAATGGCGAACTTTGAGCACCAAACGTTTTAGTATCATGCCCATTAGCCGGTGCGTCCGTTGCAGCATCTAGTCCATTGGCAAGAAAGGTGAAGAGTATGACTATACCGATTTTCAACGTCGATTTGTCCATGGTCGTTTGCTCCATTATTTACATGTTGTCGTTAACATCAAAAAGTGGAACTAAATATCGTTTAATTACCCATGATAAACCGGAAGTATTTCTGAAATTTTTGTGATTAATATATTCAAATCATATTCGAGCACCTGTTCCAGCTCACTAAATACACGATCTTCTGCACCTAATCTTACTACAGTAAATTAGCGTTTGACGCATCACGGCACCAGTCGATTTTACGGGAGGGCAAAGGAGTCTAGAAACTGATTTCCGCTCAAAATTCCCACGCTAACTCTCGGTTCATTTTAGAAAGCTTGTGTGTATATTTCGCTTCTAAGTCAAGAAACCGGCTGTCCTCACGTAATGTTGAAAAAGCAGGGCTTTGAAAGTAAGGATAATATCGTCCGATAGCCATCACGTCGTTACCGTCAACAAGCAATGTTAGAAGTGATATAGCACGTTCACTGTTTCCTAGTAGCGCGTGGTACTCCGCGCTAAAAGCGATAGGCATCACTTTCTCCTTAAACATCGACTCAACCTTATTAGAAATCTCTTCGGAAGACAGTATGGCGTCACCCTGTTGTTCAAAATAAATGGCAGTTAATAAGTTAAGCGATGCTATATTTGAGAACCCACCCCCGTTTAATTCTCCTTCGAGTATACGCTCATACGTTGCTTTATACTTTTCCAAAAGGTGGACTGGCATTATTAAAAGTGCTTGCCCAACCATTGACCTAATATAAGATGAACTAAGGTGAGCATCTTCTAAGCCAGATAAATGCAGTGATAACCCGGCAACATCCTTCTCATATATTGCTTTAGCAAATGTAACATGGAAACAATCGACCTTTGTTAGAGCTGGCAACGTTCCCTTTTCTTCGCACAAAGAAAATAAACGTATGATCTCGTCTTTTCTGTTAGCTACAACCAAAACACTCAGATCAAGCATGAGCGTTTTGGTTAACGGGTTACTTGCTCGTTCTTGCTTGGCCCAGTCCAACGTCTGTTGATACTGACCTGATAATGTGCTCGCCAACGCCTCCATCCATGCTGTTGTGGGGTCTTGTGGCGCTATTTCTCTCATTTTCGCAAATATTGAATGAGCATTTTTTTCTTCTCCAAGCAGTAAGTTGACAAACGCAAGCCCACCATAAAGTCTATAGGAAAGAGGGTGAGTGCCTATCCCTTCTCTCGCTATAGCAAGTGCTTTCTCATATTGATGGTGGATAGTCAGTAAGTAGGTATAATTGAAATAAAAGTTAAAACTTTTCTCACCTAACATTTTAGCTTCGGAAAAATGCGCTAATGCCTTTTGTATATTGCCTCTTGTCGGATCGCTCATGAGGGGCATGTGCAGCATTCCTTCAAAAAAAGATAGCGTGCTACTCGAGATCCCAATTGCTCGGCTTTGCTTCAGGAAGACTTTGGCAGCGTTGACTACCGCATCTTGCTCTTTTCCTGATGTTAAGTTCATCATCTCGAGATAATTGCTTGTGATCGACTCGACTATTAGCTGGCTCTTGGGCGACTGAGCATTCGCCCTTACAAGATAATCCTGAGCCTTTTGAAGGGCTTCAAGATTGTAATTCTGGGTAAGGATATCCATTGCTAACAGATAAAGTCGATAAGCTTCTTCAGATTGAGGGCTAGGCGCAATCAGCTTGTGCTCAATACCTAAATGTGCAGTTATACTCATAACCAAGTCATTCACTGCATGTTGCATATTCAGTGGCTCTACTGTTTTGCTATTGGAAAAAAGCGTAAACCCCGAATCTACTTCAACGAGTCTGTAGGTTACGCTATGCTCGTTACCCTCACGTCTAACAGCCCCTTCAAGAATAAGGTCGACTGGTAACAAGCTTTGAATTTCTTTAAGGCTATGTTTATTGGTTCTAAAATAAGCACTCGACGTTCGACTCGCTACTTTGAAATTGTCAACGTGTGACAAATGCGTGAGAGCTAACTCAAGTAGGCCGTTTGCTAAGGTACGTTCATCTTTGCTGTCACTGTCTGTCACGTCAAAAGGAATGACAAGTACTCGATATTCCTTCTGAGAATTGTCACCAAGGCCACTGAAAAATACTGTAACGACTGCTATCAACACAGTTGCAAGGATGAGCAAATGAACAATCGGAGAACGTTTTTTCACACTGTGAGCTTGAACAGATTGTGTGGCCGGTAATTCAGAAGGTGCTTCGACAGCAGGGCTTTGTACCTGACAAACTTCTGTCAATAGTGATAACTCAAGCCGATAACCTCGTTTAGGAACGGTTGTAATTATCTTCTTATTAGTATCCAGCAGCCTAGAAAGTGATTTTCGAAGTTCTGAGATGGCGCGAGACAGTGATTCATCACCACCAAACCTGTCCGCCCACACAGAGTCCAACAACTGCTCTCTCGTCACCACTCCCCCGTTTCCTTGATGTAAGGTGCAGAATACTTCCATAACTTTTGGTGAAAGCTTCTCGGTTCGGGCTTGGAAATGAAGTGTATTAGCTAAGGGGTCTATTGATAATGCAGCAATACAAAATTGACGATTTAGGTCATTCATCCTTGAGGCGTAGCGTTTTGTTTAATTAATACTAAAGTAGCAACGGCGAGAGAGTGAGACAACTACACAAAAGTCTAAAAAGTCTGTGTCTGCGCGCCCCCCTGTTCCTTTCATTCTTCTTCGTAAACTTTCGATTTCCTGAAATTACGCGCTTTAGACACCTCATAAAACGACTCTGGCAACCTCAATATTCAATTATATTTCAAGTTTTTTTCAAGCATTAGGCTTTTGAAATATATAAGCTTTCGCCAGCTTTCTATACATTTTCTAACAGAGGAAAAAATGAAAAAAGTCATATTGTGGTTATCTAGCGTAATAGCGTTGGCTGTTGTCGGGTTGAGTATTTTCATAACTTACCAATGGCATACTGATAAGCCGTTATCCATGAGAGTGCTTTTGGATAGAGAAGTATTAAAACTAATGCTTTCAAGCCCTCAAATGAAAACGACTCTTGGATTGCACCATTTAGGGATTGATAAACATAATTATATCCTTGATAACGGTGACAAATTAACTATTATCGAGAAGCTCCCTGATCTTGCTTCTATCAAATCGACAGTTTCACAATATCGTGATCTGACAGGTCAAGAAAAAATAACGCAAGACGCTGTCATTCATTTTCTTGATAGCCTTCAGGCACTTCAGCCTTACCAGTATCATAATTATCCTCTAGATACATTTGGTGGGTTACATAGTCGTTTTCCTGAATTTATGACCAATGGCCACCCTATTGAAAGTGAGGATGATATAGAAAGTTATATAGCACGCCTTAGAGATAGTGCTCGTTATTTTGAGGATGTAATAAAGGGGATTCGTCAAAGAGAAAGCTTGGGCATTGTTCCGCCACGCATAGTTATCGAAAATGTGTTGAGGCAACTTTCTAAATTTATAGCACCAAAGGTTGAAGATAATACATTGTTGACATCACTAAACACTAAAATGCTAGCGCTAGATGAAGTGGGGCACAATGACAAATTAGCATTCTACCGGCAAGCTAAAGCCGTTATCTCTGACTACGTTTACCCCAGTTACCAGAGAATGATAGCGTTATATGAGGAACTGCAAGAAGTAACACCTGATGGCATTGGCTATTGGCGTTTACCAGATGGAGAAAGAGCGTATGAGGCCTATTTACGATTTTTCACTACGTTAGATACAACGCCAAGCGATGTTTTTACCATTGGCGAGATTGAAGTTACTCGAATCCAAAAACAAATGCTCGACATTCTCGCTAAAGATTTTGGTTTCCAGCAAATGACGTTCGCTCAAGCTATGAATTCTTTCTTACTAAATGACGAGCTTTACTTTAAAGACTCACCAGAAGGACGACAGGCATTACTGGATGAAATGCACGCTCAAAACGAAAAAATGAGAGCGATGTTACCACAGTTATTTTCTCAACCTGACGTGCCCGATTTACAGTTTATTCGAAGCCCACTGCTTACTGAGGAAAATGACTCCCTAGCCCGGTATAACAACAATTCAGTTTTGGTAAATTTAAGTGATATGAGGGCGCTACCTAAAAGCAGTTTGCCTGTATTAACCTTTCATGAGGGGATCCCCGGTCATCATTATCAAAAAAACGTGACTAGCGAGCTAGCAGGGCTACCCTATATCATTTCACAAACACCTTTCGGCTCCTATATGGAAGGATGGGGAATGTACGCCGAACAGCTTGGTTACGAGCTTGGGCTTTATGAAACGCCAGAAGAAGTGCTTTCCTATCTTCACTACGACCTATTAAGAAGCGCAAGAATGGTTATAGATACAGGTATCCATATAAAGCGATGGTCTCGTGAGAAAGCAGTTGCGTATCTGATGACTGAAGTTGCACTAAGTCAAAACGAAGCCGAAATTGAAGTAGATAGAGCTATCGTTGTACCTGGTTCTGGGCCAATGTACAAATTGGGCCAACTCAAAATATTGGCGTTGCGTGAGCAAACGAAAGCCAGACTAGGCGATAAATTTTCGCTGAAGCATTTCCACGACCGAGTGTTAGAAAATGGCGCCTTACCGCTTCCCTTACTTGAAGATTTATTGTCTGAGACGGGATTGTAAAAATAGTAAGCCGTATTCTTTCGTGCTGCTTTAACATCTAAAGCGGCATCCTGCTAGCTAATACCTGAACAGGAATTAAACAGACCTAAGCAACACCCCTTAATCTTTAACCTTTAACGCATTACGACCAAAAATATCAAATTTCAATTTTTTTCAGTTTTAAGTTGCTAGTTCAAAATAACTCTTTCTAAACAACAATTCACACATGGAAAATAAACTATGAAAAATTGGTTTGTGCTTTGTTTTATTACACTGCAGTTTAGCGTGTTTAGTTCCCTCTCCTTTTCACAAGAAGACACAAAAGGCATTGCCTTATCGAGTGATGAGTGGCAAGCGTACCTTCCCAATCTTGCCCCCGAGAAAAGTAACATTACTGACTATTCAATGATGTATTTTTTAGACGTTGAGGTTGGACAAGAAGACACGTTTAAGGAATTAGTTATGAAGTACTTCATAGAAGGCTCTAAGCTAGCCGGCGTGTCGATTCCTACGCTTTATGCTATGACAACTGGCGAATATAGTTTCATGGTGACTTACCCTACCAATAATCCAGTAGAGGAGTTCAAGTTTTCTAGAACAGCTGAAGGCACTAAGTTCATGAAATCGCAAGCGGAACATTATTCAAAAGAAAATATAAAGAGTGGTTTTGACAAATTCTATTCTCTTGTAAGGCGCAGTAACAAAATTATCATTGGTAAGGTTGCACCTTACTAACGACGCCAGTTGAGGGAGACCGTTCCCTGACTCCCTTTTTCGGTTGCCAGACTATCTCGTAGTTCTGGCAACTTTTTTAATTAATGTTAGCATCAAGCAAATTGAAAAAATGAGTGCTAATAATAATGACATCACCCTACCCTCATCTACTTGAACCTTTAGATTTAGGCTTTACAACGCTTCGCAACCGCACACTTATGGGTTCGATGCACTTAGGCCTAGAAGAAGAAAAAGGCGGCTTCGATAAACTTGCTGCGTTTTATGCTGAACGCGCAAAAGGCGGCGCAGGGCTTATTGTGACTGGCGGTATCAGCCCGAATATTTCAGGTTGGGTAGCGCCCTTTGCTGGCAGAATGACCCGCTCTCGCCACGCAAAAAAACACCGTGTTATTACCGATGCGGTACATAAGGAAGACGGCAAAATTTGCATGCAAATATTGCATTCAGGCCGCTATGGTTATCATCCGCTTGCTGTTTCGGCTTCACCGATGAAGTCGCCTATTACTCCTTTTAAGCCTCGCGAATTATCCTCTCGCGGCGTAAGAGGGACAATTAAAGACTACGTAAAATGCGCTAGCCTAGCTCAAAAGGCAGGCTATGACGGCGTGGAAATTATGGGTTCTGAAGGCTACCTCATAAATCAGTTTTTCTGTGAGCGCACCAATCACAGAAATGATGAATGGGGTGGCAGCTTAGAAAACCGGGCTCGTCTGGCAATAGAAATAGTAAAAGGTGTACGCGAGAAAGTGGGCACTAACTTCATTATTATTTATCGCCTGTCTATGCTGGATTTAGTCGAAGGCGGCGCCAAGTGGGACGAGGTTGTATATTTAGCGAAGGAAATTGAAAAAGCAGGCGCTACGCTAATTAATACCGGCATTGGATGGCACGAGGCAAGGGTACCCACTATCTCCACATCTGTGCCACGTGCAGCGTTTACCTGGATAACCGAGCGTATGAAAAAAGAGGTGTCTATCCCTCTTATTACCACTAACCGTATTAATACCCCAGAGGTGGCGGAATCGGTACTCGCACAAGGTCATGCTGATATGGTGTCGATGGCACGTCCTTTCTTGGCTGACGCTCACTTTGTAGCGAAGGCTATGCGCAATGAGTCTAAGCTAATCAACACGTGTATTGCATGTAATCAGGCCTGCCTAGACCATGCGTTTGAACAAAAGCGCGCGAGTTGCTTGGTAAACCCACAAGCGTGCTACGAGACCGAACTTACCTTCCCGCCTACGCAAAATAAGAAAAAACTAGCGGTAGTAGGTGCAGGACCTGCGGGTTTGGCATTCTCCATGTATGCCGCAGAGCGCGGTCACGAGGTACATCTATTTGATAAAGCCAGTGAAATTGGCGGTCAATTTAATTACGCCAAGCAAGTGCCGGGTAAAGAAGAGTTTTACGAAACCCTACGCTACTTCGACAATCAGCTAGCTCGCGTGGGCGTTACGGTTCACCTTAACACCGAGATTAACGCACAAAGCCTTGCCGATGAGGGGTTTGATGAAGTGGTGCTAGCCACCGGTATTAATCCCCGTACGCTTACAATTGAAGGGCACGACCACCCTAAAGTGATGAGTTATTTAGACGTATTGCGCGACCACAAGCCAGTAGGCATGAAAGTAGCTATTGTTGGCGCTGGCGGCATTGGTTTTGATGTAGCAGAATTTTTGGTAGAACACGAACATTTAGCCAAAGATAAAGAAAAGTGGCTGGCGCACTGGGGTATAGATAAAGATTATTCTGCTCCTGGCGCACTAAAAGAAAAAGCCATAGAGCCTTCTGAGCGTGAAGTGTATCTACTACAACGCAAATCGTCTAAAGTAGGTAAAGGGCTAGGTAAAACTACGGGCTGGATCCACAGACAATCATTGAAACACCACAATGTTCAAATGATAAATGGTGTGAGTTACGAGAAAGTAGACGATGAAGGTCTGCACGTACTAATTAACGACACGCCCAAAGTACTGCCAGTCGATAACGTTATTGTATGTGCTGGTCAAGAGCCATTTAAGCCTCTGCAACAACCTCTAGAAGAGGCAGGATTTACCGTGCATATTATCGGCGGTGCTGACGTAGCGGCTGAACTTGATGCTAAACGCGCTATCCGTCAAGGCGCTGAGCTAGCAGCGCGAATTTAAAACTGATCGAACATGATAGCGTTGCCATCCGGGTCTTTAACTATTAGATGCCCGGGGCCGCTATCGCCTTTTACAGGCACGTCTAGAGCGATGCCTTGTTCAACTAGATTTGCCTGAAGCGCCCTAACATCACTTGGGTTGAAGGTCATAATGTTATCTTCAAACATCCCTTCGAATAACCCAATCATGGTGGTGCCATTTTTCATCATTAACCATTTATCTTCCACCGAGCCGCATGAAGGCATGGCTTCAAAGCCCAAGGCCTCATAAAACGCTTTCGACTTGCTGATGTCTTTAACCGTTAAACTTAACGAAAATAGCCCTAACTCCACTTTATTCTCCCTAAAATTTCGTAACCATCGTTCACGTATACCAATTATTACTCTAGTGAAGCTTTTGAACAATATCACTGCCATTAGTCGCAAAATGAAAAAAGCCAGTAATACTGAATATTACTGGCTTTTCATCATATATAGGCTTTTTACTGTTCTTAACCTAACGCTGATTGCGCTGTAAAAAGTTTAAAAAAGGTATTACTCCTTAACTTTTTTGACTAGCGATCCAGAGATCAATTTTCTGCTCAAGAATAGCAAGTGGAATGCCGCCCGTGTTTAACACTTGTGCGTGGAACTCACGGATATCGAAATCATCACCTAATGCCTTCTCTGCGCGCGCGCGCAATTCTTGAATTTTAAGCGCCCCCACTTTGTAAGATAGCGCTTGCGACGGGATCGCAATATAACGCTCTACCTCCGCCACAACTTCTGTGCGGGTCATGCCTGAATTTTCAAGCATAAAATCAATGGCTTGCTCTCGGGTCCAACCTTTCGCGTGAATACCAGTATCTACCACCAAGCGCATGGCGCGAAGTTGTTCATCTTGTAGCGTGCCATAACGATTCCATGGATCGTCAAAGAACCCCATTTCATACCCTAGCGTTTCAGAATACAGCGCCCAACCTTCACCAAAGGCAGGTAAGAAACTAAAGCGCATGAACGACGGCAGTGCTTCATTTTCTTGCGCTAAACTAACTTGGAAGTGGTGACCAGGAGCACCTTCGTGAAGGTACAAAGTAACATTGCCGGTCGTTAAGCGGCTGGGCAAGTCATACGCGTTAAAGTAGAAAATACCTGGACGAGAGCCATCTGGCGTGCCCGGCTGATATGAGCCACCTGCACTAAACTGCTCAATAGCAGGGTCGTAAGGTTTTATTTCTAACTCTGACTTAGGCAGAAGTGAAAAATATTCACCAATTTTCTTATCTACTTCTTGCCCTATGTCGTAATAAGTTTGCGTCAGCGATTCACGACTTGTAGGCTTAAATTGCGGATCGGTACGAACGTAGTCAAAAAATGCATTCAGCGAGCCTTTAAAACTCACCTCATCTTTAATCTCAAGCATACCATTTTTAATACGCTTAACTTCTTTTAACCCCAAATTATGTAGCTCATCTGGTGTCATTGATAAGGTTGTCGAGTCTTCTACCATCATCTGATAAAGTTTTGCACCACCTTTCATTTGGCTTAAACCTACGCTTTCGCGAGCGACGGGTAGGTACTCATCTCGCAGAAAATCGCGCAGCTGAGCGGTAGCGCTATAAATATCTTGAACGGTTTGCTCGTATTGTTCAGTCAGGCGCTTTCTATCTTTTTGAGAAAAGCTTTCAGGAAAAATTTCAATAGGCCCCCAGAATTGTGAGTCTTTTACGGGTATAGCTAACTGCGTATCAAATTGTTTAACAACTCTATCAATGGTGAGCTTCGTTTCTAAAACACCGCTTTGCATACCTTCACGAAACTTGTCAATCGCACGCTTGAGTATCGCTATATAGTCTTGATGTCGAGATAAATTGTTTTCATAATCCTTTACCGTATTAAAAGGTGCAGCCCCTTTACCACTTGCAAAAGTAGGATAGAAAGTATGAAAACCACTGAAATGATTAAAGGGACGAACCTCCGTAAGCGCTGCAATCTCATTTGTCGCCATTGCCAACGAACGTTCTTCGTTATATTTGAATACGTCGTACGCTAATTTGTCTGTGTCGTTTAATTTGCTTCTGTCAATGTGCTTGAGCTCAGACAAGTTGAGTTGTGTGGCTGTTCTTTTTGCTAAAAAGTGTGAATCGGTAAAAAAGTCCCCCATTCGATCGGCATAACGCATATCGCCGCGGAAGATGGCCCATATCGGGCTAAGAGCAATATCTCTCTCATCAGCTTCTGCAAACAAGGTAAACAGCTTCTCGTGTTCTGATTCACTATGCTTGCTAATCACATTTTGTGACGACACAGCCTCACTGATTGCTCCGTGCTCATGAGCTACTACTACATTCAAGCCGAGACCTGCAGCTACGGCACTGCTAATTAACAGCGCTTTAAATATTTTCATTTCTTTCCTAATTCTGCGTCTCTACCTGAGACGCTGCCTTTCGTTGTTTGTAAACACGTAAGTGATAACTCAGCAAGTGAATCTAACGACTTACGCACTTTTTATTCACACTATATTGTGCTTTATTGACTTTCTTTTGGTAGGTATGACATCTCTTTTCGCCACGCTCTCTCATACGCCTCACGGCTTAATATACGCTGCGCATAAGCGGCTACATTGTCTGCTTTACCGTCTAACGTAATATCAAGTTTGCAGCCTTTTGCCCACGCCAGAATATGACCTGCTATTATGTCGGCCATAGTAAACATGTTGCCGCATACAAATTCTTTATCGCCCAGCATAGAAGAAAATACCGGCAGTACGCGCTTAAATTCCCATACCGCCACTTCTCGCATTTGTTCAAGTCTTTGCTCTTTAGGCAGTGCGAAAGTGTGCTTTGCCAAATTCCAAATGGGTTGCTCTAACTCATTGGTGAGAAACAACATCATTTCTTCATATTTGGCACGCTCAAAACTACCTGGCTCTGGAATGAATTCATGCATACCGTGACGTTCAGCTAAAAAAGTGACAATAGCGGCTGACTCGGTCAAGGTACCTTCGGGTGTCGTTAAGGCTGGAATTTTCGATGCTGGACTAATGGCTTTGTATTCTTCTGATAGATGTTGCCCTTGTTTTAAGTCAACTAAATTGAAGTCAAAAGATAAACCTAGCTCTTCCAATGCCCATGCCACGCGCACCGAGCGGGTTTTCGGGTAACCATAAAGTGTATACATGCCTATGTCCTTTGATAGCCTAACTGGTGCTAACTGTAAGTCGAATAGGAAAAAAGTGCTACTGCCATATTGTTACTGAGTTTTAACACTGTAACTTCTGAATGACGGTGTCGCCTACCTGTTGAGAGGCTGCATATCCAAAGACTATATGAAGAGGCTACCTTCAAATAGAGTGAAAAGAAGGAGGAAAAGCCAAATAGATAACGTAATGGTCGGTAACTTTTTCACGTAGCCAATATAATGATTTCCGTAAATCCCAGTAGCTAATCGCTTACACCCAACTCGATTGTTGCTTCAAAGTCCTAATCTACTTAGCCTTGCGCGCCAACCCTGAGTCATTCGCCATACTGGTTCACTTTATGCTCATCTAACTCTAAAGCTTTTAACAAATGTGTTAATAATCGAGTAAAGGAGAACACGATGAAGAAACGTTTATTATCTACCCTAGCAGGCTCGCTAACATTAATGTTAAGTGCGAACAGTTTCGCAGGCCACCATGATAGCGATGAAAAAGAAGTGATAATGAATAACCTGGAAACAGGGATGAGCATGGGCTCAGTATTGGTGAGCAGTTATGATGATGACGGTGTAGTATTTACCCCCAACCTATCAGGGTTAACGCCAGGCGCCCATGGTTTTCATGTTCATCAAAATGGTGACTGCTCACCCTCAATGAAAGATGGAAAAAAGGTATTAGGTGGGGCTGCAGGAGGGCATTTCGATCCAGAAGATACCGGTAAACACCGTGCGCCTTGGTCTGAAAAGGGGCATGAGGGCGATTTACCGGTGCTTTATGTTGATGAAAATGGAAACGCAACTCAACCTATCTTTGCACCAGAGCTTGAGTTAGATGATATTGAAGGCCGCGCCTTAATGATCCACGCAGGTGGAGACAATTATTCTGACTCACCTAAAAAGTTAGGTGGCGGTGGCGACCGCGTAGCATGTGGCGTAATTGGGAAATAAACTAACGCTATCCCATCTTATACAAAAACGACGTGTACGAAAAAGCGGCTTCAAAGCCGCTTTTTTATACATCACTTGATTAAAACAATTTGCCTGCTCTCACTTAACAAAGCGAACGGTTTCTGTTCATAAAGACTAGCAATACTTGTTAGGCCTTGTTCAATCGGTATTCCAATGTGATATTGGCATTGAGAAGCTGAGATACCGGACAGTTTTCTTTTGCTTCCTGTGCAATTTTCTCAAACTCGTCTTCAGTAATTCCGTCAATTTCTGCATCTAGGCTTAGTGCTGACTGTGTAATTTCAAAGCCGTCATCGCTTTTCTCTAAACTGATTTTTGCAGTAGTATTTAACTCGCCGTCATCGTACCCCGCGTCTGAAAGCGCAAAAGAAAGTGCCATGGTGAAGCAACTTGCATTCGCAGCACCAATCAACTCTTCTGGGTTAGTCCCTTTACCATCTTCAAACCGCGTATTGAACCCATAAGGCTGGTTAGATAAAGCCCCCGTCTCTGTAGAAATACTGCCCTTCCCTTTTTTACCTAACGGTTTATATGCTGCACTACCTGATTTAACTATAGACATGTTTTCTTCCTTACTTTTCTACTAAATTGGATAAGCGCCAAGCGCTTTTTTTAGGTCGTTACAGGGATAACCGGCTGTGTGAAGCAAATAATGTGTGCAAAACGAAACTGCCTCACAAATTGAATCACGTATTGCCGTTTACCTGGACCCTCGTGTGATTAACGTAATGCAAGTGCTCTGCCGATAGGAATATTTTTGCTCTGCCCCCTGCCATGGGGGCTCTATAGCGTGATTTTACTAACTCAAAAATAGGCGGCTGTAATATCAATGACAGTAGGCTACAGGGTGTGATGAAAATTTTACTTACTTTCTTTTTATCTTTTTCGGTATCTAAGATTTTATACTCAGGCCGATATAGCTGGCCGCTGACCACGGCTAGCCTTCTTTTCTCACCCTGATCAGTGGGGCTTCAGGCACTGTGAAATTAATTGCAGTCTAAACCGTTCTTTATCTAACACTCGTATAGGTTCACTGACCTAGCCGCACTTTTAAATAAAAACGCGCGGAAAGAAAGCGCAGTCATAACGCACTGCAATATGGTTCAGTCAAGACGTAAAGGTAAATGATGAAATCAACAATCACCGCTGTATTGTTCGGCGCAACGCTAAGTGCTTCGATATTTACTCCAACGACAACTGCCGACGAAGCTATTTTAGCTGGGGGCTGCTTTTGGTGCATGGAGTCTGATTTTGAAAAGTTAGAAGGGGTTACTGATGTGGTGTCGGGATTTACCGGCGGTAACACCCCAAATCCGACGTACAATGGCGACCACAAAGGGCACTACGAGGCGGTAAAGATCACTTATAACGGCGATATGCTGTCTTATGAAGATATTCTTGATCATTTTTGGGTGAACATTGACCCTTTCGACAGCCGAGGTCAGTTCTGTGATAAAGGAACTAGCTACTTAAGCGCTATCTTTGTAGCAAACGAAAAAGAGCGTGCTATAGCCGAAAAAACAAAAGCTGACGTAGTGGCTCAATTTCCCAATCAAAAGGTAGTAACGCCCATACTCGATGCTTCTACCTTTTACCCGATTAAGGGCGATGAAATTGGCCACCAGGATTTTTATAAAAAAAGCCCCGTACGTTATAAGTTCTACCGATGGAACTGTGGGCGTGACCAGCGCTTGGAAGAAATTTGGGGCGAGAAAGCCTTGGGTAAGAATAAGTCGTAGCCCAACAACTTAACATCTACGCCCAGCGCTAAACCAAAGCGATACCACGAGCTATACCAAAAGCCATACCAAATGAAAGAACGCCACACAATACTGGTAGCCCTAAGCTTTTGTATTTGCGCCAAACAAGCACGGTGACAACAGTGCCTATTGCGGTTGCGATCCAACTCGCCGTTGACTGCGCTTTCGGAATAAGTGATGCACCTAGCATAGCGGCAATCATCAGCGGCCCTAGCACGCTTAACCACGTAGGCAAACGCGCTTCGGTGTTATTAGCCTTGTGTTTATTAAAGTGACGCTGAGTCCACAGCAACGGACCTACGCGCAACGCGTATGTCCCAATGGCTGCAATAACAATAGCTATCCAGATATCAACGTGCATGAGATTGCTTCCTTTCAACGCGCAAGGTAAGAAGGTAGAAGGTTATCGCACCGCATAGTGCAGCCAATGGAATTGCAGCGTTTTTAAACGTGCTGAGAGCTAAAAAGAGGGCCGCCGTCATAGTAACAAGCAAGGTGGCGCTCCACAGTTTACTTGAGAATTTAGGCGCGAGTAGCACAAGGAAAAGTGCAGGTAAGGCAAAGGGCATCACGCTGTCTAATATTGGCCATTGTTGGGTAAGCGAGTCCCCTGCGATACCGCCAAGCGCCGTCCCTACGATCCAGCTAAGCCACGCCACCATAGATACACCTTTAAACCAATCTACCTTTTTAGCATCTTCCATTAGCGGTAATCGAGTATGGGCTAACGCAAAAATCTGGTCAGTAAGGCCATGCATTAAATAGGGCCAAGCCTTACTTTGCGGCAGATAAGGCACCAAGTTTGGCGCATAAACCACATGACGAACATTAACGAGTAACGTCATACAAACCGCTAACCAAAGTGGCGCACCTGAAGCCACCATGGCAACTAAAAGAAACTGCGATGCGCCTGCGTAGATGAAGACGGAAATAAGCGTGGCTTCTAGTGTGGAAAAACCGGCTTGAACTGCAATCACGCCAAATGAGATAGCGACGGGAATATAGCCACCTAGCAAAGGCAAACCGTCAATAACTCCCTGCTTAATTCCGCTTTTAGATGAACCTTGGCTCATTCCTTCGCCTCTTTGTGATAAACGATTGTGATAAGACATGTCGCCCACTCGTCTCGCGTTTTGTATACGTGAGGCAAATCAGCGTTAAATGCTAGACTTTGGCCCGGATGCAGCCATTGAGTATTTCCACTATTCCCAGCTTCTAGAGAACCGCTAACAACGGTAATCGTTTCTTCTGTTCCTGTGGCGTGAGCTTCTGCCTCTCGAAAAGTATTGGGTGCAACCGACATCCAATAGGCATCAACGTTCGGCATACCTTGTCCTTGCTCAATTAAACGAACTTCTACGCCCTTTTCTCCAACGCTTGCGCTAAGAGGCTGAACTAGCTGACCGAACGGAACGTCTAGTTGCTTAGCTAACCGCCAAATGGTGTCTAGCGTTGGGTTGCCATTGCCCTGCTCTAGCCTTGAAAGGTTAGATTTAGCGATACCTGCCCCTGCTGCCAATTGCGACAGCGAGACACCTTTGTCTTGCCTGAGTTTCTGCAAATGCCTTCCGAGGATGTTGAGCGTTGATTGATTCACACCTTACCAACTTGATTTTGTTCCATTTAAGGAACGTTCTATATATAGAACACCTCGAAGTCAAGAAGTTTGTTTTAAATAGGGGCATAGATACGGCGTTGTACTCACGCCACGACTGGAATGCGTAACAAATGTTAAAAGGTGACAAAGGGATGAACTAAAAGGTAACCAATATTTGTGCACAGAAAACAGTCACCTTCGCTTTTTTAAACGCCCATTCAACTTTCTACGCAATACGGTCCGGCGTAATTTATTAACAAAAGCACTACATTTAAATCGCTGAATTGATTAAGAAACCTTATCAGTTACCGTTACTTGCTGTCTGAGCGATGCTACGATCTCTTGCATTAAACGAATACGAAAAGCACGAACTTTCGGGCTGTTGATCATTGCTAAACATTATCAATGATAAGGGCGACTATTCGAAGAGAACCGGCAAACATTCCGTTGAGCCGGTTTTTGTGTTTCATCAAAGCGCTAGTCTGCTGAGTGTCTTTTGATCTTTGACGACACACAGACATTGTAAACATGCTCAGCAAAGCTCACAGCCCCTCGCTAAAACAGCCACTAAGTACGTGATTGAACTCAATGAACAAAAGGACGTTTATGACGAATCAAACTGACAAGATTCTTTCTGACCAGGCCTCTTCAGAGCAGCCCTCAGCATTAGGTGAATACTCACTGGCCACCATAACTTTTTGGCTCGCTTTCGGAACCTTTGTGATTGGTTGCAGTGAATTTGCGGCAATGGGTTTATTGCCTTACTTTGCAGAAGATTTTGGCATTACTGAAAATGTCGCCGGTCACGCAATTAGTGCTTATGCCATTGGTGTTGTAGTGGGCGCGCCGCTAATCACTATCTTTTTTTCTAGGCTTGCAAGACGCACCATGCTTATTTCAATGATGGTATTTTATGCCGGTGGCAATCTGCTAACAGCATTAGCATGGTCAGAATGGACCATGAATATAGCGCGCTTTATTGCTGGCCTTCCTCATGGCGCTTACTTCGGCATTGCCATGCTCTTTGCTGCAGACATTGCCGGTAAAAATAAACGGGCGCAAGCGGTCAGTAACGTCATTTTAGGCTTGGCTATTGCCAATATTATTGGTGTGCCCTCAATTAGCGGTATCGGGCAAATGTTTGGATGGCGAACTGGCTTTTTTATTATTTCAGCTTTTGCGTTAGTGACTGCACTTATGGTGTGGAAAACTGCACCGTACCGCGGACCTAATCCAGATGCCAAGCCACTAACTGAACTTAAAGCTCTGAAAAATAAAGACGTGCTGCTGGTATTACTCATGGGCGCAATTGGCTTTGGAGGCATGTTCTCGGTGTATTCTTACTTTAGTGCCTCTTACCTCAATACAACCTCTTCACCTGAGTGGGGGATCTCAGTCACATTGCTTATCTATGGCATAGGTGTAACCTTGGGCAACATTATTGCAGGCCGCTATTCTGAAGGCAGGCTACTGACGTCAGCGATTACATTTCAGATTTTACTGGGTCTATCAGCTGCAGCTTACGCCGCGTCGATGGGGAATCCATACTTAATGGCAGTATCACTGTTTTTCATTGGTATCGGTGGTGGCATGGTGGTGCCGCTGCAAACAAGGCTTATGGACGTCGCTGGCGAGGCTCAGACTTTGGCCGGCGCCATGAACCATGCGGCTTTTAACACCGCTAATGCGCTTGGCCCCTGGTTGGCAGGAATGACACTGTCAGCGGGTTATGGCTATACATCAACGGGTTGGGTAGGCCTAGCGCTTGCCGGTGGTGGTGTACTGGTGTGGCTGGCCATTGTTATGACTGCTCGCAATACTCAAGTAAAAACAGCAACCGTATCTGGTTAAATGAAGGTTTAGCGCTGACAACTTTCGTTGTCAGCGCTTGTTAATTATGTTCCCTCGGTATTACTCGGCGTCGTTTTCACGCTCAGAGCTATTGCGAGAAGCACTTCCCCACACATCTTCGGGAATGTCTCTTTTAGGCGCTGGCGCACTAGCTATCGCTTCAGCCTGTTTCTTCTCTTGATTTGACCACTTAACACGAATTTTCTTACCGTCGATAATTTTGGCGTTAAGTTTTTCAATGGCTTTATCGGTTTCTTCTTGCGTGCTCATTTCTACGAAACCAAAGCCTTTAGATAAGCCAGAAGCCTCATCCATCACCAAATCGCACGACGCTATGGTGCCAAACTCGAAAAACAAGTCTTCAAGATTTTCTTGAGTAAATGTTTTAGGTAAATTGCGAACTAATATGCTCAAATTTATGCCCTACTTTTAAGGTGATTATGGATGAACGGGTGTTATTAACTTTCCTGATTGCGGAGGAACACAAGTTCCGTTGATGAGCTTTGTTCTTCGCTAAACACATAGCCATCTACGTCGAAGTTTTTCAAACCTTCCACGTCTTCAACGCGATTTTCAAGAATATAACGCGCCATTAAACCACGGGCTTTCTTCGCAAAGAAACTGATAATTTTATACTGACCATTCTTGCAGTCCTTAAACGTTGGCGTAATAATCATGCCATCTAAAGATTTTTTCTTCACTGCTTTAAAGTACTCATTTGAAGCAAGGTTGATCAGCACATTGTCACCCTGTGCTTCTAATGCCTTATTTAGCACATAAGTAATGCGATCATCCCAAAACGCATACAGGTCTTTACCTTCCGGGTTTGCTAATTTAGTGCCCATTTCTAAACGATAGGCCTGCATTAAGTCTAAAGGACGAAGTAATCCGTACAGGCCAGATAAAATTCGAAGATGCTTTTGCGCATATTCGACCGTTTCGCTATCAAGCGAGTAAGCATCTAACCCAGTATACACATCGCCATTAAACGCATACATTGCTTGGCGTGCATTATCGGGCGAAAATGGCGTAGAAAACTCAGCAAAACGGTTGGCGTTCAACGTTGCTAACTTGTCGCTTATCTTCATCAGCGATGATAAGTCAGCAGGCGATAAGGTGCGGCAAACTTCCATCAAACGTTCAGTGTCTTCAAGCATGGCAGGCTGAGTGAACTGGCTCACAGGAATTTCGCTTTCAAAATCTAAATTTTTTGCTGGGGATACTACAATTAACATTTCGACTCCTTAAGTTTAATACCAATCCGCATAGATCATTGCCGACTCAGAAGGCTCTGGCAAGTTTCCTAGCAAAGCGTGGGAATGCAGGAATGGCTGTTCCCTTTCAAATTCCCAGAATGAAGCTAGGAAGCTTGCCAGACCTTCCCGAAGGGCGAGTTTAAAATGCCCGTACTCTTTGTTGTGCCACCTTAATGTAGAACCACTATACCTGCGGTGACACGCCGCGATTACGAGCATTTTAACTCTCGCTGAGTGGGTAATGATCTATTCGGAATGGTATTACAGTATTGTATCACCTGATACGCTTCAAAAAGCAAAATGGCATAAGAAAGACGTAAATTGGCTTAACAGAGAAATCCGATTAGCCATTTTGTCGCTATTGTATGTATGAATTGTCACACGGGTTTGATATAAATAGCGTTACAAATAATTATTCAAACAATAATTGAGATACACCCTTCGTGAACGTACCTCAATTACCAAAGCGCTGCATGTACCAGTACTTATTAAAGAACTAAGAACTGGTAAAAAAGAACGTAAGCGCGAAGCCCTACACACGCGCAAGCGAACCGTTTTATTCAACTGGCTTTTCCAGCGAGTTGTCCAAAATTTATTTTGATAAAGAACAGAGAGAATTATGAGCAATCAGTTAGCTTCATTACGTGATATCACTACCGTTGTTGCCGACACGGGCGACATCGATGCCATTAAAAAGTATCAACCAGTCGATGCCACAACTAACCCGTCGCTACTTTTAAAAGCGGCTGGTCTTCCTCAATATGCAAGCCTAATTGATGATGCTGTAGCATGGGCAAAACTTCAGTCAAACGACGCCGACCAACAGCTTACCGATGCAGCAGACAAACTAGCGGTAGCGATTGGTAAAGAAATCTCTGCCACTATTCCTGGCCGAATCTCGACTGAAGTAGACGCACGCCTATCGTTTGACACTGCCGCCACTATCGAAAAAGCGGAGCGTTTGGTTCAGCTATACGAAGACGCGGGTATCGATAAGTCACGCATTCTTATTAAAATTGCCTCTACTTGGGAAGGTATCCAGGCAGCAGAGGAACTAGAGAAAAAAGGCATTCAGTGTAACTTAACGCTTCTATTTAGCTTCGCCCAAGCACAAGCTTGTGCAGAGGCCGGTGTTTATCTTATCTCTCCATTCGTAGGGCGCATTTTAGACTGGTACAAAAAAGCGACCGGTACTGAGTCTTACGCACCAGATGAAGATCCAGGCGTAGTATCAGTAACTAAAATTTATAACTACTACAAAGAGCACGGCTACAACACGGTTGTAATGGGCGCAAGCTTCCGCAACATTGGTGAAATTCAAGCGTTGGCAGGGTGTGACCGTCTAACCATTAGTCCAGCACTGCTAGAAGAACTGGCAAACGAGCCTGGCGAGCTAGAAGTTAAACTTAAAGACAATGGCGCTACAAAAACACCAGGTGACCGCTTAACAGAAAGCGAATTCCGCTGGGCAATGAACGAAGATGCAATGGCAACCGAAAAGCTTTCTGAAGGCATCCGCAACTTCGCCGCAGATCAGGAAAAACTTGAAACCATGCTTCGCGAAAAACTAAGCGCGTAAGGGCTATTGAAACAATGAGTGTTTTAACTTCGCTTCCTGAATGGAAAAAGCTGTCTGAACTTGCTGCAACGGTAAAAGATGCGCACATGCGCGACTGGTTTGCACAAGATGCAAGTCGCGCAGATAAGATGCAGCTTGAAGCCTGCGGTATTTTTCTTGATTACTCGAAAAACCGTGTAAATGATGACGCGCTTAAAGGGCTTTTCGACCTCGCCCGAGCGTGCAAACTAGAAACCCTTCGCGACGCGATGTTTTCTGGTGAGCAGATTAACGCAACAGAAGGTCGCGCTGTGCTTCACACCGCACTTCGTAATTTCTCAGACCGTAAGGTACTGGTAGATGGCGAAGACGTAATGCCTGAAGTGCATGCTACGCTTGCAAAAATTGAAGCGTTTACCGCATCGGTTCACAGCGGTGAACACAAAGGTTATACCGGCAAGCCTATCAAGCACATTGTGGCAATTGGTATTGGTGGTTCGTTCCTGGGTCCTAAGATTATGACCGAGGCACTTAAGCCGCATACCGTTGATGCCGTAAAAGTTCACTTTGTTGCCAACGTTGATGGTTGCCACATTCACGATGTGCTATCTAGCATTAATTTTGAAGAGACCCTGGTGGTCATGTCATCAAAATCTTTCTCTACCCAAGAGACGCTTCAAAATACACTTACCGCTAAAGACTGGTTCTTAAAATCTGGCGGTAAACAAGAAGATATCGCTAAACACTTTGTAGCCGTATCTTCAAACGTTAAAGCAGCCACCGAGTTTGGTATAAGCGCCGACAATATTTTCCCTATGTGGGATTGGGTAGGCGGTCGTTACTCACTGTGGTCTGCCATTGGCTTACCTATCTCGCTTGCCCTTGGGTTTGAAAACTTCAAAGGCTTACTTGATGGTGCGTTTGATATGGATACCCATTTCACCACTGCACCGCTAGAAGAAAACATGCCTGTATTGCTTGCGCTATTAGGCGTATGGTACAGAAACTTCTTTGATGCACAGTCTCATGTGTTGCTGCCTTACTACCACTACCTTCGCGGTTTACCTGCTTACGTACAGCAGTTAGATATGGAAAGTAACGGTAAAGAGGTTACGCAGGAAGGTGAGAACGTAGACTACCCTACTGGCCCAATTATTTGGGGGAGCGAAGGAACAAACGGTCAGCACAGCTTTCACCAGCTTATTCACCAAGGTTCTGGCGTTATCCCGGCAGACTTCATGTTGCCGCTTAACGTTCCTAACCAGGACGACACACATCACGCTATGCTTGCGTCTAACTGTTTTGGTCAAACACAGGCACTAATGCAGGGTAAAACCTTTGAAGAGTGTTATGCAGACCTTGAGGGTAAAGGCCTAGACGATGCTGAACGTAAACGCTTGGCCGCTCATAAAACCATGCCTGGCAACAAGCCCAGCAATACTTTCTTGTTTGATAGCCTTACGCCTAAAACACTTGGCGCGCTGGTTGCAATGTATGAGCATAAGGTATTCGTTCAGGGTGTTATCTGGAACCTTAACTCATTCGACCAATGGGGCGTTGAGTTAGGCAAAGTACTAGGAAACCAAGTACTTGCGGGCATTCAAGGCGAAGCAGACAAAGACAATTTCGACGCTTCAACACAACAATTGATTGCCAAATTCAGAGCAGCGAATGCACCAAAATAAGGAATGCGAGGTGATTTAAAATCACCCACTTGGTGCAAATAACAAACTGAACGGCTAGCTTTTTCGGAAGCTAGCCGTTTTTTGTTGCGGTATTCATCGACTATACGACAGACACTTTTGATAACCGTAGCACTGTATAATTGATTACTAATAAAACAAATAGGATCAAATACATACAGTTATTGTTTACGCTTTAAACACACTGTTCTTTCCTTACCCTTGTCATCATATCGTCACAATTTGTTAATAAAAGGTAAATTAAACTATTTTATTTTAGTGGCGGCTGTGATACAAAATTGTACAGAGGGAATTAAAAACAAGAACTCTGTATTAGTTGTAGTGGTATAAAAAGGAGATCCCAGTGGATAAATCAGATCTATTTGCCATGCTAGACATCGAAGCAAGCCCAGCAAAAACCAAAAGCAAAAAACGTAAGTGGAGAGAAATCGAAGCGCTACAAGATCGCTACAAATTAGAAAAAGAACTTGCCGAACTCGACTGTGGTTTCGAGTACGAGCTAGAGACACTGGAAAGATAATACGAAGGCCGCCTGTTACACAGGCGGCCTTTTTACTTTCTAGCGAGCTGTAAATGCTTCACGTGCAAGCATGCTGTTTCTTCGCGGGCTCTATGTAATAGCGAATAGCTAAGGAATATGCTCTGTGCCTAATTGCGGCCAGACCGCACAACACCGTATAGCATGGTCTTATAGCTATTTAGGCATTTATCTAATGAGCTATTGATAGGCACTGAATAAGGCAACCACTCTTGCTGTGTGGCTAGCTGCGATTTCTGCAAGTACTATACCTGCCAATTGATGGGTTGTTTACCCTTGGCAATAAGGTATTCGTTAGTATGACTGAAATGTTTACAACCTAAGAAGCCTCTGTGTGCTGAAAGCGGCGACGGATGAGGCGCATGTAAAACGTGGTGTTTCTCACGGTTTATGTGCTTACCTTTCTTTTGCGCATGGCTTCCCCATAGAAGAAACACAACGTTTTGGCAGTGCTCGTTGACCACATCGATAACCTTATCAGTGAAGGTTTCCCACCCCCATTTCGCATGGCTGTGTGCTTTACCTTGCTCAACCGTCAATACAGTATTAAGCAGCAATACGCCCTGCTCTGCCCACGACGTCAGCGTACCGTGATTAGGCTCGGTAAAACCATCAATGTCGGTCAATAACTCCTTGTACATGTTTTTAAGCGAAGGCGGTGTTTTAATGCCAGCTTTTACTGAAAAACAAAGTCCATGGGCTTGATTAGGACCGTGGTACGGATCTTGACCTAAGATCACGACTTTAACTTCGTCTAGCGGCGTGTATTTCAGCGCATTAAATACATCAGGCTGAGGCGGGTAGATAATGCTTCCCGCTTCACGCGCTTGCTTCACGCGCTCAAGCAACGTAACAAAATAGTCTTTTTGCTTTTCATCACTAAGCGCGCTTTGCCATGTCGGAACCGATGGTGTCATTACTTAAGCAAATCCATCATATGCTGCTTAAGTGCATCGTAAGACGCGGGTAAGTCTACCGCTAAGCTGTCTTCGCCTGCTACATCGGCTAGTGCTTTTGGTAGGCTGATTGGATTACCTAGCACGTTTTCGACCGTTTCTCTGAACTTAGCTGGATGGGCCGTTCCTAAGAACAAACCTATTTCACCGTCTTCTAAGTCGTGACTTACCGCGCGATAGGCAATTGCGGCATGAGGCTCGCTGGTATAGCCTTGTTGCGCTAATTGACGCATAGCAAGCTGCGTATATTCTTCGTCAACCATCTCACCTTTAAGGCACGCTTTGTCGATGTAACCACGCTCGATAAGCGCCTCAATACGCGGCCAGTTATTTGGCTGACTCACATCCATCGCGTTAGACATAGTTGCAACGGTCGCTTTAGGGTCCCACTCGCCTGTTTTAAGATAGCGAGGCACGGTGTCGTTTAGGTTAGTTGCCGCGATAAAACGCTTAATAGGTAGACCTAAGGATTTAGCAATCATGCCAGCCGTAAGGTTACCAAAGTTGCCGCTTGGTACTGAAATAACGAGCTGGTCACGTTTCTCTTTCGGCAGCTGACTTACCGCTTCAAAGTAATAGCAAACCTGTGCTAGCAAACGGCTGATGTTGATTGAGTTTGCTGAGTTTAAATGAAGACCTTCACGTACATCAGGGTCGTCAAACGCGGTTTTTACAAGCGATTGGCATGCGTCAAAGTCAGACTCTACTGCAACGGTGTGAATGTTACCGCCAAGCGTAGTGAATAGCTTTTCCTGTAGCGCGCTGATTTTGCCTTTTGGAAACAAAATAACCACGTTGATATTGTCAATGCCGTGAAATGCATGTGCTACAGCCGCGCCAGTGTCACCTGATGTCGCGGTTAGAATGGTTACTGGCTTCCCTTCACTAATACGCGACAGAGTTTGCGCCATAAAGCGGCCGCCAAAGTCTTTAAACGCAAGCGTTGGCCCGTGGAAAAGCTCTAAGCAGTATACGTTATCGTTGACCTGCTCGACTGGTGCACCAAAAGCAAATGCGGTCTGAACAATTTCTTCTAGCTCGCCATTATTCAGTTCATCGCCTATAAGCGCGCGTAGTACTTCAATACTGCGCTCTACAAATGGCTTTTCCAACAATTCGTCAATATTGTCTAGGGAAGGAATATGCTCTGGAAAATAAAGCCCTTGGTTTTTACCTAAACCCCGCTTAACGGCTTCAGCAAAATTTGCTGTGTCCGATGAATCTTTTAAATTTACCAATTCCACTTGCTGTTACCTTTTTATGTGGGCAAGTACTCTGCCCTTTTAATCTTTTAAAAAATTATTTCGCTTTTAGAAAATCATTTGCCTTTAGGAAATCATGTACCTTCAAGAAATAATAGTACCTTGGCTTGGTATTTGGCACACATGGCTAAAGCCATCTTCATTTTGAATGTAGTTCGCGGTTAGATATGCTGCGACTTCTTCCGCTTGCGCCTTACTTGGACATACAGCAAACACCGTTGGCCCTGAGCCTGAAATACCAAAAGCAAGTGCACCCGCTTGCTCACTAAATGCACGCGCCCCATCAAAGCCAGGCAGTAGCGATTTTCTATAAGGTTCGGCTATAACATCGTTCATTACCGACGCCGCTAAATCAAAGTTACCCGCATGTAAAGCGTGAACAAACACGCCTAACTGTCGACCAAAGGTTAGCGCCGTCGCCATATCCACCTGCTTAGGTAAGATATCGCGAGCAGCCGCTGTCGATACGCTAATGCCCGAATAACAAACGGCATAGTACCAATCGTCGTTCAAAGGCAATGATAGCGTCACCGGTGCGTCGCTACCCGTCATTAGCGTCATGCCGCCCAGGTAGCACGGTGCTACATTATCGTAATGGACACTGCCACTTATTTGGCCTTCTAGCTCCCCCATCATGATCAACAATGTATCTTCATCAAACGGGTTGTCGAAAAAAGCATTAAGCGCTGCGAAAGCTGCAACGATTGAACTAGCACTTGAGCCTAAGCCACTGCCAATAGGCAGGTTTTTGTGAAGGGTTAGCGCAACAGGAGAGGTCGATTTTCCAGACTTTTCCATTTGCTCACAAAAATAGTGGTAGCATTTAGTGACGATATTGCTATCTGCATCGCCAGGAAGTTTATGAGCAAAGCGCCCTACTGTTTCTAATGAAAATGATTCTGCCGCTTTTATTTCAACTTCATCACCAAGCTTAGTGCCATCAACTGGCGCAAGCGCTGCGCCCAATACATCAAAGCCTAGGCTTACATTTCCAATTGAAGCTGGCGCAAAGGCCGTTAATGCTTTCATATTATATCTCTTACTTCGCTTGCGACTTAACGTGATAAATCACTGGCCTAAGTCGCACCTTCGAGTTTCTTACTTTAACCGCTTATTCATTACGCTAAGCAAGCTAAGCGTTATTTAGCCCTTAGTGCGCCATTTGTTTCCACGGCATAGTACGCAGAATGTCAGCAAACACCCCTGCAGCCGTTACCGTACCACCTGCACCATAACCTCTAATCACGTAGGGGATTGGGCTATAGTAGTCACTGTTAATCGCCAGCGCGTTTTCACCGTCTTTTACCTGCGAAAGCGGGTTGCTTGCCGGTACAGCCTGAATGCTTACTTTGCATTTTCCGTCTTCAATACTGCCAATATAACGAAGCACTTTACCTTCTGCTTTAGCCGCTTCAACCTTTTCGCCAAACAACGCATCTAACTCTGGCAACTGCTGCATAAATTCGTCAATTGAACAGTCTTCAGCAAAGCCTTCTGGCAGTACAGATTCAATTTCAATGTCAGATAGTTCTAACGCTAAATCAGCTTCACGGGCCATGATCAGTAGCTTTCGTGCTACGTCCATGCCGCTTAAGTCATCGCGTGGATCAGGCTCTGTAAAACCATTATCTTTAGCCGTTTGTGTCGCTTGCGACAAGCTCATTCCCTCTTCAAGCTTACCGAATACGTAAGACAAGCTGCCCGAAAGAATACCTTCAAAACGATGCAATACATCGCCTGCACTAAAAAGCTTTTGTAGGTTATCGATAACAGGAAGACCCGCACCCACCGTTGTTTCATAAAGATATTGACGATTCGTGGTAAGTGCTGTTTTACGTAGCTTACGGTAGTAAGACATCTCACTGGTATTCGCCTTTTTGTTTGGCGTTACCACGTGAAAACCGCTTTCCATCATATCTACGTATTGCTGTGCAATCGCTTCGTGACTAGTACAGTCAACAATCACCGGGTTTACCAGACTATTATCGTTGGCGAACTGATGTAGGCGTTCAACACTCAATCCTTCGCTCGCTGATTCAAGTGCTGCTTTCCAGTCACCGCTTAAATCAATACCTTGACTGTTTAACAGCAGTTTACGGCTGTTCGCAATACCATAAACGCGCAGTTGAATATTGCGTTTTAACAACGCTGGCTGTTGTTTTTCAATTTGTCCTAGTAGTTCAGTGCCCACATTGCCACACCCCACTAGGAATACGTCGATGGTATGGCGGTCAGAGAAAAAATTCTGGTGAATAACCTTTACCGCTTTCTTAGCACGCTTGCTCTCAATTACCGTTGAAATAGAGCGCTCTGAAGAGCCCTGAGCAATAGCAACGTTGTTCACCCGCGCTTGGGCAAGCGAGTTGAAGAAACGCGCTGCCAACCCTTTAGTTTGACGCATTCCATCGCCAACCAAAGTAACAATAGCCAGGTCATGTCGCACTTCGATAGGATCTAGCAATTGATTTTGAAGCTCTAGCGCAAAAGCATCTTCAAGTAGCGTTAATGCACGGCTGGCATCTTTACTTTGAATACAAAAGCTAATTGAGTATTCCGATGATGACTGGGTGATAAGGCTTATTGAAATATTGGCGTTCGACATCACCTCAAACACACGGCTTGCCATGCCAACCATGCCCTTAAGACCAGGGCCTGCTACGTTAAACATGGTTACATTATCAAGCTGAGAAATACCTTTAACCGACGTCCACACTTCGCTCTTCTCATTACTGATTAACGTACCAGGCGCAGCTGGGTTTAGTGTGTTTCTGATCAGACAAGGGATGTGGTGCTGGGCAATTGGGCCGATAGTTTTCGGGTGAAGCACCTTGGCACCAAAATAAGACAGCTCCATCGCCTCTTGATAGGTAAGCTTGTCTAACAGCACCGCGCCTTCCACTTGATTCGGGTCAGCGTTATACACACCGTCTACGTCTGTCCAAATTTCACAGCAGCTTGCGTCTATACACGCCGCTAAAATGGCCGCTGAATAGTCTGATCCGTTACGCCCAAGCGTGACTTTCTCGCCCGCTTCGTTTGCAGCAACAAACCCCGGCATAACAAGAAATTCACTGCCGTCAGTAGGCACATCTGAAAAGCGCGCTTTACTAAGCGACACATCGGCAATACTGTCTAAGTAATCGCCTTCGGCCAGCACATACTTAACCGGGTCGATAACGCGATTAGCGATACCTTGGGCAGATAGCATAGCGCTAAAAAGCGTCACCGAGATGTACTCACCAATACTTAGAATACCGGCAGCAACATTATCAGGTGCAACACCAAGTAGCTTAATGCCTTCAAGGTGCTGTTTTAATACTGAAAGGTGACTATTGATGAATTCTACAACGCTTGCGTGTGCAAACCCGTCGAGTTCTTCGTTTAGGTTGTTGGCAATGCCGGTAACCGTGTCGTTCAACTTATTGAATAACGGCTGGAAATCTTCACCCGCGGCTGCTTGTTCACATAGTAGTGAAAGCGCGTTCGTTACCCCCTTTGGGGCAGAGAGTACAACCGCAGCACCGTCGGTTTGGTGGGTTGCCGTGCTAATTTCCATAACGCGCATGTATCGCGGTGCATCGGCTAGAGAAGAACCCCCAAACTTTAAGACTTTCATATGCTGCTCCTTAAGGTTACGCATGCTAAAACGTGTGTAAAAAAAAGCCCGCTCTGTGTTAGGCGGGCTTTCGTTGTCTTTTGCTTACTTGCACTAGTCAGCGACCGCCCTTTTTAAGGTGGTAATTAACATAATGGTGGTGCGAGTAAGTAGAATCTTTTTCATACAAGCAATTTGCCGTATAGACGTCTATATGTCAACCGCAGTTTTCACTACACTGTATTGCAAAAAGTGCAACACTCTTTGGTTAATATTTCTTTTTAAGGTACAAATGAAGATTTCAGTATAGACACTTACAAGCATCGTAAGCTACCAATTGTGATCACAGAGGAAACATTGGAACCGCGCTTCAGCTATCTGAGACAAGATGTTGAGCTAAAAAGTCCACTAGCAGCCTGATTTTAGGTGCAACATTTCTGTTTGAAGGAAATACAGCCCAAATAGCCTCTTGCTTGTCTTTGTACTCGGGGAATAGTTCTATTAGCTGACCAGAGGCTAGTGCTTTACGCACATAAAAGCCAGGCAGCTGTGCAATTCCCAAACCAGCAATCGCGGCGCTGCATAGGGCGTTTCCGCTGTTATAGCGTACCCTTCCCTGCACAGGAATAGATTGAATTTTATTATCGATAAATAAACGCCAATAAGGTTGTGACCCCACCAGTAACGAGTGCTCTTTTAACTCTTCAATATTTTTAGGCTGGCCTTGCTCTTTAAAATAATCCCTACTTCCGCATACAAATAAATGTCGGGTAGCTAGCTTTTTGGCAACCAGTGTCGAGTCATCTAGTTTGCCAATGCGGATAGCTAGGTCGAGACCTTGCTCAACAATATCAAGCTTTTCGTTTGAAAAGGTGCAGTGCACGCTTATGCCAGCGTACTTTTGCATAAAGGTATTGAGCAAAGGCGCGATGAAAGCTTCGCCAAACGCTACGGGAGCGGTAAGTTTAATGAGCCCTTGCGGCGATGCCTGCAGTGCGCTTACTGCTAGCTGAGCATCTTCGAGCGCCTTTAACGCAGGCATTGCCTGCTGAAAATACTGCGTACCCGCTTCAGTAAGCGATACGCTGCGCGTTGTACGCTGTAGTAATTTTACGCCTAGCTGCTTTTCAAGTGACGCGACTTTACGGCTTATCTGCGCCACTGACGTATCTAGCTTATTTGCAGCCCCGGTAAAATTGCCAACGTCAGCTACGGCACAAAATTCGGCTATTCCCTCAAGATATTTCATTATTGCCACTCACTATTGATACGTTCTTAAACGCAGCACTTATTTCTTATTACAGTCTATTTGGCAAAACTTATTATTACAAATATGAAATAGTGATTTACTAAAACTGTATTTATCATTAGTAATCCGTCTCCTATACTTTGGCCTATAAAACAACACCAAAGATTTATAATTAAGGAGTCATTACATGGCGTCATTCAAAGATTCGTTGCAAGAAGGTCAAACCCACATTAAATCAAAAGCTGCGGTGGCGTGGGGCCCGGGTGAGCCGTTAAAGATGGAAGAAGTGGACGTAGAGCTTCCCAAGAAAGGCGAGGTACTTGTACGGATCGTTGCAACTGGCGTATGCCACACTGATGCATTTACGCTGTCCGGTGATGATCCTGAAGGCGTATTCCCTTCGATATTAGGGCACGAAGGCGGCGGTATTGTAGAAATGGTCGGTGAAGGTGTGACCAGTGTAGAAGTTGGCGATCACGTTATTCCTCTTTACACCGCGGAATGTGGCGAATGTAAGTTCTGTAAATCAGGCAAAACTAACTTGTGCCAAGCGGTGCGCGAAACACAAGGTAAAGGCTTAATGCCAGACGGTACTAGCCGCTTCTCTAAAGACGGTGAACCAATTTATCATTATATGGGCTGTTCAACGTTTTCTGAGTACACAGTTTTACCAGAGATATCGCTAGCGAAAGTAAATAAAACGGCCCCGCTAGAAGAAGTGTGCTTACTTGGCTGTGGTGTAACAACCGGTATGGGCGCGGTACTTAAAACGGCGAAAGTACAACAAGGCGACACCGTTGCTATCTTTGGGTTAGGTGGTATCGGTTTGTCCGCCATTATTGGAGCACGCATGGCGGGTGCTGGTCGTATTATTGGTATTGATATTAATGAAAGTAAGTTTGACCTGGCAAAACAGCTTGGTGCAACTGACGTGGTAAACCCACAGAATTTCGACAAGCCGATTCAGGAAGTGATTGTTGAAATGACCGATGGCGGCGTTGACTACTCATTTGAATGCATTGGTAACGTAAACGTTATGCGTTCTGCACTTGAGTGCTGTCACAAGGGCTGGGGCGAATCTGTGATCATTGGTGTAGCCGGTGCAGGGCAAGAAATTTCAACACGTCCATTCCAGTTGGTGACAGGTCGTGTATGGCGTGGCTCTGCATTCGGTGGTGTTAAGGGTCGCTCAGAGCTGCCAGGTATTGTTGAGCAATACTTAAATGGTGATTTTGGCCTTCAAGAGTTTATCACTCACACCATGGGTCTTAATGACATCAACAACGCGTTTGATTTAATGCATAAAGGTGAAAGCATTCGCTCTGTTGTGCATATGGATAAATAGTACCAATCTTCATAGATATATGTTTTTAAACAAAGGCCCGCATTAATGCGGGCCTTTTTGATATCTAGCGCATTGAGCCTACTTTTTTCTGTTGCGTCTTATTAGTGCCAAAGCCGATAAAGGCAGCAAAATTGCCAAACTTGCTGGTTCAGAAACACTAGATACACTCGCAGAAAAGCTCGGTGCTTCGGTTACCACAATGTTGTCGATAAAATTGCCGTATGTACCCGCGTTTAAACTCGAAAAGCGAATAGTAGTCAGCGACGTTTGAGCTGTAAAATCACCGAAAAATACAGACCAGCGTTTGACATTGTGATCATCAAATACTTGAGTAAACAACACGCTGTCTGTTTCGCTGAATATATCTACTTTAAAGCTTTCTCCATTGCGTCTGGCAGCATAAGCAAACGATACGTCGTATGTTGTACCCGCTTCGGTTTTAAAGTTTTGAAAAATGGAATAGCTAACGCCTCTAACATTCGCATTTAATTCGGCGTATTGGCTACCATCGAAAGCGTTAAACCGGTTGAAATTGTCCCAGAGCTCCATATCAGTTCCGCTCCAGCCCGTTACTGTGTCCTCAGCAAATGGCTTCCAGCTATTACTTTTGATGTCGTCGCTTTCAAAACTACCATTTAAGATCAAGTTAGCATGCGCCGTTATGCTCACACTAAAAAAAAACATGAATATAAATGCTGTCCGTTTACTCAAGTGATACTCCAACACTAATTTAATGCTCAGACAGTATCATACCAAGTGGTCCAACCTGTGTATCTTATTCTTTCGCATGTTATATAAAAGTATAACTGGGCCGCCACGCCCTATATGATTCCTTGCTCTAACGCTTTAAGCACAGCTCTCGTTCTATCTCTTACGCCAAGCTTAGCCATGACTGAAGAAACTTGGTTCTTAATGGTGCCTGTTGATTTGAACATGGCATCTGCAATTTCCTTATTGCTGTAACCCGCAGCGATCAAACGGAGAATTTCGACTTCTTTCTCAGTAAGGGGCTCAGGATTTTCGAACGACTCAAATTCTACGTTAAGTCCTTTCAAGCCTTGCAACACTTTTTCGGTCACCGCAGGCTGAATCAGCGTTTTGCCATTTTTTATTTGTGTAATAGTGTCTACTAGGGTTTCTAGCGACACATCTTTAAGCAGATATCCTTTTGCACCGGCGCGCATTGCCCCATTCACCAATTCATGGTCGTCAAACGTTGTAAGCATAAGCACTGGCGTACTAATCCCTTTCTCACTCAGTGCAAGCAAAGTATCGATACCCGATAGTTTAGGCATGCGAATATCCATTAATATCACATCACAGTTTAAAGCGTTTTCACTATCAATGAGCTGCTGACCATTTTCGTATTCGCCAACAACCTTAACGCTATCATCGAGCCCTAAAAGCGATTTGATCCCTTCTCTCACCAGCATTTGATCTTCAACTAAAATAAGGCGTGTTTTCATTCGCCCTCCGGAATATGAATTTCGATGCGAAAACCCTGCTCGGTTTGCTGCCAGCTGATAGTTCCATTTAGCTCGTGAACCCGTTCCTGCATTCCTTTTAGGCCGTTGCCAGCCACTACACGCTTTGAAATGTCAGATACGCTCGGCCCTGCTTCCTCTTGAACGCCTTCTACATAAGCGCTTTCTGAAAAGCTACATGGTGCTTTGTCGAAAAGCGGTATGCTACTTGGCTGTTCGCCACTTATTGTCTTATCAGCAGCATGTGGCACCATACTGTCTTGCATGAGTAGGTTATAAGCGCCGTTGTGTTGCGTTAGTGATATAGAAAAATAATGTGCCTGTGTATGGCGGATGACGTTAGTTAGTGCCTCCTGCATACTTCGCAAAAGGCAATCGGCAATTCGCACGTTGGTTAACATCAAATCGTCGTCAATGTGCAGATTTACCATCGGCCTAGGCAAATCTTTAATCAGTGCGTTTACCGCTAATGAAAAATCGATAGCCGCATTTTCCCGAATATCAGAAATCGCTTCTCTAACATCAGAGAGTAAAAGCTTTGCGATACTATGGGACTGCTCAACGTGTTGCTTTATGGCTTGCGATTCTGTGCTCTCTAATAAATCCGCCTTTCTCGAAGCGACTTGAAGGTTGATGGTAAGCGCCGTCAAATGATGCCCTAAAACATCGTGAATGTTTCGCGCTATCCGCAGGCGTTCATCCTGAGTAAGCGCCTGCTTCATGAGTTGCTGAGTACTCAACAATTGTCTATTAAGCGCATCAGCTTCTTCACGTGCTTTCGATTCTTTAATGGCCGTGTTTGACATGATCATCGCAAATAAATTAAATGTCCAAAAAAGCGCGCCGGTTAAGAAAGCTTGCTGTTCTTGCCACACCCATCCTTGGATAAGGATTGTGGGCAGAGCCAATGGTATTGAAAGCACGACGCACGTTTTCCAATTAACATAGTAAGGAAGAATGGCGGACCAAATAACAACGAAGATGGCAAGGTAAACATAGGGAAGCAAAAACTGGCTCAGAACCGCTAATAGAAACATCGCCCATAACGTTGGCAGCCTTAACGAGGGCTTACTGTGGTCATGCCTACTGACAATAACAAAAGTCACTGCGAGCATACCAAAAATAGCAATGGCAGAGAGAGTTCGCCAATGCATGAACGAGTATTGATGATACAAGAAGTAAAGTGCAGAGCCGCTTACAAACATCCACGTAATGCATGCAGATGCGCGCTCAATATCGATGCTCACCCGCCAATGAGCAGGGATTGAGATTTTCATTTGTTTCTGACTACCTATATCTTTTCGTTCTTATAGCGTTACTTTGACAAAAAACACAGTTCAATGCATAGGCCAGAAGTCACTTTTTATTTCATGACTTCTGGCACTGTTGTCAATCTCGTGAAGTTATCACTATAAGCCTACAATTTTGTTTATTGCCAGAGGAAAGCAAGATGCAAACAATTCATGGCTTTATAGTAACGCTTCATATTTTAACGGGTGCTCTGTCACTTTTACTGTTTTGGGTGCCTAGTCTTACGAAAAAGGGCGGAAAAACCCACAAGCAATTTGGTGGTTACTATATAAAAGCAATGCTATTTACGTCTATTAGTGGCGTTATCAGCTCTACTATGGTGTTGTTTATTCCGCTAGTCATCTACCCAACAATGCCCGAGCACTTTGAGTCTGTTGCTCATTTCACTGCCTATCTTAGAGGTCAATATCTCTTTTTGCTGATGTTAAGCCTGTTGGTATGGAACAACGTAAGGCATTCCGTAGCGGTGCTTAAAGCGAAGCAAAATCTTGAGCAACTGCGTACTATCGAGTATCTGTGGCTACCCGTAGTGCTTTTTGTCGTCGCTTCCATAGCGTTGTATCAGGGTATTACATACGGCATAACGCTAACGTGTATCTTTGCCCCTATTGCACTGTTAAATGCCATTGGTATTGTGCGCTATGTTTATCGAAAAGACATCGTTGCAGGTGCGTGGGTAACTGAGCACATTGGGCATATCATTGGCTCTGGTATAGGTGCATACACCGCATTTTTCGCTTTTGGGGGACGCACATTATTTGAAGGCTCACCGTCACTTCAAATTATCAGCTGGGTTCTACCCGCCCTAATAGGCGTTCCTTTTTCCATCTGGCTTAGCTTTAAATACAAACCAAAATCACCTGGTCGTAATACACTTTCTTTAAAACCTAAGGTAGTTAAAAGTTAACCTTAAAAGTGATATGTGAAAATTCAATTCAGCAGTTGTTATCAATGCCACGGTTAGGGCCTGTTTAATTATCGGTGGCATTGCCGCTTGGACAAGACACAATCAAATGTGTAACGTAAACAATGGCAATAACGCCACCATTACCCCGTGTGAACACAGAGCGCTAAATCATGAAAAAGCACCAATCAGCAGCACTTAAAATATTGAAAGGCACACCATCATTTCAAACGTCTAAGCGCAGTCTCGCTGTTTGTGCGGCCTGTATTAGTTTAGTGCTAGGTTTAAGTGCACATGCGAATGCATATCATGAAGACAATTCAACAGTGCAAACGGGTGGACAAACGCAAATGAATACCAAACCCACACTTGCAACGCTAACTAACTTCCAAAAAAACGCGCCCTTTATGTATTCTTCAGGCTTGCCTGATGCCTCTCATCTTTCTTTGCTGAAAGAGGAAGGAGTGACGCACGTTATAGACTTGATCCCAGGAAATAGAACTAGTGAGATTTTAACTACCTCAGAATTAGGTCTAGATTACTTTAATGTGCCCGTTGATTGGGAAGGCCCCACATTAGCCAACTTTTTAAACTACGCAGCATTCATGCAAAGCGTAGATATCGAAAAAGACAAGGTACTCACGCACTGCAAACTGAATTGGCGAGGTGCCGCTTTTACCTATCTTTATAGAATTAACGTACTGGGAGAAAGTGAACAAGCTGCCAAAAAAGACCTTATGGCTATTTGGCACCCAAATCCTACATGGTACGCGTTTATGAACGACGTTATTTCTCATTACAATGAGGTAAACGGTAAACAAGTAGCAATGTCGTTTGAGGCTGCCGCTCCTGAAAGCCATTAGATTTCTGGGCTACTTCATAGTTTTTTAAACCACTTCCACTACATCAAACATATATGAAATTTCAGATGCGTTATTGACACATACGAAATTTCATATACGATACATCACATACGAAATTTCATATGTGATGATTTTTATGTCGACTTGTTGTGAACCTGGGCAGTTAGCGCCCTTAGCATTTTTTAAATGCCTGTCGGAAGACACTCGCTTAAAGACGCTGCTTATGCTTAGCGTAAAAGGCGAACTATGCGTGTGCGACCTCACCGATGCGCTTCAACTAAGCCAGCCAAAAATTTCGCGGCATCTTGCAGATTTACGAAAATGCGGCTTAGTGCTCGATACCCGCAAGGGGAAGTGGGTGTATTACCAACTTCACCCTGACTTACCTGCTTGGGCACTAGAGGTTATCAAAAACACTGCGTCCAATAATAGTGCATACATTGATGAGCCATTAGCGAATTTGTCCTGCGAGAATTGCTAACGCTCACATACTTTGATCTACAACACTAAGGTGCTTGTCCTTAGCACATTGCAAGCGGCTTACTTATTAACTTTTCTAATTTTTTGATAGCTATTCAAAGTAGCATCAGCCATTTAAATAAGGTTTTTATATGAAAATTTTATACATTTGTACGCACAACCGTTGCCGCAGTATTCTTTGCGAAGCCATCACTAATGCCTCTAACGGTAATGTAGAAGCGCGCAGTGCGGGCAGCCAGCCTGTCGGTGAAGTACACCCTCTTTCTCTTAAATACCTTGCAGAGCGAGGATTTGATACAAACGGGCTTCAAAGTCAGTCGTGGGATGAATTTGAAGATTATGACGCTGATCTTGTCGTCACCGTTTGTGATTCAGCGGCGGGTGAGTCATGCCCTGTTTATTTCGGTAAATCGCTTAAAGTGCACTGGGGCTTAGAAGACCCGTCAAAGTTAGAAGGTAGCGAGCAAGAGAAAGCCGCCGCATTCAACAACACCATAGATATTATTGAAAAGCGTGTAGCGGCATTAGCAGAACTTGCTGAGAAAAACTTAGATAAAGCAGCACTTAAAGAGGCACTATCAAAATTAGGCGCACAGTAATGAGTAAAGGTGAATCTATGAGCTCAAATGTATCCGAAAGCCCAGACATATCATCAGCACAAAGCCCTTCTGATAACGCGGTAATGGAGCAAATGCATAAGCCCATTATGGCTAACTTTGCATCAACGTTCTCAGATCACAAGCCGCGCATTTTGTTACTTTACGGCTCGCTGCGAGAACGTTCTTACAGCCGTCTAGTTATAGAAGAGTCAGCGCGCTTGCTTGAATACTTTGGCGCAGAGGCCAAAATTTTTGACCCTCGCGGTTTGCCGCAGCCAGATACCGAAGATGAGTCACATCCGAAAGTTAAAGAGCTACGCGAGCTTATGATGTGGTCTGAAGGGCAAATTTGGTGTTCACCTGAGCGTCACGGCAGCATGACTGGCATAATGAAAAGCATGATTGACTGGGTACCGCTTAGCCTTGGCGGCGTGCGTCCGACACAAGGGAAAACGCTGGCCATTATGCAGGTATCTGGTGGCTCACAATCATTTAATGCGGTAAATCAAATGCGTATTTTAGGACGCTGGATGCGCATGTTAACCATCCCTAACCAGTCTTCTGTAGCAAAAGCGTTTTTAGAATTTGAAGACGATGGTCGCATGAAGCCGTCACCTTACTACAACCGCATTGTGGACGTAGTTGAAGAGTTGGTGAAATTTACTTTGCTCACCCGCGACAACAAAGACTTTCTCGTTGACCGCTATTCTGAGCGCGTTGAAAGCGCAGAAGAAGTGAGTAAGCGTGTTAATCAAAAATCGTTGTAAAGTAAGACAAAGGTGAATCAGAATGGGTTTCTTTGAACGTTATTTATCAGTGTGGGTTGGCCTTTGTATTGTTGCAGGGGTGGGCCTAGGCTATGCCATGCCGGGAGTATTTGCGTCTATTGCGGCGCTTGAATATGCGCACGTAAACCTGATAGTGGCAGTACTTATTTGGCTAATGATTTACCCAATGATGGTACAAATAGACTTTGGCTCAATTAAAGATGTGGGTAAAAAGCCGAAAGGCCTTGTACTGACCTTGGTGATTAACTGGCTGATAAAGCCGTTCACTATGGCATTATTGGGTTGGCTATTTTTTAAAGGCATTTTTGCCGACTGGGTAGATCCGCAAACTGCCACTGAGTACATTGCCGGCATGATCCTACTGGGCGTCGCTCCATGCACAGCGATGGTATTTGTGTGGAGTCACCTTACCAAAGGGGATGCTAACTACACGTTAGTCCAGGTATCAATTAACGACTTGATTATGGTCGTTGCCTTTGCACCGCTTACCGCCATGCTGCTAGGTGTAACAGATATAACCGTACCGTGGGATACCCTGCTGCTTTCTGTTGCACTGTATGTTGTATTGCCATTGGTCGCGGGTTATATCACGCGCCGTCGCTTGGAAAATAAAGGCAATAACACGCAAGGAAATGGCGCTGTTGACGCATTGGTTAGCAAGTTTAAACCCTTTTCAGTTATTGGCCTGCTTCTCACTATTGTTATTTTGTTTGGTCTTCAGGCCGAAACTATTTTATCGCAGCCGCAAGACATCGTGCTTATCGCAATACCGCTACTAATACAAACTTACGGTATTTTTGCTATTGCCTACTTTGCCGCAAAACGCATAAAGCTGCCCCACAATGTAGCCGCACCAGCATGTATGATTGGTACGTCGAACTTTTTCGAATTGGCAGTAGCCGTCGCTATTTCGTTATTTGGTTTACACAGCGGCGCAGCACTTGCCACTGTGGTGGGTGTGTTAGTTGAAGTACCGGTTATGCTTTCGCTAGTGTGGTTTGCGAACAAAACGCGCCACTGGTTCGAGTAAGCGCTAATAAAAAGAGCGAACCACGGTTCGCTCTTTAATACGATTCAAATGCTAAGTACTAAACTGCGATCGGTGAGTTGTAAGTATCGGGAAGAATAAAGCCAAAGCGCTGCAAAACTGACGTTAGCACGTCCCGTTGAATCGGTTTTTCTATAAAGCCCAGTGCACCTAAAGACATTACTTTTTGTTGCATCATTGGCTGAATGTCGCCAGACACGACGATAACAAATGTTTCTAGCTGACGGCGTTTTATTTCACTCAACACACTGATACCACCAAGAACAGGCATGGTCAGGTCCAGTAAAACCAAGTCTATAGTGTGATGAGCCAATACTTCCAACGCGTCCATACCATTTGACACTTCGTAAATAGTTTCAGCAAAGCACTCTGGCAAATTGCTTCTCGCCATTTTTCGCGCCAGCGCCGAGTCATCACAAATAAGAATATTAAAACCCATCAAATACAAACTTATAATTGCTTATTTATCCGTCAAAAGAATACATTAAACGAAAGTATAATAAAACAAAAAAGTGTCTGATAATTGGTAACTTAATTGCTATCTTCGTCAAACTTCACTCTTCAAGCTATCTATTTTGTGATAGATATAACAGGTAACAAAACTAGGAACACACGACCATGCAAGAGTTAGCTTCAAGCCAAGATAAGAGTTTGGTGAGAAAAGTTGCTTATCAAACTTTGTCTCATTTTGATAAGAGTTATCGATGGTTCACCCGCATCACTCGTGGCGCTCAGGAACGGTTTGAAAAAGGAAATTGGAAAGAAACTCAGCTCGCCTCTAAAGAGAGAATAACCATTTACGAGCAAAGCCTGTCAGATGCTGTCGCTGAAATTTACCAGCTCACTCAAGTACATCAAAAGGACGACGCCTTTTGGCGAGAGCTTAAGAAAGTGTTTGCATTGCAGCTAGAGGGTCATCCGCAGTTTGAGCTAGCCGAAACCTTTTACAACTCTGTAATTGGTCGCCTGTTTAAGCATAGAAAAATCGACAACGATATGATGTTTGTCCTGCCCAGCCGCTGTTTTTTGCCTGGGCAAGACAGAGACAAGGTGATAAACAGCTTCGACACCACTACCACGGTACGTGAGATGTACGAGTCGATATTTAAAATTTATCGATACAATATTCCGTTTGAAAACTTTGAACGAGACCTGCAAAACCTTGAAACAGCACTTCGCGCTAGACTGAACAAAGAACAGTTGGCCAGTGTGCAAGCGGTGGAAATCCTCAAACCTACCTTTTTTAGAGGAAAAGCCGCTTATTTGATTGGGCGAATTTGCATGCCCGACGAAACGCTGCCGTTTGTTATCGCTATGCGCCGCTACAACGAACCACATATGTTTGTAGATGCACTTCTAACTGATCGCAAAGACTTAAGCGTTATTTTTGGTTTTGCTCGCAGCTATTTTATGGCTGATACGCAAAACCCGGCGGAAGTTGCTGCTTTTCTGCAAGAGCTTCTCCCAAATAAAAAACACTTCGAACTTTATATGGCGATGGGCCACTACAAACACGGTAAAACGGTATTTTACCGCAACTTTTTACAGCATATGGACGAGTCAGATGACAAATTCGAGGCTGCACCCGGTATCCGCGGCTTGGTAATGATGGTTTTTCATCTGCCCTCTTATGGCGTGGTGTTTAAGATCATTAAAGACGAGTTTGCAGAGAGTAAAAAAATCACTCGTGAACACGTTAAAGAATGCTATAAGTTAGTGAAAATGTCTGACCGTGTCGGTCGAATGGCAGATACCCACGAGTACGTAAACTTCAGGTTTCCATTAGATAGAATTGAGCCTGAACTTATTGAAGAATTGAAAGAAACGTGTGCGTCGAGCCTGGAGTTTACGGAAACAGAACTCATTATAAAGCACATGTATATTGAGCGAAAAATGACGCCTCTTAACTTGTTTCTTCAGCAAGAGACAGATGAAGATAAGATAACTAGGGCTTTAGATGAACTCGGCCTTTGCATAAAACAAATTGCGATGGCGAATATATTTCCAGGTGACATGCTCCACAAAAATTTCGGTATAACGAGACACGGGCGAGTTATATTTTACGACTACGACGAAATTTGCTTGATGAATCAGCGTAATTTTAGAGCATTACCCAAATCGGATGACCCGTATGCCATCGATTCGCTGTCGGTTGGGCCAAATGACGTTTTTCCTGAACAGTTTGAGCACTTCATCGTTGGAAAACGGAAGTTTAAAGACACATTGAAGCGTTTACACGGCGACCTAATGACTCCTGAGTACTGGCTTGAAGTGCAAGAAAAATGCGCACGTGGTGATGTACAACATTTTACACCTTACAACCCTAAAATGAGCTTCTTAGACAGAACCCAGACTAGCAAAAACCCGATAAAGTGATCGTTTATACACAGTACATTCGTAAAAGCTCATGGAAGCAACATTGTTTTCAAACGTTTGTAGTTTTCTGCACTAAGCAAAGACTTACGCAGTGTTAAACTGTGTAATGCGGAACACTAGCAAGCCACCTGCAGTTGATTGAATGAAAGAAGCGTTAAAATGAAAGTGCTACTTGTAGAAGATGATCCAAAGGTTGCCTCGCATATCGCAAATGGACTGCTAGGCGAAGGCCATGAATGTATCACCGTGGGCGACGGTGTTTCTGGCATAAAAGAAGCCTCTTCTGGTGATTTAGACGCGGTAATTTTAGACGTGATGTTACCAGAAATGGACGGATTTTCTGTTTTAGAGAAGCTTCGCAATGACGGAAACAATACGCCTGTACTGCTTCTCAGTGCAAAAAGTCAGGTAGAAGACAAAGTAAAGGGTTTACGTACGGGCGCGAACGACTATCTTACGAAGCCTTTTGCTTTTGAAGAGCTACTCGCTAGGGTGGAAGGTTTAGCTGGCCGAAATAGAGAAAGCGAAGATAAAACACTAATAAAAGTGGGTGATCTCACACTCGATTTAGTTAACAGAAAAGTTCTGTGCGGCGAGCAAGAGATTGATTTACAGTCTAAAGAGTTTCAACTGTTAGAATGTTTGTTGCGCCACAGAGGCAAAGTTGTCACGCGCAGCATGTTATTGGAGCAGGTGTGGAATTATCATTTTGATCCTCAAACTAATGTTATAGACGTGCACATAAGCCGGCTGCGACAGAAGGTCGACAAGGCGTTTAACGTGCCGCTTATAGAAACAGTGAGAGGCACAGGTTACCGCATAGCGGAAGGGCGTACGTGATAGCAATTCGTGACTTTACGCGAAGCTCAAGCTTTCGCGTGGGCACGTTGCTTACCACCCTAGCTTGTATTGCCATTGTGCTTATTGTGTACTTCTGGCGCCTTACAAGCAGCGACCTATTCATATCCGAGTCAAACGCGGCTATTACGGCAAAAGTAACGGCGTTAAATGCGATCTACGAATCATTGGGCATTGAAGCGGTGAAATCTACTGTTGCTGAAGGCAATATGCTACCTCACAGTGCCCACTCGGATAGAGAAAACGATTTCGAGTCGCTGCGTACATTTGTAGCCCTTAGTAAAGACGAGAAGATTGTGGCGGGGAATATCGCAACAATTCCCTTAGTTTTGCAACGTTACGACAACGCTAACTTCAACACTGCTGAGATCGTCATCATTGATCCTGCCACATCTGACAAAAAGGTGCTCAGACAAGCCCTCATTCAAGAAATCTCTTTGGGTGATCATGTATTGCACGTTGGCCGCGGTATTGATGACCTATATAGTGCACAGTGGTTTGGCAAAACGTTCAGCTGGATTATCGTAGTTTTACTTTGCACCTTAAGTATTCTTAGCTTCGCCATAGCGGTCTACGTGGTAAACCGCATAAACCGTATGTCGCAAACTGCCGATAAAATTATCAAAACCGGCAGCCTGCAAGAACGGCTAGAGATTGATAGTAGCTGGGATGATTTAAGCAGCCTCTCTTTCGTCTTCAATCAGATGTTGGATACCATTGAAAGCTCAGTAAATAACATTAAGTCAGTAACAGACAGTATAGCCCACGACTTGCGCACACCGCTTTCTAGGCTTCGCAATACATTGGAAAGAATTGAAGACGATCAACTTCGCGAGGACACCACGCAAGAAGCAGATAACTTGCTCAATATGTTCAACAGCCTGCTGCGAATAAGCGGCCTTGAGACCACAAACAAAAAGGAAGGGTTCTGTAGTACCGACGTACGCGCCATTGTAGAAGACGTAGTTGACCTTTATCACCCACTGGCTGAGGAACGCAATATTACGCTATCCAGCAGCTTCAAAAATGCACGTATCCACGCAGATCCTAATCTTCTTTTTCAGGCTGTCGCCAATGTCCTTGATAATGCTATTAAATACTCACAAGAAGGTAGCGCAGTTGACGTTCAAATGACCAGGACAAAGGGCAATCTTGTTATAGCAATAAATGATGCGGGAATAGGCGTATCGGAGCATGATTTGATTCATCTTGAGCGCCGTTTTTACCGAGCAGATGGCAGTAGAACCAGCAAAGGTAATGGGTTGGGCCTTTCACTAGTTTCGGCCATTATCAAACTCCATGATGGTAGAATCTGGTTCGTCCATGATCCCTTGATGAAAGGTCATGGACTAGGAGTCGTGTTTTGCTTGCCGGACAATCCCAATGTAAAAGTGTAGCGAAAGCTAGTTGTCGTTTTGTTTTTGCATGAATATCGTTACTTCTGCCATCACGATACCAAACTTGCGAATATAAGAACGGTTCATCATAGTGCTGTCGTCAAATGCCCAAAACCAGTCATCAAAAGTTACTGCATAGGTGGTATCGTCTACAGGTAAATCCATCTCGTAATGAAAATTGAACGCATTGCCATAGCTCGTACCTTTGGCAGGACCTTCAATGTCACTTGCTCGACCTAAAAAGCTATTGTCGCTCTGCTTTACAATAGTCCAAGTACGTGAGGTTGCGCCCTCTCCCACACCGTACTCAAAAGTCTCTTCAAGCGTTAGAGTATCTTCCTTTATTGAACCATCGATGTTTACTACAAATCGTTGTACTACCTCGCCAGAGCGATTTTGTACAATACCCCACGCTTTTACGTTGCCATTAAAAAACTGCTCAATGTCAAATACGGGGGACACCGACTTATAGTCTTCACCGTCTACTGATACGGAACACCCTGATAGCCCGGCCATACTTATTGCGGCAATTCCAATTCCTAAAACAAACTTAACGGTACTTTTTATCACTCTACTTATCCCACTCAATTTAAAAGACTAATTTGATTGATATTGTCCAAGGCCAAAAAGCTATTATTTACCGAGTAGCTTTTTCCTAAATTTTGGTTCAGATGTTTTGTCGCTTAACCAAATGTCGAAGAAGCGCTGCGTGAATACTTCGTCATTAATTTCGTCAGCTTTGCTTCCGTTCACATAAAACACGCTTGTGCCGCTTTCTGTTGCAATACCAGTAATTACATCACCCTCGCTAACGTCTGGGAAAATACGCGCCATTAATGAAAGCCATTTTTCTGCATTATCCGCCGATAAACCTCCTTGCTTTTTCATCTCATCAATAGAGCGCTGTGCAATTTGTTTACCTTCGAGTTCTCTTTGATAGGTTAATCGAAGCGCAAAGGGTGGCTCATTTGCATACTCCCCCCCAGATGCATAAAGCTCGCCGGTGTACACGTCCCAGAAGTAATACGAAAACATGCCTTTTCCGACCAGGCCAGCATTGGGCACATATTCATTGATATACTTTTCATCAGCACCTTTGGCACTGGCATAGTTTGGCATTGTTAGTCCGCTCATTAGCATGATGATAGAAAAAACAAAGGCAAATGCCCTGTCGTTTTTATTGGCAGCTTTCGTTAAATTAATAACCATAAATGAACTCTTTTAACGCGTAATAAAAATTACACGTTTTTTATTAAAGATGTGTTTAGTTATACTCCTGCCATTGTCCAATTGATCAATTGTCACTAGGCTCCTATCGTGTCACCGCTGAATACATTCGAAACGTTACTCTCTCTTCCCTCGCCACTGACACCGTTTAAACCAGACTGGGACGGCGCTTGCGATGTATCGCTGTTTGTAAAGCGGGATGATGCTATTCACCCCATAATGTCGGGTAATAAATGGCGAAAACTGAGTCACGCATTAAAAGGCGCCTTGCCGAAAACGATAGTGAGTTTTGGCGGTGGATTTTCAAATCACCTTCATGCTCTTGGTTTTATTTGTCATCACCTTGGTATTTCTTTTACCGCTATTATTCGAGGAAACTACGGTGCTGCCCCCACGCCAATGATTCGAGACTTAATGCAATGGGGCACCCACATCAACTATGTTGACCGGCTGACCTATCAAAAAAGGAACGATAGCGTATATCTACATCAACTCGAACAGCAACTACCCGGTGCAATGATCATTCCTGAGGGAGGAAGCCAAGCCCAAGCTCTTCAAGGGATAGCAGATATGGTGGATGAAATTAACGTGGACTTCGATGTTATTGTCGCTCCTGTCGCAAGCGGCGCGACACTAGCGGGCATCGTGAATGCGCTAAACGAGCAAAAATTAGCAGAAAGAAGTCCCACTGCCCTTCGCTTGAATCGAAAAGCCATTGGTGTTGGCGTACTTAGAGGAGAAGGCTATTTAGAAAGCTTGGTAAACCAATTCTTGGTGTCCTCGCAACGCCCAACAAATTGGTATATTGACCACGCTTATCATTTTGGCGGCTACGCCAAAGCACCGAGTGAACTTCAAACCTTCTGCAATGATTTTAATAACACCATGACATTTAAAATTGAGCCAGTTTACTCAGGCAAAACTTTTTGGGCTGTTAAAGATATGCTTGCTAAAGGCTCATTCGAAAAAGGGTCAACAGTTGTTATATTGCATACAGGCGGTTTGCAGGGCGCAAGGTAAAGAGCTTTTTATCACAGAGTGTTGCGTTAGTTTTTTCGCTGTTACAAACTAACGTCGTGGGCTTACCCACTATTCTTTCTAATACTCAATAACGATAACAGAAGAAGTTTGTCGCGGGATGCGGCACAACCATTAGCGCTTGCAACCTACAAACTTCGTCAAGGAATGACTATGAAAAATATCTTTTTCTTCGACTCAATGCTAACCCCTAAAATTATTACGTTCGTTTACTGGCTATTGCTTTTAGGATCAGTGTTAAGCGGCGTATCGAAAATGTTTGCGGGATACGACGCGAGTTTTGTATACGGACTATTTATTATCGTGTCAGGCTGTGTTGGCGCAAGGATTTGGTGCGAGCTACTTATCGTACTCTTTAAAATTAATGGCAATCTACAGAAAATTGCGAATGGAGAATAGTGTAACGTTAAGCTAGCGCTTTTCTCGGAGGCGCTAGCCTTTTCTATCCATAGCGTCCGAAAGACAATCATGACGTCAATCTGCAGCAGGATAGCCAAACAGCCTCTTACATTTTGCTTTTATTCCTTTTGCCTGCTGAAGCTGTTCACGGAGTACACCTATTTGACTGAAATTAGCACTAAGAGGATTATCCTTTGGCATTTTTCCTACAATTCCATACTTTATCGTTATCGCTTTGTCTTGCTTAACGAACGTGCCGAATAACTTATCCCATATTATAAGTACACCCCCGTAATTCTTATCGATGTATGGCTTATTCGTTGCGTGATGAATACGGTGATGCGTAGGCGTATTGAAGATATGCTCCACCCAACCTAAGTTTCCAATCGTCTGAGTATGCACGAAAAACTGATAAGCCAAATTTATAGCGACGATGGCAAAGACAAGGCTTGGTGAAAAACCAATAAGTATCATTGGTACCCAGAACAGCCACATACCTACAAATGGATACAACACGCTTTGTCTAAAGGCCGTCGTGAAGTTCATTCGTGTTGAGCTATGATGTACCACATGGGCCAGCCAAAACCAGTGTATGTTATGTGACGCGCGATGGAACCAGTAGTACAAAAAGTCTTGAAGGAGAAAACCTACAAAAAGTGACGCTGCAGTAAGTTCTATTTTAAATAGTGAGAACTGATGTAACCAAATAAAAAAGGGCATGAGTAGTAGCAATACTAGTGCGTCAGAACCCTGATGAAGTAGTGCAAGTAAGGCATTATTCACGCTGTCTTTTACATTGTAAAACTGTCGCGCTCTTTTAAATTCAATAAAGACACACAGCAGAAAAACAGGGCTTAACCCTAGCAAAATAAGTTCAACGGGGATCAAAACGTGCTCCTAACTTATCTAGACATTGCTCAATATCGTTTTGTAATAAGCGCGTTAGTAACCAGTTTGGTATGTACCAGGGCGCGCGACAGGTAATGCGATAAGAAACGTTTGTTGCATTTTCCTGCTGCGTGAACGCAATAACGCCCCTGTGAGCTTTCACTGGAAAGTCATCAACCACTCTATACTCAATGCCGTTGGTATCTGCGTAAACAATCTCTTCTTTAAAACGTACACCAAGAATAGTGACTTCTCTTACGCAGCCCTTTCCGCCGCTAATCTCATTATCATTTTCTGATTTCATCACCTTAAACGACGCGTTGAAAAAATCGCTTAAATTCTGGTGATCGAGCAGCGTATCGCGCAGTTCTTTGGGCGTTGCAGCAATTTTTTTTTGGTAGTAAACGTCAACCATCTACGATATTTCCTTTTCTGATGGCTCCTAGAGCCTGTTGACCTTTGTTGTACACCAAAGGTCAACAGGCCCTAGCATAAATTGACATTTTTATTTTATCTTGCGTTAATGCGACAGTCTTTTTGTTATTTTGCGACAAGTATATGCCATCAGTTTCCCCAGCCTACATTCAAAGTACGGTGAGCTATTTAGTTAGCTTAGGAATTAGTACCGACGATATTTCGTTAACTTCCCAGCACCATGACTCACTGGCTGGTTCTTCACGTGTTGATATGGATGTATACGTTGAACTGTTAAACCAAGGGGTAGCATTGACCAACAATTCGCTATTCGGTTTTGAGTTGGGTAAACATATACAGGCGAAAGATTACGGAGTGCTGGGTTATCTTGTTGAAAGTTGTGAAAACTTGGCTCAAGCCATCAATGCGCTTACCCGTTTTGACGCCCTCGTGGCTGACATTGGCACCACCAGCGTGTTTTTCGAGTCTGCGGATACCCGTGTTGAGTGGGTACCCAAAAGCGCCGATTGCAAGCAGATGGTATTGCGCAACACCACAGCCTGGGTAGCAACCGTCTACAAAATACTAGGCTCAGTCTGCCAATTACATGCCGTCACCTTCACTTTTCCATTGAGCATTGCTGAAAAAGGCATACTTAAAAAATGGTTCAACTGTGAGGTAATGGACAAAGCCAACAGCAATGCCATCATTTTTCCTCAACACCTTCTACATATTCCATTTACCAGTGAAAATAAAGCAATGTTTAGTGCACTGGTGAAAGTGACCGAAGAAGAGCTACTGGCGTGCAATAGCCAGTTCAACGCCAATCAGCATGAAGATATAAGTCATAAAGTTGTTGCGCTTTTAAAGGCAAACCCAACACTCAAAGGCTGCGATCAGCAACGTGTAGCCAATGCACTATTTATCAGCCCCCGTACTCTACAGCGAAAATTGAAGCAAAGTGGCACCAGCTTTCAACAAATTCTTAATAGCGAACGCAAAGCCCGCCTAGATGATTTGCTGAAACATCACTCCATTGCCGATACAGCAGACTTATTGGGGTTTCAGGAACAATCATCATTTACCCATGTGTTTAAAAAGTGGTTTTCCACTACCCCGCTAAAATACCAAAAGCAATTAGGGTCAAAACAATAGCCTTTGCTTTATCTCGATTAGGCTACCTATTTCTTTTATCTCATGGGGGAGCGTTAGTTTTTTAAGCTTTTAGTATTAAAAGCCAGTGATTTACTATCGCAATAGTGATTATTAAACTAATGTGACGTTGTAAGCGTAGGTATTAGCAAGTGTCCAGCAACGCTAACTCACAGGAGATGCGCTATGATCGACCGTCCAGTTACATTGCCAACGCCATTAAACGTACTCGTGTCGAAGTCACTAAGCTTGTGTGAGCTTATGTTACCCGTATGCGATGTGTTTTACCCCTTCGCGGCCATCTATGAAAACGGCCGAGTAGGTTGTATTTTCAACGACGAAACACAAGGTAAAAAGCGAGAGTCACAGCTTATCGAGCAGCTTCAGTGGCGAATTATCGATACCACCACCGACACAAACAGCTACAGCGTATTGGTTTATGCTGCGGCAGTTAATACCCAAGACAGTAAAACCCTCGACGCCATTGCCATAGCCACTGCTACACCGAACCACGAAGAGCGATTGATTCTTTACCCTTATTACAAAGTTGATGATAAGGTAGTCATATCGCCACCAATTGATACGGTTACCCGCTGAAATTCGAGCGACTTTATATTTTAAACCGAGCAGAATTGCAGACACGTTATTAATTTTAAAAACGTGTCTGCTTTCGTATCAGCTCAAACTTCCATTGAACGACGTATCTCGGTGTAGACCATAAACGGTCAATAATGAGGCCATGGAAAGGTAGGCCGCTAGTAGGTGTGCAATACCTTTTACATTCGTTGTTACGATTAAAATTTTTTGTTCTGTCATGGGCTGTCTTTGCTTGCCAAATCCCAGTGGTCTGCTAGCATTCAGCCCAAAATTCATTAGCAAAATTAGGGATTGGTTATTATGTCTCGCGTTTTAATTATTGGTGCTGGCGGTGTTGCGTCGGTAACTGTGAAAAAATGTGCACGTTTACCGCAACATTTCGACGAAATTTACTTAGCAAGCCGCACGGTATCTAAGTGTGAAGCGCTTCAGCAAGAAGTAGGTGCAGATCGCGTTAAGGGCGTTTTCGCTGTTGATGCCGACAACGCAAAAGAAGTGGAAGCACTTATCAACGAAGTAAAACCAGACCTAGTGATCAACCTCGCGTTGCCGTATCAAGACCTTCCAATCATGGACGCATGTCTTGCAACTAACACCGATTACCTAGATACGGCAAATTACGAGCCTAAAGACGAAGCAAAGTTTGAATACTCGTGGCAGTGGGCTTATCAAGACAAGTTTAAAAACGCAGGCATTATGGCCCTTCTTGGCAGTGGCTTTGATCCAGGTGTAACTAACGTTTACACAGCATATGCAGCTAAGCATTACTTCGACGAAATCCACTACCTTGATATCGTAGACTGTAATGGCGGCGATCACGGCCAGGCTTTCGCGACTAACTTTAACCCTGAAATCAACATTCGTGAAATAACACAGCGCGGTCGCTATTGGGAAAACGGCGAGTGGAAAGAAACGGATCCGTTAAGCGTACGTGAAGATCTGGACTATCAAAACATTGGTGTTCGTGCGTCTTACCTGATGTTCCACGAAGAGCTGGAGTCTATCGTTAAGCACTTCCCTACCCTCAAGCGTGCACGTTTCTGGATGACTTTTGGTGATGCTTACTTAAACCACCTGCGTGTACTTGAAGGTATTGGTATGACTAGCATTGAGCCGGTTGAATTCCAAGGTCAGAAGATTGTACCTCTAGAGTTCTTAAAAGCAGTACTGCCTAACCCTGGCTCACTTGCCGAAGGTTACAGCGGTATGACGTGCATTGGTACTTACATCACAGGTATTAAAGATGGCAAAGAAAAAACTATCTTTATCTATAACAACTGTGACCACGCGAAATGTAACGAAGAAGTAGGCGCACAAGCAGTATCTTACACCACAGGTGTTCCTGCTATGATTGGCGCGGCGCTTATGCTTAACGGCACGTGGAAAGAAGCGGGTGTTTGGAACATGGAACAATTCGATCCAGACCCATTCATGGAAATGCTTAATGAGCACGGCCTACCATGGCACGTACTTGAATGTGAAAGCAGCCCTTTCACCAAATAATCGATATATCAGGGCGCTTAAATCAAGCGCCCTTTTTTGTTAACGCTATAACTGCATTCGAAACGTCTCAAATTATCCTAGGTTGTTAAACTGCACTAGGCAGCCATTTTTTGAGCTAAGGCCAGTTATGTAATACATTAAGCGTTGCGCAAATATTGAAAGTAGTTTTATTTTTTGGAGCTTTATCCCATTGACCGATTTAACTCAACGCACTGATATTCCCTCTCCTTGCTACGTGCTGGAAGAAGCAAAATTAATTAAAAACCTTGAGCTGATGAAACGGGTTCAAGACGAATCTGGCGCGCGTATTATCTTGGCGCTTAAAGGCTTTTCAATGTGGTCTTGCTTCGACATCATCAAACAGTACTTGCACGGAGCAACGGCCAGTTCGGTTTGGGAAGCGAAACTTGCTGCAGAGATGGGTAAAGAAGTTCACGCATATTCTCCTGCGTACAAGGTTAATGACGCAAAGGAATTGGCGGGGCTTGTTAATCACCTGTCTTTTAATAGTTTGACCCAGTGGAACGCGCATAAAGACGTACTCGCTGACGTATCGTTAGGCCTTCGCATAAACCCTGAGCATCAAGAAGCTGATACGCCACTGTACGACCCAGCTGCTCCTGGTTCGCGCTTAGGCATACGTGCCAGTGAGCTAGAAGACGTAGACTTATCGGGTATTGAAGGTTTTCACTGCCACAACCTTTGTGAGTGTGACTCTTTTGCTACCGCACGCACGCTTGAAGCTATCGAAAAACGTTTTGGCAAATGGCTCGGTCAATTAAAGTGGTTAAACTTAGGTGGCGGACACCTGATGACCCGTGAAGGTTATGATGTTGAGCACCTTATTACAACGCTAAAAGACTTCAAAGCGCGCTACCCACATTTAGACGTGATCCTTGAGCCAGGCTCTGCGGTTGCGTGGCAGACAGGGCCATTAATTTGCGAAGTGGTTGATATGGTTGAGAACGACGGTGATATCGCTATTCTAGACATTTCAGCTACTGCACATATGCCAGATGTGCTGGAAATGCCTTATCGCCCTACAATTTTGGGCGCGGGTATGCCTAATGAGAAAGCATATAATGTGAAGCTAGGTGGCAATTCGTGCCTTGCCGGTGATGTCATTGATACTTACTCGTTCGATGCGCCACTTAAGGCTGGCGATCGATTACAGTTTGAGGACATGATGCATTACACCATGGTGAAAACCACCTTCTTCAACGGTGTAGAACACCCTGCTATCGGCATTCTGCGTTCTAACGGCGACTTTGAGCTTGTTCGCGAATTCAGCTACGAAGACTTTAAAGGGCGTTTGTCCTAACGAATTTTTTTCAAATAAAAAAACCCGCATAATGCGGGCAAGGCGGTTACTTAATTTGTGCTTATAGGTTGAGTTAATTTATTGAAAGCCTCATACTGTATACAAATACAGCATGAGGCTTTGTTTTGGAATTACAAAAAAAATCTTACGCAAGGATTTCTGAGACGATACCAGAGGCGTTAAAGGGCCTACAGGTAAACGGATGCAAGAATCCTGCTTGTACAAACTTCTGTGTCGATCCTCATGATTACAATCCAGCAGAATACAGCTTAAGAAAAGGCTCTAACCCATTTTATAAAATATCTGGTTCGGGCAGAAATGAACCCAATCTCCAATGCAGAGTGTGTAGCGAGATCACTCCTATCAAATCTAATGTAGGTATTCTAGAGGAGGTGTCTCGTATATCCTCATATTTGCATGAACCCTCATGCACTTGCCCAAATACCGAGTGTAATAATCATCTTATGTCAGTTAGCGATAATCCTAATTTATATAAAAGACATGGTCAAACATCAGGCAACACGAGGTATCAATGCAAGCTTTGTAAAAAGACATTTTCTGATGGTAATAAGCGGCGTCAACATCGACGTTCAGAGATAAACAAAAGCTTTTTTCTGCATATAGTTAATAAAACGCCAATGAGGCGTATGTGCGAGATATTGGACATTTCGTCAAAAACCTACTTTGATAAGTTAAACTGGCTGTATGAGCAAAGTTCAGCATTCGCTAAAGAGCGAGAAATTCGATTATTAAAAACTACCTATGCTCAAAAAGCTGAAATTTGTACTGATAGGCAGGTACATATTAGCAATTGGAGTGATCGTAGAGATAAAAGAAACATTGAATTATGGGCGATAGGTAGCGCCGACAATATCAGTGGGTATGTTTTTGGCGTCCACTTTAACTATGATCCATTAATCGATAGAACGGCAGCTGAGATTGATGCCAGCGAAGTAAACGCTAAAATTACACCGCCACACCTTCAACCTCATGCACGTCTATGGTTACAACGTTATCATAATGAAGAGCTTAGCATGGCGACTCACGAGCATATAAAAGGCTTGTCTAAGCTTGAAAATAGTTCATTTGAACAAGCAGAGATATTAGACGGTACTACAAAACTCCCCGATAAAGGTGCTTTGGTTCACAGTGAGTACACCATGTATGCGCACTTCTTATTAGTAGCAAGGCTTTTGGGAAATGTGAAACAAGTGCATTACTCGCTTGATAGAGAGGCCGGAATAAGAAATGCATTTATGCTTGCCAATAAAGAGCGTGTATCAAATGGTTCAGCTCATGCATTTTACGTCAAAAACAGGACAGGATTGACTGTTGATGAAAAAAAAGAAATCGTAAAAGATTTTTATAAAGCATTTAAAGTCATCGCTGGCAAATCATTCAGATCAGCTACTGGTACGGAAAGATACAATACAATTATTAGCATGCTTCGACAAAATATACCTCAGACAAAACTTATCCCCTTTAGTAAGGAAATGTGGCTTAGACATCCCCACTTTACGATGCCTGAACCAGAGAAATTAGTGGCCGCATTAACACCGATAACGCACCTATCCATTCAAGAGCAAGCTGAGCTATATAAACCCTCTTCTCTTGCCGCAATAGATAGGTTTTTCATGTTCGTTAGACGCCGAGTAAGTCTTCTTGAACGCAGTAAGTCTGTAGCATCAAGCGAGCGGCGTAAATGGTATGGGTACAGTGCCTATGACCCTTATTCATATTTGAAGGTCATGGAGATTGTGCGGCTCTTTTACAATTATTGTTTAAAGGCAAAAGATGGGACAACAGCAGCTATGAGACTTGGTTTGGCAAAGAGACCAATCAGATTAGAGAGTATTGTATATTTTGAAAAGTGATTTTAGACATTGCAACTTACTGGTTAATGATAAGAAATCCATAATATTGTATTGCATCGAGAGTTTTAGAGGAAAAGTAATAATGATGGTAAAAGGATTTACTATAGGGCTGTTATTCATTAGCTTGAGCGGTTGCGCTTCATATTTAGCCAATCAAATGACAAGCCCTAAAAAATCTAACGTAGAGGGCAATATCTCAGATTGGGCTGTTGTGCAACAATTGTGTGATAGCAACAATTACTGTGTTAAAGCAATAGGTTTAGGTGAGTCTGCCGAAGGTGATCATAGTCTAGAATTTAGGTTTCATATCAATGATAATCATAAGATCTGGCGCTACGAAACCAAAAGTGACGGCGTAGAACCCCCCAAACCACTTGCGAACCATTTGATATTTCTCTTTGCTGGATATAGCCAACCCACTGAGGTCTTATATATACATCAATTATGGTTACAACGCATGACGGGCGCAGAAGTCATCGTTATACCTAGCGCTGAAAACACAGAGACGTTCAAATTTGGCCTAGATTACGCCCCTCCTATCGTTGCTGAAATTCAAAGATTAAACCCTGTAAAAGTGCACCTTATTGGATTTTCAATGGGCGCATTAGCAGCAGTTGAGGTTGAGAAGCAAATTGACAATGCCAAACTCTATTTAGTCGCGCCAATGGCCGACTTTGACTATTCAGCTAAAGCGATTTACGACATTCTGTATAGAGATAAAATATACGCGACGTTTATTTCCCAAGACACGCTTGAGGATGCAATTCAAATTGTTTATGAGGAGTCAGGAACAACATCAAAAGATACCGATTTAATAGCAAAACTGAATAGGGTAACTTCACCTACATTTATCTATGCATCTGATAAAGATAGAGTTGTTGAGTATTCTGTTTTTGACTCCATTCCAAATGATAATATTGATGTAAATATTTACGAAGAATTAAATCATTTGGAAATGGTTGCTCTATTAAGTCAAGATTTGATGACTGACTTCGTATCTGATTTACTTGAGAGGCCAGTGATGAAGAGTGAAATTACAACTTTAGGTATATTGTGTGATTTTGATGATGATGATTGTCTAAATCAACTACCGGATTAACGCACAAAAAAATAAGGCGAGTTCAAAAACTCGCCTTAGCACAAATTAAGTAACCGCCTTGATAATGCGGGTTTTCTTTTATTTATAAGACGCCACTACCCGACGCAGCTTCAGATTTATCAATCTCTCCCTCAACTAAGATGTCATCACCGAGTTCTATTTGAAAAGTTGTGCCTGGCTTCCCTTGCAAACTATAACGAAAGCCGTACATTTCACCTTCATTTAATGCGAGTTCGGTCTCGCTATTTGGGTGAATTAAATCGTAAACGCCAGAGTCGTTCGCTTGAGAAAATATATCAACTAGCCACGTGCCTTCAGACATAGTGATCTTAAGGGTCTTTGTCATGTGCGCCTCCATTAGTGTTCAACCCGTTCCTCATTAAAGGTTGACATAGAATCTACTACTTTGTATTTCGCAAGTTATGCTTAAGATCAGTGTCTTCTAAAACCAATTACGCTTTTGCATCAAGTCCAGCCTGATAAAGCGCATTTTTTTTCAAGTCATAATGACTGGCTACTACGGCTGCCGCTTTCTTTAGCGGCATGTGCTCACACAAGTTATTTAGCAGTGACATTGCTTCGCTAGGAATAGCCTGTTCATCTATCTTTGCAGGACCTATCATCACAACAAATTCGCCTTTTTGATGAGCTGCATCGGCATTGAGATAATCAATAACGTCTTGAGCGCTTCCACTCACATAAGTTTCGAAGGTTTTGGTCAGTTCTTTCGCTACTACAATGTGGCGTTCGCCTAAAACGCGTTGAATATCGTTTACCGTGTCTAAAATTCTGCGTGGTGCTTCATAGTATACGGTAGTAAAAGTTCTATCTTTTAACGCTAAAAGCACACCTTCTCGTGCCTGAGTTTTGACCGGTAAGAATCCTTCAAACATAAACTTGTCTGTTGGTAAACCTGATGCACTTAACGCGGTTATTGCCGCACATGGGCCGGGTAATGCGCTAACCGGAATACCCTGCTCACGGCACTTACGCACAAGAACAAAACCAGGGTCACTGATAAGTGGTGTTCCGGCGTCACTTATCAAGGCGACCGACTCCCCCCCCTTTAAACGTTCACAAAGCATAGCTGTGCGCTTGTCTTCATTATGCTCGTGAAGTGAAAGAGTTTTAGTTCCAATGCTGAAATGCTGTAACAAACGCGCACTATGACGAGTGTCCTCGGCAGCAATCCAGCTTACTTCACTTAATATGTGAATGGCCCGTGCGCTCATGTCATCTAAATTACCAATAGGCGTGGGAACAATATATAGAGTGGCGGTGTCTGTCATAACAGTGGTTAAATCTTACGTTAAATTGGGAGATTATGCGTTAAGTGTATCACGCCATTAGTCCAGATTATGCTGGCAAGCGTAGATTTTCATGCTGGTTAAGATAAACTTGGCCTATAACGATGTAAAAGGAATGAAACTGTGCGTCATATCGGACAAGCTGGAAAAATTTTTACGCTATCTACCATTACTTCGGTATTGCTGTTGTCGGGCTGTGGAAGTACACCTAAAACCCAGTCGATGCCTGTAGTAGCGGAACCAACGCCAATTGAAACCACGCAGGTTGAAAAGGACGTTACGCCCGAGCACAAACTTCTTGAAGCAAAAAAAGTATGGGCTCGGACTCGCGATAAAGAACAGCGCGATGCACTGCTGCTTCAAGCGGCTGACCTTTATCTTCAAGACCAACAACCCGTAATGGCTCAACAGATACTGTACGGAGTAAAAGAAGACGGTGTTTCTGGGGTACATCAATCAAACTATGCACTTTTAGTTACCAAAGCCTACGCAGGAACGTCTGATGTGCCTGCCGAACAATTGCTTGCCATGTTAGACAAGGTCAATGAGGAAGGCGAAACAGCAATTGAAAAAGCAGCGCTTCAAACGCAGCTTTATCTGCAGCAAGGTCAATATGCTGCAGCGGCAAATAGCATACTAAAAACTAATTTATCTACCGAAGAGAAAGTACAACACGTTTGGCAGTGGTTGACTTCTATACCCAAAGGATCGTTGCTGACGATAGAAGAAACCTACCCTGCTCTTTCGCCTTTTATCACGCTCCGCCGGTTAACTGAAACACACGCAAATTCACCTGCGGCACTTGCAAAAAATCTATCGCAATTTCAACAGGTTTATCGTGGTCATCTATTAGGGAATACGCTACCTAAAACAGTGATCCAAGCATCACAATTATCTGATGCGGGCGCTAATGACATTGCAGTTTTACTGCCTCTCACAGGTAGACTGGCGCGCACAGGGCAAATGGTTAAAGACGGTATTATGTCCGCGTATTATGCCGATGTTGAAAAGAAACAAAACGACCACCTCTTACCGCGTCTTCGTTTTATTGACACAAGTGGTGTTGATACGCAGCATTTGCTAGATGAAATTGGCAACACTAAATTTATTGTCGGTCCGTTACTCAAAGACACTGTAGAACAGTTGGTACCGCGCTTGCCTGCCGGTGTTAATGTGCTAGCGTTAAATCGTCCTGAAGAATTAACCGCACTTGCCAATACCACGTCAGACACGTCGCCTGATTCAGTAGCTTCACCTGCACAGCTCAGTCGTGTAAGTGGATTAGAAAACGAACTAGCAGCTTACAACGAGCAAGGAGAGCTTGAAGCTTTAGGCCTATCTGCCGCAATCAATTATTTTGGTCTAGCACCGGAAGATGAAGCCAAGCAACTGGCTGAACTTGTATTCAATAAAGGGTTTCGTGCCCCCATCGTTATTGCTGCACAAAGTGGTTTATATCAGCGCATGGATACAACGTTCAAAAGGCATTGGAGAGCACTTAACAACAAAGAGAACAAGCTTCGCACGAACATAACATCGGTTACGTTTAACGACAGTAATTCACTTAGGGAAGGTATTACGCAAGCGCTAGACGTTGCACAGAGCAATGATCGTATTAAGCAAATTGAGTACATGACCAACGACGAAGTCTACAACATGCCACGCAGCAGACGTGATATTGATGTTATCGTTGCATTCGCATCGCCCCAGGATACTGAGTTACTTAATCCCATTATTGAAGCAAGCTTAAATCCGTATGATGGTAAACAAGTGCCCGTTTACGCCACATCACGTTCGATGGACTACGACAGCGGCAAAAACCAGTGGCGTGACCTCCAAAATGTTCACTTCATTGATATGCCTTGGTTGATGCCATCACATGAATGGCCGTCGTTACAGCAGGAAGTAGAGCTAGCGTGGGAAAAGCAAAACACTATGCAAAAGCGTCTTTTTGCCTTTGGCTTCGACGCTTATCAACTGCTCCCGCAGCTCGGGATGCTCAATACCCTTAAATTCTTGTCGCACGAGGGCTTAACTGGCTCACTTTCGCTGAATCAAAACGGAGAAGTAGTACGTCAGCAACCACAAGCTATGATCCGCGACGAAAAAGTACAGATGCTCTCGGAGTAAAAAATGTCGAAACTGCAAGGGAATGCAGCAGAAGACCAAGCCTGCGAATTTCTTGAAAAGCAAGGTCTTTGTTTGCTTAGTCGCAATTATCACACACGACGCGGTGAATTAGACATTGTCATGAAAGATGGGCAAACGATTGTGTGTATCGAAGTTAAGTACCGCAAAAAAAGCCAATTCGGCAGCGCATTAGAGTTTGTTACCGCAAGGAAACTACAGCGAATACAGGCTGCGTTTGGTTTCTATTTGTTAGATAATGGATTAAATCCAGCGTCTACGCCCTTACGCATTGACGTTATTGCCATAGACGGTGAAAAGCTCCAGTGGCTAAGGAATGTAGGTTAAGGCATTGCAGACAGACGTGTTGTATTCATATTGCAAGGTGAATAACCACGCCTAATGTGCAAATACAATCGTGCTTTACCTTTTCGTATGCGTTCCTTTCCCGTTTGTATTAAAAGAGATTATAAATATGATTGAACAAATTAAAGCGAATTTTACTGAAAGCATTCAAACTAAGATCGCCGCGTCAGAAATATTGCCTGAGTCTATCGAAAAAGCGGCAAACATGATGGTAGAAGCACTTATTCGCGGCAATAAAGTACTTAGTTGTGGAAACGGTGGCTCGGCAGGTGACGCGCAACATTTCTCGTCAGAGATGTTGAACCGCTATGAACGAGACCGCCCTAGTTTACCAGCAATTGCACTGAGTACAGATACTTCAACACTCACATCTATTGCTAATGACTATAGCTACGATGAAATTTTTGCAAAACAAGTGCGTGCCTTAGGTCAACCAGGCGATATTCTTCTCGCCATTTCTACCAGAGGTAATTCAAGAAACGTTATTGCTGCAATGGAAGCAGCGCTATCGCGCGATATGACGATTGTTGCGCTTACCGGCAAAGACGGTGGTGAAATGGCTGGCTTTTTGAGTGAGCATGATGTTGAGATCCGCGTGCCTTCAAACCGCACCGCACGCATTCAAGAAGTTCACCTTCTTGTAATCCACAACCTGTGTGAATGTATAGACGATAGCTTATTCCCAGCGGATCATGGCGATGAGTAACAAAGAATATTATGACAAAGAACGCTAGAAAGTTAGGCCTACTTGCCACCTGTTTTACTTTGATTTTATCCCTTCAAGGTTGTGTTGTCGCAGTTGGCGCAGCTGGAGCTATGGCAGCAAAAGTTGCGAATGATCGACGAACTGTAGGAACCCAGTTAGACGACCAAAACGCTGCCACATCTGTTTCTTATCAGTGGTCTAAAAGCGATTCACTTAAAGAGCAGACCAATCTTCAGGTTGATGTGTATAACGGTGTAGCGCTACTAACTGGTCAAGCACCACAGCAAGGGCTTATCGATGAAGCCGTTAGCCGCACTCAAGAAGTAACCTATATTAAAAAAATCCACAATCAAATTCGAATTGGAGACCCAATTGGTGCGGGCACGCAAGCAAACGATATTTGGTTAGCATCTAAGGTACGCACAAAGATTGTGGCCGACGAGCGCGTACCGGCCTTACAAGTAAAAGTAGTGGTTCAAGACTCGGAAGTGTTTCTCATGGGTCGATTGACCAATTTAGAAGCTACTGCAGCGGTAGATATTGCCCGTAACATAACCGGTGTTGCTCGCGTTATAAGAGCTTTTGAAATTGTTAAATAGAGAGTTCGCCACTGCCCTTTTGGTAGCAGGGGCGCTCTTTATGGAAATTTTAGACGCCACGGTGATCACTACGGCTCTCCCTGTTATTGCTGCCGACTTTAACGTGCCGGCGACCCACCTTTCTATTGGCGTGTCGGCCTATTTGGTAGCTGTCACGCTGTTTATTCCTCTAAGCGGCTACGCTGCCGACAAATTTGGTGCTCGCACAATATTTTTGGCGGCGATCGCTATTTTCACTATAGCCTCCATCCTTTGTGGCTTAAGTACCAGTTTATTTGAATTTACTTTATCTCGTATTCTACAAGGTTTAGGCGGCGCAATGATGGTGCCAGTAGGAAGACTAGTGGTATTGCGGGATTTGCCCAAAGAAAAACTAGTAAAAACCGTAGCCATTATCACATGGCCGGCTTTGAGTGCACCGCTGTTAGGGCCAGTGCTTGGCGGATACATAGCCACACATTTTAGCTGGCAGTGGATTTTTTATATGAATATTCCGCTGGGTATTGTCGCGATGATCGCCTCTCTTTACTTATTGCGAAACACCAAAGGCGATGTGGGCAAATTTGATATTAAAGGTTTTTTGCTTACTGGCGTCGGCTTTGCGCTTTTTATGGCTGGCATTGAGTTTCTTGCCAGCACAAGCGATAAATTTCTTCAGTCACTTAGTGTCATTGGTATTGGCTTAGTACTGATGATTTTCGCTATACGGCATGTCAAGAACGCCAAAAATCCTCTTTTTTCATTCGACGCTATGCAGCACAAAACTTTCAGACTTTCGGTCTACGGAGGCTCTGTTGTGCGAGTGGCACTTGGAAGTGCGCCTTTTCTTGTGCCGCTTATGCTACAGCTAGGGCTTGGTTACTCGCCGGTAGAGGCTGGTTCACTGCTGCTGTGGCTTTTTGTAGGGAACTTGGCGATAAAGCCCGCGACAACCTGGATCATGAATAGGTTCGGTTTTAAACGTGTACTCGTAGTAAACGGTGTGCTTATCGCTCTTGGTTTTGTCGCGCTAGCAATGATAAATCACACTACGTCATCGTTTGCTATTGCCGCAATTTTGTTTGCTAACGGCGTGGCTCGCTCAATGCACCTAACGTTAATAAACACCATTGCTTTTGCCGACGTACCGCCCAATAGAATGCGAGATGCCAATACGCTGGGTGCTATTCTTATGCAGATGAATCGAGGCCTAGGTATTACCTTATCAGCGCTTGCTATTGCTGCTGCAGCGCTCATTCTTGGCCAAAGCCCCGACACGCCAAATTTACAAACTTTCACGCTATCTATGCTGTTTATGGGCGCCGTGGCGCTCGTAAGTATTTACGACAGCTTAATGCTGTCGAAAGAGGACGGCGACGCAGTTTTAAACAAGCGCAAGGCAAAAAAAGCGCTATAAAGCTAGCCCGAACTTGTTGTATGTAAATCTAGTGACAAATGTCACATGCTTTTGATGACGTTTGTGACTAACGCAATCTAACGAACTTTTGCATATTTTACCTATCGACGTTACAACGTAAGGTAAAAGACATGGAACACACAATAAACCACATTTCTACAAGCACTATTCAAAATTCTCCTCTTTCGCTAGAACAACAGCGCGAAAACTTCAAAAGGAACAGATTTATTGCTATGCCTCTAGCAGGCACATTAATTTGGGCGTTACTTGGTCTTAGTGCCCCCTTTGTATCTGAACTCGCCATAACCTGGATGCTGTATATCGGCACAGGAGCAATTTTCTATCTAGGAGCAGGGCTGTCTTACATTACCGGTGAAAAATTCTTTTCGAAAAACGTAGCAAAGAACAGCTTCGACCGCCTTTTCTTTGTTGGTATGTTTATGAGTCTGATGGTCTTTGCTATCGCCCTTCCAGTTGCAGCCATCGACCATACAACTGTGCCGTTGAGTATCGGCATTCTTACTGGGCTGATGTGGATGCCTTTATCGTGGGCTATAGAGCATTGGATTGGCTATTTTCATACGATCGCAAGAACCTTCGGTATTGTTGTAGCTTGGTATCTATTTCCAGAGGCAAGAGTAGAAGCAATTTCGGCGGTAATTGTTGCAATTTACATTGTGTCGCTAATCACTCTTGAACGCCGTTTTCAAACATTAAAGTCTAACTAGTAGCAATTGATTAGAGAAGGAACATTCGATGACTTACTTACTTCTAGCGGTTGCGATTATAACCGAAGTGACGGCTACCATGCTTCTTAAAATGTCGAATGGTTGGGAAAAATGGGCCTTTGGCTACGGCGCTATATTTTTCTATACCGTGTCAGGAATGTTGTTTGCTATGGTCCTAAAAAACATGGGAATTGGCGTTGCCTATGCGATTTGGTCAGGTATGGGGATCGCGTTAATCACCGCTGCTTCGGTGGTATTTTGGAAACAAACTTTCGACATTTATGCCGTGCTAGGTATTATGTTAATTATCTCGGGCACCTTGCTAATCACTAGTAAATCAGCCGTTGTATTTCAGTAGGGACGAAGTACTCACAATGCGCAGCCATAACAGCATGCAAAATAATACCAACGCAGAGCCTACCACTCGTATAAACGAAGAAGTTTCAAATGTGGGTGGATTGATAAACCATGAAAGTGAAAACAACGCGGCGCCGGTCATGCCACTTTTGGGGAGTGGCCGAAAAAAGCGCTGGTCTTATGGGAGCCTGTTTTTTTCACTTTTTTTCTTTGTCCCACTCATTGTCTCGCGCCCACTTCATATCGAGATATGGATAATCCAAACTTTGGGATATATTAGTTTTGTTGCTCTTTACATCAAAGCGATAAGTCAGCCTGTTAAAGCGCCACCCTCCTATTTAATAGCTATGTTTTTACTTTCTGTCGGATGCAGTTTTCAAAATCCAGGGGGCGCAACCATTGTCGGCTTTATTGCGTTTATCGTTGGCTATTATAATTCGTTCAAAACGGGTGTAGCGAGCATAAGCATTATGATGATCGTGCTTTTCATTCTAAACTATACTGTGTTTGAAAATGCACATTTCCTCTTAAGCGCTTCATTAATTAACAGTTTGGTATTATTTGGTTTTGGTGCTATGGAGCGCAAGGAAACCCTTCATGGCCTTAAAGAAAATCAGCAAGCTGAAGCCTTACGCGTATTATCCGCAATAGCTGAACGAGAGCGTATTGGCAGAGATTTACACGATGTTGCAGGCCACGCACTCAGCTCAATTTCGTTAAAAGCTCAACTGGCCGATAAGCTTATTTATAAAGATAGAATTACCGATGCCCATAGGGAAGTAAAGGCCCTGGCGCAACTTTCTCAAGCATTATTAAGCGATATTCGTCAAGCGGTGTCAGATATTAAACAACTTTCCCTTCGCGACGAGATAGCCAAAGATAAAGCATTGCTAGAAGAAAACGGCTTAGAGGTTTTAGCCACTATTGATGACAAGGCTTTGATGCAGCTGACCTCGAAACAAGAAAACCAGCTTGCGCTTATAGTAAAAGAGCTAACCACAAATACATTGCGCTATTCAAAAGGAAAAACAGTATCACTTAGCCTTAATCTTAATCGACAAACGTTGATCATGACTTACCAAGATGACGGTGTAGTTGACAACAGCAGTTCAATTGAGGAAGGAAACGGATTAGTGGGTGTTAGAGAACGCGCGGCATCTGTTAATGCAGATGTAAGCATATCATTTCACCCCCATCCTGCTGTTTGCGTACAGCTTATTCTAGACAACCAGTTGCCGGAAATGGCGGCCCTATGAATTCAAAAGCAAAAACGACCATTTTAATCGTTGAAGACCAATCGCTTATCCGAGACGCCATTGCCATGCTACTGTCACTAGAGGACGACTTAACCATCGCAGCTAAATGCAGTAACGGGCAAGAAGCCATTGAGTATTTAAGAGACCACCCTGCGCCAAACATTATTCTAAGCGATATTGAAATGCCGCTAGTCTCAGGCCTAGATTTAACCGCCCACGTTACAGATCAACGCCTTAATACCAAGGTAGTTTTAATGACAACATTTTCGAAACCGGGCTATATAAAACGCGCATTAAGCTTAGGGGTTAAAGGATTTATTTTAAAAGAATCTGACAGCAACTACTTGATAAATGCCATTCACAAAGTATCTGCTGGGGAAAAAGTTATTTCAACCGAGCTTGCAATCATGGCCCTTGACGACAACAACCCGCTTTCGCAGAAAGAAATCGCGGCGCTTAAGCTTGCATCCGACGGGCTCAAAACCCAAGACATAGCGCAATCGTTATTTTTATCAGAAGGTACAGTGAGAAACTATCTCTCAGAAGCGATATCGAAGCTTGATGCGACGAATAGAGTAGATGCAGCCCGTATTGCAAAACAAAAAGGCTGGCTTTAACAGTAACTTAAAACCATGTAGTAGTAATTGTGGAAGAGGTCGGTATATTTAAATTTTCAGACAAACCTGCCAGCACGCGCTCGGGACCGTAAACAACACCTTGCTGGTTTGCGGTCCAAACACAAGTGATTATACTTGTGCCTTTTAACAACTCACACTGCCATTTGACGGTATTTTCTGTGAGTCGCTCATAATCATCTTCAATTTCCCACCCACTTTCTACGTGTTCAACTATTAGTTGTTCAAACTTATGAAAAGCAACAGGTTGAATAATTACCCATTCCTTTTTCCTAAATTTTTTTTCTAACCGCGACTTTTTAAAATTAGAAAACAATCCCACGCTTCAACTCCGTATGGTTAACATCACTTCACGTTTTTATATAAACAAACAGCTTCCATATACTCTGTCATGCCAATACATAGTGATATGCACGCCAAAGCGAATTTACTCAACTTATATGAAATGGTTGGTATAGACTGTTGTTACATTCACATTAATTCTGCACCTGTGACCGCGAAGACAAAACATTATATTTTTTTAATATAAAGACTATCGGCTTCATTTAACCATTTCACTGGGTGATCACCCCCAAGATACAGCTAGGTGTGAAAAAAAACGAGCAACATACCTATTTTTTCGTGCTGCTATCAAATATCAACCAGATGCGCTAGCTAAGCTAAATTTGCTAAAAGCTGTCCTAAACGTATGTCAATAAATGAGATAAAACAAGAAAAAACGGGCAAAAAAAAGCCAGTCGTAAGACTGGCTTTTATCTGTAACTGTTTGAGGTTATTAGAATTCAGTTGAGAACCTAACTCCAAATTCACTCGCATCATTGCTTAGAATTTGCAATATATAATCACCAGTATTCAGGCGTGCATTGTCGTAACGCTCATCGAAAATGTTTCGCCCGTAAAGCGCTAGGGTATAAGCCTCATTTGCTGGCGTATATGCAATGTCAAAGTTTACTAATGCGCGGTCCTCTAATAGAGTCAAACGCTCTGGCGCAGAAAGTGGCTCGCCGTACATCTCATCGCGCCATGAGTAATCTACTCGCGCTCTTACAGAGCTTCCGCTCTCTAATTCAAATGTATAACTTGGAGCAATTGCCACTGTCCATTTAGGCGTAAGTGGTGCAGCGTCAGCCACAAGTACACCGTCGGTGTTAAATACTTTATCAACATCAACGTCGATAAAACCAATGCTACCTTGCAGGGTAAACGCTTCTAAATTAAGTGTACCATCCCACTCTATACCACGAGATGTTTGCTTTGTAGGGATCACTCGAGTTACAAAACCAGTGTCAGTTGTTTCACTAAACTGAACAGGTAAATTCTTGTATTCAGTATTGAAAATCGAAATACTCATATCAAGATTGTCAGTAAATCGTCCTTTAAGCCCCACTTCGTAGTTAGTCGCCGTAATGTTGTCAGTTGCGACAAAATCGTTATCAGCAACCACAGCATTCACTGCCGCAGCTAACTCTTCTTGCGTGCCACCAAACAGCGCGTCAAACCCACCTTCTGAAGCAAATTCACTTATTAAAAAATAAGGTCGAGCTGGATATTGTCCGCCTTGATAGCCAGTTTGCACGGTAGCGTAGGCAGTAAGCCCATTTTCAAATGTATAGTTAGTGGCCAGCTCCCATGTTATCTCATCCCAATCGTTCGAGTTGTAGATGGTCCCTAAAGGTGCAAATACATTGGCGGAGGCATCTTTTTCATCTTCTGTGTATCGAAGACCACCTGAAACACTAAGGTCATCAGTCAGGTCATGACGAACATTAACATATACCGCTTTTGATGTTGTTTCCTGATCAAGCGCTAACTGGTTTGGCCCACCATTAAAGTTTGAATCTTCGCCTTGGCGGTTGCTTCCTTCTTCGTTGAAGTAATATAAACCTGCTACAAAGTCTGTGTATTCGTTGATATAACCGTTAAGCTGAAGCTCAAGTGATGTTTGATCTGCTTCACCGCGCTCGGGGAACTGGTCTAGTGAAAAAACAGTACCATCGTCATCAAGGCCTGCTTTATATTTAGACGTGCGCTGACTTGCCACAACCTTGGCTGTGTAATCTTCATTGATATCCCATTCAGCGGTAAGTGATAGGCCACGTGCTTCGTTAGACACACCGGTAACTGCTGCAGTACCAGTTGCATTGTCATAACGGTCCGTTCCTTCAGGGATAACATCCGTATTTCTAAGTGGGCCACTTGGGATAGGATTACCGTCAGTGTCAAACCCTGTGAAGTAACGTCCAGTTGGCACTTCGTCTATTAGTACAGTATACGGGCGAAGGCCGCCGTCGCCATTGTTTGCGTCTGCCGTCAATACCATGCGAAAGTCATTCGATGGTTCCCACTTAACAGATACACGTCCAGAAATATCTTCTGTTTCGCCTACATCGTATTCGGCGTTAGGCACGTTGATGAACTCACCAAGACCATCACGCTTATTGAATGACAGATTCATGTTGAACGCCACAGTTTCTGAAAGACCGTGGTTAACAAAAAGGTCAGCTTTAACACGACCACGTGTACCGAATTCAGTATTAACTTTAGTTACATCGCCTTGATCTGGCTCTTTAGTGATGATGTTAATCGCACCACCAATAGAGTTACGACCATAAAGCGTACCTTGAGGGCCTCGAAGTACCTCGATACGCTCTATGTTGTTCAAACTCCAGTTCTGACCAACCTGACGACCTAGGTAAACCCCATCAACATAAACGCTTACGCCTGGGTCAGTGGTGATAAGGTGATCTTGAAGACCAATACCACGGATAAATGGATTTACAGATGACGTATGACCGGCTGAGAACCCGGTAACGTTTAGGTTGGGTACAAACTTACCAACGTCAGTTAGGTCTGTGATACCTTGGTCAGCTAATTTATCGCCATCAAAAGCACTGATAGCAATTGGCACTTCATAAATAACTTGAGGGCGTTTTGTCGCTGTAACGGTAATGGCTTCAAACTGTTGTTCTTCAGTTGCTTCAGCTTCCTGAGCAACGGCAATGTTTGAAAGAGCTGGAACGGTCATCGCTACTGCTAGTGCGACAGGTGAAAGCTTACTGGCGAGTGTCGTAGACACGTCAGTATTGGATTTCATGGTGTAACCCCTTTTGCGTGAGTGTTAGGTATAAATTTGTTGTTATAGGCTGCTTCAAGTTCTTCTTTGGAACTTTGAAAGACTAAACTCACTGACTAAGAGGCGCACATAACCGTGTGCTTATACTGGATTACAGGCAATAAAAAAGTAAGTCGCAATAAAACATTACAAACTTACTTTCAATAAAACTCTGCTTTAAAAGTAGTAATTACTTTTCCAGCCCTCTTGAATTCAGTACAAGAATTTAGGCTTGAAGACTGGAACGATATGTTACCGTTAGATTACGATCTTGCAAAGTAAAATATTACACTTTCACTAAAATAAGACTTCAAAATTAGACTAATTGGTTAGGTTAAGCATTAAACAAAAATTGTTTATAAGTTTCATAAAATCAATTAGATATCATAAAGATAATTTACTCTATCTCTTCACAACACCTAAGCAAATAAATTAAAGAACACCTAGACCAAATGGACAAACTTTAAACAAATCACCACTTACTTGAATCATTCTTTAGCTCAGAACCTCTGCATGTAACTATCGTTACCAATTTACCTCCTCCGTTTGGGCAGTAGCTATCAATATGATTGCGCAAGGTTCGCCTAATGGGCGTAAATTGACGCATGGCTCTGTTTGCATATGGCGTTACACCATTGCACAGTTGTCAACACAGGCCGTTATACATGACTATCAGACTAATATCTCACTCTCGTTGTCGACAATCTACACCTTTTAAGGTTGAAAAAACGCCAAAACGGGCATATATTGTCGACATTAGTCATTTTAAGATTCTATACAGTGTTAGTAAAAAGCGAACAAGCCATCACCAATGCCGACCGCACTTTCTTTCAATTAAGGAAGGATATTGTTGAGGGCATCATTCCAGCAGGCAGTAAGCTGAGTGAAATGGAATTGTCGACAAAGTATGAAGTAAGTCGCGCCGTTATTCGTGAAGCCATCAATCGTCTCGCTACCTGTCACTTGGTGGAGCGTAAAGCTAACGTGGGTGCCCGTGTGGTTGCATTGTCACCCGAAGGCCTTATTCAGCTATACCAAGTGCGCGAAGCGCTAGAAGGTATGGCCGCACGCTTGGCCGCACGCTACATGAGCGATGAAGAAATTGCCGACATGCAGGCGTTGCTTGATAGCCACTTCGATAAAGTAAAAGACGGTCAAAGCTATTATCAAGAAGCCGGAGATGTAGACTTTCACTACAGAATTGTAACCGGCAGTAAAAACGATCATCTCATCAGCGTACTTGTAGACGGGCTTTACCATCTAGTTCGTATGTATCGCGTACAGCTAGGTATGGCTGGCCCTCGCGTAAGCACTGCATTTGATGAACACAGACACATCGTAAACGCTATTGCCAATCGCGACGAGGAACTGGCTGAAATGCTAATGCGTCGCCATATTCTTTATTCAAAAAATAATATTGAGAAGAAGCTTAATCATGGTTAACACCACTCAGTCTTCTTCATACCTAATTCATCTCTACCCTACTTTCAAATAAGCGAGTGATTATCATGAGTGCAGGAAAGAAATTCAGAACCGCATTAGAGAACAACAAACCGCTACAAATTGTCGGCACCATTAACGCCTATACCGCCATGATGGCAAAGGCCATTGGGCACCAAGCTATTTATCTATCAGGTGGCGGCGTAGCCAATGCATCATACGGCCTACCGGACTTAGGCATGACGTCACTTAACGACGTAATTGCTGACGTACAGCGCATAACCAGCGCATGCGATCTTCCTCTAATGGTAGACATCGACACCGGTTGGGGCGGTGCATTTAACATTGCCAAAACTATTCGCGACATGGAAAAAGCAGGCGCGGCGGCCGTTCATATGGAAGACCAGGTTGCGCAAAAACGCTGTGGTCACCGCCCTAACAAGGAAATTGTAAGCACAGAAGAAATGGTAGACCGCATTAAAGCCGCAGTTGATGCCAGAACCGACCCCGACTTTTTCATTATGGCGCGCACTGACGCGTTCGCGCAGGAAGGCCTAGATAAGGCCATTGAGCGCGCAAAAGCCTACGTAGCAGCAGGTGCTGACGGCATCTTTGCAGAAGCAGTTCAAACTGAAGAGCACTACCGTGCATTCTCAGAAGCATTGGACGTACCTATTCTTGCCAACATTACTGAGTTCGGCAAAACCGAACTATGGAACAAAGAAGAGCTTGGCGAATGGGGTGCAGACATGGTGCTTTACCCACTAAGTGCATTCCGTGCGATGAATAAGGCAGCAGAAATGGTGTACAAATCTATACTTGAAAACGGTGACCAAAAAGCCGTTGTCGACAGTATGCAAACACGTATGGAATTGTACGATTATCTTGGCTACCACGAATACGAGCAAAAGCTAGATGCTCTATTCGCCGAAGGCAAAAATTAGTAAGCAGATAAATTCAGCTTGAAGTTGGCGGGCACGAAGATGTAGGGGTGAAGTACAGTTCCCTGCCCCTCCGAGGCATGGATGCCGAGGCGGAGCCCCCATGGATGGGTTCACGGCGTGGCAGGGGGCTGTGCTTTGCCCCTGCAGCCAATGTGCCCGCCAACTTCAAGCGTCCAAATTACTCACTATTTTCAATTAAAAGTACCTTACAAATTACACAAGACCGGAGACAACAAGATGGCTAAACAGTTAAGTGGCGCGGGTTTACGCGGCCAAGTTGCAGGTAAAACAGCATTATCAACCGTAGGTAAATCAGGTTCTGGTTTAACGTATCGTGGCTATGACGTAAAAGACTTAGCGCAAAACTGTCAATTTGAAGAAGTAGCGTACCTTATTCTTAAGGGCAAGCTACCTAACCAGTCTGAGCTAGACGCTTATAAAACTAAGCTTCGCGGCATGCGCGGTCTTCCAACAGCACTCAAAGAAGTGCTAGAGCGCATTCCAAAAAATGCTCACCCAATGGACGTACTTCGCACAGGTTGTTCAATGCTAGGTAACCTTGAAATGGAAACCAGCTTCGATGAGCAGCAAGATGTTACCGACCGCATGTTAGCGTGTTTCCCAAGCATCATTTGTTACTGGTACCGCTTCTCACACGATGGCGTACGCGTAGATGTTGAAACCGATGACGATTCAATTGGTGGTCACTTCCTTCATATGCTTCACGGCGAAAAGCCGCGTGAACTTCACGAACAAGTCATGCATGTATCACTCATTCTTTATGCAGAGCATGAGTTTAACGCGTCTACCTTTACGGCGCGTGTTTGTGCATCAACGCTGTCTGATATGCATTCTTGTGTAACAGGTGCTATCGGCTCACTGCGTGGTCCACTTCACGGTGGTGCTAACGAAGCCGCTATGGAAATGATTGAAGGCTTCACTTCACCTGATGATGCTGAAGAGAAAATGATGGGCATGCTTGAGCGCAAAGAGAAGATCATGGGCTTTGGTCATGCGATTTACTCTGAGTCTGACCCGCGTAACGAAATCATTAAGCAATGGTCTGAAAAGCTAGCTGCCGATGTGGGCGATGACGTGCTTTATCCTGTGTCTGTCCGTTGTGAAGAAGTGATGTGGCGCGAGAAGAAGCTTTTCTGTAACGCCGATTTCTTCCACGCTTCTGCGTACAACTTTATGGGCATTCCTACACCGCTATTTACGCCAATTTTCGTAATGTCTCGTCTAACGGGTTGGGCGGCACACGTTATGGAACAGCGCGCTGACAACCGTATTATTCGTCCATCAGCAGAATACACAGGCGAAGAACTACGCCCAGTGCCAGCTATTAGCGAACGCGCTTAAGATAAGGTTGGGGTTTTATGAATATTGATTACCGTAAACCGCTTCCAAACGCGGGTATCGATTTTTTCGATACCCGAGAAGCGGTAGATGCTATTGAACCAGGCGCCTATGCCAAGCTGCCTTATACGTCGCGTGTACTTGCTGAAAACTTAGTGCGCAAATGCGCACCTGACATGCTCACCGAGTCGCTTAAGCAGCTTATTTATCGCAAGCGCGACTTAGACTTTCCGTGGTTTCCTGCTCGCGTAGTGTGCCACGATATCTTGGGGCAAACGGCACTTGTAGACTTAGCGGGGCTTCGCGATGCTATTGCAGCAAAAGGCGGCGATCCGGCTAAAGTAAACCCGGTTGTGCCAACGCAGCTAATAGTTGATCACTCACTAGCTGTAGAGCACGCTGGTTTCGAAAAAGACGCGTTTGAGAAAAACCGTGCTATCGAAGACAGACGCAACGACGACCGTTTCCACTTTATTAATTGGACAAAAACGGCGTTTAAAAACGTAGATGTTATCCCTCCGGGTAACGGCATTATGCACCAAATTAACTTGGAGCGTATGTCACCGGTTATTCAAGCTCGAGATGGCGTTGCTTTCCCAGACACGCTAGTAGGTACCGACAGCCACACGCCACATGTTGATGCACTTGGTGTAATTGCCGTAGGCGTTGGCGGCCTTGAAGCGGAAAGCGTTATGCTAGGCCGTGCGTCTTACATGCGTTTGCCTGACATTGTAGGTGTTGAACTTACCGGCAAACCACAGCCTGGCATTACGGCTACCGACATTGTATTAGCGTTAACTGAATTTTTGCGTAAAGAGCGCGTAGTCTCTGCGTATCTTGAATTCTACGGTGAAGGTGCATCGCACCTAACGTTGGGCGACCGTGCCACCATATCGAACATGACACCGGAATACGGCGCCACTGCCGCTATGTTCTACATTGACCAGCAAACCATTGATTACTTGCGCCTGACTGGGCGTGAAGAAAAGCAAATTGCATTGGTTGAACAATATGCCAAGCACACTGGTTTGTGGGCAGATGACTTAGCAACAGCAGAATACGAGCGCGTACTTAAGTTCGACCTTTCTGCAGTTGGCCGCAATATGGCAGGCCCTTCTAACCCTCACGCTCGCTTACCTACCAGCGACTTAGAAAGCCGCGGCATTGCTGCCAAGTGGACAGAAGAAGAAGGCAAAATGCCTGATGGCGCGGTTATTATCGCGGCTATCACAAGTTGTACCAATACATCTAACCCGCGCAATGTTATTGCGGCAGGTCTGCTTGCACGCAACGCCAACCAGCGCGGTTTAACCCGTAAGCCATGGGTTAAGAGCTCATTAGCACCAGGCTCTAAAGCCGTTAAATTGTACCTTGAAGAAGCTAACTTAATGAGCGAGTTGGAAGATTTAGGCTTTGGCGTTGTAGCATTTGCCTGCACTACCTGTAACGGTATGAGCGGCGCGTTAGACCCTAAAATTCAGCAAGAAATTATCGACCGCGATCTTTACTCTACAGCAGTATTGTCGGGTAACCGTAACTTCGACGGCCGCATTCACCCTTATGCTAAACAAGCATTCTTGGCATCACCTCCGCTTGTAGTAGCGTACGCTATCGCCGGTACCATTCGCTTTGATATTGAAAAAGACGTATTGGGCACCGACAAAGACGGCAACCCAGTAACGCTTAAAGACATTTGGCCAAGCGATGAAGAGATTGACGCCATTGTAGCTAAGTCAGTGAAGCCAGAGCACTTTAGAAAAGTGTACGAGCCAATGTTCGATTTAAGCGTTGATTATGGCAAAGACATTAACCCGCTTTACGACTGGCGTGAAATGAGCACTTACATTCGCCGCCCACCCTATTGGGAAGGCGCAATGGATGCCGAGCGCACTATGAAAGGTATGCGTCCGCTGGCTATTTTGGGTGACAACATCACCACCGATCACTTATCGCCGTCTAATGCTATTTTAGCCAGCAGTGCAGCAGGTGAATACCTCCACAAAATGGGCTTACCGGAAGAAGACTTTAACTCGTATGCCACACACCGTGGTGACCACTTAACCGCACAGCGCGCTACCCTTGCGAACCCGAAAGTGTTCAACGAGATGGTGCTGGAAAATGGTGAAGTGAAGCAAGGTTCACTGGCGCGCGTTGAGCCAGAAGGCCAAGTTATGCGCATGTGGGAAGCCATTGAAACCTACATGAACCGCAGACAACCGCTTATCATTGTTGCAGGTGCCGACTATGGACAGGGCTCGTCACGTGATTGGGCAGCTAAAGGCGTGCGTCTTGCCGGTGTTGAAGTCATTGTAGCTGAAGGTTTCGAGCGTATTCACCGCACCAACCTTATTGGCATGGGCGTACTGCCGCTTGAATTTAAACCAGGCACAACACGTAAAACCCTTGAGCTAGATGGCACAGAAACCTACGACGTTAGCGGCGAACCGTCACCAGGTGCAACGCTAACACTGGTAGTGAACCGTCAAAACGGTGAACAGCTAGAAGTACCAGTAACCTGTCGCCTAGATACAGCAGAAGAAGTCTCTATTTACAGCGCAGGCGGCGTATTACAGCGCTTCGCCAAGGACTTCTTGGAAGCGGAAGCTAGCTGATTGTGCTAGGAAGACCTTTTAGTGGGAGGAAGTGAATCAGTTTCAGGGCACGCCGTGAATACGTCCTTGTAGGCTCTCAACTCGCATCCTTGCGAGTTGAAGGCCCTGAATCTGATCCACCTCCCCCACTTAAGCTCAGCCATTATTGCATTAGTTAACTTAGCTGGGAGATACGTTAGCCCCAGGGCACGCCGTAAATACGTCCCTGTAGGCTCCCAACTCGCATCCTTGCGAGTTGAAGGCCCTGAACCTAACTTATCTCTCCCCTATTAGAATCGTTTAGTAGTTTTGAGAAGGAAGTGGGTTGCGATTTGAAACCTTCCAACCGCAAAGATGCGGCCGGGGAACGCACACGGATGTGTTCACAGCGTGTTTCAAATCGTAACCAACCTCTTCTCCTCCCAAAAAAGGAAAAAACATGACAAAGTATGCGCCACAACTTCGAGTACCGGCTACCTACATGCGTGGCGGTACCAGTAAAGGTGTGTTTTTCAATTTAACCGATTTGCCAGAGGCCGCTCAAAAGCCAGGTCCGGCGCGCGATGCCCTGCTTCTGCGCGTTATCGGAAGCCCCGATCCATACGGCAAACAAACCGACGGTATGGGCGGTGCTACATCAAGTACCAGCAAAACCGTAATTTTGAGTAAAAGTGAACGTGAAGGCTATGACGTTGATTATTTGTTTGGGCAAGTTGCTATCGACAAACCTTTTGTAGACTGGAGCGGTAACTGCGGGAACCTAACCGCAGCGGTAGGTGCATTTGCGATTACCAATGGTCTAGTAGATAAGAATAAAATCCCAGAGAACGGCGTGGTCACCGTGAATATTTGGCAGGCTAACATCAATAAAGCCATTATTGCTAAGGTGCCAATTACCAATGGGGAAGTTCAGGAAACGGGCGACTTTGAACTAGACGGCGTTACCTTCCCTGCCGCAGAAGTGGAAGTAGCCTTTGTTGACCCAGCCGATGGCGAAGGCGCTATTTTCCCAACAGGCCGCTTGGTGGACACGCTGGAAGTACCAGGGGTTGGCTCGCTCCAGGCGACCATGATTAACGCAGGCATACCTACCATATTTATTAATGCCGAAGATATTGGCTACAACGGTACTGAGCTACAAGATGATATAAACAGCAATGCAGAAGCATTAGCAAAGTTTGAAACTATTCGTGCGCATGGTGCAGTTCAAATGGGGTTGATTAACGATGTGAGTGAAGCGACAAATCGCCAGCATACTCCTAAGGTGGCGTTCGTTGCCCCCCCAAGAGGCTATAAAGCATCAAACGGCAAAGACATCTTAGGCTCTGACATTGATGTATTGGTGAGGGCGCTGTCTATGGGGAAACTTCACCACGCCATGATGGGCACAGCGGCGGTAGCTATCGCTGCAGCAGCAGCTATTCCGGGAACTTTGGTCAACCTAGCCGCGGGCGGAAAAGACCGAGAATCAGTGACTTTCGGGCATCCATCAGGAACGCTAAGAGTGGGTGCAAAAGCAACCTTTGAAGATAACAAGTGGCAAATTGAGCAAGCTGTAATGAGCAGAAGCGCACGTGTTCTAATGGAAGGAAATGTTCGTGTTCCACCGGAACAACTCTGAGTAAACGCGAAACATAAGACACTCCTTATTTAGACATAAGTATAAAACGCCCTCTCTTTGAGGGCTTTTTAATATTTTATTGGTTATTATCGCCACTCAAGTACCCAGGGTAGTGCACATGTATAAAGTTCTTGTAGTAGAAGACAGCTTAACTGTCCGTAAAATCGTTAACAAACTTATTGAGGATAACCCTCATTTTACGTGTGATCTATGCGAGGACTTAGCCGAAGCGCAGAGTGCTCTAGAAAGCGATAATGAATATCTCGCCGCCATTGTTGATTTGAACCTTCCGGATGCTCCAAACGGTGAAAGCGTTGAACTTGCGCTCTCTCATAACGTTCCAACCATAGTACTAACCGGCAATTTTGACGAATTCACTCGCGCCCAATTACTCGACCAAGGTGTGCTCGATTACATTACAAAAGAGTCCCGTTACTCTTATTTACAGGTGTCTAAACTCGTCGATCGCTTGCGCAAAAACTTAACCACTAAGGTGCTTGTCGTAGAAGACTCAAAAACAAGCCGCAATCACATTTGTTCATTACTTCGCAAATTCCAGTTTCAAGTGCATGAAGCCAATGACGGGCTGGAAGCACTTGAGGTGCTTGAAAATCACCGAGATATCAAAATGGTTATCGCGGATCATCGAATGCCTAATATGGATGGCTATGAACTGGTTAAAACGATTAGACACGAAAGGCGGATGCAAGACTTAGTTTTCATTGGTCTGTCAGCTACGGGGGATAGCGTGCTCACTTCTAAGTTTATAAAGAGTGGCGCTAATGACTTCCTATCGAAGCCGTTTTATCACGAAGAATTTTACTGCCGCGTAATGCAAAACCTTGAGTCCCAAGAAATGATTCAAACCATCCGTGACTCAGCCAACTTAGACGCACTCACAAAGGTCTATAATCGACGTTTTCTACATGAAAAAGCCGAAGAGCTATTTGCAAATAAAGCATCGCGGAAAGACGTGATTGTGTCGATGATTGATGCCGATAACTTCAAAAACGTAAATGATACCTTCGGCCATAAAACGGGTGACGTATTGCTACAAGAATTCGCTGCACTGCTTAAAGATTATTTCCCTGACGATCTTATTGTGCGCTATGGTGGCGAAGAGTTCACAGTGGTTTCGGTAAGACCGCCAAAGGTGTATTTGTCGGCACTTTCTGCATTTATGGATGCAGTGCGCACGACGACTTTTACCAACCACAAGTTCAATATTACATGCAGCATCGGTGTATGCACTGAGGAACACAAGTGCTTAGAGTCGCAATTAGAAGTGGCTGACGCACGCTTGTACGAAGCAAAGCACGCGGGCAAAGATCAGATTATTCTTCGAGATTCAGTGACTACAACTGCTCACGCTTAAAATCTCTCTTTTATAGAAGCCAACTTGGTAACATATAGCTAATAAAAACCAGCAAGCCGAAGTAGCCAACCAACACAGTGGCAATTAACTTATCAATACGTAAATTGCCCTCATTCGAATTTGAAACCGAACCCAAGCTGCTTTTGTGATTTGGTGACAAGGCTGAGAGAACAATAGCCGGAACCACTGCGCCAATGAATCCCGTTACGTTCCACCAAAACCAGAACACGTCTTCTACAAAAAATGCGAGTGACAAATTAGTCAACACACCGCACAACAGTCCGATATTAACCTGCTTGGCATTTACCTTTTTCGAAAGTATTCCAAGTAAAAATACAGCTAACACTGGCCCAAAAAAAACAGAGCCCACTTTGTTCACTGCTTCGATTACCGTAGGCGCTATATCGCCAGCATTGAGCGAAAGCAGCAAAATAACCACTCCCCAAGAGAATCCGGCAAATTTAGCAGAGCTCAGGTAACCTTCAGGTTTTGTGCGATTACCTGTGAGTTTGAAATAGTCTTCAAGAGAGACCGCTGCAAGTGAGTTGATCGCAGAACTTAATGACGACATAGCGGCGGCAAGAATAGCGACGACCAGCAAGCCGATAAGCCCATGAGGTAAATAGTTAAGAATAAATACCGGCATAAGCCAGTCTGGGTTGTCTTTAGGAATCTGAGATAGCAAGTTAGCGTCGTTAAACGCTAACGTGCCAACTACTAAACCCGCTAAACAATATAGCAGTGTTATTGGAAACCTGAAAATGCCGTTGGCTAGCATCATCTTTTTTAGATCGCCTTCCGACTTTGCTGACAACGCTCGTTGCGCCTCAGATTGGTCACAACCATAGTAAGAGGCATACAGAATAATGCCACCTAGCACCATAGGGAAAAAGCCGAAGCCGTCGCCATCAAACCCCAGAGAAGAAAAATTAAGGGTAGAAACTCGCTCGCTTGGAAGTAACTGTAAAAAGGTTTCCCAACCGCCTAATGCATTCAAACCAAAAGCAATACAAATAGCTGTACCCATGACAATAATAACCATTTGTACTGCGTCGCCGTATACAACCGCCTTCATTCCGCCTTGTAGTGAGTACAAAACGGTAATAACGCCAATAAGCAAAATTGCCTGGGTAGAAGAAACCTGCATGGTTCCTTGTAAAATAATGGATAGAGCGTACACCATTATACCGGTGGCAAATGCTCTGCTAAATTGAAACACAATACTGATGCAAATACGGGTAGAAGTAGAGAAACGTCGCTCAAGATAGTCATAAATACTTACCACGCCACTTCGGTACAACGTAGGCAACACAGTGGTAATAAGTAAAAGCATGGCTAGGGGAACAGCCAGCTCATAGGAGAGCCATACTAACCCTCCACCCTCACGGAAGCCGACAAATGCGGGGGCGGATATAAAACTGACCGCCGACAGTTGTGTTGCCATGATTGAGAGTAATAGGGGTTTCCAGTTTAAGCTTCTTCCTGCTAAAAAGTAGTCTTTCTTTGACTGTTGCCCACGCAAAGTAAAGCCGATAATGAGCAAGATAATGAGGTAGACCGCAATAACACTGTAATCAAGAATATCCATATAAACGCAAGGTTGTACAACTGAATACCTACCTTTACACAAACTCGTCCTGTTTGCATAAAAAAGCGCACAAAAAAACAGCGCAAAGATAAACAGTGTTTATTACATCCAAGACTTTCTCGTTGACTCCACTTCAAATAATACGCTGTCTGCTAGTTTGTTAACATATTCTTCTGGCAGAAACGGTACGGTAACCGCCCCCGAAGCCAGCACGAACTTAATAGTAGCCTGCTTTCTTCGCTTCATAAATACGCTTTGCTTTACAATAACTTGCTGAGCTTTATAGGGTTCAAAGCACTGATAATCGACACCTACTCTACCTCGCCTTATGTAAACGTACTTATTGTCATAGGCTATTCCCCACCGCCACCACCTAAGCGTAAGCAAAAGCGCTACCGCACCATAGACAACGAGTGCACCAAGCATAATGTCTAGGTGGAACGACGCGGCGCCGATAGCGAAAAAGACAATAAAAGGAAGCGTCCAACCAGCAAGCAACCAAAAAGTAATAAACCGCTTACTGATAGTTTGATAATTTCGGCCTCGTAGGTCACAGCCAGGCATCACTTCTTGGCTAAGCGCAAAAGCTTCGTCTTCAGTTACCGATGGCACAATAAGTTTATTTGGTGACATCAGTTCTTGCATTTGCTGGCCAGCCGTTGAGTTCTGCTCAAAATACAAATTGACCCGCTTTAAAATTTTATCCAGCCAGTCTTGCTTCGCGGTAATCATTTGGATGCGTGATGCACGCATGCTTACTTCCAGCTTATTGAGTAAGCCGCTGCGCCGGATATAGCGATCACCTGATCGTGAAAGTGTGTAGCCGTAAAAGGTGAATAGCGCGCCACCTACACTCAGTAGTGCCACTAACGCCATTAGCATCATGAGAATAACAAAGGCATACAATCCAAATTGCCACCACGCTACCGTTTGTTCACCGACCAGCTGATTTAGCTGTAAGCCCTTATCGGCTAACCACTCTGACACAACCCCAAACACATCGTCATAGAAAGGCGCGGCGGCCCCCAAGATGATCCACACGCGATTATTGGTGATACCGTGGATAATAATGTCTTTCACAGATCGTCGATTAAGCACTTCTTCATTTGAATGGTTGGCATCAATGGTTTCGGCGCGCGTTGTTTGTGTGGGGAACGATGAACGTTGCCCATCAGATAAGGCCTCATCATCTAACCCATTCAGAACCCCCTCATCAAACTGAGCTTTTTCGTAAAGCACCTGCTTCTTTAGCGCTTCAGCATAATCTTCCGGAACCGCTACTATTTTGGCCTCTTCTTTACCGCTACCTGCCGTATCAAGCACCACCAACGCATACCCAAAAGGACGATAATAAAAAGGGCGCTCGATCTTAACGTTTTGAATACGCCACAACGGCAAGTTGGTATAGCGACGCTGAAAAACACCATGGTGAATCTCAACGTGTTGGTTGTGCACGCGAAACTTGTACATTAAAAAGCTTATCACGCCGCTGCCACTTGTAGATAAAAACAGGATACCGGCACCGATCAGCACTTCGGGCGACAGCAGGTTGTCCCAAATATTAAAGGAAATTGCTAATGCAGGAATGGCGTAGATCAGCCCTTGTGCCGTGTTCATAAAGTTGCGAATTGTAAAATACAGGATAGAAATCAGTGAGAGGCGCTGCCACTCATCACCCGTTTCAACTTTAAGTCTCGGTTTTTGCGCAACAGCATCCTGGCCATGGGGCTGTAGCGCAGTGTTTTCCTTTTTTATTTTTGACTGTTCAAACTTGGCTGCGTTATGTGAAGACGGTTTAGATACTGTCATTAGCGAGCACCAATATCTTTGTGCGCAAGTATAAACTCACGTAACTGCTCTGCCCTCTCTAAGCTTAAACCTGGGATCTCAAAAGTATGCATTTCGCCTCCGGCGGAAAATACCTGAAGTGAAGCAAGGCCCGCCCACCTGTCTAATGGACCGCGATTAACTTCAACGTGCTGAACACGTAAAATAGGCTGGCAAGAGAGCTTTCTAAAAATTAATCCAGACTGCTTGCTAATGTCTTGCTCTCGAATGGCATAAAATATTCGAACATCAGCAAAAAAGTGATAAAGCGCCCATACACTGCTTAATACGAGAATACCTGCTACAACATATTTGTAAGCTTGCAGCAAACCTTCAGGCAACGACCAGAAGCTTTGAAATTTCAGCGCGGTAGCGATACTGATTAGCACTACAGCAATCAATACAATTGAGACAATATTAAGCACGCGGTACTTTTTGGATATCGGTACTAGTGCAAGCGTTTGAAGTGAGGGGATCTCATCAACACTCAGCTGCTTGTTCGAAAATACGGTTTCTTGTTGCGCGCTTATTGTCATAACGTTAACTCCTTTTACTTCTTTTTAAACACGAACAGTCTGACGCTTTTTTGACGCGATTTAGCAACGTGGCAACACTTTCTCAACGTGTCACCCTGTCGCCGTTTTTATAAAAAAAGAGGGCAAGCCCTCTTTTTTAGCTAGGAATTAAAGAGGACGTTGCGCTAACTAATCGTCAACCTGCTGTTCGTTAAGCCAATCGTGCAGTGCCTTCATATCGTGCTGAACGGCCATTTGCAATTCTTCTACCCAATCGTGCACATTCTCCCACCAAGTAGGATGGTCGCCCTGTTGAATTTGATTGGCAATGCGCTGCACGCGGGCCAAGCCAACAGAGCCAGCGGCGCCTTTAATTTTGTGGGCCTGTGAGCACACTTCTGACTTTTCGTCGGCACTTAAACTAAGCTGCAGTATTTCCATGTACTCAGGCATTTTTTCCTGGAACACTTTGACACTAGCACGCACCATCTCATCCCCTATTGTATCCACCAACATTTGTAGCAAGTCCATATCTAAAATGTTACTTAATATTTTGTTCGGCTCCGGACGCTCTACTTCACCGTCAATTTCTAATGGTGCAGGCGGTGCATGAAACAGTTCATTAAACACCTCTATAACGCGTGACTTTTTGATCGGCTTAGCAATGACGTCATCCATACCATTTTCCAGGTATTCATCCCGCTTCTTAATGACGTTTGCCGTTAGTGCCACAATCGGCGTTTGCATAACTAGGTCTTCTTCAATGATGGTACTTGCCACATCAAACCCGGTCATGTCGGGCAATTGAATATCCAGTAGGATAAGGTCGTATTGATTTTCCCTGACTTTATCGATGGCCTCTTGCCCCGTCATCGCCACATCGACTTTTTGACCCAGCTTTTCAAGCAAGGCTTTGGCAACCATAACGTTTAACTCTATGTCTTCAACTAATAGGATATTGAGCCCTGTCACTTGAAGCTGCGCCACTTTCATTGGACTATTGGAAATTTGAACTGGCAACACAATTTCAAAACGCGTGCCCTTGCCCACTTTGCTAGAAACGTGGATTTCTCCTTTCATCAAGTCGACCATTTGCTTACAAATAGCCAACCCAATACCGGTACCTGTGGCCGATTGATGATCAGGGTGATCGACCTGATAGTACATAGCGAAAATCTTCTCTATTTCACTCTCAGGAATACCAACGCCGGTGTCTTCGATTACGAAGGTAACATACGCTTTATCACCATCTGGCTTGGTAGAAGATACTGTTAAGCTTACGTGGCCCTTTTGTGTGAATTTCACCGCGTTGAACAATATGTTCCACAATATTTGACGAAGGCGTGTACCATCTATCTCTACAAGGCGTGGAAGCGGCTCGTTTATGGTTGTTTTAAGTTCAAGCTGTTTATCTGCAGCAAGTAGACGAATAATACTGCTTAACTCTTCGGTAAAATCCTTTAAGGAGATTGTTTTTAAACTGAGTTCCAGCTTGTCTCTATCCAGCTTATCTAGGTCAATAATGTCGTTAAAGATATTACCTAATGTAATAGCGCTGGCATAAATTGTACTCACCCAGTTAAATTGTTCATCGCTTAATTCTGTGTCACGCAGCATGCGGCTTAAACCAACGATACCATTTAACGGTGTACGAAGCTCATGGCTAATGGTTGCGATAAAACGTGTTTTATCAGTACTTGCTTTTGCCGCCGCATTCTCGGCTTGTTTACGCTCTGTCATATCCCGACCGAATGACAGCAGACCTAAGCGGTTACCTTCTTTATCAAAAAACGGTACGCGCTTCATTTCAAAGTAACGACGGCGCCCATCGGCAAAGCGAAGCCACAGTTCTTCTGTAATACTAGCGTTAGTTTCTAGCACTTCGTGATCACTGGCGACAATCTGGCGTGCTAGTTCTTCTTCATATACGTCTTTAGGTGTTAAGCCAAGCAGCTCTTGTTCAGTTTTACCCGTCATTAACTCGGCAATACGGTTACACCCCGCAAATCTGCCTTCTTCATTGCGATAGTAGATTAGGTCAGGCGAAGCATCGATGATTGAACGTAAAAGTGTGGATAAGCGCCGCGCCTGAGCTTCCTGTTCAGATTTATCCTGAATTTCCTTCTCTAGGTCTTTGAAAAGTGCTTCACGTTCTTCTTGCGCCTGCTTGCGCTGTTCAATTTCGTGATTTAGCTGTCTTATATTGCTTTGTAGTTCACGGTTAAGAAATACGTCCTCTTCACGCAAACTTTCAAGTTGGCTCACCACTTCTTTTAAGTTTGTACGTGAATTTTCTAGCTGTTTAATTAATTCGCTAAAAAAGTAGAGCACCCACGGAGCAGAAAGCATGGTGAGGATCACCGCACTAATAAAATCGTCTGGCTGAACTTGACTCCCCATACTCACGCGAATGACGTAGGACCCGCCAAGCGTAAACACTAAAGAAAGAACAACGAAAAGGATACTTAGTTTCAGCGTACCAAAGCGCTGAACAAACTGGGCAAATCTAATAGCCCAAGAATCATTGGGAGAATCTGAGTGCATGGATGTCTTTATCAAACCTATTTTTTAAACATCCTAACAGGCTTTGTTATATACGTGAATGCACATCACCACATATATATTTGTGCTTCAGGCGAGAGCGCGTTGTTCTTTGCTGTCTACTTTTGTAACCAAAAAGATCAATAAGCTTTAATCAAAAGGCGTTTTTTCTGACACTTCATTAAGATGTCTCGATTCGACCCATCCCACTTTTGAAAAAGATACTTTTACCCAGTTTCCATGTTTTTCAAGCACGCGAAGTACCTCACCCTTCTCAACGCAGCTTATTGTATCGAAAGCGTCACCCGGTCCGGAAAGCACCTCTAATGAAGAAATTCGAACACTTGCTATAGTTGGTTTGGTCATGTTGTTTTAGGCCTGTGGTTCTCGCACCAAGTGTAACTATAGTTGCGCCGACATGGTTAGTTAATGCAAACTGAAAAGCTGCTTGGTGAATATTTTCGCATTGTGATACATGATATTCTGACCAAAGCAGTACGTTGTGTTCCACGTTAACCTTTGCTCACTCATTAAGCAATATAAATATCACCTAATATGATGTAACGCTTCATTTACAAGTAAATAAAAATACAAAACAATTGCAATTGACATCATAATACGTCAATTAAGAAGAATATTTATTCACAAAACAAACTCAAATGAGAACTCATGTCATTTGCAGGACATGTTAAAATAGCTCCACACAATTTATAACATTTCGCTTACAAATGTGAATTTATATCAGCAAGCCACTGATAAGAAACAGAAAATATCAGGTTATACTAATTCTCTATAACCATTACCATTTTTGCGTTTGATTTTATTTTTCAATGTGGGTATTTTGTACGGCCCGCACAGCAATAATGCATAAAAATGCGGAAACGACTGGAATCCTCTAATAATAAATAACGACAAGAAAGGCGCACGCCGCGAGCAATACCGCTAGCAGCATAAAAGACGTCTAATAATGTTGTGATACGCAAACCTAGGCGCATCTACACGCAACGCATACCTTGCCCAGTCAAAAGGTTGAAGGAGTTAAGAGATGAGTTTATATAATCCCAATGATTCCCGGGACAACTGTGGGTTTGGCTTAATTGCTCATACTCATGGGGAAGCCAGTCATGAATTGGTTACTACTGCAATACACGGCCTTGACCGTATGCAGCATCGTGGTGGTATAGCCGCCGACGGGAAAACCGGTGACGGCTGTGGTTTATTACTACAGAAACCGGATGCGTTCTTCCATGCAATCGCCGAAGAAAATGGCTGGAAACTCAGCAAAAAATACGGCGTGGGCATGATTTTCTTAAGTCAGGACCCAGTGCTTGCGCAAGCCGCGCGCGAAGTGCTAAACGAAGAACTTGAAAAAGAAACACTATCAGTAGTGGGGTGGCGCGAAGTGCCTGTCGACCACTCAGTACTGGGTGAACTAGCGCTAACAGGCGTACCGCAAATTGAACAGGTATTTGTGAACGCGCCAGCAGGTTGGCGAAAACGCGACCTTGAACGTCGTTTGTATATGATTCGCCGCCGCGCTGAAAAACGTCTTGAGAAAGATCCCGATTTTTACGTAGCGTGTTTGTCAGGCTTGGTAACGATTTATAAAGGCTTGGTAATGCCAAAAGACTTACCTGCCTTCTACCACGACCTTGCCGATGAGCGCATGCAAAGCGCAATTTGCGTTTTCCACCAACGTTTCTCAACTAACACGCTACCACGCTGGCCACTTGCTCAGCCTTTCCGCTTCCTTGCGCACAATGGTGAAATAAACACTATTAAAGGAAACCGCGACTGGGCCATGGCACGTGCAGCAAAATTTGCAACGCCGCTCATTCCAGATCTTAAAGACGCTGCGCCTTTTGTTAATACCGAAGGTTCAGACTCGTCATCGCTGGATAACATGCTGGAGCTATTCTTAGCCGGCGGAATGGATTTATTCCGTGCTATGCGATTACTTGTTCCACCCGCCTATCAAAATAACAAAACCATGGACGATGACCTTCGTGCATTCTACGAGTTTAACTCAATGCACATGGAACCATGGGACGGCCCTGCCGGCATCGTTTTAACTAACGGTCGCCACGTAGCCTGCAACCTTGATAGAAACGGTTTACGCCCTGCTCGTTACGTTATCACTAAGAACGGTTTCATTACCCTTGCCTCAGAAGTAGGTATTTGGGATTATGAGCAAGCTGACGTAATTGAAAAAGGTCGCGTTGGCCCGGGCGAAATGCTTGCAGTAGACACCTACACTGGCAAAGTCTGGCGCTCTAACGAAATTGACGACGACCTAAAAGCACGTCACCCCTATAAAGAGTGGCTAGATAAACATATTCGTCGACTAACGCCTATTGAACAGCTTGATGCTTCACTTATTGGTAAGCGCGTGTTTGACGATGATGCCATGGCGGTATATCACAAGCTACACGCCTACAGCTACGAAGAAATTCAGCAAGTGGTTAAAGTACTTGCGAAAGACGGTCAAGAAGCCGTTGGCTCTATGGGTGATGATACACCAATGGCGGTTATGTCATCGCGTCAGCGTACGGTTTACGACTATTTCCGTCAGCAATTCGCACAGGTTACTAACCCGCCTATCGACCCGCTACGTGAAAACCACGTTATGTCGTTAGCAACCTGTATTGGCCGTGAGCAAAACGTATTTAGCGAAACCTCAGGTTACGCTGACCGCGTATTGTTCGACTCGCCAGTACTAATGTATACCGACCTGAAACAATTGCGCGAATTTAACCCAGACAACTACTATTCAGAAGTCGTCGAGCTTCAATATGCGCCGCAAGAAGGTTTAAAGAAAGCCATCGAGCGAGTGTGTAACGAAGTAGAAATGCTGGTTAAGAACAAGCGTGCTGCGTTCGTGATTCTGTCTGACAGAAACATAAAACAAAACAGGTTGGTTATTCCTGCAGCAATGGCTGTTGGTGCAGTACAGCGTCGCTTAGTTGAAAAATCGTTGCGTTGCGATGCTAACATTGTTGTTGAAACAGCAAGTGCTCGCGACCCACATCATTTTGCAGTGCTGATTGGCTTGGGTGCTACAGCAATTTACCCATTCCTTGCATATGAAACGATTGAGCAGCTTTGTGAAAAAGGCGAACTTGATATTTCTCCTATGCAGGCCACGTTGAATTACCGTAAGGGTATCAACAAAGGCTTGTATAAGATAATGTCGAAAATGGGCATTAGCACCGTTGCTAGCTACCGAAGCTCTAAGCTGTTTGAAGCAGTGGGTATCAACAATGAAGTGATGAAGTTATGCTTTAGCGGTGTAACCTCGCGCATTCAAGGTGCGGGCTTCGATGATTTCCATCAAGACCTTGTCAACCTAAACCGTATTGCATGGCTTAAGCGTAAGTCTGTCGATCACGGCGGCTTGCTTAAATACGTGCATGGTGGCGAATATCACGCTTATAACCCAGACGTAGTCAGTACGCTTCAAAAGGCTGTGGTGTCAGGTAACTACGACGACTACCAGCAATATGCCAAGCTTGTTAACGAGCGTGCGCCTGCGCACATTCGCGACCTGCTAGCTATCAACCCTGACTGCGATCCTATTGATATTAGCGAAGTTGAAGCGCCGGAAAACTTGTTTCCACGTTTCGATACAGCAGCAATGTCAATTGGTGCTCTAAGCCCTGAAGCGCACGAAGCGCTAGCGATTGCCATGAACCGCTTAGGCGGTCAATCTAACTCAGGGGAAGGTGGCGAACACCCTTCTCGCTTTGGTACCGAAAAGAACTCTAAAATTAAACAGGTGGCTTCAGGTCGCTTTGGTGTAACGCCTCACTATTTGGTTAACGCGAACGTAATCCAAATTAAAGTGGCGCAAGGTGCAAAACCGGGTGAAGGTGGTCAGCTTCCAGGCGATAAGGTAAATAAGTACATCGCACAGCTACGTTTCTCTGTGCCGGGTGTAACCCTTATTTCACCGCCTCCGCACCACGATATTTACTCAATTGAAGATTTAGCACAGCTAATTTTCGATTTGAAACAGGTTAATCCAACGGCACTTATATCCGTTAAGCTAGTATCTGAGCCAGGTGTTGGCACCATTGCAACGGGTGTAGCGAAAGCCTATGCCGACCTTATCACCGTTTCAGGTTACGACGGCGGTACAGGTGCAAGCCCGCTAACATCAGTCAAGTATGCGGGTAGCCCATTTGAGCTTGGTTTGTCTGAAACGCAACAAGCGCTTATTGAAAACGGCTTACGTCACAAAGTACGCGTGCAAACCGACGGTGGTTTGAAAACGGGCTTAGACGTAGTTAAAGCCGGTATTCTAGGTGCTGAGAGCTTCGGTTTTGGTACAGGGCCTATGGTCGCGCTTGGTTGTAAATACTTGCGTATTTGCCACTTGAATAACTGTGCAACGGGTGTTGCAACGCAGGATCAAAAACTGCGTGACGACCACTTCATTGGCTTACCTGACATGGTAATGAACTACTTCAAGTTTATTGCTCAAGAAGTGCGTGAAATAATGGCGTCTATGGGTATTGCTAAGTTCGACGACCTTGTTGGTCGTACAGAATTGCTTAAAGTTTTAGATGGCATTACCGCTAAGCAAAACCGTTTAGATTTGTCTCCGTTACTAGCGCAGCCTAAAGCAGGCGACCATACGCGCTTATTCTGCTCACAAACGACTAACGCACCTGTCGATAAAGGTGAGTTGAACGCGCAGATGCTTAAAGACGGCCAGCAAGCGGTCGTTGACGGTAAATCTATTACCCTTAAATACCCAATTCGCAATACGGATCGTTCTGTCGGCGCATTGTTATCAGGTGAAATCGCTAAACACCACGGTAACCACGACTTTGAAGATACACCTATCAAAGTTGAGCTTACCGGTACAGCGGGTCAGAGTTTCGGTGTGTGGAACGCTGGCGGTTTGCATATGCACCTTGAAGGTGATGCCAACGATTATGTAGGTAAAGGGATGACCGGCGGTAAGCTTGTTATTCACCCACCTCGCAATATCTCTTACGACGCCCACGACAGCGCCATTATGGGTAACACCTGCCTTTACGGTGCAACAGGCGGTAAGCTGTTTGCAGCAGGCCGTGCTGGTGAGCGTTTTGGCGTGCGTAACTCTGGTGCCATTGCGGTAGTTGAAGGCATTGGCGATAACGGCTGTGAATATATGACAGGCGGTATCGTAGCTGTACTTGGCCCGGTTGGTGTTAACTTCGGTGCCGGTATGACAGGTGGTTTTGCTTATCTTATGGATGATGGCGATGACCTTGATAACCGTGTAAATGCTGAACTGGTCGATGTAATGCCAATTGAAGATAAAGCAATTCTTGCTGAGCACTTACGTGGCTTAATTAATCAGCATTACGAAGAAACAGGAAGCGAGCACTCGTTGTCGTTGCTTACTGACTTCGCCGCAACGCTGAAACGCTTCAAGCTTATTAAGCCAAAAACCAGTGATGTGAAAAACTTGCTTGGTCACATCAGCCGTTCAAGTGCTGAATTACGCATTCAGGCTCAGTAGGAGGATTTAGTTTATGGCAAAGAACGTATATCAATTTGTCGATGTTGAACGTATCGATCCGCCGAAAAAGCCGATCATGGTGCGTAAACAAGAGTTCGCGGAAATTTATCAACCGCTGAGCCAATCTCAAACCGAAGGCCAAGCAGATCGCTGCTTGGACTGCGGTAACCCATACTGTGAATGGAAGTGTCCTGTACACAACTATATTCCACAATGGTTAAGCTTGGCGAACGAAGGCCGTATTTTGGAAGCTGCGGAACTCTCTCATAAAACCAATAGCTTGCCTGAAGTGTGTGGTCGCGTTTGTCCACAGGACAGGCTGTGTGAAGGTGCATGTACACTGAATGACGATTTTGGTGCAGTTACCATTGGTAGTATTGAGAAGTACATTACCGATACAGCATTCAAAATGGGCTGGCGCCCAGATATGTCTGACGTGGTATGGACCGACAAGAAAGTGGCGATTGTAGGTGCAGGCCCAGCTGGTCTTGCATGTGCTGATATTCTGGTTCGTAACGGCGTTAAACCTGTTGTTTACGACAAATACGAAGAAATTGGTGGCCTACTTACATTTGGTATTCCGTCTTTTAAATTAGAGAAAGATGTAATCAAGCTACGCCGCCAAATCTTTACCGAGATGGGTGTTGAGTTCGTACTTAACACTGAAATTGGTAAAGACATACAGTTCCAGGATTTGCTTGATAAATACGATGCCGTTTTCTTAGGAATGGGTACATACAAGTCGATGCAAGGTGGTTTCGATAACGAAGAAGTAGAAGGCGTTCACGAAGCACTACCTTTCCTTATTGCCAACACCAACCGCGTAATGGGCCTTGAGAAAGACCCTGCCGATTACATTGATATGAAAGGCAAGCGTGTAGTTGTATTAGGTGGTGGTGATACCACCATGGACTGTGTACGTACGTCAATTCGCCAAGGCGCTGCCCAAGTGACCTGTGCATACCGCCGTGACGAAGAAAGCATGCCAGGCTCTCGCCGCGAAGTTGTTAATGCAAAAGAAGAAGGGGTTGAGTTTAAATTCAACCTTCAGCCGCTAGACATTGCAGTAGACGAAAACGGCAAAGCCTGTGGCGTTAAGCTGGTTAGAACCGAAATGGGGCCACCGGATGCCAACGGACGCCGCCGTCCTGTTGAAGTAGAGGGTTCAGAGCACATACTAGAAGCTGACGCGGTAATTATCGCCTTTGGCTTCCAGCCAAGCCCTGCACCATGGTTTGCTGACTTCGGCATCATGCTTGACGAGAAGGGTCGCGTGCGCGCGCCGTCTGCTGGCAAGTTTGCTTACCAGACATCTCACCCGCAAGTATTTGCCGGTGGCGACATGGTGCGCGGTAGTGATTTGGTTGTAACCGCTATTGATGAAGGTCGCAAGGCAGCCGAAGGCATTATGGACTACATCGGCGTCTAAACGTTGTAGCCCCTTAAAAAATAGTTAAAAGCTCGGTAGCTATTGCTCCGAGCTTTTTTTATATGCCTGACCGGAAAAAAACGTTATCTTATCAATCAGGGTTTACTTGCAAATTCACCTCGTATAAAAATGTGCTAGGCCCACCATTAACACTATGTATCTTAAAGGCATGGAGCAAAACAATGAATAAAATAATCTCACGTACTCACTCCTTTAAAGTCGGCTTTTTTGCCGCGTTATCTTTAACTTCTACTGTTGCAATGAGCAATACAGTTGCAATAGAAGGCGAAAGAGCAAAAGTCGAAAAGCCAGCCACGATTATCTGTCCAGCTCAATTCCACAGTATCAAGCTGATTGATGATGCTAGCCAGTGCCAGCAATTTAAAACAGAGATCCCGGCAGCAATGGTTTACTATTCGAAACACAAACCCAGCGACCTTATTTCATTTTATCAAGGGCAGAACGATAGTTTTAAAGTTCATGCTCCTGTCAACGATCGCACACTTATTACTTCACTCGATAAACAAACACGAATAGTTGTTTCTCCAGACAATGCAGGATCACAAATCGATATCTTAATTGCGTCAAAGTAACTTTTTATCAGCCTCATCATTCATATTGGCATCGGCTTTGCTATTTCTTTACTGAGCGTTAATCAATATCAAGCAGCGTCATTTTTCTGGCGCATTTGTTGAGCGTTCAAAAATAGGGGTGTTATGCAAACTGCTGCACAAATAAAAACACGCTTGTACACGAAGCACGATATTTTTGAAATGTGTGAGGATTACGATGGAATTGGCAATTATTCTTTTGATGTTACTTATTGTCGTCGCACTGGGCGCCATAAAACTCTCTGACGGTGGCGTGGCATTCCCGTTTAGACGAAAACCCCAACTGTTCACGCCAGTGGAACATTCGTTTTTGAATCTGATTGAGCAGGCAATGGGAAGAGAGTTTAGGATCGTATGTCGGGTACGCCTGAATGATTTAGTATCTGTGCGTCAATCCACAAGCAAGAAAATGGCAAGCCAAGCATTAAGCAGAGCATCTAGTCGGCAGCTTGATTTCGTATTAGTTGATAAGCAAGACATGACTCCTGTTCTCGCTATAGACCTTGTGCACAGCCAAGGAAAAGACGGATATAAAGCGCAAAAAGATTGGTTTGTAACCGGTGCATTAGACGCTGCGGGTTTACCCCACGCACGCATTAAAGTGAAGTCAGGTTACAGTGTTGAAGACATTCGTGATTGCCTTGAAAACAAGCTTATTCCATACCGACGTATTCAACAAAAGATGGCACAACTTCCCACTCACAACCCAGAGCCACCAAAGCGTCCCACGCGTCCCGTACGCTCTAGTCGACCTGCAGCAGCATAGATTCATAAGCGCGTTATAGATTTTATCACCGTATAGCGACATTACGCCTTTGGTACTGCAATACATTCAATTGCAGTAACAAAGGCTTTTTTCTGTCAGTTTCATAGGTTTGCTTATACAATTACGTTGAATGTATATAAACGACGAATCACGCGGTAAAGTTATGAAAAAAATTGGTATTCTCGGTGCAATGGACGAAGAGGTGGCATTGCTGAAAGCGTCACTTTGGAACGTTAAAGAAACACAGTGGAAACATCTCACGTTTTATGAAGGTACTCTGAATGATATGGAAGTAGTACTTGTAAAATGTGGTATCGGTAAAGTTGCTGCAACTATTGCAACCACGGTACTTATTGAACAATTTTCGCCGGATGCCGTCGTCAACACGGGTTCAGCTGGCGGATTTGATGAAAACCTCAATATTGGTGATTTAGTTATCGCGAGTCATGTTATTCATCACGATGCTGACCTCACTCATTTTGGTTATAAATTGGGGCAGTGTGCTGGTATGCCAGAAGATTTTCGCTGTAATACCACACTTATGGACACAGCCAGGGCTGCAGCCGCTCAAATAACGTCACTACAATCAACGACTGGCCTAGTTTGCACAGGCGACGCCTTTATAGGGAGTGATGAGGCTGTTGCAGATTTACGCACAAAGTTTCCAGAAATGAAAGCCGTTGAAATGGAAGGTGCTGCGATAGGGCAAACATGTTACATGTTAGAAACACCATTTTTAGTTATTCGTTCACTTTCTGACATTGCAGGGAAAACATCCTCGGTGAGCTTCAAAGAGTATCTTGACGTTGCCGCCAAACATTCCGCGCAGCTTGTTATGGCTATGATAAAAGCACTCGCAAAATAGATGTTTGAAACGCTTAGCGAGCCTAGATATTCATCGCTAGTAATACTTTGGTTGGCTATCGCAGTAGATGCACTATGGCGATGGCCCCAGAGTAGTCACCCTCTTACGTTTATGCGCTACCTTTTTCACCAAATGGGAAAAAAGGTCCTCCCCTCTTCTGACTTTGGCCCAATGCAGCACTATATTTCAGCAACGCTGGCTGTAATCTTACTCATAGGTCCCTTGGCTATTTGTATCCATATTCTCATCAATATGGCCGAATACCCGGTTTTTTTTGAAGGGTTTATATTATTATCTCTAGTGGATTTCGGCTTTCAACGCCAACAATATAAAAAGGTTTTAGCCTGTGTTGGCAGAAATAAGAAGTCGTTAGCAAGGGAAATGGTAGCCACAATTACTGCACGGCAATGCCACTTATTGTCCGATATTGGCGTTGCAAAAGCAGCAATAGAGTCTCTTTGGCTGAAATTCCTTTACCTCTATTGCGGCGTGCTTTTCTACTACGTTGTTTTGGGGCCTATCGCAGCACTAATTTATCGCTTACTGCTTCTGGCGTCTTGGCAATGGCATTATCGCAATCCTAGTATGCGATACTTTGCTATTCCAGCCAGAACGATAGTAAATGTGTTAGTTATCCCTCCTTGCGTAGTAGGCTCAGTAGGTTTAATGAGTATCAGTCATCCAGTAAGGGCAATTAGAGCACTTTACAAAGCTGCCGCTCGAGATAAAACGTCGCTTATTCTTGCGCTCTTTGGCGGTGTGTTAGATGTAAAGCTTGGAGGCCCTGCTATGTACGCTGACCAAAAGATTCGCAATGTCAGGGTTGGTGGGGCAAATGAGGTTAAGTACTCTCATATGCTTAACGCTAAACAACTCATCGAATTCGCAATGATATCTGTAGCTACTATGTATTCGCTCATTATAATTGTTTTTAAATAGGACGATGGCACACGTATGACCAGTTCTTTGTAAACTGAAAACGGGTTTAAAAGGTATAAACTTAAATGCATAAGCGTTATACTTTAGTTTAACTTTTAACTCGTACAGATTAAGAACAGGTAGTTCAATGCGAATTGTTTTTGCAAGCTTTCTTGTCATCATCGGCGTCACGCTTTTTATGACGTTGCAGTGTACTGCAAAAGCAACGTCTCAAGCATCTGTAGCAGCGTCTCCTTACCTTATTGAACGAGTTGCAAATAATGACTGGCTCCTAATCGATGTCCGTTCGCCGCAAGAGTTCGCAGATGGTCACATTCCGGGCGCGGTAAATATTCCTCATGAAAACATCAATGATTATCTTAGCGAATTAGAAGGCCACAAAAACAAGCCTATCATTATATATTGTCGCTCTGGCAGACGAGCAAAACTGGCCATGAAAGTATTGGAAGAGCTCGACTTTTCTGAAGTCATGCACTTAGAAGGTGATATGTTAGGCTGGAGCGCCGCAGGCATGACAGTTGACAGAATGTAGCTGTGATCTTTAGCTAGTTTTTTTGTACCTTCAGCTGAACAAGTTTTACTGTGTTGTTGCCCCTTGGCTGATTACTGTGTGTAAATGATCCCCTGTGATACACTCTTTTTATTCAACAATTGCATGAACCTCCTATGAAAATAGATATCGCTACCCCTGCCATGTTGTTTCCGGCAATTTCTTTATTGCTTTTAGCCTATACCAATCGCTTTTTAACTCTTGCAACTATCATCAGAAACTTTTCGAAAGAAGAAAAGGATGACAATACGCAAGCACAAATAAAAAATCTTCGATTGCGTATTCAGCTTATTAAGCGCATGCAAATAGCGGGTGTGGGCAGCTTTTTTCTGTGCGTGGTATCTATGCTGGCGATTTACCTTACCTATCAACAAGTAGGCAACTGGGTATTCGCTGCAAGCTTAGTGTCGTTGCTATATTCACTATGGATGTCGGTAAGAGAAATTTTGATTTCTGTGGAAGCATTAGATGTACACCTTGACGGAATGAAAAACGCTCCACAAAAAGAAAAAGTATGAAACCCTCTAACCATCTGAGCCACATAATTCAGAGTGACATTTACTACGAGCCGTTAGCGCCTGAGTTTTTTGCTGGCGTTATTTCTCTTGGTAACCTAGTGCACGGAGACAACTACCTGACCGATGCGTTGCTCGCTGACTACTACACCAAGAGTTTTGTTGGCAATACTAATGCTAGCTGGGTAGCACTATACAAAAATAAAGTGGTAGGTTTCAGGCTTACCTTTGCACATACGCAGTGGCAAACCGATGAGTGGTGTACGCCTACTCTTTGGCCCGTAGAGTCAAATACCGTGTGTTATTTTAAATGCAACACTGTAGACCCCACCATGCAGGGTTGTGGAATTGGCAGTGCGCTATTACGCAAGTCTATAAAGTGTGCGCAAGCTCAAGGTGCAGAAGCAGGTTTAGCACATATTTGGCTGGCAAGCCCTGGTAACAGCGCATTTAAGTACTTCACAAAAAATGGTGGGCAGCTTATCAAGAAACACCCCAACAAATGGCGCTACGCATCTATTCACGAAGGCTACGATTGCCCTGTATGCGAGGGTTATTGCGAGTGTGAAGGGGCAGAAATGCTACTTCAATTTTGAGCATATCTTCCTACAAAACGTTTTAATCTATGATCTACGACCCCCTTATTTCCCGCGGCGTTTCATCAATGTTGCCTGCGCCCGACAGTTACTGGCACGCTACACACAAAGTGCCTACACTGCCGCCGTTGAACAAAAAGGTTAATTCCGAATACCTTGTTATAGGTGGTGGCTATACGGGCCTATCCGCTGCAATCACGCTTGCTCAAGCTAAGCAAGACGTTACGTTACTTGATGCAAATTCACTCGGGTTTGGCTGTGCAGGCCGTAACGGAGGTTTTATTTTATCGGGTAGCGGCCGATTGAGCTTAAGCGCCATAGAAGACAAGTGGGGTCGTGATGTCGCCAGAGCTATGCAGAGCGAGTTTGATGGCGCAGTACACCTGCTTAAACAACGTATTGCAGACTTTGATATGCAGGTCGATTTGGTAGAAGGCCCATATTTAAAACTGGCTCACAACCCAAAGCAAGCCGAGCAGCTGTACGCCAGTGCCAACCATCTTGCTTCTCATTTCAATGTACCGAGCACTCTAGTTAGTGAAAAAGACCTTACTGCGCGCTTTGGTATTGAAGGGGCGTATGGTAGCGTCGAGCTAAAGGGTGCATGCTTACACCCATTAAAATTAGTAAGCGAATATGCAAGAGTAGCAAAGGAGCTTGGCGCAACGCTTTTTTTCGACTCACCAGCCATTCGCATTGAAAAGCACAAGACCGGATATACAGTTACAACACCCAGCGGGTCAGTTTCGGCCAAACACATACTCATTACTACTAATGCTTATACTCCTAAGCGCTTTCATGACAGCGTAGACAATAAGCAATTTCCTGTTCAGTCGAGTATTTTTGTCACTGCGCCATTGACCCATGAACAGCGCGCAAAGTCTGGCCTAACCACGCCAATGAGCTTTATGGATACACGGATGATGAAGTACTACTACCGTGTACTGCCAGATGGCCGATTGTTGTTTGGCGGCCGTGGAGCCGTAAAAGGTAAAGATGCAGAAAACGCGTCAGAGAAACAGCGCTTATACCGTGCTATGGTAAAAAGCTTCCCTTCACTTAGCGGTATAGCCATGGATTACTTTTGGAGTGGTTGGGTAAGTGTATCGCTAGACAGTATGCCGCGTATTTTTGTCGACGATGGAACTAACGACTACAATGCAAGCCGCCCTACGGGTAATATTGGCTATGCCATGGGCTATTGCGGCTCAGGTGTTTCCTTTGCTGCTTTTGCAGGGCAGCGACTCGCTCAACGTATGATGGCTAGCGATGACGTCGATTTATCGCTTCCCCTGTATCGTTCTCCTTTGAAAACCTACCCCTTTGCTAAAGCAAGAAGGCTGGCACTGCATGGCTTGTACCAATGGGCGAAAATAGCAGAACGCTAGTAATGGTTATAAATTGCGATTCACCTTAATGTTAAGCATTGCATACTGACTATAAATCAGGCTATTTTAGGTTTCTATTCTTTGACGGAGTCACCTCATGTCATATATCGATGCCTTTGCTGTAGCCGTTCCCACTGAAAATAAAGCGTTATACATTGAACACGCCAAGCTTGCTGGCGATATCTTTAAAGAATATGGCGCGACTAAAATACTCGAAGCCTGGGGTGACGATGTCCCCGACGGAGAAGTAACGTCGTTTCCTTTAGCGGTAAAAGCCAAAGAAAATGAAACCGTGGTGTTTTCTATCGCGTTCTGGCCATCAAAAGAAGTACGTGATACTGCGTGGCAAAAAGTAATGGAAGACCCACGAATGCAGGAAAACGAAAACCCCATGCCTTTTGACGGTAAACGCCTTATTTACGGAGGCTTCGCTCCTATTCTCGAATTATAACGGTATAGCTTTCAGCTATTTCATATCGTCAATTTTCGCCAACGCCGACGGCAAATCGGCGGCTAATTTTTTGTACCGGCGGTATACAATAAAAACGACCACACTGTTTATCAAAAGCTGTGTTCCCCACAGCTTGAAGGTATTAAACATCAGTACATTAAATACGGCGAGTGCCAGCAATCCACACCACAAAGCTAAGCATCCATAGAGGCTAATTTTCCAGTAATGTAATTGTTGTTTTAGTTGGTTTTGTTTAAACGCCAACATTGACTGAACGTCTAAGGTCTGGACCTTCCACTGTTTTTGCCTTACCCAATATCCCCATGCCCCGAAAGCGGCGGGAATAGGTGTAAGTACCATGAAAAGCAAAAATTGATACGTGCTAAGTGGCTCAAACAACACCAAAGTTAAACACCACACAGACACCGCTAGCCCGAGCACCAAATCAACGGCGCCTTTTAGTTTAAGTTTAAATCTTGCGCTCTTGGTTTCTTTAATCAGTGCATCTGTATCTACTGAAGGGGTTGCATCCTTGTAGGCACTTTGCCACTGAGCAAGTTGCTTATCTAATTCGTTCATTTGCGTGTTGTTATCGGCCATACTTAATTTTTCTGCGCTCATGGCTTTTTTGTTATCGCTCAAGGCTTCTTTATGATCGCTCAAGGCTTTTTTATCTTCGCTCATGGCTTCTTTATGATCGCTCATGGCTGTTGCTCCATTATCTGCGTTAGCTGTTGGCGGGCGCGGCTTACTCGCTTAGCGACGGCACTCTCTTTGATACCTAACATATTGGCTATTTCCAGCTGACTGAAACCTTCTAAAAGCAAAGCCAGAACCTGTCTGTACTTTATTTCTAGCTGACGTAAGCCTGTCATGAGATCCAGCGCATTCTCTTGTGACGTGGCACCCCGAAATGAGCTGGCGCTGATTGTGTGAAAAGAATCAATCTCGCCGTCATGGGTAAACTCTTTACGCCGCCGCTCTTTAATCACGTGGTCTACCGCCTTGTTATGCGCAACTTTGGCCACAAAGGTTTTCACACTCGCCTCACCGCGAAAGCCACTATCACTGTCTTTTGAGGCTCCTTCAAAAGCGCGCCAAACCGCCAGTGACATTTCTTGTATCAGCTCATCTTGAAGTGATTTATTAGCCTCAAATGTTGCCGCAATACGCGCCATGAGCGGCGCGTATTCACTAAGCAGTTTTTCTATTTGAATGGTTTCTTTCACTGCATTTCCATTTTTATTATTTTTTAATTCAACGCTTTGAGTGAGCAGTTAAATTACGCTTTCTAGCTGATTAGCGAAATAAGCGCTGGTAAGCAACAAAGCACATACATGAAACAATAGGGCCAAACACTAATCCCGATAATGCGAAACTATAAGGCGCAAGTGCAACTGTTAAGAAAATCATGACACCTATTATCAACATCGGCTTATAAGCGCCTACTACTGTAGCAATACTATTTGTGAAAGATACTGGGATTGAGCGATGCTTTAAAATAAGTAACATAGGTACAAATAAAAGCAGTAAGTTTATTGGTGTCGCCGAGCCCATCATTAACCCGACTTTCCAAGCGGGTACATCTACTACAACACCATTTGCTAACGCCGCCACTGAATCTGCGCCCATTAACAAAGCGCCAATTTGAAATTGGATCCACGCGATCACTGGCCCAGTCAAACTCCACAAAGCGACATTTGTCCACGAGCGCGGGGTACCGCCCGACAATCTCAACTTGTTATTCTCTGCTAAGTTTGCAATGGCCAACCACATTACGGTAGCCAGAAGCGGACCTACCCATTTCGATATGCCTAAACCAATTGGCCCTGCTAGCGCTTGAATGACCCCCGCGGCGAATAGAGTAACAAAAGAAAGCCCCAATAATTTAAAAGGTGCTTTTATAAAAAGCTGCCACCCCTCTTTCAACCATATGAACGCTTCCTTCGCAGGAAGGCTCTTGTTAGCTTGATGGTATGTTGCACGAGTAGAAGTTACTGTTGTCATGTTTTTATCCTTTGCATTGCGTAAGCGTTAGTATTGAGTTTCACTGTTGTTTCATCCCAGCCTGCTACGCGTTAACTGCTTATCGTACAGTTGGGTTCATTGATTGATTTTTCCCCTATAGACGATAGCAATTGCAAAAACCTGACAATCTTTTTCAAAAAAAGTAAGAAAACTAAAAAAAACAATACCCACCAAACACTTATAAACGTCAAAGCCAATATTCGTACTTTTAAATTTGGCTTGCAGCACAATTTTGGTTGAGTAATTAGGGCTTTGTAAAAAAATAACCGCCCTACTACCCTTTAATACGCTTATTTCAGGCAAAAAAAAGCCCGCTAAACTAAGCGGGCTTTCAAAAACTATCAGAAAACACTAGGCTAATGTAATGCGCGCAAACTTGCGTTTACCCACCTGATAAACGTTTTCACCTTTTTCGGTGATCACTAAGCGGGTGTCTTCCACTTTATCACCGTTGATTTTAACTGCGCCTTGCTTAATCATGCGCATAGCATCTGAAGTCGAACCTACAAGTTTGGCTTCTTTCAACAAGTTACCAATGGCAATACCGTCATCGCTTAATGCAATTTCAAGCTCAGGCATGTCGTCAGGAATAGCATTTTTCTGGAAACGTTGAATAAAGTCCTGATGCGCACCTTCTGCCGCTGCGTCGTCATGGAAGCGTGCAATAATTTCTTTCGCCAGCATGATTTTAATATCACGTGGGTTTTCACCGTTAGCAACGCGAGTTTTAAGCTCAGCAATGTCTTCTAGCGGACGGAAGCTTAGAAGGTCGTAGTAACGCCACATCAAATCATCAGAAATAGACATCACTTTACCAAACATATCGTTTGGCGCGTCTGTGATACCAATGTAGTTGTTCAAAGATTTAGACATCTTCTGAACGCCGTCTAGACCTTCTAGAAGCGGAACCATTACAATAGATTGCTGCTTTTGGCCTTGCTCTTTTTGAAGCTCACGACCCATTAGCAAGTTAAAGCGCTGATCCGTACCACCTAATTCAACGTCTGACTCTAGCGCAACAGAATCCCAACCTTGCACTAACGGATACAGAAACTCGTGAATAGCAATTGGTTGGCCGTTGTTATAGCGCTTTTTAAAGTCGTCACGCTCAAGCATACGCGCAACCGTCTGACTAGCCGCAAGTTTAATCATGCCTGCCGCGCCAAGGCCATCCATCCACTCTGAGTTAAAACGTATTTCTGTTTTATCCTCATCAAGGATCTTGAACACCTGTTCTTGATACGTTTTTGCGTTCTCTAATACCTGTTCTTTACTTAAAGGCTTGCGTGTTACATTTTTACCTGTAGGATCGCCAATTAGGCCAGTAAAATCACCAATGAGAAAAACAACTTTGTGGCCTAGTTGCTGGAATGTACGCAACTTGTTGATCAACACAGTGTGACCAAGATGCAGATCAGGCGCAGTTGGATCAAAACCCGCTTTGATGGTTAGGGTTTTACCGGATTTTAGTTTTTCAATTAAATCCTCTTCGGGGAGTATTTCATCAACGCCCCGTTTAATCTCAGCTAGCGCTGTTTGCCAATCTTTCATTTGTACGTCACACTCTTAAAAAAAACTGTATATTCAATATTGGCGGGCATTTTACGCGTACAACGGAACCATTAAAAGGTTTGCGCGTCAAAAAACGGATTACAAACAGTCATGTTGTTAAACCCAACAGTTTTTATCTTGAAATTAGCGCACTGAATTAACGTGGACGAGATTAATAAACTCAAAAGATAATCTCGATGATAAGAGCTATTGCGTATAACAATTTGCGCTAACAATATAATGAGAAAAGTTGCATTTTTGAGCAACGTATGTGAAATAGTGTTGTGCACATAAGATTTCTCAGGTGGGCAGAAGTATGAGAAAAAAATTAGACGCTTCTAAGGCTGTCAATTTATACAAAAAATTACCTAAACAGCACAGAACTGGCTTAGCAATAGCAAGCTTATTTCTGGCTGGACTTATTCTTTTTCCGAGCGAAACGGTAGAGGCTAGCCGTCATCAAGACGCACATATTTTAGATGCAGGTGTCCGCTATCCTGTGGATCTCAATATTACGCCGTCTACCAATGCATTTTTGAATGAAGAAGAGTCAACGTGGCAAACGTATAAGGTGCGAAGTGGCGATACGCTAGCGAAACTATTTAACCGTGCAGGCTTTACGTCCCGTGACGTTTATAATGTTACTCAAGCGGGAGAACTAGCGAAAACGCTCGTTACATTATTGCCAGGCGATGAACTGTCGTTTAAAGCCAATAAAGACGGTAGCTTCGGCGAACTAAAGTACAAATTGTCTTCAACAGAAACCCTTTTTGTACGTCCAGAATCGTCGGATGAGAAAAGCGCCTTAACCGCTGAGCTTGAAAAGCGAGATGTAGACATTCGCTACAACTTCGCCCAAGGTGAAATTCACTCAAGCTTTTGGAATGCCGCCAGTGATGCAGGCTTAACCAGCAACCAAATTATGAATTTGGCGGGTATTTTCGGCTGGGATATAGACTTCGCTATTGAGATCCGTTCTGGCGATACCTTCAACGTAGTATTCGAAGAGCAATACATCGACGGTGAATTTGTTGGTTACGGCGACATCGTTGCAGCGGAGTTTACCAACCAAGGCGAGCATTTTAGCGCTATTCTTCACGAAGATGGCACATACTACACGCCTGAAGGGCGCAGTATGCGTAAAAGCTTCTTACGTGCGCCGGTGAATTTTAGATATGTAAGCTCTAACTTCACCAAAGCGCGCTTCCACCCCGTGCAAAAGCGTTGGAAAGCGCACCGCGGTACAGATTATGTTGCGGCGGTTGGCACGCCAATTATGGCTGCGGGTGACGGTAAGGTAATTAAAGCCGGATACGATAAATATAACGGCCACCATGTGTTCATTCAGCATGGCGAGAAATACACGACCAAATACCTTCACTTTAAAAAGCGTGCAGTGAAGGTAGGAGATACGGTTAAACAAGGCCAAACCGTGGGCTATTTAGGTAGTTCAGGAATGGTTACTGGCGCCCATCTTCACTATGAGTTCTTAGTGGATGGTGTTCACCGAAATCCTCGTACGGTAGAGCTACCGAAGGCGCTTCCTATTGCTAAGGAAGAGAAAGAAAGGTTTATGGAAATTGCCGCAATACGCCAAGAGCAGCTAGATAATAACAAGCGCATTATGCTTGCGATGAAATAGCGACGACTAGATGGCAAAATATATTGGCCTGATGTCAGGTACTAGCATGGACGGCGTCGACGCCGTCCTGTGCGACATCTCGCAATCGTCTTGCACCACCCTCGCCGCCCATTCAATTCCTTATTCTGCTGAATTACTTACTGCACTCAATGCACTATGCAGTGAAGGTCCTGATGAACTTAATAGTTTGGCCATCGCTGATAGACTGGTTGCTGAAACCTTTGCAAAGGTCACCTTAGCGCTGCTTGAGAAAAACAACCTACGTCCCTCGGATATTACGGCTATTGGCTCGCACGGCCAAACCATACGTCATCATCCAAATTCCGATGTATTGTCAGCACACTTTGCAGAGTCATCCATACGCGGCTTCACCTGTCAGATAGGCGATCCTAATACCATCGCTGTACTTACCGGTATTGATGTTATTGCTGACTTTAGGCGCAAAGATATTGCCCTTGGTGGCCAAGGTGCTCCCTTGGTTCCTGCTTTTCACGACGCAGTATTTGCCAGTGATGATAAATACCGAGCACTCGTTAACATTGGCGGCATAGCAAACGTTTCACTGCTTGCGCCAAAACAAGTAGCTTCGCCACCTAAAGGGTTTGATACCGGACCCGGTAACACCTTGATGGATCAGTGGATAAGCCTTCATCTAAATAAAAGCTTTGATAAAGACGGAGCATGGGCTGCGTCAGGGCATTGTCACTCAGGTCTGTTAGACAGGCTCTTACTGGATGATTACTTCGCTTTGCCTGCGCCTAAAAGTACTGGCAGAGAGTATTTCAATATCAATTGGTTAAGCAATGCGCTTGCCGATTACTTCCCTTCTAGTGCAGAACTACAAAGCGAAGAAAAGAACAATAATTTAGCCCCTAAAGATGTGCAAGCTACCTTACTTTCGCTAACAGGTAGCACTATCGCTCAGGAAGTTGTACAGCATTTACCTAAGACCAATCATGAAGGCGCAAAAAGTGAAGTTATAGTGTGTGGCGGTGGCGCATTTAACAAGGCGCTTATGAACTTTTTAAGCAATGCGTTATGCGATTATGTAGTAGCGGATAGTCATTCACTTGGCATTCACCCTCAGCACGTTGAGGGTGCTGCGTTTGCATGGTTTGCACATGCATATACGCATAATCTTCCGGGTAATGTGCCTGAAGTTACGGGAGCATCTAGAGCAGCCGTTTTAGGTGCGCTTTACAAACGTCAGTAATAAAATGGTACCGTAAGCGTTTAAAAGCCTGCTACGGAGCGCTTAACTAAGGACAATGTTGCTAAAAGGTCAAAATATTCCTTTAAGAGCAAACCAATATCTCACTATTCCTGTATTCAACACTATTTAAAACTGCATGTGATCTGGCCGTAAGTATCTTGACGAATTAGACGAGAACAAAACGGTACTTTCTATTTCACAAGCATTTACGCAATGTAGGATAAGGATACGAATGACAGACTCAGTACTTTTTAGCTCGTTTGATTGGGCTGGTAATACATTACAAAATCGCATGGTATTGGCGCCAATGACAAGAGGCAGAGCTGGCGCAGATCGCATACCAAATAAAATTATGGGCGATCACTACGTTCAGCGTGCAGATGCAGGCCTTATTATTACAGAAGCAACGGCCATATCAGAAGAAGGCATTGGTTGGGTTGATACGCCCGGAATTTACACCGAAGACATGGTCGAGGGCTGGCGTTCGGTGGTCAACCGTGTACACGAAGCCGGCGGGAAAATCGTTTTACAGCTTTGGCATACAGGCCGCGCATCTCACAGCGACTTTCACAACGGAAATTTACCACTGTCAGCATCCGCTGTAAAAATTGAAGGGGATGAAATTCATACCCCGAAAGGCAAGAAACCTTACGAAGTGCCAAAGGCAATGACCTATGACGATATTAAACGCACTGTAGAAGACTATAAAAAAGCAGCCATTAATGCCAAAGCAGCAGGGTTTGACGGCATAGAAGTTCATGCAGCAAATGGCTATCTCATTAACCAATTTCTAGACAGCCGCAGCAATCAGCGAAACGATAATTACGGTGGAAGTATAGACAACCGCTATCGCTTTCTAGCGGAGGTAATGGACGCAGTATTGAGCGTTTGGGAAAAAGAACACGTAGGCGTGAGACTCTCTCCAAACGGTGCTTTTAACGACATGGGCGCCGATGATTTTCGTGAAACTTTTACCTACGTCGCCCAACAACTTAATAAGCTAGAAATAGGTTACTTACACGTAATGGATGGCTTAGCGTTTGGTTTCCACGAGCGAGGCGAAGCAATGACATTAGCCGAATTCAGAGCACTCTTTGACGGTATGCTGATGGGGAATTGTGGCTACACCAAAGAAGAAGCCGAAAAACGTTTATCTGACGGTGATGGTGACATGATTGCATTTGGAAGGCCATGGATCACGAATCCAGATCTTCCGACACGATTTAAGCATAACTACCCTCTCGAATCCTTTGACGATCCATCATCGTGGTACGGAGGTGGTGTTGAAGGCTACAACGATTTTGAAACCTACCGCGAGAAGAGTGGGAAAGACGCGATGACTTCGCTGACCTGATTGTCTTTGGGCAGAGCCTAGCGCTCTGCCCTTTTCAAAAGCGTTATCTAAATTAATTCGATGCGTAATGCTGACGCGTTCTCACTATTTAAAGATGCCCTAGTTAAACGACTTTGTCTTAGCGGCGAATACGGCAAGCTTTTCTAGACACGACATCCACGCGTAATTGTGCTGATCGCATTCTTGCTTATTTAAAAATCCTTGCTGAATGAGCACTAGCCTTACGTTGTCTTCATCGGTCTTTTCAAAGTGAATGTCCACCGATGTCATCACCGACTCTTCCATATCATCTTCCCACGCCCAGGAGAACGACAATTGTTCGTTCGCTAAGATAGTCACGTATTCACCGGTCAATGACATTTCAATACCACTGGGATCCATCATTTTTATGCGATAACGACCACCTTCTTTGAAATCACTCATAATTTGTGTGACGGAGCAATCGCCCGGTGCAAACCATTCACTAAGATACTCAGGCTCGTGAAATGCTGCAAAAACAAAGGGCAATGATGCATCTAGCGTTACATCAATTTTAAACTCGTGCATAAAGCCGCCTTAGATATTTTTTAGGTTAGGGGACTGTGTCTATCTTACTTTATAACAAAGGAAAAAGCGCATTAGCGCTGTTACGTTTGCCAAAAATAAAAAATCCCGAGCCCGCGTAAGGAAAGGCCCGGGAGAAGGAGAACATCCTCAATATTTTTTATCGACAGCTCAAAGCAACTTCTTGAGCTAAAAAATGAACCTATGCACCCTTCATCAGTGAATCCATACTGGCTTTGCTACCAAAGTGCTGTGAACTTACTCTTTCACTTACCGATAAATACAGGTTGTCGATGTCGGCATTTGCCATAAACTTTTCACAAAATCCTGGAACATGAGGCTCGATAAAATGTTTGGCGGCCAACATAAAGTGCGCAATGAGCTGCTTGACATTGTCTGTACCCATGGCGATACGCATAGTGGTCAGTTCTATCCCGGCTTTTTTCTGCTCTTCGGTACTGAGTTCTGAATGAGACGTCAGCGCTGGGCATAAAATTATCGTATTGTTCTGCCCAATACTCACTTGGTGACTAAATGCAGGCTCTAGGGCATCGAAAAAGCGCACAAATACATCGCGAGGCAGGTTTGCCGGCGCCATATCAACGGTGAATAGAGTACACGGCCAACCGTTTGTATGCTGCTTTTCACGCAGCCCGGCATTACTGTGTTCAGGCAACGCGTGGCAGTTAACGCGAATTTGATCGTGGGCGTTTAAGAATGCAGTAAACACTTGCGTATTTATGACCTTGGTCATCATGCGTTGCTCAAGGGTCTTCATGCCGTTTAGAACATCAAAGGCTTTCTCAGAATCTAAGAATGCGCCTTTGATGTAGTACACATCCCAGAACATGGTTTCTGACCAATCAACCCCATTTGCTGAACTGCCTTTTGGCTGGAACATGCGGTGCCCTTCGCCAATAACTACGCCTGCTGTGGTGGCACCACTGCCACACAAATCTTTGGTGTAGCTGTGGATCACATAGTCTGGTCGTGCTGCTTTATTTTTATGCTGTAGCGGCTGGTGTAACACTGGCGTAGCAAGAGTGGAATCCAGCATTACCAACGCATCTTGTGCATGCGCTAATTCACAGATCCCAGGCACATCCAATACGTAACCATGTGGGTTACAAGGCGATTCTAAATACACATGCATTTTTGCGCCATTGTTTAAGCGTGATGCATGCTCGGCTTTAGTTTTCTGCATGAAAGCTGCAAAGCTCTGTGCGTCATAGCCGTCAAACCACGCAATCTGTATGTCCATTCGGTTGCTGCGGGCGAAATAATCATGGAGTAGCTGATACACTCCGCCGTACACGTTCCTAGAAACAATCAGTACGTCACCGTGACTAAGAACATTTGATAAACACGCATCAATGGCAGCCATGCCCGAGTTGAAATTCCATGCTAGGTATTCGGCTGCGTAAGGGCCCGCTTCCATATCTACAATGGCGTTAGCGAGAGAGATGTTAGTCGGGTTTAATAACCGCGAATAAATTTGGTGTGTAAACTCTTTACCTTGAAACGCGTCGTCTACCCATTCGGTGCAGGCATACACGTAGGTCGCTGTTCTTACCACCACGGGTGTTGCGGAAAAAAGTGCCGTAACATTGTCGAACAGTGGATAGTGCCCCTGAGAGCCATTGCCACTCGACAAACTTTGGTACGTGGCACGAAAGGGGTTTTGCAACGTATCCAATATCTTAGCAATTTGAAAGGACAAAAACTTTTTTGCGTTGAAGTAAGCTAATCGGTCTTCTTTGTCGAGCCCTTGTAAGGTATTGCTCGTAATATCCCATAGCTGCATAACGCTGGATTGAGCACCATATAAGTGATGAGCGGTGTTAGCGAGTGCTCTTCCGTAGTCACTTTGTGCACTTATACCGAAATGAGATAATTGCTCCTCAACTAAAGCCTGCGTAGTTTCAGCTTGGGTTGTGTTACGCTTAGGTGATAGCACTTTTGCATGCGTTACATCAACATCTGATGAGTTTGGGTATTTATTTTCTGACTGCATAGCGATTCCGTTGAGAATTGACCTCAGGTGCACGTTTACAGCACCCATACCATTTACAAAAATGTAAAGCTTTACTCACATTTTTAGAACAATTAGCATTACGATTGTGCAGTCAGACAGAGGAAAGAAAAGTTTACTTTAGGAGTGTTAAGCAAATGACAGCAAGGAGTTCAAAGAGGATTGAACTGACTATTTTAAGCGATGAGGCGAATGATATTGCCGAAGCGATTCGCCAAAAAATAGCAGATAACAACGACTTCATAGGCGCTGATGGTCTCCCGCTTTTAACGCTTAAACAAATTACTCAATGTCCCGAAGATGTAAATTCAGAAACCGTTACGGTACTGCTTGCAGACCCCGACCTTGCGTCTCGGATTATTGATACATGTTCAGCACTCACCTGGTGCCAGTCTACCTGGGCAGGCAATGCACCACTGCTAAATGCCAATAAAAAAGACTATATACTTACAGGGTTGAAAGGTATTTTCGGTAAACTCATGCGAGAGTATGTTTTTGCTTACTTGCTTGGACATGCCAGAAACGTAAAGGCTTTTGAGCAAAACCAGCGTGCCGCTCAGCCAATATGGGAAGCATCAAAGCGAATGCCGCTAAATGGTCAAACGCTTGGCATTGCTGGACTGGGCAGTATTGGGCAAGCATTGATCCCCGTTGCTCACGCATTGGGTATGAACGTTGTGGGTTTAACCCGAAGCGGGCAAGCAGTGGAAGGTGCCGATGCTGTTTATACACCCGACACTATCGAAGCGTTTGCCAGAGCATGTGACCACGTGGTGAATTTAATGCCCGACACGCCATCTACGCAAAACATGCTTTCTCACGAATTTTTTAGTGCGCTGAAACCCCACAGTGTATTTGTTAACGCAGGGCGAGGCAGTGCGGTTGACGACGATGCCCTTTTACAAGCCTTAGACAGCGGCGCATTGGCGCATGCAGTATTGGACGTATTTCGCAACGAGCCCCTCGACCCAGCTCATGCGTTTTGGCAGCACCCTCGTATTTCAGTAACCGCACATACCGCCGCGGAGTCACAGCCAAGCGACGTGGCCGACGTGTTTTTAGAAAATGCACTGCGTTATATCAACGGTGAATCGCTAAATTACCGTTTTGATTTTGCAAAGGGCTATTAGCATTTAAATAACCCTTGTCGTCATCCATTCAAGGCTAAATTAGAGTCTGTCTGTAGCTTGTTACGCTGACGCTTAAATTCTAGGGTCAGTTGCCGTTATCTCAATGCGATCATGGTGCTTTTCATGGAACGTTAGCAACTGAGGATATTCCTTCATGCTGTGTAGCTCGCGGAAAAGCACCCAATCGACCATGCTATATAAGCAGATTTCAGGGTAGGTCCATCCACTAAACCCTCCTTTATCAAGCTGTTCTACCAGCGCGCTTAATACCGTTTCAATCCGCTCTTTTTGCAGACGGTAGTACATTTTGTCTTCACTAATATCAAAGTCCGACCGCTTCAGTAGCATAAGCTGAACAAACGAATCATTTGCTGCGTCAATCAGGGTGAGTTGATTCTCTTCTTCCCAACTTAAACCATCGCGATCAAGCTTGTCAGCGAGATAATTGTAGATGATCCGAGAATCGAAAATCATTTGGCCGTCATCTTCAAGGCAAGGCACCTTGAGCGTAGGATTGCGAGAGGCGAGCAACTCGCGATCTTCACCTGAAAAAATTTGAAGATTCAAAAATTCATGTTCTGTAGACGCAAGTACGATGCGAATGCGGCGCACGTAGGGAGACGTGGTGGAGCCATATAATTTCATAAACGCTGTCCTAAACCGTAGTCGTTCTATGAAATCAGTGTAGCCGGAATTTGAAAATAAAAGGAAGTGTTGAGAACAAGACAACCGACAGGCATACAATATGATGCGATGTATGCCTATCGCATTAACATCAAGCGCTCAAAGCTGAACGTTCAATGCTTAAAAAGCGCAGTAGTGTGTAGGCTCAAGCCCTTAAACGCTAAAGCTTGCACCACAGCCACAGGTCGTCGTGGCATTTGGGTTTTGAACTAAAAACCGTGAACCTTCCAGACCATCTACATAATCAACAATGCCACCGACCAAGTATTGTAAGCTCATCGGGTCGACCACCATAGTTACGCTGTCCTTCTCAATGGTCATATCTCCGTCGTTCACCTTTTCATCAAACGTGAAACCATACTGAAATCCCGAACACCCACCACCGGTTACGTAGACGCGTAACTTTAAATCAGGGTTTTCTTCCTCGGTAACCAACGATTTAACTTTCGCTGCTGCAGCGTCTGAAAACTCGATTGGCAACGCTGTTTCTACAGACATACCTACCTCTTGATAATTACTGTGCGCTTCGCACATGCTCTGCCCACAATTATCTAACACTTGTTGACATCCATCAACTATTGGGACGATTCTTAACGATTCAAGTATTCATCTACCCATTAAGAGAAACGTTAAAGTGTAAATTTACCAATAGTCGAGTTTAATGACTTGGCTTCATCATCTAACTCATTAACGAGCGAGAAGCTTGTTTCCATACTCCGTGACGTCTCAAGCGCTGTTTGCGAAATAACAGAAATATTCTCGCTTATTTCGCCAGTGGCCGCAGACTGTTCGCGCGTGGCGGAGGCAACATGCGTGTTTGCTTCTGTCAATTTACTGATTTCAGCTGAAATATTGCCAAGCGCCTGAACGCAGCTTGCCAAGAAGTCAGACGTGACTTGCGTACTCTCGTTTCCTCTCATGATATCGCTAACCGTGTCTGACGTTCGTTGATTCAACACTTCCATAAGTTTGCTAATTTCGGTAGTCGATTCATTCGTTCTGCTTGCTAGATTTCTAACCTCATCTGCGACAACGGCAAACCCCCTTCCCTGCTCACCCGCACGCGCGGCCTCTATTGCAGCATTTAACGCTAACAGGTTGGTTTGCTCTGATATTCCTCTTATTTCATCCAGTATCGATGTAATAGAATTAATACTGCTTGAGAGCTCATTTACCGAGTTCACTGATTTGGTCATTACATCACTCAACTCGCTCATGTTGTGCATCGCCTTGTTGATTGTAATTACACTTGAACTCACATTTTCCTCGGTTGTGTTTGCCACCTCGGAAGCCCCCTGCGCACTGTTTGATATTTCTCTTACGGTAAGGTCCATCTCTTCAATTGCAGCAGCGACAGAGTTTGTGCTGTCGGTTTGTCGTGATGAATAATTCTGTGCGAGCTCGATCTGTTCATACACATTTGCCGCTATTTTCTTCACGTTATCCGCGCTGTCAGAAACTTGAATAAACATTGCGTGGAGTTTTTCTAGAAATAAATCAATCTGCCCCGCAAGCACACCCACTTCATTGTGCTCGTGAATATTTAAACGTGCCGTTAAATCGCCGTCGCGTTCATTCAATGCAGTCACTGCTGATGTAATCGTATCAATAGGTGCAAATATTTTTACGGATAAGAACTTCATTCCGACAAAACCCAAAGCAATGATTACCAGCGCGATAAAAACGTTTACAAGCACCGCAGAGTTAATTGCGCCATACAGCTCACTCGTAGGTACTTCAGTAACCAAATACCAATCGAGGGAATCAAGTTTAACAGCGAGCCGTGCTACTTCAGTGCCATCGATAGTGAGCTCACTCGGGTTATTTAGGAATGCTCTTGCGTTTAACTTTTTACCTCGGTTAGACATATCAGGGTGAAGCGCAATCGCCCCGCTGTCGTCTACTAGATAAACAATACCTGTATCACCAACTGTGTAGGACGCAATGAGTTTTGACATCGCATCAAGTGACAACCCAACTCCAGCTAGGGCAGTGCGTTGTCCATTTATTTTAAGCGCATAATTAATAAAGGCCGATGCAACGCCATTAGTTTTATCGATATCAATTGCAATCTCATATTCGTTATCGCTATCAATAAAGGTTTGAAACCAGCTATCTCCTTGTGCGGTAATTTTCCTCTCAATGCCGTTTGGGGTGTAGTAGTTATTTGAGTTCCCTGACACAACATAAGCGGTAATAGCATTACTCTCGCGCTTTATTGCTGAAAGGTGTTCTGTTAGAACTTCAACCCCACTGGCAGACTCACCCGCTTCAATCCAACGTTTTATATATGCATTGTTGGCCAGTGAGCGACTCGGCAATATGGTACTTTGCAAATCTAACTCAACCGCATTTTTAACTTCTTCAAGCGCGGTAGGTAAGTCTGACGATTCTACTTTATCAGTAAGAAAGCTGAGGATTGAGGTTGCGAACACTGCAGTGGTGACTACCACAGGTACAACCAACGCGGCTATCAAAGCAATGAAAAGCAAACGCTTTAACTGCATAAGTTACTCCAAAAATAATGTATAAAACGCGCTGTTTTTAAAGGGTGGCTCAAAAACGCCACACTGCGAGTGCTTGAACAACGCTGTCTTCTTCTTTTGTCCCTAGCTTATTGTTCCAATACTGATACTCAATCCCCAAGAACAGCCTATCTTTCACATTGAAAAACGTCTGCCCAGCATCCCATCGCGCTTGAATTTGTGCCAATACCCATGATTCAACTATGGCGTCAGGTATTTCTGAGGTTCTTTCATCAATATATTCTGCATGCCCTTCTATATAAAATTGTTGCGAAGATAGGTTTAGTGGGTATCGCCAAGCAATATCAACCATCCAACTATCGTCTTCTTTAGGTGCCCCACCTGCGTTGATACCTTCACTATCATCTAAATATGCGGTAATTAGCACATTAAGAAACTGAAAGCCTTCAACATCGAGATGCAACTGAATACCAGGTAAATATTTTAGCACGTCCGATTCCGGTGCCATATTAATTCCCATGACAAAGCTAACGTCGCTTAATACACCGTCGTAGTTCGCATTGAGCAACGCTTTCGAACTAAAGGCTGGGTACCACTCTGCGTAAAGTTCGTCACCTAATGACGTGCTTGAGTAGTCAGCGAAAAAGAAATTACTACCGTATTCCCAGGCACTGGCATGTTGGAAAGTAAAAATACTAGTAGAAAGCGTCGTGCCCGATGCTTCGGCAAACGGCTGATTAAGTTTTCCATACTGAAAATGGAACTCGTTTTCACTCCATGTCGCACAATCAGAAGAGTGTGAATAAATAAGTGTTGCTATCAAAACAACCAACGAATAAACGTTGAACTGCATATCATTATCCTGTTAGCGTAATTTGACAGGTAAGTGTAGACCCTCTTTTAGAATCTGCCTGCGAATTTTCCAATTTTAATAAATAGATTGGCTTTCAAAGGGATCAAACGAAAATAAAGAACAACATATGAACGACTGCCCAACACCGCCTCCTAAGCTGTTTGATGACTTCGGACAATCTCGAATTGCCGATAAGGAGACGTATAAAACGCTTTTAACAGACTGTCAGACACAGCTTTTTCGTATTCAGCAGTCTTATTATCACCAAAAAAAACGCGCTCTAATTATTTTCGAAGGGTGGGATGCCTCTGGAAAAGGCGGCGCAATACGTCGCGTTACAGAAAAGCTAGACCCTCGAGGTCTCAACGTATTGGCATTTGCTGCACCGACAAAAGGTGAGCGAGAAAAGCACTTTCTCTACAGATTTTGGAAACATATTCCCTCTCCAGGGCAGGTGGTAATATTTGACCGTTCTCATTACGGGCGGGTGCTAGTGGAACGCGTAGATAATCTAACGCTGAGAGAGAATTGGTTGCGAAGTTACACAGAGATTAATGAGTTTGAAAGGACATTAAGTGATAATGGTGTTCGTATCATAAAGCTGTTCATGCATATTTCGGCGAATGAACAACGCAAACGTTTCGAAGAGCGTCTTCACAACCCTTTCAAACGATGGAAGCTTACAGCAGAAGATTTGCATAACCGAAAAATGCGAAGCAACTATCTAATAGCAATCGACGACATGCTAGAGAAAACAAATACACCTTATGCCCCGTGGCACATTATCAACGGCGAATACAAATGGCAGGCTAGAATTGATGTATTAGACGCTATCATAGGGCGTCTGAGCGATGGCGTTTCCATCGCACCTGACGCGCTAGACGAAAAATTCATCACCTTCGCAACAAAGCAGCTCGATGATGATGAATGAATGCTGAAACGTACAGAGCGATGATGCCTTTACACGTCAGCTATTGCTGAAACAAACAATGTGCTCAGTTATCAGGTAACGTTACGTTTAACTCTAGTACACTACAGTCGTCATTATTATCTAACTGAACAGAGACTTGGTCGTCGGCAATAGTGACGTACTTTCTAATCACTTGGATGATTTCTTGCTGCATCATAGGCAAGTAGTCAGGCTCTGTTCGCTTTTTCCGTTCATGGGCCACAATAATCTGTAACCGCTCTTTGGCGACTGCCGCCGTGCTTGGTTTCTGCTTCTTTTTAAGCAAATCGAAAATGCCCATTATTTCCCTCCTAGCAGGCGCTTAAAGAACCCTTTTTTCTCTGCTTCAAGGAAACGGTGTGGAACAGTTTCGCCCAGCAGACGTTTTACTGCGTCTGCATAAGCTTGTCCTGCATTAGCTTCTTCGTCAAGAATTACCGGTTGGCCTTGGTTCGATGCTTTTAACACCGCCTCAGATTCCGGAATAACACCTAATAACGGAATAGCCAAGATTTCCTCAACGTCAGCGACACTTAACATTTCAGCACTTTCAACGCGCGTTGGGTTATAACGTGTAAGCAATAAATGCTCTTTTACCGTGTCTCCTCTTTCTGCACGCATCGACTTACTTTGCAAAATGCCCAAAATACGATCTGAATCACGTACAGACGACACTTCAGGGTTAGTCACCACAATGGCTTCATCCGCGAAATACAGCGCCATCTGAGCGCCTTGCTCGATCCCCGCTGGCGAATCGCAGATAATAAATTCAAAGTCCTTCTTGAGTTCGTCTAGTACTGCCTGCACACCATCTACGGTAAGGGCGTCTTTATCGCGGGTTTGCGATGCTGGAAGAATGAAAAGGTTTTCCGTTCTTTTATCTTTAATAAGTGCCTGTTTGAGAGACGCTTCTTTGTTGATAACGTTTACGAAATCGTAAACCACACGGCGTTCACACCCCATGATAAGGTCAAGGTTTCGCAAGCCCACATCAAAGTCGATGACTACTGTTTTATGACCTGCTAACGCAAGGCCCGTACTTATTGCTGCACTTGATGTAGTTTTGCCTACACCACCTTTTCCTGAGGTTACTACGATAATCTTTGCCATCTATTCTTTCCTATTTGTGCGTACAAAGCATTAAGCCAACGGCTCTATACGTAATGTTTCTTCTTCTAAATATACTTGTGCAGGTTTTTTCCAGCATTCACCTTTCACGGTTTCGTGCATAATGAATTGCCCTGCAATTGAAATAAGTTCCGCGTCTAGAGACTGGCAAAATACACGGGCTCCCGTATTGCCTTTTACGCCTGCCAACGCGCGGCCGCGCAATGTGCCGTAAACATGAATATTACCATCGGCAAGCAGCTCAGCGCCTTCACTTACAGAAGCCGTTACCACCAAGTCTCCGCCTTCGGCATAGACTTGCTGACCAGAACGTACCGGACGGTTAATTACTTTGGCAGGTTTGAGCGTGGTTGCGGCTGCAGGAGCCGGTTCACTTTTTGGCGGCGCAGAAACGGTTTGATCTTGTTGTGCGGTTTGAGAAGGGTTTTCGCCGCTTCCGTTATTGTTTTCACTACCATTCGCTTTGTGCGAACGAAGGGCGCTGTCTGTAAATTTGCTTTGGCTTACATCGGCTAACCCCAAATCATTGATGGTAGGCTTCAGCTCTGCCACCTCACCTTTCACGGCCATGGGCTGCAATTGCAGTCGACGACATAGCGCCACCAGCAGCTCGAACTCTGTAGCAGATAAAGGCTTTATTAAATGTAAAATCAGTGAGGAACGGGTAAAGAACTGTGGCGCGCTCGCGACCTTCTGAGATAACTGAGCTTCAAAATTATCTGGCTCAAAATCTATTACTTCTAACACAATACTGGTGAGCGTAGTGCCCTTCATGCGAAAGCAAGTTTCTGTCATTTTTTCTTCCCGAAAAGGCGTCACTTTCCTCATAGCAATTAGCCATGACAATAAGCAAAACCTATTAGCGCTAGTGTCTGTTGCTGTCTTACGCAGCTATACAATTTAATTATTGTGTCACTGTATCAAAAATCCCGTTCGCGTACAGCAACTGTATACCGGTTAAAACACGTTTTAGCCTGATAATGACCCTGGAATAAGCCAAGAGCGTGCCAATCGTTGAGCAGTTTTTGATCAAGGGTAAATTATGCGAGTTTTTAGTGCGTCCCGTTTGTATACAAACGCCTCTTTCACTACAAAAAAGTGCGATCGTAGATCGGGCTATTGAGTCAACTTGGAGCCGTTTTGTTAAAATAACAAAGCGGCCTTTTACTTTTAGAAAACTTTTTCTTTATTTTTCAATGCAAGCTTAGTTTAAGAAACGCAATTAAAAAGCTTAAAAATGTACGATTAGTTAAATATTTCAGTTAGTTACTGAGTGACTTGGAATTATAAAGGTGGGATTTACTATGATTTTCTTGTTTTAAATATCCAAAAAAGAAAAAAACACTGACCATTATGATCAGTGTTTTAAATATTCAGCGATGTTTATTAAGCTTGTTTCTTAAATTTACGTGAAGCTAGTCCCATTAAACCCAAAGCGAAAACTGCCAAGGTAGAAGGTTCAGGGACTTCATTCACTCTACTAACTCTAACAGCCAAAGTCTCATTACAAGAATTAGGGCAAGATAAAGGCGATTCCCAATCAGCTAAACTCCAAGCGCCTATAGCTCCTTGAGACCAATCAACCCAATAAGCCTCTTTACTAAACCAAGGTGTTGCTACAGCAACGTCATTAGTAGGAAGAATTCCCGAAAGAGCAGCAACTGTTGCGCCTGTAGCTTCATCTAGGTTATTACCAGTAAAATAGTCAACATTAGCACCAGAAAAAGCAAAATCGGCTGCTGTTAAACCTCCAATTTCATCGTATATTGCTTTAGTCATTATCATCCACCCGAACTGGCTTTGATACGATAAATCTATCTGATAATCACCAATGTTAGTATTGTTAGCACTCCAAGGTGAGATCCATGCAATGTCATATCCAGCTCTTTGAATATAAGCATTCTCATCTACTTCAGATAAAATTAATCCCGCATTAGCAAACCCACTGACAACCAATGCAAAGCTAGCCACTAAACCTTTTAAAAATTTATTTTTCATTTGATTTTTCCTTTTAATCCCTTTCCATTGAGGTTGCAAGGTATTTAATAAAGCTAAAAATAAATACTTTGAGAGTACTAAGCAGGCACTATGCCAGTTAGGTAACTTACAAAAAACAATAGGTTAGTGATTTTGTATGATTAAATAGATGTGCATTTGTAAAATAACCTGACACTAAAATCGGTTACTCACAAAGCTAGGTAGGTGTTCAGTTTTGTTGCGATACACCTCATCGATGCGTACTTTATCGAGACTAAATGACAGTAAATCTTCTGCCGTGTAACGCTTTCTGGTTAACCCAAGTCGCATAGCAGGTGTAGAGGGGTTAGGTTTGTTATTACCTGAAAAGTTTCGGCTAATGGTGCGCTCATTGGTCATGCAATAATTGAAATATACTCGCTTAATTTCAATTAGCTTAACCATCCATTCAGGGTTGTAACCAGCGTATGCATTCCAGCGTTTTGCATTGGTGGCACTGGTAACGGGACGCTCTAAAAGATTAATATGTCTGCGTAAGATTTGAAACCAATTATCGACACCATGCAGTGATGCATTGGCTAATAAACTTGCCACCAGTTTTGGGGTCATGCTCTTTACATCACCTAGTGGCAGCATCATTGCTAAACGCGATTTGCTATTAGGGTTGATTATCCATTCTGATTTAGCATTACCGACACGAACTCGGTTTGATAATTGCGCTTCCCAAAGGGCTTTTTTGATGCCTTCATTGGTGATTTCTGGGTTTTCTTTTTTAGCATCCGCTCGAACTTGTCTGAATCGTTTTGATGCGTCTTCATCTAGATACTGACCGCTGCCTGTTTTCTCTGCTGATATTTGAAAGGCATAAAGCTTATTGCGTGCTATCCAATCGTCAAAAACGGCTCTTAGGGCTAATTTGATACCCGAATCATTATCTGCGTATAAGTTAATTTGGTTGGCATATTTGAGTTTTTGTTTAAGTAAAGCAAAGTGCGCTAACACGCTATACGTTTGCTGTACCAGCAATCCTTTGGGTGGTAGTTGGAGTTCAACAGTGCGTTCATGCTCAGGTGCCTGAACATGAACATCATCATTGCTTAATACGTATTGCGCGTAGCGTCTGTAATAAGGGAACTTTTCCTGCTCTTTTTTTCTCGATGCTCTTTGTTTATTTCTTGATAATCACTGGTGAAGTCAAAATTCACATCAGAAACGAATACAAAACCTGAATGATTATCAACGGTTGAAGTGTTCACAATAGGCGTAGGTTTTGGCATGTTATGGTCGCCCCAGTTACTTAAATAGAACTGTCTATCTGAACTGAGACTAAGTGTTCTAGTCGCTACAGCATGGTCAATCATCTGTGAATGATAATGGTCAAAGGCTAACGCTTGCTCGTAGAAAAAGTTGATTTTGTCGTAGATAACCTTGGCACCGAGTTCATGCTTTTCCATCATGCGATTGAGGATGTCTTTATTCATTAATTCTTTAAAGATTTTAACGTTATCTGCATCTCTGTAATGACGGTTTGCTGGGTTTAACTTAACAGTTAACTTACTATTACATGCATGACAGGTAAGAAGTTGTGAACCTAGCTTTTCTTCCTTGATTATTTGAGTAACAGGCTTGCCGCCTTTTCTGGTTGGCTTTTTAACAACACGCTCAATAATGCGGTCAGGCTGCGCTTTTCCATCTAACTTGTAGAGTTCCGGGTGGGTGTAAATCCCCTTATCTCTATTTTTACACCGAGGCTTGAACTTTTTAATGCCTCGCCTATTCTCAGGGGATGTTGGAATATAGTAGGGCCGAAACGTCTTAGGTTGACCGGGTATAGCCTTATTCTGACACGTTGGCTCGACTGGCTCGTATATGGTTGAAAGGCGTTTTACTTCTAATTCAAAACAACGATTGTGAATCATGGTGGTACTATGACCACATAATTTGCAGGTGAGCAGGTGCTCGGATTTATCGTCACTCCATGTAAGCTTGTATTCGTTGCCTAAACCTCGCTTAAGCTCACCATTGGCTTTGTAAGTCGGGTTTTTAGCTACGACACCAAAATTCTTACATTCTGGATTTTTACAAAAGTTAAGTTGGGTATATAAACCCGTTTCTTTGTTTTTGAAAGCTCTTGGAATGGATATGGCTTTGGTTGGCGTATGTTTATTTTGTTGTGGTGTTGATTCTAGTGGTTCAACCGAATCATCAAGTAATTTGAAAAACAGCTCTGCACACAGTGAAGCATCAAGTAACGCACTGTGTTTGGTTCGACTAGAAATATCAATATTGTATCGTAAGCAAGCTGCATCTTGACTGATTTTTCTAACACCGAATTTGCTCTTGGCAAGCTCCATTGCGCAAGTCACTTCAGCACAAATATCAGAAACCGTTGAAGGGTAATTAACGCGGTTTAACTCAGCATTTAAAAAACGTAAGTCAAAAGCCGCATTGAAGATAACGAGATGCCTGTCTTTGATGAATTCAATGAATTGCTGGTGGATATCACTAAAGGTCGGTTTTCCCTCTAATTCTTCATCTAGGATTCCGTGAACTCGAAAAGCGCTCTTTACAGACTTTTTGCCTTCAGGATTAATTTTGAGGTTGAATACATGTCCTGTTGGAGTGGAATCTTCATATTCTACGCAGGCTAGGTCGATGATCCGATGGTTGCCCTTATGGGGATCTAAACCTGTCGTTTCCGTATCTAAAAAGACATATTTCGCCATACTTACCACTCCTATAGCCAATATTATAGGAGGTTTTGACGAATTTTAAATAACTCATTGAAAAAACTGACTAATCGTACATTATTTCAGTTCTTTGAACTGTAAAACCCAGCTTTCACTAGAAATTTATTCGTTATTTTTCAGTTCTATATAACGAAAAAGAGCTACTATTAAAAAATAGTAGCTCCAAGTTGACTCAATAGCCCGATCGTAGATCGCTCTTTTTATCATCTTCGTTTCACTACAGCGCTTAAGGTGTAGTAAGTTTTTTCGGGTCTAGCAGTGATTCTAGTTCGCCTCTTGGGATATCTGTCATCGCTTCAGCCACATCAATAACAGGCTTGTTTTCTTTGTAGGCTGTTTTTGCTATTTCTGCGGCTTTAGCATAGCCAATAACAGGGTTGAGCGCGGTAACGAGCACAGGGTTTCTGTAAAGCGCAGGTTCAATATTATCTTGATTTACCGTAAAGCCCTCAATTGCCTGCTCGCCGATGAGCGTTGCACTGTTAGTCATTAGCGACAGACTTGAAAGCAAATTGCTGGCAATCATCGGTAGCATTACATTTAACTCAAAATTCCCAGACTGCCCACCTATAGTAATCGCCGTATCGTTACCTATTACCTGTGCTGAAGCCATCGCCACCGCTTCTGGAATAACCGGGTTTACCTTGCCGGGCATAATTGATGAACCTGGCTGCAGTGCAGGCAGCGCAATCTCACCCAAGCCCGCCAAAGGCCCAGAATTCATCCAGCGCAAGTCATTAGCAATTTTCATAAGGGTGACAGCCAGACTTTTTGTCGCACCGGAAAGCGTCACTGCTGTGTCTTGAGAGCCAATCAATGCAAAAAAATTGTCAGCGGGCTTAAACGCGATATCGGTCAGTTCAACGAGTGTATCTGAAAATGTCGTAGCAAAATCCGCATGGGCGTTTACACCTGTACCCACCGCAGTGCCTCCTTGGGCAAGGGTTTGAATAGCTGGCTGCACAGCGCGCAGGGTTTTAACCTGCTGCTTAAGCTGAGAAGCCCAAGCCAGTAAGCTTTGATCCATGCCCACAGGCATCGCATCCATGAGATGAGTGCGTCCGGTTTTACAGTATTGCGCTACCGACTTTGCTTTAACTTCAATAGTACGAACTAAACGTTCAACGGCCGGTATAAGCTCGTTTGACAATGCAATAGCCGCGCTAACGTGAATGGTGGTAGGGATCACATCATTTGAACTTTGCCCGTAATTTACATGATCATTCGGATGAACCTCTTCGCTAGAATAACGAGAAGCTAAGCGAGCAATGACCTCGTTGGCATTCATGTTTGTGCTGGTACCTGAGCCAGTCTGGAATATATCAACGGGAAAATGCTGCATCACATCATCAAGTGCCAACAGGTCATCACAGGCTCGAACTATCCCTTGACCGCGATCGTTGTCCAGCACTTTGAGTTTCATGTTGGCTTGTGCCGCGGCTTTTTTTACAGTGATCAACGCGCGTATAAAGGCTTCGGGCATGCATTGCCCGCTAACAGGAAAGTTTTGAATGGCACGCTGAGTTTGCGCGCCGTAGAGTGCATTTTCGGGGACCTGAAGCTCGCCCATACTGTCGCGTTCTGTGCGTGTTGCTGTCATGACTCGTTTCCTTGTGTTGATATGACTAATTTTAAGCGTGGTTAACACGCTTAAATCGAAGCCCTATTAAGGCTGGTGGCATTAAAGCACTGCCCCTTAGACAGTGAATTATAAAAAATGGGTACTAGGGGCTGTTATTCTTTACTGAACATCAAAGGTCAACAGGCCCTCTCGTGTTCATGTCTATTTTTATTCTCGCAAGCGCAATTCGATCACTCTCGTTATGCGCGTAGCGTTCGGCTTTAAGCAACGGCTTGTATAAGTTATCTAAACAGGCACGCCGCCATTGCCGACCAACTAGCGGATCGCACAGGGTTTCATAAAGCACCTCAACCGCATTTTTATAGACCGAAAACTTGTCTCTATCGCTTCGTAATAAGTTGGCAACACAAGTCACGCCATCTAGATAATTTTTTAAAAACGCCATGTTCAACACATCGTCGTTGTATCCAATTCGAACGCGTTGAGCCGTATGTCGTATCGAAGACATGTGCATTCCTTATACATCTAAAAATAAAAAGCTCGATGAATACAGAAGAGCTCGTTCTACATAACAATCAAATATAAATGATAATCGTTAGCATTTATAATGATCCAGTGCTATTCTTTTTCGTAATCAAAATCGAGTCGTTTAATACCTCCCGTAGGTAAAGTTAATCAAAATTCAAAGGACATTTTTATGATTAAGAAGTTACTTGGTGGCACAGCCCTTTTCCTTTTGGCCTCTGGTGCATTTGCTAACGAATGCGAAGTGACTGTGGAATCAAACGATGCTATGCAGTTCAACACGTCGAATGTGGTTATTCCTGCGAGTTGTAGTGAGTTTACCGTGACTTTGAAGCACACAGGTCAATTGCCTAAACAAGCTATGGGCCATAACTGGGTAATGACAACAAAAGCCAACGGACAAGCAGTGGCAACAGATGGCATGAATGCGGGTTTAGACAATAATTACGTCAAGCCAGATGATGAGCGCGTAATTGGCGCAACTGACATTATTGGCGGCGGAGAACAAACCACTACGACTTTTTCTGTTGAGGGGTTGAGCAAAGACGAAGAATACATGTTCTTCTGCTCGTTCCCTGGTCACATCGGCATCATGAAAGGCACAGTTACGCTTTCGAGCTAAGGCGTTGTGAAAACTAGGCGTGCAATAACAAGGCGTGCGGATCTCGGCACGCCTTAAACATGGATAATAGTAGGTCGAGGGTGTAGTTGTAATAGATACGGCGTCTTACGCATTAAAAAGCGCGAAGTCGATGGTCCGGTATAACTACTTACCTTCTTTCACTAGCGCCCTATTAAGAAACGGGATTTTTCCTCATTTAACTAATAAACGGCTATTGATGCCGCGGTTCCACAACGTTTACTCTATTTCGACAGAAAGCGCTTCATTCCACGGCACGCTTACTTCATAGTTACCTTTGCGGGTTTTATATTGATAAACCGTGGTTGAAAAAGCAATGGACTCGACGTCTATGTTCTCGTCAATAGTGAGAGTTACGTTAACGGCTTGGAAAAAGCGGAAACGATACTTGATATCTTCGGCGAGCAAATTCGAATTTCCGGATTTAAGGGTAACAGGTTTACCGTTTTGCAGGCCTGCAACGATAACCTGTAGGTTACCGTTGATTACCGCTTTTTGTTGTTTAGACTGCAATAAAACTAATCTGAGTTGATAGGTGTTGTCACTCAGCTTAAATACCTCCACCCCTTCAATGGCGAAGCCGCCATTGGTTTTTTCAGGTGCCATAACCCTTTCATAGAAACTCAGCAGCTCCTGTTGTGCCTCAAGCTCTTTTTTCTGCTCGGTTACCTTATTCGTTATATCCTCTGTTTCAAGTTTAGCTAATTCCAGGGCAACCTCGAGCTGGTTAACTCTTGTGGTAAGCACATTATTGTCTTCAGATAGAATTGCTATCGTTTCCTGTTGAGCCTGTACTTTTTTGCTGTCACCTTTATCAATAAATCGCGCTAACTGGTAGCCGAATCCAACCATGGCGGTCATAATAACCGCCACAAGCAAGGTCCACTTGTAATTGCCTAATACTTCTTTTAACTGATCTGTCGTCATGATATCTACGTCAACAAAAAACACTGCGCGCTAAAGCGCTCTAAACATTATGTATTTTAGGTGTTTATGGTAAGCTTCTTTTTACGTTAATCTACTGTACCACAACATGCGCTTGCAGGCTTTAAGAGAGGAAGTAGCTCATCCACGCACATCCATTCAGTTGTGCATGCTGGGCATTGTAGGGGGAACCTGCGCGGCGCTCATCATTATACTGTTTAGGCTTTGCGTAGAGTGGCTACAAAAAACAGGCGTTACCTCACTTCAGTCACTTGTTACCTACGACTGGTTAGTTTGGCTTATCATGCCATTTGTCAGCGTAGGATTAATTCTATTTATCGCCTTTCTTACAGGCTTCAAACACTACCGTTTAGGCATTCCCTTTGTTATTCACAGAGTGAAGTACTATTACGGCCATATTCCCTTTAGAACCACCATTAACCAGTTTTTTGGAGGCATGTTAGCCCTAGCTGGAGGTTTCGTTGTCGGTCGAGAAGGCCCTTCAGTACATTTAGGCGCCTCAGGCAGTAGTTTTTTGGGACAATGGCTGCGTTTGCCGTACAACAGTATTCGAATACTCGCAGGCTGCGGCATTGCGGCAGGGATCTCGGCATCATTCAACACGCCGTTCGCCGCTGTAATTTTCGTGATGGAGGTGGTACTGAGAGAATACAAAATACATATTTTCGTTCCTGTCATGTTGGCTGCTGCCTGCGGCTCTGTGCTTACTCGCATTGTATTTGGAGAGGTAAACGAGCTTTCGTTTTTATCGTTCAATGCATTTAGTCAATGGATGTATTTCTACTTAGTAGTATTAGGTATTCTTTTAGGCATGTTGGCAGTTTTGTTCAATAGCCAGCTTATGCGCGTAATGACCTGGTTCAGGCCAGTTTCAATGGTGTGGCGTTTAATACTTGCTGCGCTTATTACCGGTACCATTGGCATGTTTATACCTGAAGCCCTTGGCGCCAACTTTATCGACGTTGAGCATTTGTTTGACAGCTCTCCTGGCGCGTTGTTGTTGGTCTCTACCTTGGTGTTTAAAGTAATTTTGGCGGTATTTGCAATTGGACTCGGTATTCCAGGAGGGATCATTGGCCCGGTAATGGTCATTGGGATGCTCGCTGGCGCCGTACTTTTATTGCCATTATCGTACTTTGTTGACGTTCCCGAATTTACAAACAGCTTCGCCCTCTTAGGCATAGCCGGTATGTTAACTGCTGTGTTGCATGCTCCTCTTGCGGCGCTTTCTGCGGTTATGGAGTTATCCTATAGCCCTCAAATTATTTTACCCGCCATGTTGGTCATCGTGCCAGCTTACGTTACTTCTACACAGTTTTTTGGTAACCGTTCTATTTTCATACGGCAGCTTGACTATCAGAACCTTCCTTATGCAATTTCATCTATTCGTGAAGCACTTGAAAAGACAGGTGTACTCGCGGCAATGAATACAGATTACAAGCTATTCCACGACGCCCCAGAGCAAGCTCTATTTAATTACCTAGAGAGTAATCCCACAACAATTGTGGTTCAGAAGTTAAAATTTGAAATAGATGTGCAGTATAAGCTGGTCCAATACAATGTGAGTTTGGAACACGATGCAACAGCGTTGAACTATTACGAAATGGAAGGTATTAGCGCACAGTCTACGCTGCACGAAGTATACGAACACCTTAAAAATTCGCGCTCTGGCGCAGTTTATATCTATGATCAGGAGCTTAACGATATCATTGGCGTAGTAACGTGGAATATATTACAAAGCTTCTTACAAAAGGCACACTATTAGTATGTACATATTATGGTTTAAAGCGCTTCACATTTTTTTCATGCTGGCATGGATGGCAGGGCTCTTTTACTTACCTCGATTATTCGTATATCACGCTTCTACAACATCTCAGGTTGTTAAAGATGAATTCAAAGTTATGGAACGACGGCTGTGGATGTTTGTAACGCCGTTTGCCTTATTTACCTTAGTATTCGGCGTGGCACTTATTGTTAGTTACGGCGGAACTTGGTTTAAAATGTCAGGGTGGTTGCATATTAAATTACTATTGCTACTTGCTATATATGGCTATCACTTCTATTTGTTAAAACTGTTAAAGCAGTTTGCTAGAGATGAAAACAGGCATTCGCCAAAATTTTATCGGTTTCTCAATGAGGCGCCCGTCATTATTATTCTTGCAATAGTATGCCTGGCTGTTGTGAAACCGCTATAAACCTTTTGAAGTTGCGCGTATGCCAGTAAGCTACTGATACGCCAGCTTCATTCAAAGTGCTTATAGCGCTATGCGTAGTAAAGGCATATTGCGCGAGATTACAACGACGTTTCATTGGAAAGTTATTACATGGATGATAGTAATAAACATTTGAAAAGCCTGCTTAAACAAACCGACCTCGCATTCAAAGCGCTTATACGAGAGCCTGAATCTAGCATTCTAAATGAACGTTACGAGCGAGCAAAACACGAGCTTGACCTTTATACTGCATCGTTGAAACACTCGCTAAACCAGCGCCGTCAGCAACGTCAACGCTAAGTTATTGGCTTAACGCTCTCTTCTTTCACGAACTACTGACGGGGTTGTGTGAAGGTCTCAAACTGGTTTGGTAATGCCTCAGCCAACTCACCAGCTAGTGCAGTGTAATCATTAAGTAATGACAGTAGTTGATTAATAAGTAGTGCTAAATTGCTTTCGAGCTGTTCAGCCTGCTCTTCACTTCTATACTTCAGCGCCAAATCAACATTTGCCAACGTTGTAAAAAGTTTAAGGCAACGTGACAAACGCGCTTCAGGCGACTCTTTGTCAGAACGCTCGTTTCGCTGTTGCTCAAGTTTCTGCCAAGCCTCGTGCCAAATGGGCTCAAGCTGCTTGTGTACTTGCAAAAGGCCGTTTAGCCAGTGTACTAATTCATGTGACGGTCTGATATTACCGTGACTTTCGTCTGGCTCTAATAGCGATAAGGGCAAAGGTGGCAATTGTTTGCGCATGGCATCCAAATGTGCACGAAGCCCGTTCATGAGTGCGTCGGCAAGTTCATCTACATCGTCTTTTAAAAGAGTATTGTCCTTGGGCTGAACCAACCAAGGCATCCATTGTTCAGGCATAGGGATTTCAGGCGCAGCGGCAACAGCAAAAATCATCCCGTCAACATGATAAACGTTCGGCAGAACACCTTTCAACGCAGATGAAGATAACACCTCTTTTATTGAATCTATCGGAAATGTATTTTTCACCTTACTCATTCCTAATTTAATTTGCGTTCTATTTAACGAAACGGTAGTCTGCGCGCCCTCTTTGCTGCTCATCAGCATTGGGCTCGCGACAATAGGTTTAAAACCAATCTGTTACTGTATTGGTTTAGCGGTACTGTTGCGTGCTCGCCTACCTATTGTCATGATAGCAAAACTTAACTAAGAGTCGTTGCAATGGCAAAAGATAAATCAGGATACATCATCGCGGCCGCGTTTATTGGCCCAGGAACAGTAACTACAGCAAGCTTAGCAGGAGCAAACTTTGGCTTTCACCTCGTATGGGCACTGCTTTTCTCCATTTTCGCAACCATCGTATTACAAGATATGGCGGCGCGTCTTGGGGTAGCAAGCGGTAAGGGCTTAGCGAGTGCGATGAAAGATATGGCCTATACCCCATGGCTCAAGAATATGTTTGTGGTGCTTATTGTGTGTGCTATAGGCATAGGTAACGCTGCTTATGAATCAGGTAATTTAACCGGTGCAGCCATTGGATTAGACGCCTTCATAGACATCGGCATAGGTCCATGGGCAAGTATTCTAGGTACTATTGCCATCATTTTGCTATGGTCAGGAAGCTACCGGTGGATAGAAACAGTACTGGTGTATTTAGTCTTTATTATGGCTGGTGTATTTCTTATCACGCTGTTGGTAGCCAAACCTAATCTTGCTGCCATGTTTAGTCAGTTAATCTCACCGCGACTGGACGCAGATGCCATTACAACGGTATTAGCACTAATTGGAACCACCATAGTGCCATACAACTTGTTTCTTCACGCTAGCCTGGTTGCAAAATCATCGCAAGGCCAAGATAAACAAGTAGCGGTCATCGCGTGTCGAAATCAATCTGCAAAAGCTATTAGCATGGGTGGGCTTATCACCCTTATTGTTATGGCCACGGCAATGATGGCATTTTTTAACCAAGCCGCTACCATGGATGCCTCAAATATGGGCGAACAACTTAGACCCGCTTTAGGTGATAAAGCACAATGGTTTTTTGCGTTGGGGCTGTTTTCTGCAGGCTTAACCAGTGCTATCACTGCACCGCTAGCTGCCGCTTACGCGGTAACCGGTGCGCTAGGTCTATCTGATAATATGCAAAGCAAAGGCTTCAAAGCAGTATGGTTTATAATCATCGTAGTAGGTGTCTGCGTTGCGGCACTTGGCTTTAAGCCCCTACCCGCCATTTTGTTTGCTCAAGCTACAAACGCGCTTTTACTGCCCATTATTGCCATTTTTCTACTGGTCGTTATGAATAAGAGTTCTGCACTGGGAGAATTTAGAAATACATGGAAAAGTAACTTAGCCGGCTTTGTTGTGGTGGGCACGGTGATTGGTTTGGGTTTGTATAAACTAATAGGCGTTTTTAGCTAACAGCCGTAAGCTAGGGGGCAGATTCATGACTCTACCCCCTATTCTATTTAGCTGGCGAGGCGCTGTAGGATCTCTTGAAGCATCGCTTTACTGCAGCCAAAGTTAATTCTGAAATGATCCGCCTTGTGAAAGTCGACGCCAGGCGAAGGACCTACGCCTTTCTCTTCGGCCCACTCTTGAACGTTCTCTACACCGAGTCCGCTGGCGTCTACCCACGCAAGAAATGTCGCATCAGCTTTAAGCATTTTAAGCCCATCAATGCTATTAATCGTGTTAAACACCATATCCCTATTTTCTCGCAAATAATCGATTTGCTGCTGGTGCCAGTCGTCACATCGCGTGAATGCCGCTTCTGTTGCCGCTAAACCCAACACTGTCACCCAAGGTACTATGCCCGCTGCGGCGTTGGTAAATGCCTGACGCAGTTGACGGTTGGGGATAATGGCAAAAGACGTGCCCAAACCCGCTATGTTAAATGTTTTGCTTGCTGCCATCAGCGTAACGCTATTTTCAGCAAGGTTTTTCTCACGACCCGCTGGAATGTGCTGCTTGCCGTCTTCTAGAATAAGGTCGCAATGAATTTCATCAGAACAAAGCTTAACGTTGTTGGCGTTACAAATTTCAGCAATGCGATCCAGTTCAGCTTGCGTAAGAACCGACCCTACCGGGTTCATTGGGTTACAAAGTATAAACAGCTTGCATTTTGGGTCCGCTGCTTCTTTTTCCAATGCATCGAAGTCAAGGGTATATCGCTCGTTGTCATTTCTATCTGACGCTTTAACGGTACCAATATCAACACGCTCTAAACCATTGAGTCTAGGTGCAGCAAGTAATGGAGGGTAATTCGGCGTTTGTATTAGCACCTTATCGCCCGGCTCACAATATGCTTTACATGCAACGTTAAAAGCAGGAACCACCCCAGGTGTCCATACCAGCCACTCTGGTTTAATTTCCCATTGATGTTTCACTTTCAGCCATCGTATAACAGCGTCAATAGCACCTTGATGATGCGCTGGCAAAACATACCCCATATTGCCGTGCTCTGCGTAGCTGGAAATAGCCTCCAGAATTGGCTGGGCACAACGAAATTCAGTATCGGCAACCCATGCCGGAATAATGTCTTTACCTTTGTATTTTTGCCACTTGAAAGAAAACGTATCGTCTCTTGAGGGTGTTTTATCAAATAACGCGCTCACATTGCATCCTGTTTGCTTTTGACTATGTGGGTACAGTGTAGAAGTTTAACGTAGTAGAAACTAGCTTCGTTTCATGTTTGGCTATATCGAAATGCGCTTTGTTAGGGCTAGGAGTTATTACTCGATTACGGTGCGGCAACCTTTTGTGATTTTTGAATTAGCTCATTCATATTCAACGGCTTTGCGAGAAAACCCGCAACTTGAAGCTTCTTAGCCTCTACGACAACGTCCTTGCTGGGGTCCGCTGTTATGAGTAAGAAAGGGATCTGTAGATTAGCAGACCGACATGCTTTGAGTAGACTTAAACCGTCATAGTCTGACATGACCTGGTCGCTGATAATAAGATTGAGGGAATCAGGTGTTTGTTGGAGAAGGAAATCCCTTGCAAACTTACTCCTACTAAAAGGGTAAACCGTAGCGCCCAACTGCGTTTCAAGGGCATCAGTTATTAAGTCTAGCGTTATCTGATCATCTTCGATTACCGCAACAGAAAGCACTACAGTATCCTCATCACTCTTACTACTAAATAAGGTTAGATGGAAACGTAGCACATAACCACTAACCTTTGGTCGATATTTTATCGTTATTCACATTAATACCGATAAAAAAATACCCGCGCGTGGCGGGTATTTTATAAGCAAAGCCTTTTTACGACTTAGGCGCACGTGACGCACGCTTACGCTCGTTTTCTGTAAGAAGCTTCTTACGAATACGGATAGACTCCGGTGTTACTTCTACTAGTTCATCGTCATCGATAAACTCAAGCGCTTGCTCAAGTGACATCTTGATTGGTGGAACTAGAGTTTGCGCTTCGTCTGTACCAGAGGCACGAACGTTCGTAAGCTGCTTACCTTTAAGCGCGTTAACAGTAAGGTCGTTGTCACGGCTGTGAATACCAATAACCATACCTTCGTATACTTCAACACCATGACCGATAAATAGACGACCACGCTCTTGAAGGTTAAACAGCGCGTTAGTCAGTGCTTTACCGTTTGCATTGGCGATAAGTACACCGTTCTTACGCTTACCAATAATACCGCCTTTAAATGGACCGTAGTGATCAAACGTATGGTATAGCAAGCCAGAACCTGATGTCATTGTCATAAAGTCTGTTTGGAAACCAATTAGACCACGGCTTGGAATGATAAAGTCAATACGTACGCGACCTTTGCCATCAGGAGACATATCGGTCATCTCTGCTTTACGAAGACCAAGCTGTTCCATAATTGAGCCTTGGTGCTGTTCTTCGCAGTCAACCGTTAGCGTTTCGTATGGTTCTTGTGTTTCGCCATCCACTTCTTTCAAAATTACTTCTGGACGAGAAACAGCAAGCTCGTAACCTTCACGACGCATGTTCTCGATAAGAATACCTAGGTGAAGTTCACCACGGCCCGATACACGGAACTTATCAGGATCTTGTGTTTCTTCAACGCGAAGTGCCACATTGTGAACTAGCTCGTCATTAAGACGCTCTAAAATATTACGCGACGTTACGTACTTACCTTCTTTGCCCGCAAATGGAGACGTGTTTACCTGGAACGTCATGGTTACTGTAGGTTCGTCAACCGTAAGTGGAGGAAGCGCTTCTACTGTGTTCACGTCGCAGATAGTGTCAGAGATCTTAAGTTCGCCAAGACCTGTAATTGCAATGATGTCGCCCGCGTGAGCTGATTCAACTTCGTGACGAGCAAGACCAAGGTAACCGTATACTAGACCAACCTTACCGTTTCGCTTCTGCCCATCAGCTGTTACAACCGTAACTTGCTGGTTAGGCTTTACAGAGCCACGCTTAACGCGACCTACGCCGATTACACCCACGTATGAGTTGTAGTCAAGCTGAGAGATCTGCATTTGGAACGCGCCGTCGATATCTGCATCAGGCGGAGAAACCTGGTCAACGATAGTTTGGAACAATGCCGTCATATCGTCTTCTTTAGTATCTGCATCGAGTGATGCCCAACCGTTAAGTGCAGACGCATAAACAACTTGGAAATCTAGCTGTTCGTCAGTTGCACCCAGATTGTCGAATAGGTCGAAAACTTGGTCCATTACCCAATCAGGACGCGCACCAGGTTTATCGATTTTGTTGATAACAACAATTGGCTTAAGACCTTGAGCAAATGCCTTTTGCGTAACAAAACGAGTTTGGGGCATCGGGCCTTCTTGCGCATCTACAAGTAGAAGTACAGAGTCAGCCATCGACATTACACGCTCTACTTCACCACCGAAGTCAGCGTGTCCTGGAGTATCTACGATGTTAATACGGTAGTCGTTCCAGTTAATCGCTGTATTCTTAGCTAGGATGGTAATGCCACGTTCTTTCTCGATGTCGTTCGAGTCCATTACGCGCTCTTCTTGCTCGCCTCGAGATTCAAGGGTGCCAGACTGCTGTAACAGTTTGTCTACCAGGGTGGTTTTACCGTGGTCAACGTGGGCGATGATTGCGATGTTACGCAATTTATTAATATCAGTGGTATTCATGCTTATATAGAGCCTGTGTAAATCAACGTCTACTTCCATTCAGTGGAAAGGAGTATGCGTTAGATTTGTTGCAAAAAAATGCAGATAGAAAAATTTGCGCGGATTGTACAGAAAAACCACGACGTTTGCGCATCTTTTTTTTGATAGAAATGTGTTTTATTAGATTTCAGGTACTTGTCCACCAAACAATCATCTGGTTGCACTGAATTATTCAGAACAGGTAGCGGTACGTTGCAAAGTAATCTAGGCTGAACGTCGTACCATTAAGTGCAAACACCATATTGGTGCATCAATGCACCAACCCGGTGCAATTTAATTCAAACGGAAGTGATATATGCCCGTCTATGCCGCAGAATCAGGCGCACATATAGATGGCATGATAATCGCTTTCACTTTTGCCACTGTTGGGGTGAAGCTGATCACTCCGCATTTTTACATTAAACCTGGAGGACACGATGTCAGTAGAAAAGGCATTAGAGCTGATTAAAGAAAGTGAAGCGAAGTTTGTAGATTTACGTTTTACCGATACAAAAGGTAAGGAACAACACGTATCTATTCCTGCGAGCGTTGTTGATGAAGAGTTTTTCGAAGAAGGTAAAATGTTCGATGGTTCTTCAATCGCTGGCTGGAAAGGCATCAACGAATCAGACATGGTGCTTCTTCCAGACGCAACAAGCTGTGTTGTAGACCCTTTCGCTGAAGAAACACAAGTAAATATTCGTTGTGACATCGTTGAACCTTCTACAATGGAAGGTTACGAGCGTGACCCGCGCTCAGTTGCTCGCCGCGCAGAAGAATACTTAAAATCAACTGGCATCGGTGACACATGTTTCTTTGGCCCAGAGCCAGAGTTTTTCCTATTCGACGACGTACGCTTCCACACTGACATGGCGGGTTCTTTCTACAAGATCGATTCTTCTGAAGCAAAGTGGAACTCTGGCGAAGAGTTCGAAGGCGGCAACATGGCACACCGCCCTGGCGTTAAAGGCGGTTACTTCCCAGTACCACCAGTGGACTCTGCTCACGATATCCGTGCTGCAATGTGCCTGGTTATGGAAGAGATGGGCCTTGTTATCGAAGCGCACCACCACGAAGTAGCAACGGCTGGCCAAAACGAAATTGCTTGCCAATTCAACACGCTAGTTAAGAAAGCGGACGAAATCCAAGTTTACAAGTATGTTGTTCACAACGTTGCACACGCATACGGCCAAACGGCTACCTTTATGCCTAAGCCTCTTGTTGGCGATAACGGTTCTGGTATGCACTGCCACCAGTCTATCTCTAAAGATGGCGTGAACATTTTCGCGGGTGACAAGTACGCAGGCCTTTCTGAAGAAGCACTTTACTACATTGGTGGTATCATCAAACACGCGCGTGCAATCAACGCGTTTGCTAACGCTTCAACTAACTCATACAAGCGTCTGGTTCCTGGATTCGAAGCACCGGTAATGCTTGCATACTCTGCACGTAACCGTTCTGCGTCTATTCGTATTCCTCACGTAACTAGCGATAAAGCGCGTCGTATCGAAGTACGCTTCCCTGACCCAACAGCTAACCCATACCTAGCATTCACTGCTATGCTTATGGCGGGTATTGACGGTATTAAGAACAAGATCCACCCTGGCGATGCGATGGATAAGGACTTGTATGACCTACCAGCAGAAGAAGCAGCAGAAATCCCAACTGTTGCAAGCTCGCTAGAAATGGCGCTTGAAGCCCTTGATAATGACCGTGACTTCCTTAAAGCAGGTGGCGTTATGACTGACGACATGATTGATGCATACATCGACCTTAAGTCTGAAGAAGTTACTAAACTTAACATGACAACTCACCCGGTTGAGTTCGACATGTACTACAGCGTATAGCAAAGATTAGAACAATTAATAAAAAAGCTCGCTTTGCGGGCTTTTTTTATAGGTTCTATTTATCTACTATGAACACATATTAAACAAAGGAAGTTCGATTGTGTTCAGAAAGTTAATTAGTTTTGCCGCCGCCACTGTAGTCTTAAGCCATTTCACAATTCACTCATCTGCACAGGAGTTACAAGAGCAAACGGACATTCGCTCAAACCAAACCACTAGTAAAAACCTTAGCACCACCGATGCCGAGACAGAAAGCAACAACAGCGCAAGTAGCCAACAAATATATAAGGTGGTGGATAATGAAGGAAATATTACTTTCACCGACAAGCCTTCAGCTAAAGCTAAGCCCGTTGAATTAAAAGGCAGAACCCAAAACGTTGCTTCGGGCTCGAAGCCAACATTCGTTCCTTCCTCATCTAAAGTGAACAAAAGAAATAAGAATGACTTTAAGGTTGCCATTCAAGCCCCTGAACCAGAGGCGACAATAAGAAACAACGCGGGAGACTTTACAATAACGGCAGTTCAACAGGGAAAATCTACTGCATCAACTTATCGCCTTATATTCGATGGCGCTGCATTTGCGAGCAATAATTCGGGGGTATTTAAGTTACAAGGGATCGATCGTGGCGCACATACCTATAAAGTTGAATTAACAGATAATAGAGGCAAGACTCTTGCATCTTCTCCTCAACAAACCCTTTACCTTCACAAGGCATCGGTTTTGATTGGAAACTAACGGCCCGTAATACCAACGAAAACAGCGCACCATCAAGGTTCAGTCATGTAGAAGGTGGTGCTTAAAAATCTCGCGAATTCGGGCACTGCAAGCTACAATGCACTATAATAGTGCAAAGGAGAAGCGCTCGGATGCATTCCACCGAGTTAGAAACACAACAGCTTATAAATAGCCTGAATACCGCTTTGGTAATGGTCGATAACAAACTAACAATTGTTTACGCCAACCATGCCGGGGAGGCCCTATTTGAGACGGGATTGAAACAGCTCATTGGGCATCCGCTTCAAGATTTTTTCCTACCAGGGACAATCGAAACCACTCGATTAAAAGCCGCTATTAGAAAAGGGGAAGACTTCACTGAGAATGAAATAAAACTGGCTTTTAGAGACAACCGCTATGTGTCCGCTGACCTAACCGTCACAAATTTATACTTCGAAGACGGCCCGAAATTACTCTTTGAAGTAAAAAAGATTGACCAGCAAAAGCGAATTTCTCGTGAAAACTTACAAAATGCACAGCATTACGCTGCGCGTGAACTCGTTCGCGGTCTTGCACATGAGATAAAAAACCCACTTGGCGGTATTCGCGGCGCAGCCCAACTGTTAGAGAAAGAGCTTTCAGAAGAACATAAAGAGTTTACGCGTATGATCATAGAGCAATCAGATCGTTTGCGAAACTTGGTTGACCGCTTGTTAGGGCCTAACTCGTTACCTCGATTTGTGCAAAGCAACGTTCATCAAGCGCTTGAAAAAATACGCAGTTTAATGCGTTTTGACTCAGATAATCCCATAAGCATTGTGCGTGACTACGACCCTAGTATTCCACCTATTATGCTAGACCCCGACATGATTCAACAAGCGGTACTCAATATAGTAAGAAATAGCGTTCAGGCATTGACCGAAAGCCAAACACCTCACCCTGAGATTAGGCTAGTAACGCGAATAGAACGTCAAATGACAATTCAAACTAAACGGCATGCGCTTGTTGCAAAAATAAAAATTATCGATAACGGCCCAGGTATTCCCGCTGAAATTAAAGATACACTTTTCTATCCTATGGTCACGAGTAAGCAAAATGGCTCCGGACTGGGGTTGTCTATTTCACAAACCCTCATCAATCACCACGGCGGCAAAATAGACGTAGATAGCTACCCTGGTCACACTGAATTCGTAATTTACATACCAATAGATCGTAAGGAGACAGACGATGACGAATGAGTCTGTGTGGATTGTCGATGACGACAGTTCTATTCGTTGGGTGCTGCAAAAGGCTTTGCAAGCAGCCGACATCAGTTGCTTGAGTTTTGAAAACCCTGAAGATTTATTGCTTCAACTTCAAAGTGGTCAAGCCCCGGAAGTCATCATTTCAGATATAAGAATGCCACAGATGGACGGCATGACACTTTTGAACGAGGTGCACATATCGCACCCCATGCTTCCCGTTATTATTATGACGGCGCATTCTGATTTAGACAGCGCGGTTAATGCATATCAAAAAGGCGCGTTTGAATACCTTCCAAAGCCATTTGACATAGACGAAGCGGTAACGTTAACCCAGCGAGCGCTTGCTCACGCAAGAGAACAGTCGACCGCTTCTAAAGCACATGTCGAAGACGTGGTAACGGAGATTATTGGCGAAGCACCTGCAATGCAGGAAGTTTTTCGTGCAATAGGCCGTCTCTCTCGTTCATCAATCAGCGTACTTATCAACGGTCAATCAGGCACAGGTAAAGAGCTTGTCGCCCAAGCACTTCACAGACACAGCCCGCGGGCAAGTAAACCCTTTATTGCGCTTAACATGGCAGCAATACCTGCCGATCTGGTTGAGTCAGAGCTATTTGGCCATGAAAAGGGAGCATTTACTGGGGCACAGGCGGCGCGTCAGGGGCGCTTCGAGCAAGCTGACGGCGGTACGTTATTCTTAGATGAAATAGGCGATATGCCGTTAGATGTGCAAACTCGTCTTTTACGCGTGCTTGCAGACGGCCAGTTTTATCGTGTCGGTGGCCATCAATCAGTGAGTGTAGACGTTCGCATTATTGCCGCTACTCACCAAAATTTGGAACAGCGTGTCGCCGAAGGTAAATTTAGAGAAGATTTATTTCACCGTTTAAACGTTATTCGCGTTCACCTTCCCTCGCTTAATGAACGCCGTGAAGATATTCCACTTCTAACGCGCCACTTTCTGCGCCGCGCAGCCAAAGAGCTTGATGTTGAAGCGAAAAGCATTTCAAAAGATGCAGAACGCGTTATGTCTCAGCTTCCTTGGCCTGGAAACGTACGACAATTGGAAAACGTGTGCCGTTGGCTGACAGTAATGGCCAGTGGTCAAGAGGTGTTGCCTAGCGATTTACCGCCAGAGATCCACAGTGATAGTAGTATGGAAAAACCGACGCCAGAATCAGGCGATTGGCCAGACTTACTCGCAAGCTGGACCGACAAACAACTCCGAGATGGCCATCATAATATACTCAACGATGCTATGCTAACCTTCGAGCGCGTTATGCTTGAGCGCGCACTTCAGCACACACACGGCCACAAGCAAGATGCCGCGAAGCGCTTAGGTTGGGGAAGAAACACCCTTACCCGCAAGCTTAAAGAACTTGGTGTTAATTAAGGCATAAACAACAAAAAGGGCATTGTCGAAATGCCCTTTTCAATTTCTTTTACTCATCTTCATATACCAATATATCACCTGGTTGGCACTGTAAATGGTGACAAATAGCTTCTAAGGTTGTGAATCGAACGCCCTTAACTTTACCGCTTTTCAAAAGCGACAAATTCGCCTCAGTTATTCCAATTTTTTGTGCCAGATCTTTAGAGCGAATTTTGCGCTTCGCCATCATAACGTCAAGGTTAACAAGAACAGGCATCACACAATCTCTTTGCTTTCTTTATCTAACTCGGCAGCAGCGCTAAATAAGTGAACTAGCACAGGTAAGCACAACACTATAATTAACGTCATGGGATTAAGACTTATATCAATTGAACTATTGGGAATCACTAAGTAAGTGGCCAAAGGTGTCATTGCCATACTATAACAGACATAAAAAACCGTAATCCAAGATACGTATTTCAAGTAACGTAACGTGGCTTTTGCATAAAAAAGCCCACTGCTTAGTGCAAGTAAAAGGCGCTGAAGAAAATAGAATCCAAGCAACCAGCAACCCATCAATGGAGAGAAAACTGCTGCTAATAAGAAATGTGATTCTTTGTACTGAAGCCACAAAGCGTCAAACGTATTGTCTCCAAAGGTCACCCACCACTGCCCTTGTGATACGAAGCCGTAAATGGCAATAGTTAAAAAAATGCCTACAACAACAAACAGCATCATTCGAGTAAAGTGACTAACCCGTTTTAGATTTTCTATAGATTGCATAGCGCGCTCTTCTTGTCCTTTTTCGCTCAGTGTACGCCACAGCAACCCACAACACAAAACAACCTCGTAACACAGAAATATTTTATTACAAAACACATAATAATTATTGCAAAACAATAATTAATTTCTTTTACACTTAATAAAAACGACGAGGCAATTATTATGATAAATCACACTAATGAAGCTACACATTCTTGCTGTAAATGCAGTTGTCTGCGTTGGATACTGATGACGACTATGCTTATTGGTCTGTCAGGATGTCGCATTTGGGACATGGCCGCTTTTCAGTGGAAAAATGAGAACGCGAAAATCGCTTGGCAAAGCGAAGGCGAAAACGCTGACAAAGAATTCGCAGATGAAGCCATTACTCGGACCGTGGTGCCTTTCACTATGCTCAATGACCACATTTTGGTGAATGTGACTGTTAACAAAACCACGCCCCTGACTTTTGTACTAGATTCGGGCGCTGCAGCCACAGTTATTACCGAAACTAATAAAACCAACGCACTTAAGTTACCTACGAACAAGCCAATTACGATAGGGGGTGCTGGAAGCGGAAAGGCGCCAACCGCTTACATCGTGCATGACGCCCATATTCAATTAGGTGGATTTTCTATCTCAGCTTTATCGATAATTTACGCACCAACATCTGCGATGCCGTTTCGCAGTGTAGATGAAACGTATTTCGACGGTGTACTTGGCGCTGATTTTTTTAATTGTTGTCTTGTAGAGATAAACCACGACGCTAAGACATTAGTAATTACCAAACCAGATGATAACAGCAGAGCGCATTATCGCACTGAGCAGTGGCAGGAAGTCGCAATGCCTGTAGAGAGCAATACGCCCTACTTCACCACAACACTTCACGACGAAAAGAGCCAGACAACGGTAAAGCTCATGCTGGATACTGGCTCGACAGGTACATTAACCTTATTTGCAGAAAATGACCGCTTTGCGTTGCCAGATGAAACCTTTGCAACAACCAGCACCGGAATTCAAGGAGATTCAGCCAACCTTGTGGGGTTACTGTCTCACTTCTCTTTTGGCGACACCACATTTGAGCACCTGCCAACATACTTTAGATTTGAAGGGAGTAATTCGCAGGACGGAAGCGACGGGGTATTGGGTAATCAAGTTTTAAAACAATTTAACACTGTGTTTGATTTTTCTACAGAACGTATGTGGTACCAACCCAGCAAGCAATTTACTTCCTCTGTAAGCACAGATCGTTCTGGCCTTCGTTTACTACCGCATTCCCAAGGTGCCATTGTATTAGACGTTGCTGAAGATACTGGAGCGCATGCTGCCAAGGTTCCAGTTAATAGTATCATTACTGAATTTGAGGAAGCACCGGTTACCTATGCAAACTTCGATAAACTGCAAATGGCATTGAGGCATCCCGAGCGAGAACAAGTATCACTTTGTTGGGAATTCAAAAACCAAAAAACATGTAGCGTATTGCAACTTGATTCGAGAATTTGATTGAGCAACAACTAAAAACAATTAACAATTCCCATAAAAAGAAAAAGGCAGTATTTACTGCCCTTTAGTTAAAAGTGCCGTCATTCCTTGATTAAAATGCCTTACCCACTTCATACTAAACTGCCCTTTGGCACTGCGGTTAATTTCGATAACGGCATCTTTCTTCGACAAAACGTTATCCGCATTATGTGCTCTAGGGTGCGTCATCGCATCATAGGTATCAACAATGGCAAGCAATTTAGCGCCTTCACATATATCGTCCTCTTTGAGCCCTAATGGGTAACCAGTACCATCAGTACGCTCGTGATGCTGCATGACAATTTTGCGCGCCATATCCCATTGGTCTAAATGCTCAAGTAACCTCGCACTTTTGTAAACGTGAGAGCGCATGAGATTAAACTCAATTTCGCTTAGCGCATCGCCTTTATGAAGCAACTTTAAAGGCATAAACGCCATGCCAAAGTCGTGTACATAACTGGCTACGGCAAGCTGCTCTTCATCAATTGGGTTTTCAGCAACGTCGTTGATGTACATGGCAAGTTTTGCAATTCTATCGCCTCTGCCAGACCAAAAGTCAGAACGGCGTTCGATAGTCTGCATCAAATCACGAAAAAACAATATATCTTGCTTCTTTTCTGAGCTTATATCTTTTGGGATACCGGTTGCCGCAAGTGTTGGTTGTTTAATTTGAAGCGTATCGGGGTTATCGTCGTCCGATACAACATCCAAATCGGGATTCAGCAGTAATACCGCTTCAGTTAACCGCTTCTCGTGTTCATCACTGTTTTCAGGCGTTACTCGGCTAATTGCCAGAACAAGTTGGCTGTGCAAGGTATCGTCATAATCGGCTTTACCATTCGCCATCACGGTCTCGACGAACGCTTTGACCCTGTCCATGGTAAGAAGTACAAGATCACTCATCGTACTGGTGTAAGCTACCTGCCCCTTGCGTAGATAGTCGAGGAGATCTTCAACATGCTGCAATAGCGGTATCATTGGTGAAAAATTAACTAACCCCAAGTCACCTTTTATCGTATGAATAGATCGAAAAAGCGCACGCTGAAGTTCGTTGTCCTCTGGACGTAACTCTAACTCAATAAGTGTTTGCTCGCTCGATTCATAGAGTTCATTTATTTCCTCCATCAAGTCAGCAAGAATATCTTCTTCTAATTCGTCTGGAGTAAATGTCTGCATAAAAATTCCGAATAAAGTGAATGTTTGCCTATTGTTAGTCTAATTCGCAATTACAAAAATTTCCTCATACTAAAGGTGGTAAAGATAAATTAAGCACCAAAAATAGATGAAAATTAGCGCGTACATGAGAGCAACGGATGATAATTTGCTCACATGCACGGTAAAACTCAAACTTAACTATTAAAACTCATCGGACAAGTGTACGCTGAAACTTCTACTATACTGCGCGCGTCAATTGTATATGGGAGTTGTTTTGATAGCTTTATTCCGCGTTCCAGCGCTCTTCTTCGCCTTTCTTTTTATCAACCTTGCTTTGCTCATTGTGTGTCTGGCGCGTCCTTTTCACAAAGATAACGTACACGTTGCGGGCAGACTTTATTCAATGATGGCTAAAATCGTTGGACTCAAGATAGTGATAAAACGAGATCCAGAGGTGAAATTGAATCACCCCTATGTCTTTATTGCTAATCATCAAAATAGCTTTGACGTCATTACAATCTGTCGCGCAGCCTTACCTGGTGTCGTTACTATCGGCAAAAAAAGTTTAAAGTGGATCCCCATCTTTGGCCAAATCTATTGGCTATCGGGCAACATTATGATCGACAGGAAAAACTCTGGAAAAGCGAGAAATACACTTGATATTGCTGCAAGTAAAATTGCAAATCGAAAAACATCAGTGTGGTTATTTCCTGAAGGTACACGAAGCTACGGCCGCGGTATTCTGCCTTTCAAGCAAGGGGCTTTTCGTTTGGCTAAAACCACTAATGAACCTATCGTTATGGTAACGGCTTCTAATTTACACAACAAAGTAAAATGGAACCGTTGGGATAACGGTATTGTGTTAATCGATATTTCTGCACCTGTACCGTTAACAGAAGAATATTCGATAAAAGAATGGATGCACTATTTCAACAACCAAATGAAGCAAAAGTTTGATGACGTTAATACACAGGTCGATGAACTGGAAAAAAGCAGGTAAACTTGCGCCTAAATTGCTAACGAGTGTTTATTATGACCCAGTTCGATGAAAGAGAAGAGTGGTACGCGTTTAACCAAGAAACTATTGACGCCCTTCTAGAAGATGGTAGTCAAGCCGATGCGGACTACACCATTGAGCACCATTTCGCCAGTACCGACTTCGATGTGTTGGAAAAGGCAGCTGTTGATGCGTTTAAAGCTGGTTTTGAAGTCACCGATGCTGAAGAACTTATTCTTGATGATGGCGAAACCATTTTTTGTTTCGACGCGGTAGTTGAGAGAAGATTAGACATTGAAAAACTTAACGCTGATTCAGATACACTGCTAAAGATTGCCGACAAGCATGACGTAACCTACGATGGTTGGGGAACTTACTTCGAACCTCGTGAGGAGGGAGATTACGAAGAAGACAGCTACTTCGACGACTAACTCCTCATCATCATTCTTCGGCATTAGAAGCGTCGTTAAGACACCCTTCAGCTTCGGTTCATCTTTTTTCAATCACAATGATACTGTCATTATCGATTGGAAAAGGATGGACGTATGAAATCACTGTTATACTCTCTAACTGCCCTTGCATTTTCTAGTGCAACTTCACTAGCCCTCGCAACAGAGCAGCAAACAAGTCGCGATATTCTTGTAAAGTCCAACGAATTTCGTTACGACGCGCCTTATCACTCTGACGTGAATACTGTAACTTCCGCATCAAGAGGATCGGTAGGAGCAGTAATTAAAAGTGGGGCGCCTTCTAATCTTGGCAGTGATCGTAGTAGTGAACGTGAACAGCGCTATTTTGGGAAAGTCAAAAACGCAGCGGAGTCTACAACCGTTCTCAACAACGAGTTTTGGATTTATGAAAGCTGGATAACACTAGAGAATGATATAGATTACGATGGATATCATTCGACTTTTTCAATCGAATTCGATGCTGACACTATTTTCAACCAGGTACCTGTCTATGCCGTGCTATACCTAGGAGTAAATGGTGCTTATGATGCCATTCATGTTTCGTCGGAATTCTATATCTACGGCGAAGACTCGACCGATACTTTTACGATAGAAAGTACTCTAGTATCAGGGTTTCCGCCTAATGACTATGATATTTTGTTGGAATTATACGATGCCGAAACCGAAGAACTTGTCGCATTCACCGATGGCTATGATGACGGCGCTCTCGCCTTTGTTCCTCTCGAAAGTGAAAACAATGAATATACGGTAGAAGAAACTGTTGTCATCGTTGAAGAGCACGGTGGCACGTGGTCTGCAGTGTCACTTTTCTGTTTAGTCCTTGTCGCCATAGGTAAAAAATTGAAACCGCTTATCGCGAAACAACCTCGCTAGTCACTACACGGTATTTCTACCAAGCAAGGAACCGCGTCAATGCAGTTCCTTGCACATTCTTAATACTAAAGTCTATCTTTTACTTATAGCAGTTCGCACAATATCCAAGGATAAATGCTGTGCGCTTTTTCTGATCCTTAAAGCCTTATTACTTGGAAGAGCCTTATGAGCATCGAAAATGTCAATTTATTTAACCTACTTGAAAATACGCAAATAGGCGTCGTTATTCACAACGTAAAAGGTATTGTAGAGTACGCCAATCCAGCTGCGCTGGATATGCTAGAGATTGACCTTGAGTCGATAAAAGGTAGCGCTCCCTCTTCTCATTCTTGGGATTTTATTGATCGCCAGAATCGTCAACTAGCGATGGAGGAACTTCCAGTTTATAAGGTAATATCTACGGGCGAGCCTGTGAACGAACAGATTATTGGTAAGTCATCTCAACGCACGGGAAAAATGAGGTGGTTTAGCGTCAATGCATATCCGGAAAGAAAGCCTATGACGCCAGCCCCATCCGAATTTGTTGTCGTTTACTTTACGAATATCTCCGAAAAAGTTAACAGCTTCTCACACAAGGATATTGTAGAAAACGCTCAGGACATGATTTTGGTAACAGAGGCAGCGAATATTGAGCCACCTCTCTCGCCAAAAATCATCTATGCTAACAACGCTCTATGCGAACACACTGAGTACACTTTATCGGAATTGATTGGAGAGACTCCTCGGATTTTTCAAGGCGCGTTAACAGATAAATCAGCGACAAAGCGGATAAAACAAGCGCTGATTGAGACACGCCCTTGTTCGGAAACGCTATTGAACTACACCAAAACCGGTACGCCGTTTTGGGTACAGATGAATATATTTCCTTTGAAAAATAGCTTCGGTGAAGTAACACATTTTGCTGCTGTTCAACGCAATATAAGTGAACTCAAATTTCGTACTGAGCAACTAGACAAAAGAAATGAAGAGCTTAAACGTATCAAAAGTGATTTAGAATTACTTGTAGACAACAGAACACGAGAACTGCGCTCTGCTAATTTAAAACTAGAGAGGCTCGCTTTTTTTGACGCATTAACGAATATTCCAAATAGACGCGCTTTCTTCGAAGGTGTAGAAAAACTCATTCATTTCGCCATAAGAAACAACAAAGGTTTATTGTTTGGGCTCGCTGATGTTGACCATTTTAAATCGATCAACGACAACCATGGCCACGCATTTGGCGACGACGTTTTGGTGTATATCGCTGAAACATTGAAAAAATTCTTTCGCGTAGAGGATGTCATTGGGAGAGTTGGTGGTGAAGAATTCGCGTTTTGTATTTTGTTGCCCGACCCGCTCAATCCATTGCCAATAATTGATAGGTTGCGAGAAAAAATCAGTTCGCTGCATAAAGATGTACCAGCCCTCAACAACAGACAGGTTACGCTAAGCATAGGCGCAGTATATCTACCTCAAGTAATGAGCACTGACATAAAAAAACTGTTCACAAAAGCAGATGAAGCGCTATACGAAGCCAAAAATAAAGGGCGTAATTGCGTAGTATGCAAATCGCTAGTGTCTCACGTGAATCCCGACGCGATAAATTAATAAATAGTGAAAAAGACGAAGTAATTAAGACGTAAAAGTTTTGTAACCTTCATAGTAAAGTGCCACACTGTAAACAGGAACCCACCGCCTAAGGAAATCCTTCTGATGCCAGAAGAGGTTGTTTCACATTTGCCTTCATCGCAAAAACGGAGAACGCTGTTAAAAGGCGGGATAGCGTTTGCTTTGAGCGCCGGCACCACGCCCTTTGCAATCGGAAAAGAAAAACCGACTCTGAGAGTGTTGGGCACTCACGTTACACTTCAAGAAGCCTTGCGACAGCGGGCGATGGAAGATCTCGGATTTAATATCGAGTTTGAGCCAGGAGGGAGTGCGCGGGTATTACAAAAAGCATCAATGAACCCAAACACGTTTGACTTATATGAGCAGTGGTCTAACAGTATTAACGTCTTGTGGCGTGCCCAAGCTATACAACCCATTGATAAAAAGAAATTACGATATTGGGATGAAGTTAACGACTTAACAAAAACGGGTAGGCTGAGTCCGGATGCTCGTATTGGTGCAGGCGACGCGCCGCACAAAATTATTAATGTACAAAATGACGGTTCTTTAGGCGAACAGCATACTGAAAAAATTAGTTTTTTGCCCTATGTTCATAATGTGGACTCATTCGGATATCACGCTGACCACTTACCAGATGCACTGAAAAAAGAACAAGAAAGCTGGGGCTGGCTTCTTGATAGTCGTTACAGCGGTAAAGTAGGAATTGTGAATGATCCGACAATCGGGTTGTTTGACCTCGCGCTGGCAGCGCAAGCAAAAGGGTTTGTGCAATTCGAAGATATTGGTGCCATAAACGATCAAGAACTAGACGATCTATTCAGCATACTTATCGAACTTACTCAATTACATCATTTCAGCGGCTTTTGGACCTCAGTACCCGAATCTGTAGAGTTTATGAAATCAGGCAGAGTTTCGATAGAAAGCATGTTTTCTCCTGCAGTGTCTGCGTTAAATGGACAAAATATACCCGTTACGTTTGCTGCACCTAAAGAAGGATACAGAGGCTGGCATGGCGTAATGTGTCTTTCTTCAGCAACTCACGGCAGACAAAAAGATATAGCGTATGAGTACATGAATTGGTGGCTATCTGGTTGGCCCGGCGCCTTTATTGCGAGACAAGGTTATTACATATCGAATCCTGAGCGATCAGCACAATATTTATCCAAGGCTGAATGGGATTATTGGTATGAAGGAAAAGTCGCGACACAAGCGTTAAAAGGTACTGACGGTAGAATAAGTGTAAGCAAAGGTGCACAGAGAAACGGCGGCAGTTACAAAGCAAGGTTTAGTAACGTAGCAGTATGGAATACGGTAATGCCTTCGTACGAATACAGTTTGCAAAAATGGTATGAATTTATTACGGCTTAACCCGAATAACGTAAGTATATGAAAAGGAAAAGGTTCGAAGAAAAATGTTGTCGTCTATTCGTGTTCAACTTGTCTCCGTACTGTTTGCTTTAATTGCACTAATTTTAGCGCAAGGGTATATCGCTCGTGATAACCAAACCGTGCTAAACAGAGGTATCGCCTCAGCTTCGCAGGCGGTAGTTGATGTTGCTCTAGTAAAAGAGCTTGAACGCGACGTTGTCGATTTACAAAGAAACGTACTTATCTTCAAAGAAAATGCTAGCAAATCAGCTATCACTCGTTTCAGTCGACTGATGGTTACGATCAATGCCAAACTCGACAAGTTGAATATAGGTGGCGAGGATGGAGCGAGTTATCAAGCAGAACTTCTTAACAGAATGCGTGAACACCTGAACACTTATCAAGAAAACTTTAGTCAAGTTGTGGGAGCGCGTACACAAAAAGACAATTTAATTGCCGATGGAACACTTTCAGATTTAACTCTATTATCGAGCACCGTTGTAACGGCATATGAGAATAAAGAAATATCTAAAGCAGCGTTCGACGCTGCCAAAGGGGCCCTAATTCGAGCAGAAAATGCCATGTTGAAGTATTTAATGAAACCAGAAATGAGTTTCATCCAACGCTTTAACGTATCAATTGAGGAGCTTGAAATTAGTTTTAGTTCTTCAGCTATGCCTTTAAAAAGCAAAGTAACTCGTCTGAGTGAACGCGTTAAAAATGACTTCTTTAAATTGACTCAAATCACCCAAGGCAACCTATTTTTAGTTAATGTCGTCATGGCGGGTTCCGCAAATGAGTTTCTCTATTTAAGTGGAGAACTCGCCAAACAAGTCACAACACAATCAGAAGTTGCAACACAGCGTACATACAACCTTGCTGAAGCAACACAGCGCAATGGCGAAATATTTTCATTAATCGCTATTTTGTTAGCACTCACCGCTGCTCTCTTCTCAATTTTCAGGATTTTAGGCCCTATACGCTCCATTACAGAAGTTTTTAATAAGCTTTCAGAAGGGGTACAAATTACCAATATTCCCGGCAGCAATAGAAAGGATGAAATTGGCAAATTAGCTAAAGCTGCAAAAGTTTTTAGTGATAAAAACCGTCAAACAGAAAAATTACTCATTGAAGCCCAAAACTTGAACGGACAATTAGAAAGCTTAAATACGGCACTCAATGAATCAAAGATAAAAGCAGAACAAGCGACAGCATCAAAAAGTATTTTTCTTGCGAACATGAGCCATGAGATAAGAACACCGATGAACGGGATCTTGGGTTTAATTGAATTAGCGCAGCAACAAGACCTCTCCGAAACAGTGAGAGACTACTTAGACAAAGCTGCGTACTCCGGTCAGATTCTACTTAGCGTTATCAACGATATTTTGGATTTCTCAAAAATTGAAGCTGGTAAGCTCAAGATAGAAGAAGTCAGTTTTTCGCTTCACTCGCTATTTGACAATCTTATTGCTGTTATTGCACTTCGAGCAAAAGAAAAGAACTTATCTGTTCATTTTGAAGTGGCTCCAACAATTCCACCACAAGTGGTAGGCGACCCGCTGCGAATTGCACAAATTATCATGAACATAGGCAACAATGCGGTGAAGTTTACTGAACAAGGCCGAATAGATATTGTTTTTGATGGCTCGCTAAATGAAAAAGGAAACCTGTTAACACTAAAAATGCGCATTAGTGATTCTGGTATCGGTATGAGTGAAGCGCAACTTAATCGCATATTTAAGCCTTTTACTCAGGCCGATGGTTCAACGAACAGGAAGTATGGCGGTACAGGCTTGGGGCTGACCATTGTTAGTCAACTTACCGAGTTGATGGGAGGAAAAATAAACGCATCTTCGGTCATGGGTAAAGGCAGTACATTTGAAGTTTCGCTTCCCATTCGCGCTTTCAAGAACCAACAAGGAGTTTTAGAAAAAGTCTCGCAGTTACCACAGGACACTTTATATATTACAGAGTCTCCTCTTTTGCCGTTGTCCTATTGTGATCAAATAGATGTTACAAGCAGCGCTTTTGTCCCGTTAAATCAAGCTAAAGCGCTTGCTACTCTACCCGAGTATTTGCTTGTCGACATTCCGGAATTTAGTACCTTCAGGTTAAATTTAGGATGGCTGAAAGGTCTGCTTGAAGATGGAAAGTCAGTGGGATTGATCATTGAAAGCGCAGGTAGTGCATTACAGAACAAGTATGTATCTATGTGGCAAGGCCCTCTGCTAATGCATCCTTTTACACCTGCGCAATTTGAACGCTTCATACACGATATTCTCGCAAAGCAATCACCACAACATGTTGAAGAAAATGAAGAAAAACATGAGGAACTTGTTTTAGAAGGGCATGTTTTGCTTGTGGAAGACAACAATATAAATCAACTTGTGACCGGTGAAATGCTTACACAGTTAGGCATAACATTTGATATTGCAGAAGATGGTAAGCAAGCGGTACAAAAGATAGAAAACGCCCCCCAATACGACCTGATACTAATGGATGTTCAGATGCCAGTAATGGACGGTTACGACGCGACGTCACTATTGCGAAGCAAGGGCTTTACTGATATTCCTATCATCGGGCTATCTGCAAATGCCATGAAAGAAGACAAAGAGAATGCATTAAATGCGGGGATGAACGATTACCTTACAAAACCAATAAAACAAAAGTCGCTGGTCTCTATGCTTAATCGCTATCTAGTGAAATATTAATACTCGATATCTCAAAAAAAAAGGTTACCGTTCTGGTAACCTTTTTCTCATTTACACGAGCAACAAACCTCTACAAGCGTTGCAATTAAAGCGCTTTAATGGTCTCGAACTGCTCTTTAAGTTTGGCTAGGGCTTTTTCACCCTCTTCCAACTTAGCGCGTTCTTTTTCAATTACCGCTTCTGGCGCATTACTTACGAACTTCTCGTTACCCAACTTGCCACGAGTACGAGATACATCTTTCTCGATTTTCTCCATGGCTTTAGTGATACGAGCAAGCTCTGCGTCTTTGTCGATAAGCCCTGCCATTGGAATAAGAATTTCCATCTCACCTACAAGCGCTGTCGCACTGGCCGGTGCTTCTTCACCGTCTTTCAATACAGTAACGGTTTCAAGCTTAGAAAGCTTATCTAGGAATGCCTTAGCCGCATCAAGACGACGCGCGTCTTCGTCGCTTACGTTTTTAAGTAGCGCATTAAGCGGTTTGTTTGGCGAGATATCCATTTCACCACGGATATTACGAATACCCACGATAAACTTCTTCACCCACTCGATATCAGCAAGTACTTTGTCGTCTTGTTTCGCTGCATCAACTTCAGGGAATGCCTGAACCATAATGCTTGCGCCCTCTTCTACCTTAAGCGCACTTAGTGGCACAACGCGCTGCCAAATAGTGTCGGTGATAAATGGCATAAGCGGGTGCAACAAGCGAAGCAGGCTTTCAAGTACGTTAATAAGGGTATGACGGGTACCGCGCTTTTCAGCTTCGGTGCTGGCGTCATTGTTAAGCACAGGTTTAGTAAGCTCTAGATACCAGTCACAGAACTGGTTCCAGGTAAACTCGTAAACGGTTTGTGCTGCAATGTCGAAACGGTAGTCTTCAAGCGCTTTTTCAAACTCAACCAGCGTTTGTTGGAACTTCGCCCAAATCCAACGATCGGCCATGCTAAGCACCATTTCGCCGCCGTCACGACCTGTATCGTGCTCTTCTGTGTTCATCATTACGAAACGTGATGCGTTCCAAATCTTGTTGCAGAAGTTGCGGTAGCCTTCGACACGGGCCATATCAAAGTTGATATCGCGACTGGTTGACGCCATAGCGGCAAAGGTAAAGCGCAATGCGTCTGTACCGTAGGCCTGAATACCATCAGGGAATTGCTTGCGAGTGCGCTTAGCAATCTTCTCAGCAAGCTGAGGCTGCATCATGCCGGCGGTACGTTTTGTCACAAGCGATTCAATATCAATACCGTCAATCAAGTCGATTGGGTCAAGCACGTTGCCCTTCGACTTTGACATTTTATCGCCATTCTCATCGCGGATAAGACCAGTAATGTAAATGTCTTTAAACGGAATTTTGCCCGTGAACTTCTTGGTCATCATAATCATTCTGGCAACCCAGAAGAAAATGATGTCAAAGCCAGTAACCAGCACTGAAGACGGCACGAAGGTTTCTAGATCTGGCGTTTCTTCCGGCCAGCCCATGGTGGCGAACGGCCATAGTGCACTTGAGAACCAGGTATCTAGTACATCGTCGTCTTGTGAAAGGGTTACATCACTGCCAAGGTTGTGCTTTTCACGCACTTCTTCTTCAGTGCGGCCAACAAAAACATTACCGTTTTCGTCATACCACGCTGGAATGCGGTGTCCCCACCACAGCTGACGCGAAATACACCAATCTTGAATGTTGTGCATCCACTGGTAGTAAGTCTTGTTCCAGTTCTCTGGCACAAAGCGAATTTCGCCACTTTCAACCGCTTCAATAGCAGGTTTAGCAAGAGACTCAACCGCTACATACCACTGGTCAGTTAGGTAGGGTTCAATTACCGCACCGGTTCTGTCGCCGCGCGGCACTTTAAGCTTGTGCGGCTCAATTTTAACCAAAGAACCTTGGGCTTCTAGGTCGGCAACTATTTGCTTACGGGCGTCGAAACGATCTAAACCACGGTACGCTTCTGGCGCATCATCATTAATTTTCGCATCGTCGGTAAGAATATTGATCATAGGTAGGTTATGACGCTTACCCATGTCGTAGTCGTTAAAATCGTGAGCAGGCGTAATTTTAACGCAGCCTGTACCGAATTCTTGATCTACATAGTCATCGGCGATAACTGGAATTAAACGGCCCGTAATCGGTAGCTTAATTTCTTTGCCGATAAAGCTTTGGTAACGCTCATCATCCGGGTGTACTGCAACCGCTGTATCGCCTAGCATAGTTTCAGGACGCGTTGTCGCAACCACTAGCTCACCGCTACCATCTGCAAGTGGGTAGCGCATGTGCCACATGTGGCCGTCTTCTTCTTCGTTCAGTACTTCAAGATCAGATACTGCAGTGTGAAGCACTGGATCCCAGTTAACCAAACGCTTGCCACGATAAATAAGGCCTTCTTCGTGTAGTTTAACGAACACTTCAGTGACGGCTTTAGATAAGTCTTCGTCCATGGTGAACACTTCGCGAGACCAGTCAGGAGACGTACCTAGACGACGCATTTGACCGGTGATCGTTCCGCCGCTGTGCTCTTTCCATTCCCACACTTTTTTGATGAAGTCTTCACGACCTAAATCGTGGCGCGTCTTGCCTTGTGCGTTAAGCTGGCGCTCTACCACCATTTGGGTAGCAATACCGGCGTGGTCAGTACCCACTTGCCAAAGCGTATTATCACCCTTCATGCGGTGATAACGGGTTAAGGCGTCCATGATGGTTTGCTGGAAACCATGGCCCATGTGAAGGCTACCGGTAACGTTTGGTGGCGGAAGCAAAATACAATAAGGATCGCCGCTACCTGAAGCTTTAAATAAACCCGCCTCTTCCCATGACTTGTAGCATTGCTGCTCGATGGACTGCGGTTCGAAGGTTTTATCCATTACACACTCTCAAATTGAAGCTAAACGCGAATGACTTATGCAGATTTAAACTGCATGTTGCATCCAGCTTGCTGATAGTTTTTGTATCTTACCCGCGCAGCCTGTTTGGCGTTCTCGTCCACGGGTACAAAATCGATGATTTGACGATGCTGGTTGGGTGAAGGCACCATGCCGGACCCCACATTAACCACCATTTGTCGCCTGGCTACCTGCTCTGGCCGCCAACAAATTTCCACCGGCGTTCCCGATTGCGGCCCTTCACCATAAAGGTTATGGGGAACAAAGCGGTCAGCCGGCAGTTGCCACAACAATTCATCAACGTCTTCAGCCTGCGCCTGTGTATCGCACAGCACGCTAATTTTTTGCTTATTAGCAAACGCTGAGGCAATAACTTCGCTGGCGCGGCCTGCCACACCATTATCACTGCTGGTAAGTTGATAAAATATCACTTGTGGCATGAATGATTAGTCCTCTAACTTGATATCAGCGCGGTTCATTAAGAACTGAGACAGCATAGGCACTGGACGGCCTGTTGCGCCTTTGTTCTTACCACTGCGCCATGCCGTACCGGCAATATCAAGGTGAGCCCAGTTGTACTTCTTAGTGAAACGCGACAAGAAACAACCCGCCGTGATTGACCCTGCTGGGCGACCACCAAGGTTTGTCATGTCGGCAAATGGGCTTTCAAGCTGCTCTTGGTAATCGTCCCATAGCGGTAAACGCCATGCGCGATCTGAACTTTGCTCTGACGCATTAAGAAGTTCGTGGGCAAGCGGGTTGTGCGTGCTCATTACCGCTGTTGCATGATGGCCTAGCGCGATAATAGCGGCACCTGTCAGCGTAGCAACGTCGATAACGAGTTCTGGCTCGTAACGCTCTACGTAGGTTAGCGCGTCGCACAACACCAAACGGCCTTCCGCATCAGTATTTAACACTTCAACGGTTTGACCTGACATGGTCGTTAAAATGTCACCCGGGCGGTACGCTTTGCCGTCTGGCATGTTTTCACAGCCTGCCAATACGCCAATTACGTTAATGGGAAGATTCAGCGCCGCGATAGTGTGCATAGTACCCAGTACACCTGCAGCACCACCCATGTCATACTTCATTTCATCCATGGCTTCGCCAGGCTTAATTGAAATACCGCCAGAATCGAACGTAAGGCCTTTACCTACAAGCACAATTGGTGCTTGATCAGCAGGGCCACCGCGGTGATGCATAATGCTCATCATGCTTTCATTTGCCGAACCGCGACCAACGGCAAGATAAGACTGCATGCCCAGCTCTGCCATTTGGGTTTCATCTACCACTTCAGCAGTTACGCTGTCATACTGACTCGCCAATTCTTGCGCCTGCTGCCACAGGTACGCTGGGTTACAGATGTTTGGCGGCATGTTGGCCACGTCTTTGGTCACTTTTGAGCCACGAGCGACTGCTAAACCATGCTCCACTGCACGTTCACCCACTGTCAGTTCACGACGTGTTGGCACGTTAAATACAATTTTACGCAGCGGACGACGTGGTTCACCTTTCTTGGTTTTAAGCTGCATGAAGGTGTAAAGCGTGTCTTCGGTTGCCTCTACAGCCTGACGCACTTTCCAGTAGGTATCGCGACCTTTCACGTGAAGTTCGGTAAGGAAACATACCGCTTCCATCGACCCCGTTTCATTCAATGTTTGAATGGTTTTAGCAATAATATTTTTGTACTGACGCTCGTCTAATTCGCGCTCTTTACCACAACCGACAAGAAGCACGCGCTCGCTAAGCACATTCGGCACATTGTGTAGCAACAGCATTTGACCCGCTTTACCTTCAAGATCGCCGCGGCGTAACAAGTTGCTAATATAACCTTCACTGATTTCGTCTAGTTGTTCAGCCACTGCCGTAAGGCGGCGCGGCTCAAAGACACCCACAACAATACATGCACTGCGTTGTTTTTCAGGACTGCCACTTTTTACACTAAACTCCACGATATCACCTCGCTTTTCGTCGTTTATGGTTTGCACGATGACTAAAATCACGTAACGTTTCGCGCTGCTTTATGTTTTAATACGCAGCATAACTTTTTAGTTCGCTGCAATTCACGCGTAGAGACCTACTGAATATAGGTTAAATTTGCGTCAAAACACCATGCAAACGGTTTATGATTGCAGGCAAAACTTGTAAAAACGGTAAGTTTAAACAAAATTGTGCTTTCTTTCACTAAAATTCCTAATTTTCCGGAAGGGCTGAGATGCTGATATTCCGCTATTTACTTAAGGAAACGCTGAAATCTCAGTTAGCGATTTTCTTTATCCTAATGGCAATTTTTGTCACCCTTAGGTTTGTGCGCGTTTTAGGCGATGCATCAGATGGTGATATCCCTGCTGGGCTAGTGCTTGGCTTCTTAGGTTTATATGCCCCTATTCTATCTTCATTGGTACTACCTATCAGTGCTTATCTGGGTATTATGCTGGCACATGGCAGGCTGTATGTAGACAGTGAGATGACCGTCATGCGCGCTTGCGGTATTAGTGAATGGTACGTCACTAGGGTAATGCTGTTTTTATCAGTACTTATCATGATAGTCACAGGCGCAATCACCCTTTATTTCGCGCCGCTGGCTGCAGAAAACGAGTATCAGCTGCGGGAAAAAGCCCGAAGTGAGGCGGGAATATCTGCGCTAATGCCGGGAAGATTCCAGCAAACGGGTAACGAAAAAGCAGTTATCTTCGTGCATGACGTAGACAATAACGACAAGCTACTACGTGTGTTTTTATCGCAAAATCAAACGGACGACAGCGAGGGTGACGTGCGCGTTGTATATGCGCAAACAGGTGAAGTCGCCAATAACCCAGACGGCACCCGAAATCTTGTATTGAAAGAAGGGGTACAGTACGAAGGTAAGCAGTCTGAGAAAGCTTTCCGCAAAGTAGAATTTGACGAGTATCAAATTCAGATTGCCGATGAACCAGCTAATGAGACGCGCAAAAAAGTCAGCACCCTACGTACCGAGGAGCTTTGGAAAGATGACAGTATTGAGGCAAGGGCTGAGCTTCAGTGGCGTATTGCTATTCCGCTATCTATACCGTTTTTAGTGCTGATAGCTGTGCCATTAAGCGCCGTTGACCCTCGTCAAGGGCGCTTTGGTAAAATGTTCCCTGCGATACTTCTTTACTTAGGGTATTTCCTATTACTACTAGCCAGTCGGCGCGTATTGGAAGACGGAAAGATGCCGCCACAGCTTGGCTTATGGTGGGTGCATACGATCATGCTGGTAATAGGTGTAACGCTGATTGTGCGAGACAGAAAAACCGGCACTGAGCTACGCGCTTGGATCTTGGGGAAAAAGTAAATGTTTAAGATCCTTGATTTATATATCGCTCGCACGCTACTAGGCACGATTACCGTAACACTTAGCGTACTTATCGGCCTCAGCGCGCTGATAAAGTTTGTTGAACAACTACGGAAAATAGGCGAAGGCGACTACGATATGCTCGTCGCTTTTATCTACGTATTACTGAGCTTGCCACGAGACTTAGAGCAGTTTTTCCCTATGGCTACCCTGCTTGGGGGACTTATAGGCATGGGCGTGCTGGCGAGTAACAGTGAATTGGTAGTGATGCAAGCCGCGGGCATGAGCCGCTGGAACATTATCAACTCTGCAATGAAATCGACTCTTGTGATGATTTTATTGGTAATGGCTGTTGGCGAGTGGGTTACTCCCTACAGTGAAACCAAGGCAAAGCAAATAAGAACCGAAGCCATTTCTGGCGGTAGTTTATTTTCATCCGATAAGCTGGTGTGGGCAAAGGATGGCGACCGGTTTGTGAGTATAGGCCAAGTGCTCAGTCAAGACTCTCTTAAAGATGTGAGCATTTTTGCTTTTAACACTGACTTGTCGCTTGAGAGCATAACTTACGCCAAAACTGGCGCCTTCGACGGCGACGGCTGGTGGTTAAGTGATGTTGAAGTAACTGAGTTCACCGATACTCAAGTGACAATAGATAGAACCAGCCGCACGCGATGGAAGTCAACGCTGACACCAGACAAACTAGGTATTGTTGCAGTTAAACCTGAGGCCTTATCCATTACAGGGCTACTTGACTACGTCAATTACTTGGATAACAACGACCAAGATCCCTCACGATATAAATTAGCGTTATGGCGCAAAGTGTTTCAGCCTATTTCCGTTGGTGTAATGCTGTTAATGGCACTCTCGTTCATCTTTGGGCCACTGCGCAGTGTAACTATGGGTGCAAGAGTTATAATGGGGGTGCTTACGGGGTTTGGTTTCTTCATACTAAACGAAGTATTTGGCCCCGTTAGCTTGGTGTATCAGTTACCGCCATTTTTAGGGGCGCTTTTACCCAGCTTACTGTTTGCTGCTATTGCTGGACTTATGCTCAGACGCTAACATTTTTAGTAAAATAACTAAGGCCCAGCTATGCACGGGCCTTATTCAATGAACGTGAAGCTTACCAACGTTTGTGGTCGTTTGCTTCTTTAGACAGTTTCAATACTTCTGTTTTGGCTAACCTATCTTGTAATGATTGTTTGTGTTTTATATCAAATAAAACAAGAAGAGTACCCAAACCGCCAAGCGAGGTGACAAGTCGTATAATCAAACGCGGCCATGTCATTGGCTGCTCTACAGTACTAAAGATGCGCAGCCGCCATGCTCGCATGCCAAGCGTCTGACCACCTCGTTTCCAAAACCACAGAAAGAAGCCTGCTATCCATAGCCCTACCCACAATTGAATGATTAACTTATACACAAATGAAGACTGAATGAGGTCTGCAGGCTCTGCGTAACCCTGTAAATCTAACGCGCCATTTTTTAACATTACGACAAGCGTAACAATGAGTACCATTGCGGCGCACATTCCCACCGCTATAGCTACTAACGTGTCGTAAACCATGGCGAGTAGCCGCCTTACAAAACCAGCACGCTCGTGCGACCCCGAGTTAGTAACGGCTTCTTCAACGTTCGTTTTCGTAGTGTGAGAAGTTGACTTAGCTTTTGTTTTTGCTTTTCTATCGTGTTTTGCCACGCTTTTCTCTTCGCAATATTTATAACAGGCTATAGTTTGACATATGCAGCCTGAGGCTTAAACAAACACAGTCATTATTAATGCCATTTTAACCGCATCTCTGTGCGCTGCAAAAGTGATCGAGACGCTGTTTAAATGCATAACAGTAGTAAGTACAGACTTTAAGAGGAATGGTATATGGCTGTTTCAAAGAAAAAGTCAGCAAAGAAGGATACGTTGCATAAATTGACCAGCGCGCGTCAACGGCACCAAAGTTGGATAGCGAGCTCGCTATTATTGGCGTAGATATTGACGCACTAGGTTGAGGCTCAACGGAAAGTTGAGCATTTTCTTTTAATTTTGCATCCATTTTACCCGGTAAAACGTTATCAGTAACATTATACTGAAAACGGAATATCACTGTGTCCCACCTACTAACAAAGTCATTGACCTGCTTAAGTGCAGTATATTTATTGCCAATAGCAGCGCTTGCGTTCGACGATCCTGAGTCCGATATTGAACATATACGGGTTCGTGGTGACACCTCTGTCAAAGATGGGGCATTCATCTCCGCTTCTCAAGGATGGGTATCGGGTGACACGCTAGTCGAGCGCCCCATGCTTCGCGCTGGCGAGATACTTGAGTTTATCCCAGGAATGATGGTGACACAGCATAGCGGTTCGGGCAAAGCTAATCAGTATTTTCTGCGCGGCTTTAATCTCGACCATGGCACCGATTTCACGGTGAGCGTAGATGGAATGCCAGTAAACATGCGAAGTCATGGACACGGTCAGGGCTATAGCGACCTCAATTTCATCATTCCGGAACTTGTCGACAGCTTGAGCTACTTCAAAGGCACCTACTACGCCAACATTGGCGACTTTTCAAGCGCTGGTGGCGCCTTTTTCAATTTGAGAGACTCTCTTGAACAAAATCAGTTATTTTTAGGTTTAGGCGAATATGGGTTTAAGCGCGCCGTTGCATTAAACCATTTTGAAGCTGAAGAGAGCCGCGTTGTTACCGCCTTTGAGTATCAGACCTATGATGGACCGTGGACAGACGTTGACGAAGATGTAAAAAAGAAAAATGCAAATATCCGTTTTATTACGCCCTTGTTTGAAGGCAAGCTCACTATAACAGGCATGGCTTATGATAATAGCTGGAACGGCGCTGACCAGGTGCCTGAACGCGCTATTCAAAGCGGCTTGATAGACCGACTTGGCTCTATCGATACTCAGGTTGGCGGGGAATCTTCTCGCTACAGCCTCTCAGCGAACTATACAAGCGATACATGGAACGCCTCCTTGTATGCCATCGACACAGAATTAAGCCTTTTCTCTAATTTCACATACTTTCTTGATAATCCGGTTCGCGGCGACCAATTCGAACAGGCGGATGACAGAAAAATATACGGTGGTGAAGTCTTCACTACCCTGCCCCTTGCCATAACGAATGGAAGCAGCGTCACGCTGGGCGGGCAATGGCGTTTTGACGACATCGGTAATGTGGGATTATATCGAACGCAAGATCTAACGCGCTTTAGCACAATTAGAGAAGACGCCATAGAAAGCAACAGCTATGCACTTTTTGCCCAGTCAAACATTATATTGAGTGACGCACTTAGTCTTTCGTTAGGCGGTCGGTACGATTTTTTAGACGTTGATGTAACCAGTAATCTTAATGCTAATTCGGGTAACGAAAGCGACGGCTTGTTTACGCTTAAGGGGGGCTTAAAATATAGCGTATCCGATAACCTCACCGCGTTTGCCAATATTGGTCAGGGTTTTCATTCTAACGATGCTCGTGGCGCTACTATAAGCATAGATCCAGTAAGTGGCGAAGTTACCGAACCCGCGTCTTTACTCGTTAAAAGTCTTGGCTATGAAGCCGGTGTTAATTATACCGATAACAAAACTTATAACTTGTCTGCTGCACTGTGGCGATTGGAGCTTGACAGTGAACTGGTGTACGTTGGTGATGCTGGCTTTACCGAAGCCAGCCGCCCCTCACAGCGACATGGTATAGAAGTAAGTGCCTACTATTGGCTAAATCACCATGTAACCACAGATATAGAAGCGGCTTGGACAGAAGCACGGTTTAGCGATAGGGTTGAAGGCGAAGGCCGACACATAGACGGCACAGTGCCTGGCGTTATTAGCGCAGGTGTAACCTACTATCAGCAAAGTAATCAACTCGGGTTTAGCTATACCTTGCGAGGCCGATACTTAAGTTCACGCACTGTGGAAAGCTTCGATAAAGTGACGCCACCTTCAACGTTTTTAGTCAATGCACAGGTCGCTTATCGTCAGCCTACATGGGACGTCACAATAGAAATACTCAACGCGTTAAATAGTGATGATCATGACATTGACTATTTTTATGCATCCAGACTGCCCGGCGAGCCAGAAGAAGGCATAGAGGATTTACATTACCATCCGGTAGAGCCGAGAAACCTTCGTCTCACTCTTTCAGTGAAATACTGAAGGTAGCTTTTTTTTATCAATACCTGTAACGCGCTCATGACGAAGTCAGCAAGACTACAGGCACCTGTATAAAAATCGTGCTACTTTAAAAAGGCGGCCTCCAAGCCTGTAAAAATAAAAAACAATGGCCTTGCCAATAATCATCAGAATAGGAGCAACAATGGAACACGAAACCCTGTTTCCTCTGCTATGTAAAACTGCGGACGGCGACAAAAAAGCGTTTGCGGAACTTTATAAAATAACGAGTCCGCAACTCTATGCTGTTGCTTTAAGGCTGTTGAAACGTCCTGAGCTTGCCGATGAGGCAACCCAAGATGCATACATTAAAATTTGGCATAACGCTGGAAATTATCAACGAGGCAAAGGCACTGTTCTTACATGGATGGTTAGTATTGCGCGCTATCGCGCTCTCGACTTAATTCGCTACCACAATGTAAGAAACGAAGTGGAATTAGACGACGATGCGCCGGCAGGTGTTGAATCCCCACAAACTGTGAAGCTGGGCGCAGAACAAGCCAAGCTGGCGTCGTGTTTGGATGAACTCGACGGCCCTCAGCGTCAGGCTATTCATCTAGCTTACGTCAACGGCATGTCACATCAAGAGGTCGTTACGCATTTGGCATCGCCACTTGGTACAATAAAAAGCTGGATAAGACGTGGTTTGCAAAGCTTGCAAAGGTGTTTATCACTATGAATTATTTAAAAGAAGAGCGATTAAACGCACTCGCCGCAGAGTATGTTGTTGGAACGCTTCGCGGGAAAGCGCGTAATCGCTATCAAAAACTTATAATGCAGTATCAAGCTGTCAGCGATGCAACGGCGCAATGGGAACAATACCTAACCGGGTTTGCTGAAGCGTTGCCCCCCGTCGAACCGCCTAAAAGCGTGTGGGAAAACATCCAAATAAAACTGGGCCACAAAACCACCAGCAGCGCTGAAGTTACACGTGGGGCTGCAGATACAACATCGATTAGCGGGAATATCGTCAGTCTCGAAAAAGAAAGACAAAAACGCTGGAAGAACCTAGCGTTCATATCTACGGCCGCTGCAATGGTGTTAGCAGTTTTACTTTTCGTAATGCAACCTGTCCCTGCACCTGAAGTTTCGCATATTGCGGTCGTTAGCAATGCTGACAACACGCCTTTATGGGTGATAGAGGTATCTGAAAATACCCTTAATGTAAAAGCTACTGACGCGTTTGTTGCGTTGGCGGATAAAGACTACGAACTTTGGATGGTTCCAGCTAACGGTGAAGCCCCTATTTCTCTTGGACTGATGCCTGAGGTGAACGGCGACACCAGAGCAACGCCAGATATCTTGCTCGACCAGAGTATCGCGGCGTTAGCGGTAAGTTTAGAAGCACCTGGAGGCTCTGTAACGGGCGCACCGACCGAAGTGTTATATATAGCTCCTATTGTGTCTGTTTAACGCATAAAACGACCTCAAATGAAAAGGCTGCTGTAACGCGGCCTTTTTTTATTAAAAAATTTTTAAAAACTTTTTTTCATTTTTCTAAAAAAAATTGCATCCAATTAACGCGATGGCGCGTTTAATTTTTGAACTCACAAAAACAGAGAGACCCAACATGATTCAATTTAAACGCAAAGCATTGCCAGTAGCGATTGCTATGACCTGTGCTGCCATTACTACTAGCTCACTAGCCTCAAGTCACCGCGAAGCACCGAATATCACCCGCCACCCAGCGCTTGATAGCACCGATTTCTACGCTTTTAATAGTTACGAAGAAGGACGTGAAGACTACGTAACATTCATTGCGAACTACATTCCATTGCAAGACGCCTATGGCGGCCCAAACTACTTTGCGATGGACCCGAATGCGCACTATGCCATTCATATTGATAGCGATGGAGATGCGGTTGAAGACATTAGCTTTGTTTTTAAATTCAACAATATGCTAGCTGCTAATAACGAAGGTATTGCTCTGCCAATCGGTCCAGAAGGCGAGCAAAAAATGGTAAAAGTACCGCTTAAAAATGTGGGCGGTATTAGCGCAGACGATTCAAGCGCAGCAAACTTCTCAGAAATGTATAGCCTCACCATGGTAACCGGCGACATGCAAACAGGCTCTCGTACCATGCTAACACCATCTATGGGCGACATGTTTAAGAAGCCACTCGACTACATTGGAAACAAAACGTTTACCAGCCAAGCCGAATACGCACGCTATGCACAAAGTTTTATCTATTCGTTTAACATTCCTGGCTGTGACAACATGGCCAAAGTATTTGTCGGCCAACGAAAAGACCCCTTTGTTGTTAACTTAGGTAAAACCTTTGATTTAGTAAATTATGTACCCGTTGAAGGTGATAGCGCACCGGGTGCCGGTGATGGAGCTGGTTTCCCTGGTGGTATAACACAAAGCACCATGAACGATGATCTTGCTGACAAAAACGTTACAGCATTGTCAATTGAGGTACCTAAAGCGTGCGTCACGGGTGACGGCAATGGCGTAATTGGAAGCTGGACAACAGCGAGTCTGCCACAAGCGCGTATTTTGAATCCTGATGGTACATTTTCAAAACCAGAAGTAAACGGCGGTGCAATGACGCAAGTATCTCGCCTTGGCAGCCCACTCGTTAACGAGTTAGTTATCGGCATTGGCGATAAGGACAAATTTTCTACGTCACACCCAAGTGCCGACGGTCAGTTTGCAGATTACGTTACGCACCCCTCTTTACCTGAACTGCTAAATATATTGTTTAAAGATGCGGTAAATGCAACCTTGGGTACCAGCATTGAAACCCTCGCACCAACTAACTTCCCACGCGTAGATTTGGTCACTGCGTTTCTTACAGGGTTTCAGGGGGTTAATCAGCAAGCAACCGTAACACCATCGGAAATGCTGCGACTGAACACAGCGATCCCAGCAACGCCTGCAGGTTCGCAATCAGCATTTGGTGTAGCAGGTGATGATTTAGCTGGCTTCCCCAACGGCCGCCGCCCGGGAGATGACGTGGTTGATATCGCACTTCGCGTGGTGATGGGCCGCTTGTGCTACCCAATTCCAGTAGCGGGTGAAGACACCGACCTTGGCCTTTGTACGCCAGAAGACGCCAGCGTAGGTACTGTACCGTTCACTGATGGCGCGCCAGTTGATGCTAGCATGATTGATAGCACCTTCCCTTATCTTAAAACACCGCTCGCAGGTTCTGAATAAGGAGTTCAGCTATGACTAATAAACCCTTATTGCATGTTAAAGGCGACCACGCGGCTCCATTCGAGAAGTTGATTGGCACTCGTAAATTATGGATTGCTGCCGCGCTCGTTCTGAGCATTTCGGGCTGTTATGATGATGACAACGAGTATCGCGTTCCTGATAGTAATGCCGTACCCGTAACGTCAGATCAAAGCTTTACGACCGAAGCAGATATTGCGATAGAAAGCAGGTTAACGGCGACTGACGGTGACAACGATACACTTACGTTCGCCTTAGTCGAGGACGGTAGTATAGGAAGTGCGCAAATCGACGCGAATGGCGATTTTACCTATACGCCCAATGCACAGGTAGTGGGAAGCGATAGCTTCACGTTCTCTGTGTCAGATAGCACAAACCCTCCGGTCACTGCTACCGTTTCTATCACTATAGAAGCACAGCAAGTCGCGTTTTCAGCATACACGAGAGCGGCCTTCATCCAGGCGCCGACAGACGAGCCTCTACCAGTAAACGGAAGGGCTTTTAGCCAAGATGCCAATGACGCTACGTTTAACGATTTATTAGTTGAACAATAGCTGGTTCCATCGCATCACTGATAACGCCAAGGATGGCGTTTTTCTAAAGCCGATAAAGCAATTATTGCTAACTGGCTTGTGGTGTCTTCCATTGGTTGACGATAAAAACAGTTTTATTGCCTTTCAAAACTAATATCCCACTCAATTGAGCTATGCTGCACCGGTAAATCTACATTAGATATTAGTGCACACAATTTTGCTGCTTATCTATTATCATTTGCACAATCTTTCGGCACTTAACAATTAAAAGCATAAAAAATAGTTGTATAGGCGCGCCGCATCGCTATAATGCCAGACATCAACACCACGTTGATATCTATACACAATGCCAGTGTGATGGAATTGGTAGACATGGCGGATTCAAAATCCGCTGCTAGCGATAGCGTGGCGGTTCAAGTCCGCCCACTGGTACCAAACATTAAACCAACTTTTCAGTTGGTTTTTTTGTGCCTGAATTTCAACAAATCGCCACGCGAGCGTGTCGGCCGAGTGTCGGTCCATCGCGTGGCGACCAATCAAAGCCCGCCCACTGGTACCAAACATTAAGCCAACCTTTAAGTTGGTTTTTTTGTGCTTGAATCTCAACAAATCGCCACGCAAGCGTGTCGGCCAAGTGTCGGTCCATCGCATAGCGACCAGTCTCTTTTTAATAAAGCTCCTCAAATCGATTTAGACGAATCATGCAAGTGCGAGAGTTCGGGTATGCAACTTAATCTATGGCTAGTGATTTAAATTCTACTAAAAGTCTCAATTTGTGCTTCGCGGACGGGACTTTGATAACTATCGCAGTCATAGACCCTTCATTCGATATTTTACTTGCTAGCCCGGCGTAGAACGGCCATCAATAGTATTAACCAACAGCTTTCTTATCCATAGAGTCAGTGGATCATTTGATAATCGATGATGCCATGTGCTGATAACATCAAATCCTGGCGGCGTTTCATTCAACTCGATAACGCGTAATTTTCTGTTAGGTATAAGTGCACTTGGTACGAAACCACACAAGTCGGTGCTGTGTATTGTTTCAATAGCTGCAGAGAAAGTGGGAAAAGACATAAAAACTTCTCTAGGATGACCTTTCGCTTCAAACCAATGATGAATAGCCCCACTGAAATCGCCTCGAGAGGGCGAAACCACAACCTGAGGTATTTTTGATATTTGAGCCACCGTCATTTCATTTTTGGTTAGCTTACTTTGCGATGACACAACACATTTATAGCGTTCGCGATAGAGCGTTTCACTCGGGTATGTCGAAGGTGCTAACGAAGGATTTGTGATAGCCAGATCTACTTCACCGTTTTTAAGGTCATTCGCCAAGCTATCTAGTTCTAACTTTTTTATCGCTATTTTTAACTTCGGCGCAAGTTGTCGAATGTCGGCAAGTGCACTCGGCAACAGCGACACTTGCTCGAAGTCAGTGCATGCCAACGTGAAAGTCGTCGATGTCGTTGAAGGTGAGAAAGTTTCCGGTGTCAAAAGCGAATCAAAAGCTTCCAGCGTAGCCGTAACTTTGGGCTGTAAAGCGACGGCGAGCGCGGTGGGCTGTACTCCATTTCCACTTCGAACAAACAGCCTGTCGTTAAACACATTGCGCATTCTTTTTAAATGCTCACTCACGGCCTGTTGCGAAACACCTAACTGCTCCGCCACTCTCGACAAGTTTCTCACTTTTATAAGCGCAACAAACGTGCGTAACTGCTTAATGTCTAGCTGACTTACCATTTTTTTTTGTATCACATACATCATCCACTTGATTTTATTGTAATGGATAAAGGCGTAGGATCAAATCACAAGCTAAAGAACAGGATATGATTATGTTTTCAGTAAACTACGTTTCACCCGACGCCCCTTTGGTTTACGACCAAACGTATAAGGGCCCTGGCGCTTCAGAACTTACATCGTCAGTAGATAAACGAACTATTAGTGTTAGTGATATGCGCGCTGAAAAAAGCTCGTTTTCACTGGAAAAAAATGGCTTTGAAGTTGTGTCGTTTTCACCCGACTTTGAAGCGTTTGAAGATGACGAGGCAATACAAAAGCAACTATATCCATATGTAATCGATATGTTGAAGCGCAGAATGAACAGTGATGACGTGATCATTTTTGATCATACTTATCGCTCGACAACCCGTGCGGATAAGTCTATTCACAATAGAGCCCCGGTAAGAACAGTACACAACGACTACACTGATGTATCAGCTAATCACCGCATGATGGAAGAGACAAAAGGGCAAGAGCATTTACGAAACCGCGATTATACCTTGGTGAACCTGTGGCTTCCTGTAAGAAATAAAGTGGAGTCATCTCCGCTAGCCATGGTTGATATAACTACCGTGCACCCAACTGATTTTCAGCGACTCAAACTTATCTATCCCGATCGTATCGGTGAACTTGCTGCCATCACTTATAACCCTAATCACAAATGGTTTTATCAGTCGGAAATGACGCCGGGGGAAGGGCTATTGTTCAAAGTGTATGACTCTACATTTGAACAAGGAATGTTTGGGGTACCACACTCAGCGGTGGATGTTTTAAACGATGGAGCTAAAAAGCCGCGTACAAGCTTAGAAATACGCGCAATCGTGTTTAGTGGTGAAAGCAATGAATAACATTTTAATATCTCGAAACCCGCTTGATGATCAGGAAGTGGGAAGCGTAAAGGTCGCAAGTAATGACGATGTAGTTACTGCTGTAAATGACGCAAAACAAGCTCAAATTGCATGGGGCAAGCTAACATCAGAGCAGCGAGCACAACTAATTATTGAAGCATTCTCGCGCCTTAACCGTGTTGAAGAGCAGTTAGTAAACCTTATTTCTAAAGAAATGGGTAAAGATCATCGTCGAGCTACCTATGAGGTGATGGGGGTCATACAAAGTGCGTCTTATCTTTGCCGAGAGATCATGCAAGCTATTGCACCAGTAAAGAAGCCAAGCGGCACAAAAATCTACTACCGTCCACTGGGAGTGGTGGGCGTGATTTCGCCGTGGAACTACCCTTTGGCTATGGCAAATAATTTACTTCTACCAGCACTTGTAGCAGGAAATACCGTCGTACTGAAACCCTCAGAAATCACTCCCTTGGTTGCTGACATGTTCGTAAGAACACTCAATGAAGTTTTGCCTCATGGCGTGCTGTCAGTTATTCATGGCGACGGAGAAGTGGGCAAAGCACTTGTTGCCAGCAATATTAATATGGTCGCATTTACTGGTTCAGCGGCAGCCGGAAAACATATTATGGCGAGTTCAGCCAACCAACTTCATCGACTTGTGATGGAGCTAGGTGGCAACGACCCTATGATCGTTCTTGCAGACGCTGACATCAATAAGGCTGCTCGCTTTGCCGTGGCGAGTAGTTTCGAAAATGCTGGTCAAATGTGTACATCAACGGAGCGTATTTACGTTGATGAGCGTATTCACAACACGTTTGTAGAACGTGTGGTGGAGATTGCAAAGCAATATACCGTTGGGCCGTGGGACCAACCCAGAGTAAATATTGGCCCCATCGTTAATAAAAAGCAGCACCAACAGATAATTCATCATTTAAAAGACGCGAGAGAAAAAGGCGCGCGTTTTTTACTGGGCAGCGATGATTACCTCCCCCCTTATATTCAACCCACCGTTATCGACGGTTTAACAGATGAGATGTTGATGGCAAAAGAAGAAACGTTTGGCCCTGTCGTCGCTATTGATAGTTTTAGCAATATCGATGAAGCCATCATGCGTGCGAACAACGTTCCCCTTGGTCTTGGTGCAGTCGTTTTTGGCGAGTGTAACGCTGCCTACGTAGCAGAAAATATGGAAGCTGGCATGGTGGGTATTAACGGTGGCCCAGGCGCAGGTGACGGTCCATGGGTGGGCGCGAAAGAAAGCGGCTTTGGATATCACGGTTCACTTGAAGGGCATCGCCAGTTTACACAAGTACAAGTAATCAGTGCATGAGGTAAGTATCATGAAAGACAACTTTTTCGTTATAGCGCGTGAACCTGGCGCACAAAACCCTGCTATTCCTACATGGGCTGCCCATACAGATAACGCCTTTGCGCTTGATAGTTCAGCAGCGCAAACTCAGCAACAAACGGTTCGCCGTGAAATAAGTGAAGTGCCTGGCGCCTACCAACTTCTGAATGTTTTTAGTGAAAAAGAGTGTAGAAAACTACTGAAAACGTCGGAAGAGCTTGGCTACTTAAAAGATGCGGCAGTGTCACTACCCCGTGAAATTCGACATAACGACAATGTAACTATCGTGGTAGATGATGCTACGGAGCGCTTGATATGGCAGCGCATTGAGTCTTTAACTCAGCAAAACCTTGCCATATTTGACGGTAAGAAACCGCTGGGTATTAATACTCGCTTTCGGTTTTACCGATATCAAGAGGGTGATTATTTCAAATATCATATTGATGGGGACTGGCCTGGCTCTAAAGTGGAAGGAGACACGTTAATTCATAACGCCTATTCGGACAGGTATAGCAAAATGACGTTTCTTATTTTGCTTAACGACAATTTCGAAGGAGGAGAAACACAGTTTTTGGTGAATGCTGACCAGCCGGGAAAACCAGCGAAACGAGGCGACAGGCAAGCACAAGTAAATGTGCGAACGCCTGCAGGCGGTGTGCTCTTATTTCCACATGGACATCATTCATTGCACTGTTTACACAGTTCAACACCAATAACGAAGGGCGTTAAATACATTATTCGCACAGATATGCTGTTTGAAATCTGACGGTAACTTAAAGCGCAGACGAAAAGGGTATACTTGGCATCATGAGTAACACGATGCCTCGGCTTCCTTAACGCTAACGGCTTGAGGGCCAACCGCATACAGCATAAGCCGTCTATAGCGGTTGTTTCCGTCAAGCCGACGGTAAAGGCTGATTAGCGTATTAGGTAGCTATTTTAGCAGCTGCCTAGCAACGATAAGTTTCATAATTTCACTTGTACCACCATAAATTCGCATAACGCGTGCGTCTGCGTATGCCCTTGCGACGGGGTACTCGAGCATGTAACCGTAACCACCGTAGAGTTGTAGACACTTATCAACCACTTTTCCGAGTAGTTCAGTCACTAATAATTTAGCTTTTGATGCAAGTTCTGTAGTGAGGTCTTTCGTCAGATGTAATTCAATACAGCGGTCTGTAAAAGCGCGGGCCGCATCAATTTCAGTGTCTAAATCTGCTAAAACGAACTGAGTGTTTTGGAATGCCCCTATATTCTGGCCAAACGCTTTTCGCTCTTTAACATACTCTACGGTTTGCGCTAAAACAGATTCACACATTGCCATACAATGCACAGCGATTGTTAAGCGCTCCTGTGGTAACTCTGCCATTAATTGCGCGAAACCACTTCCCTCGGGGCCGAGCAAATTAGACTGAGGCACTCTCACATCATTGAAAAATAATTCCGAAGTATCCTGAGACTTCATGCCAATTTTCGCTAAATTTGAACCTCGCTCAAAGCCGGGTGTATTCGCTTCAACAAGTATTAAACTTAAACCTTTTGCGCCAGCGGTTGGGTCGGTTACTGCGACAACAATAACTAAGTCGGCTAATTGACCGTTCGTAATAAACGTTTTGCTTCCGTTGATAATAAAATCATCACCCTCTTTTTTCGCTGTGGTCTTGATTCCTTGTAAGTCAGACCCTGTTCCTGGCTCTGTCATGGCGATAGCCGTCACTATTTCGCCAGAAACACACGCGGGAAGGTATTTTTGTTTTTGCTCTTCAGTGCCTAGTCTCGATAGATAAGGAACGACAATGTCAGAGTGTAATGGGAAACCTATTCCGTTTAGTCCAAGTCTGCCGATTTCTTCTGTAAGGATAACGTTGTATAGAAAGTCTAGACCCAGCCCGCCATACTCCTCTGAAACGAGCGGTGCTAAGTAGCCCTGCTCGCCCGCCGCTTTCCAAATTGATTTATCAACCTGCCCAATCTTTTCCCATTTTTCGTAATGTGGAACGGCTTCAGTTTGTAAGAATTTTCGAAAACTATCACGCAGCATCTCGTGCTCAGAACTAAATAAGGTTCTCGGTAACATGGTCCTACTCCAACGTTCAATGTAAGTTTCACAACATGTTAACAACCTAATTAGTGCTTACCGATGACCGAAAGCGCCAGAGAATAGACCAAAACGATCATTGACGTTCGCGCCATTCCCCAGGAGTGAGGCCAGTCCATTTCTTAAATGCGCGTATAAAGGCACTGGGTTCTGAAAAACCGACCAGATAGGCAATATTTTTAATAGAGGTGTCTTTTTGCGTAAGGTGGTAGGTTGCAATATCTTTCCTAACGCTTTCTTTTAATGCCGCAAAACTTGTATTTTCTTGGGCAAGATAGCGACGAACAGTCTGCGGGCTTTTATTCAGATCATCAGCCACCTTTTTGAGTGGTAAATTCTCTAAATTGTCGCACTCTCTCAACATGCGTTTAATTTGCGCCGTAATGCTGGCGTCAGACATGCGATTAATGAGTAAGTTGGAAAGGGAGTTTATAAACTGAGTAACACTTTCTTCTTTTTGAGTAACAGGTAATTCTAGGTCGCTTCGATAAATACTTAATTCCGTCTGCGGCCTCTCATAATAGTGACTACAGGGAAAAGCAGAGTCTAAATCGTGTGAGTAAGTCGACTTTTTACCACTGAAATTCAGGCGATTAAGCGATATTCGATGATTTGTTATCCAAGACGACCATCTAAATACAAACAACATAAGCGTAATATAAACCAGCATGTCTGCATCCGACTCTTCTCGCTTTATGTTAATAACAATATTCGCTTCTTCACCGCTCTCAACCAGTTTTATATCTAAATCATCATGCAACAGCATTAGATATTTAAATAGTCTGAAATACGCATCTCGCAGTGTTTTACCTCGTAAGGCATACAGCACACCTATCTTCACGCCACCTAGTTTTGTGGGGCGCTCAAAAAAGCCTATCGTTTCATCGTTGAGTTTGATTGCCGCCAATCGAACCAGTTTTCCCAACTTTTCTGACGGCAACCTAAAACTCGCTTCTTCAAAATATTCCGCGTCATAACCCAACTCGGTAAATAACGCTTTAATCGAGAGCCCATGTTTTTCATAGCCAGCAAACAGGTGCTGTAAGGCTGCTTTTTGTAACGATTGCTTTTTCTTCATTGGCTTAAAGTTAGAACACTCTCATACTTTGATCCCATTAATACCGTATCGAATACGTGTAATACAAGGGGTCTCGATATTAAACAAAGATAACCTCTTCCTTGTTTTCACAGCATTTTAGGGCATCTGGCTTGAAGCAGCTTTCAATGGTTTTTCGATGGTATTTCAAGGTCGGGGTTAACATTCCGTTATCAATTGTCCACGCAGCCCGAGTAATTAAAATATGCGAAATGCGCTCGTAAGGGGCAAGTGTGGTGTTTATTTTCGACAAATAATTCTTCAGCTTATCGCGCAACTCACTGTTTGTTAATAAACAAGCAGATTCAGAGCGTGTCGCTAACAAAATTGGTTGATTAAGCCCTTGCCCTACGACGATAAATTGCTCTATCTCCGGTACACCGCTAAAGCATTTTTCTAACGGCACCGGATGGATAAATTTTCCTTTGGCTGTTTTGAATTCATCTCCTTTACGCCCGGTTACCACTAGGTTGCCACTCTCGTCATAAGTGCCACAATCTCCCGTGTGAAACCACCCATCTTTAAGCACGCTCAGCGTTTTTTCTTCGGCTCTGTAATAGCCAAACATCATGCCCTCAGATCGCATCAGTATTTCGTTTTCATCGGAAAGCTTTACCTCTACGATATCACCAAGGGGCTTTCCTACTGTTCCCGACGCAGGTATATCCTCAAAGCATCCCGTTCCTGTCGCAAAAGTCTCGGTCATTCCGTAAACTTCTCTTACTTTAATTCCCATATTTAAGTACCACTGGTGGACTTTTGGCTGCAGCGGCGCTGAACTGCTCAGGATCATATCAGCTCTAGAGAGGCCCAACATATATCGTATTTTATGCTTATCCTCTTCACTCAATGCAGCCTGTGCCTCAGGGGGAATTTTGCTATCTACAGACATTTTAAACTTGTCCCATAGCCTTGGAACCGCAAAGAAAAATGTAGGCTGCACGCTAACGATTTCGTCGCTAAAATCGTCGAGACCTGCAGAAAATGAAATACATGCATTACTATAAAGGCCCGTAAATTCAACAAGGGCACGCTCTGCCATATGAGCCAGTGGCAAAAAAGAGAAAAGTGAGGCTCTATACCCTTCTTCTCGTGAAATTTTGAACTCCTTGGCGATAGAGGGCGTTACCTTTGCCGGCGCAGAATACAAGTGTATAACGCCTTTGGGCATACTCGTTGTGCCGGATGAATACACTATCGTCATTAGACTATCGAGCTCTGCTTTTGGGTTGCTTAACACAAGACCAAACGTCTGCTGAATTTGCGCTAAATTGTGGTCTACCGCTATCGAACAGCCGTGCATGCCAACTAGGGTGACGTTTGCCGTATTCCATTCTGCAAACTTTTGCTCTTGCCCACACTCACCAACAAACATTAGCGAAACATCACATTCTTTTAGTACATGATTAGCGGCTTTAACCGACTGATTGGGGAATAAGGGCACGCTGATGTGCCCACTTAGCATGATAGCCAGATCTACCATGATCCAATCAGCTGAATTTGCTGACCAAAGCGCTATTTTGCTCTGAGGAGGAAGGTTACGAGAATGGATAAAGCTAGCTATTTTTCTAACTCTCTCTCCTATTTCTGCCCATGAATACTCCTTCCACTGCCCATTGCCTAATGACTGCCGCAAAAATATGTCAGTAGGTGTTTTTTCTTCCCAATAATAGAAATAGTCTAACGGTGTTTTTAACTGGCTCATGCTACACGCCCCTTCAATCTATATATGTAAAGCAACATTGTTCGAAAAAATAGGTGAAGTATTTCTAAAGAAATAATTCACCTGCTGCTATTTTCTTTCCTACAATGGCGGGGGCTTTAAATCGCTGACCATATTTTTCAGCAAGCTCTTCACACCTGGCTTGGAAGCGCTCAAGCCCATAGCTATTAACAAATTGAATGTATCCGCCTGTCCAAATGGGTGCACCTATCCCAAAGATACTGCCGATATTGGCATCGGCCACTGATTTCAACACACCCTGCTCCAAACACAGTAAGCTTTCTATTACGTTTATAAACAACAGCCTGTCTTTGATGTCACGATCGGAAATGTCGATGGTTGAGTCGTAATACATATCAAGTAATTGAGGCCAAATTGCCTTGTCACCATCAACATAATTAAAATACCCGCCCTCACCGTGATAGCGACCACCGCGATTGTGTTCCTTCACAAGCTTTTCGATGAGTTTGTTCCCTTCAGGCCAACGATCATCCTCGGCCTTTATCAAGCCCGCGGCTACTTGCGTTTGTCGTACTTTGATACCAATCGTTAAGCTTACTTCGTCATTTACCGTTAGCGGGCCTACGGGCATCCCAATAGCTTTACCTAAGTTATCAACTCTGACTGGATGAATACCCTCACTAACCATAGTGGCGGCCTCTTGTAATTGCGAAGCAAAGGTTCTGGAAGTAAAAAAGCCAACACTGTCATTAACGACGATGGGGGTTTTCTTTATCTGCTGGACGAAATCGAACGCTTTTGCGAGGGTAGCGTCACTCGTTTTTTCGCCACAAATTATTTCCACCAGCGGCATTTTGTCGACGGGAGAGAAGAAATGCAGCCCAATGAAATTTTCAGGCTTATGACTAGGTTCAGCCAGATGAGTAATAGGAAGTGTTGAGGTATTAGAAGCCCAAATTCCATCTTCGGTTAGAAATTGCTCTGAGCCTTTAAGCACCTTGTGCTTTAGCGACATATCTTCGAAAACAGCCTCTACAACAAGCTCACAGCCTTTCAAATCTTCATCATTATCAGTAGCAATGATAAGTGAGAGAGCTTGCTCTTTATCTTGCTCAGTTGCTCGGCCTCTTGCTATTTTCTTGTCGTAAACTTTGGCTGTATAAGCTTTACCTTTCTCAGCTGCGTCAATTGACACGTCCTTTAACACGACCTGAATACCTAAACCTGCCGCCACTGCAGCAATGCCTTGCCCCATCATGCCAGCACCAATCACCCCAACTTTATTGAATGTGAACTTTGTTTTCACGTCAGGGCGGCTTCCACCACCATTAATCTGATTCAATTGGAAGAAAAAAGCTGACATCATATTCTTTGCTTCAGGCGTAACTGGCAAAGAGGCAAATTTTCTGGACTCTATTCTAAGTGCCGTATCAAAATTAACGGTAACCGCTTGTACTGCTGTTTCTAAAATCGCTTCTGGCGCGGGTAACAAGCCCCTGGTTTTCTTAAGAAGCATATGTGGTGCCATTGCTACAGTTTGCGCTATGGATGGCCTGTTGATATTTCCGCCGGGTATTTTAAAACCTTTTTTATCCCAAGGCTGAATAGCGACCTCACCGTTACCTTTGTTGTTAACAAGCCAGGCTTTGCAATGTGCAATAAGCTCATCTTTGCTCTTTACAGTGGCATCAATTAACCCGGTTTTTAAAGCTTGTTGCGGTCTAACTTTTTTACCTTCAAGAAGCAGGGGAAGCGCTGCCTCTAACCCAATTAGGTTTGTAAGCCTAACAACGCCTCCCGCTCCAGGTAATAACCCCAACGACACTTCAGGTAATCCAATTTCAATGCGGGGGTTATCTACACAAACTCGATAATTACTCGCTAAGCACAGCTCATAACCACCTCCTAACGCTGCACCGTTTATCGCAGCGACTACGGGAACCGGTAACTTCTCTAATCGACGGAACAACGACTTATTCGCCTCCACCGTATCAAAAATTTTTCGCTCATCTCCTGGTTCCATTGCCATGAGCATATTTAAATCACCGCCAGCAAAAAACGTATCTTTAGCTGAAGTGAACACGACACCTGAAAGATCCGTTTCTTTTTCCAAAGTGTCTAGTGCTTCCGACATTTCGCGATAAAACTCGTCATTAATTGCGTTTACCGGTCCATTCATGTCCATGGTAATAACTACAATGCCGTTATCGTCTTTTTGGTATTTAAAAGTATTCATGCTTTCCTCCATTATCCTTCGGCTACAGTCTTTCGATAATGGTGGAAATGCCCATGCCACCACCTACACAAAGTGAAATCATTGCGCGTTTTAATCCACGGCGTTCCAACTCATCTAACACGGTACTGACGAGCATTCCGCCGGTCGCACCTAACGGATGTCCCATGGCAATTGCACCACCGTTAACGTTGGTCACCTCCTCACTAATACCTAATTCACGCATGTACCTAAGCGCCACAGAAGCAAAAGCTTCGTTAATTTCCCAGAGGTCGATATCTTCTTTGCGAAGCCCCGCAATTTTTAAGCATTTTTCTGCAGCAGGCGCTGGCCCGATTAGCATAATAGAAGGTTCGGTAGAGGTAACCGCTCCGGCAACAATTCTTGCGCGAGGATATAACCCCAAATCTTTCCCTGCTTGCTCGCTACCAATAAGCACGGCACTTGCACCATCTACAATCCCAGAAGAATTCCCGGGAGTATGGACATGGTTGATTCGCTCTACATGCGGATACTTCGACAATAGTGTGGCGTCCATTCCCAATTCGCCTATTTTTTTAAAGGACGGTTTTAAACTGGCGAGCCCTTCTAACGTGGCATCGCCCCTAATGAAATCGTCTTTAGCTAATATCATTAAGCCGTTTGCATCTCGCACAGGTACTACTGAGCGGTCGAAATACCCATTATCTCGAGCATAAGCTGCGCGCTTTTGTGACAGAAGCGCATAATTATCTACATCATTTCGAGTCCAGCCGCCCAAGGTTGCAATTAAGTCGGCGCCAATACCTTGGGGTGGTGTTTTTTGCGTCATTACAAACTCGGGGTCAAACATCATCGAAGCCCCCGCGGCTCCCATGGGGACCCTAGACATAGACTCCACACCACCAGCTACGATTAATTGATTCCAACCCGACATAATATTTTGAGCAGCGGAATTGACCGCTTCTAGGCCTGAAGCGCAAAACCTGTCCATTTGTACGCCTGCCACACTCTCATCCCATCCAGCAAACTGCACAATTGACTTGGCAATATCGCCACCTTGCTCTTTGATGGGACCGGTACAACCCAGCATTACATCATCGACATAAGACGTATCTAGGTCGTAGCGTTTTTGCAATTCACGTAATAAACCCGCCCCCAGCTCTATAGATTTCACTTCATGAAGCGAACCATCAGACTTTCCCTTACTGCGTGGCGTTCTCACCGCATCAAAAATATAAGCTTGTGTTGCCATAACACCATTCCCCTTTGCTGTATCAGCAACGCCACAGTACATGGTGAAACCTTTACTGTTTCACTGAGACCACGGCCTTGTTAAAAAAATGTTGCTTAAAACTATAGAGAGAATGGACGAAAAAACGATGACTAAAGACACCATATAAATTGACTAAAAGTGACAAATAAGTCGATTACGTGCACGACACGAAAGATATCGCAGCAGCATGTTGTATTTTGTCAATAATGCTGAGCTTTCTGGTCATTAATAATTGCGCTGTAAAAACATAGATTGTTAAACCAAAGTAAATTTTGGCCACAAATTACAGATTGACAACGGTAAATAAAGTGCAGTGCTGTTATATGAACAACAACCGAATGAATGTGACCAGAAGCTTCAGAGAAGGCGATAAAACATGTTAGATGGCTTAAAAGTTATAGAAATCGAAGGCATTGGTCCGGGACCTTTTGCGGCAATGATGCTTGCAGACCTAGGGGCGAATGTAACAGTGGTTCACCGGGAAGACGTTCCCATAGAGGGGATGACTGAAAAAAGCCTACTCGATAGAGGAAAGAAGTCTGTCTTATTGAACTTAAAAACAGACGAAGGCAAAGCGTGTGTTCGCGAACTAATTAAAACCGCTGATGTACTTATTGAAGGGTTGCGGCCTGGTGCTATGGAAAAACTTGGCCTTGGACCCGTCGATCTTCATGAAATTAATCCTGCGTTAGTTTACGGAAGAGTGACCGGCTGGGGACAAAGCGGGCCTCGTGCCCAGCAAGCGGGCCATGATTTAAACTACATTGCATTGTCTGGAGCGCTTTGGTATGCCTCGCCCCCCAAGCAAGCCCCGTTCACACCGCCCACTCTAGTAGGAGACATTGCAGGCGGGGCGCTTTATCTTGTTGCAGGAGTGCTATCAACTCTTTACAGAGTAGGAAAATCAGGCAAAGGCGCTGTTGTTGATGCTGCTATCGTAGACGGCTCAGCCCATATGATGAACCTAATTATGTACATGAAAGGCCTTGGCGTATTCTCTGATACACGCGGGCACAGTATGTTAGATGGCCCACATTGGAGCCGCTGTTACCAGTGCGCTGATGGTCAATGGATGTCTGTTCAATGCCTTGAGCCACAATTTTACAGGACTTTTTTAATGAAATTAGGGTTGGAACAAGACCCTGAATTCTGTAAGCAAAAAGATCCTACACTTTGGAAAAAGCTGGGCGAAAAGCTGGAAATATTATTTGCTGAACACGCTCAACAGCATTGGATACAGCTCTTTGAAAATAGTGACGCTTGCGTTTCTCCCGTGCTTAGCCCTGAACATTCGCAGCAAGACCCACATATGAAAGCAAGAAACATATGGTCTGCCTCTGAAGGTTTTATGCAGGCAGCGCCCGCACCACGATTTGGCGGTAGCCCTAGCGCTCATAAGCAAAACGCGCGAATACCAAGGCGAGGTCAGCATACCGATGAAATATTGAAGGGATTAGAAAAGTAAGAGACACGAGGCTGCAACCTACAGTAGATAGGTTGATTACGTAATTAAGCGGGTCAGTGGGCTTTAAGTAAAGCTCATAACAGACCCGATTAGACTTATATTGGCCATTTCATGTTTGAATATCATTATTTTCTGACCATATTCTTAGCTTTTCTAAAATATGTAGTGCCGTTCTGCCAAACTCAGTGAGCTCGTAAGTAACAGCGATCGGCCTTTCGCTAACTACTTTTCGCAAAACGATTCCTTCGTTTTCCAGTTCTTTAAGCCTTTGATCGACAATTTTTTTACTGGCACCGCCAAGCATCCTTGCAAGATCATTAAATCTAACAGGCTCATCTTTGAGGTGATAGATAATTGAAGCTTTCCATTTTCCACCAATCAAACGCATTCCACTTTCGATAGCGCAAGGCTCATCAATTATGCTGTTAATTTTTTCTCTTTTTACCATTTGTTTTTACTAAGTTTTCCAAAATGTAACTCATATTCCACATAGGTTACCAAAACACCACTGGTTGATTATTGTATACAGGTTACTATTATATACCACATATAGTTAAGCTAGAAAACATATCGCTATTTCAGACATAACCAATTAGGAGTATTTGAATGAGCAACACAAGTAAAAACAATGTACTAATTATTAATGCACACCAGTATTACCCTTTCTCGGAAGGCAAGCTAAACGCATCTTTCGTCGATAAAGCAGTAACGCTGCTTGAAGCTAAAGGCTACAACACTCGCGTAGTGACAATGGCCGAAGAGCACAACGTTGAAGAACAGTTGGCCCATCATCAGTGGGCTGACATAGTATTTCTACAGGCACCAATTAATTGGATGGGTGTGCCATGGTCATTCAAGAAGTACATGGATGAAATCTACACTGCAGGTATGGGTGGCGCCTTATGTGCCGGGGATGGTCGCGTTGAAGAAGCGCCGAAGAAAAACTACGGCACAGGCGGTACTCTTACTGATGTGAAATACATGATGTCTTTAACCTTCAATGCTCCAGAAGAGTCATTTAACGACAGCGAAGAGTTTTTCGAAGGTAAATCGGTTGACGATTTACTGTTTCCAATGCATATGAACTTCAAGTTCTTTGGCATGAAGCCAATGGAAACTTTCGCTAGCTTTGACGTGATGAAAAACGCCGATGTAGAAAACGATTTCAAACGCTTTGAAGCCCACATCAACAAGCATTTTTAAGGATTTATCATGAGTACTGAATACACCAATAAGTTACATGCAGGTTCTGCTTTTCCAGATATTTCAGCAAAGCTGTTAAATGGCGACACTATAAAGTTAGCGACACCTGAGAACGGTCTTGATTGGAAAATGATAGTGGTTTACCGAGGGCAACATTGCCCACTTTGCACTCGATACCTCAATCAACTTGAGAGTGTAAAGGGTTATCTTGCCGAAACTGGCGTAGACCTTATTGCAGTGTCTGGCGACAGTAAAGCGCAGCTTGAAAGTCACCTTCCTAGGTTGGACATTAACTTTCCAATTGCGTACGGCTTAACGGTGGAGCAGATGGAAGAATTAGGCGTATATATCTCTGATCCAAGATCTCCTCAAGAAACTGATCACCCGTTTTCTGAACCCGCGCTGTTTGTTGTGAACAATGAAGGTAATGTGCACGTCGCTGATATTTCTAACAACCCATTTGTTAGACCTGAGTTAGAGACATTAGTAAGTGGTTTGGGCTGGATCCGTAATCCTGATAACAACTACCCTATTCGCGGTATGCACAAATAGGAGCTTTCATGAAAAAAGCGGCTAATTTCGTAGCAGCCTTTTTGGCAACGGGGGCTATGTTATCCGGAGTTGTTTTGGCGAACGATGACAATGCAGGACACGCTCATGTTGAATCGCCTAAGCATTACACTCTTCTTTTAGAAAACGAAAGCGTGCTTGTTTTGAAAATGACGCTGCAGCCTGGAGAAGAAGACAATTGGCACAAACACAATGCTGAAACCGTTTATTTTGAAGATGGCGGAAAAGCCATCATCAAAACAGCTGACAAAGCAATGACCTTGGAAATCCCTGATGGTTATGTCATGTGGCATGACGAATGGGAGCACCAAGTTAAAAACATCGGTGACTCAACGATTACTGCAATAATTGTGGAAGCCAAATAGCCAAACTTGCCATATTAGTAAGTGAAACTAGTGCTTTTTGAATTAGTGCCAGGGCTACTTGGCACTAACTTAAACACCGATTCGCATACTCATTGTTATACCTGTCTTTCCCGATAGCAGCCCATGCTGGAAACAATAGTCTTATGGATCTTTCCTTGAAACCAATATGATTTTGAAATTATCGCGTTAGATTTTGACTTACGGTACCTAGTAGCCAAGTGCCTTAGGATAACATTGTCTAACATGGAGTAACAATTGAAGTCCCCCAACAAACCAATTAAAGTCGCTCAGCACAAACTCTTCTCACTTTCTCAAAGGCTTTAATTTATGAAGATTGAACGAATGGAAACCAAGCAGCGCATGAGTCGCATTGTGAAGCACAATGGCGTTATCTACTTATGCGGGCAAGTATGCGCAGACGCCACGCAAGATATTACTCACCAAACTCAAACCATGCTCGATAAAGTAGATAGCTTACTTGTTCAAGCAGGAAGCGATAGAAAGCATATGCTTTCAGCGACCATTTACCTAAAAACCATGGACGATTTCGCTAAAATGAATGAGGTATGGGATAACTGGGTTCCAGAAGGTCACGCGCCGGCAAGAGCTTGCGTAACTGCTGACATGGCCCGTGAGGCACTGCGTGTAGAAATATCAGTGGTCGCTGCAGAAATAGCTGATTGAAAACGCTATTTTGCTCATTAATGTATTGGCTCTGACTGTTCTTTGCAGAGCCATTTTAGCCACTTCGTAAAACAAACGCTTTACCGTCACATCACTGAAATAAAACACCTATATTGTAAACGATTCGTTCAAGAGTCTGAAAGGACTCAACCTTATACACGCAAATTGCTTCGATACGAGTTTTCATGAAAAAATTGAAACGTTATCAATACGAACGATATGCCATTCTTTGCCAACTCGCCTACCCCGATGCAGACGCACAATACCAAAAGATACTAGATCCTTTTCACGAACGTCATCTTGTCGATAAATACGGCAGAATGAGCGTAAGAATATTGTGGGTTGAGAACAAAAAAGAAGTCATTATCGTTTTTCGTGGTTCATTAGGCTTTAAGGACTGGTTCGCTAACTTGTTTTTCATACCCTATCGATTGCGTCAGCTGAATCGAAGTTTCTTCGTTCATTGGGGATTTGCCAGATTGCTTGCGCAACCTATGTACTCAAGTACGAAAACGTCTGATGACGCGTTACCACTAAGAGAATTACTCGTTAAAGTACTAGAGCCACTTCGCGCACAAGGCAAACGTTTTTCGTTTATCGGACATTCATCCGGTGGTGCGGTCGCCGTTTTAATGGCCGATTATTTCGAAAGGCGGTTCCCGAAGTCAGTAAAAAGAGTGGTTACTTTTGGGCAGCCAGCCGTGGGGACGCGCTCATGGTACAAGCATTATTTATTGCACCATCGAACATATCGCATTTGCTGCGACCTAGACATAATCACCTTTATGCCGCCTTTCCCTTTTTACTTCTGGCACGTAGGAAAAATGTTATGGTTACACGACGACAAAATATATGAAAATACACCCACGCATAGGCGCTTTTTAATGTCGCTTCAAAGTTGGTTGTTGCGCCCTATTACCTACCACTACATGCGAAAATATATCCGAAACAAGTCGCTATTTGACGAACACTAAAAGCGATCACTTTTCGCTTCTTCCCCGTATTTTTTGTTACTTGATAAAACAAGTTACCACTTAAACGACTTAGTTTACAGGTGAGAGAGTATGACTTCATTGACGATTGAACGGGCGAAAGCGGCACTTAGAAACGCATTTGTGGGCGACGCACTTGCGATGCCGGTTCACTGGTTTTATAACCCTGCTGATATTTATAAAGCGTTTCCGTTAGGCATAGAACAGTTTGAAAATGCGCCATCTTTGCACCCTTCTTCAATCATGTCGCTACACTCCACACAACAAGGCGGACGGGCCAACAAAGCGTTAGCTAGCCAAAAAGAAATAGTCGGTGAGGTCATTCTTAAAGGAAAAAGACAGTACTGGGGTAAACACAACGTGCATTACCATCACGGAATGAAAGCTGGTGAGAATACACTTAATGCCCACTGTGCCAGAATTGTTCTAACTTGCGCGCTCAAAGGTTATGATGAAAGTGAGTTTTTAAACCAGTACATTAGCTTTATGCGCGCCGATGAACCTCAACATCCTGATACGTATGCCGAGTCTTATCACAGAGGTTTTTTCGCGAATCTTGAGCAAGGCGTCCCTGCGGATAAGTGTGGTGCAGTAACCCATGATACGGCTTCTATAGGGGCTTTTGTATCAGTAGCACCTTTAGCGGTAGTAGAAACAGCTAAAAATACTGCACTTAACGACATCAAATATCTGTGTCGTAAGCACTTGTATTTGACTCACCCCGACGAATCGTTAGCTTCAGTATGCGATTACTATGTTGAGCTGATCTACAAATTGATTCACCGCCACGATGAATCACCCGAAGACATTTTAGAAGATATTGCACGTAACTCGGCACACATGAACTTGGCTTCTCTTAAGGCAAAAAACAAAAGCGATATTGAAGTTGTTGGGCGCATGTATTCGCCAGCATGTTATATCTCAGACGCTTGGCCCGCTGTTTTATACTTCGCATATCGCTATGCAGATAATCCGAAAAAAGCGCTTATAGCAAACACTAATGTGGGTGGTGACAACGTACATCGTGGTTTTGTTTTAGGCGCTATACTGGGCTTAATACATGGGGCCGAGATAACTCAATGGTTTAGTGAATTGGCCGACGCAAAAAAACTCAACTTGCTAATCGATTCACTCGACGTGTAGTGAATTGAAGATAGCAGTCTTGGGAGTATGGCTTCAATAAAGAGCAAGGCACCGTTCTTAGCTGTTGCCTTTAAATGCTATCCTTTAAAGTCTATTCCTTCGTTTCAAAATACTACATACTTAACATCTATCATGTTAAGTTTTATGTTTTAATTTTATCAACGCTTACCAAACATCGCGCAAAACTCGCTCCTCACCAAAGGCTAAGACATGGACAACGCTGGCTCTATCAATGAAAAACAAAAAAAGAATTTAACTGGCGCATACCCTAAAATAGCCAAGCAAACTAAGCTTTTGAATACCCTAGTAATTTTCGCTTTTATTTACACCATGTATTTAGCGAAATCTTTGCTTATCCCGCTGTTCTTTTCAGCCTTTGTCGCCTTGCTTTTAAGCCCACTTGTTGCCATTGCTCGAAAAGTATATGTGCCACGTACCATTTCGGCTGGAGCATTAATTGCGTTATTGGTGGCGCCTTTCACACTACTCACTGTTCAACTTGCTGAGCCTGCCGAACGTTGGCTTTATTCATTGCCTAAAATAGCGGCTGAAGTCACTGAAGAGATAGAAGAAATTAGCAGTAATATTGACGCATACACCTCGCCTCCCAAACCCAAGCCCGTTGAGAAAGAATCGTCTATTTTTGACTGGTTCGGCGATAAGAGTGAACCGGAAACGCCCATTACAAATCCTGATACAGCAAACTCCGTAAAAGATAAAATTAAACAAAGTAGCATTGATATAGGATTAACACTGTTTAGCAGCGCTCCCTTTCTCCTAGCACAAGTGCTCGGCTGTATAGTATTAATCTTTTTCCTATTAGTGTTCGGCCCTACTCTGTTTCATGTTTTCATAAGAGATTTCCCAGTAGTTACCGATAAAAGGCGAGCACTGGTGTTGGTCGAGCAAATTCAGCAAGAACTCTCTTCATATATCGTCACAATCAGTATCATTAACGCCGGTTTAGGTCTGGCTACTGCTGGCGCATTTTACTATCTAAAGATTGAAGATGCGCTTTTATGGGGAGCGCTTGTTGCTTTAATGAATTTTGTACCTTATTTGGGAGGCATTGCTAGCTGCATTGTCTTGCTAGTTGTGGGGCTCGTCCAATTTGGACTTGTGAGTGGTGCATTTTTACCAGCCGGTGTCTTTCTGATTTTGAATATTATTGAATCTCAGTTGATCACCCCAGCCGTCTTGGGGCGAAGTATGCAGCTTAACCCACTGATTATAATAATTTGGATAGCCATCACAGGCTGGCTATGGGGCGTAGTGGGTGTTTTACTCGCAGTTCCCATATTGATGTGTATTAAGATCATTCTCGAAAATTTAGGTATTTTTAGCCATTGGATAAGGCTTCTTGAATCGAAATAGTGATTTAGTATTAACACAGTCAACATTTTGAAACATGCTTATGGCTTTAACACTGCATTTTGGAGCACCTTGTGCAGTTCAAAATCTACTGTGCCGTTTTCAAGTTTTTAAAGTTTTGCCGCATGATCTGCTTATATAAGAATTACCTCAGTATTTTTCGCGCTATCCCACAATAAAATTTCGCTTTGTTATGCGCTACTGCGTAGGTTTGTGATGACTTGATGACTGCCGTTGACACTTTGTGCACGCCAAAACAGTTTTTGAACATCAACAAGGTATTCAACATGAAACGGCTTAGATCCTAAGTACCAACACGCTTATTCATTACAAGCAAAGTGATTAATTGCACTACTTCTTATCTAAACATTTTACCTCTGATCCTCCAATTTAAACTTGTCGCTATACCTCGACGCGTGCGCGTAACGTTTTTCCCACCTATCAGTTAAATTGCTAGGTTATCAATCAAAAGTCAGAGAAAAATCAATTTTTTCTCAAGAATAACCTGTTGGTTTAGTTCACTTTTAGCATCCGTAGACGACGCATTTCTACCTTCGATTTACAATTCAACACGTTTTAAAAAAGGAATTAAAATGAACACTTCTCTTTTCATTACTAAAGCAAAAAAATTTGCCTGTATTGGCGCGTTAAGTTTTATGTGCTCAATGAGTTTCTCTGGCATTCAAGCTCAAGAGTTAAACAATGAGTTTGTCACTACTTTTGTTAACGATCAGGAGCATTTTGTTGGGTACCCTTACTCAAAGAAACATTCATCTAAAAATAACCTTGTCGGAGCATGGCGCATTTATGTATCGCCAGATGGTACTCCCGAAGAATTCGTAAACTACAACATCTTCCATCATGACCAAACAATTGTTGGTTTTGATACAGACGGTAAAGGTGCAGTTGGGGCCTATCGGCGTAAAGGCAAAAAACGATATGTCGGTGAATTTAGCGGCCCATGTGGATGCGAGGGCTTCCCACAAGGTACCTATAATCAAGTTAGTTTCGACGCAAACTACTCAAGGAGAACACAGGAATTATCTGGCCGATTCATAACGAGGATCATAGCACCCGATGGTGCTGAATTAGCCGTATTTCAGGGTTCTATCAGAGGTGAAAAATTAGGGATTGACCCTGCTAACCTTCCTTAAATGACGGACATGGGCTTCTTTGTGTTTCTATAGAAGCCCATTAGGCCTCGGTATACTCGTTGCGATATCGTCGTGTGTATCTAATGTAATCCACCAACTTGGCCAGCATGCGTTCAACTTTTACTCATAATGACGTTACAGTAACGTTGCTAAACCCTTGGCCGAACCACATGAAACTCGAATTCTACTGTCCCTTTGCGCAAAGCGTTGAGTTTTTCATTGTATTCAGGTGACAATAAGAATTGCTCAAAGCGTGTTGCATCATCCCACTCGATAATCACAATTTGTTGGGGTGCTACGGCATAAGGATTGTGATCACTTAAGGTTATGTTTTGCGTTTTTGAGATGACTTTTCCTCCCACTTCGCTGAGTGCCTCGGTAAGGTAATCGATATACGCATAGTAATCATTGGGTGATTGAGGGTTTACCCACGCCAACGAAACTGTATAAGTTTTATTGTTGAAGAAAGTAAGCGTAGTTGGCTTTAAAACCTCATAATCGAACAACTTCAGTGCTACCCAAGCTTCCCTTCTTAGCGACTTCACATCGTTAAATAGTGGTAACGCTTGAAACGACTTTTGGGCTTTGAGCGAAGACCACTGGCTCACAACAAAAACATTAGGACTGAACCGTCCCATAAGTGTTTTTTCGACAACAAGTACACCATTTTGCGTATACCCGTGCTCTCTGGCAGTTTTAGCCCCTAATTCAAAGTATTTGTCACGCAGCGGGCGCTTTTCAGCTTCGGTCACCGGAGCAATAAGCTGCATCACCGCCCCCGGATTAAAATGCACCGACAATACTTCCTCATTTTCATTAGCAATTGCGGGGGAGGCAAACAAAACACTCAACAACCCAAAATTTAAAGCCATGAATTTCATTGAATTAAGTGACATTTAAACTCTCTCTGTAATAGTTAACGTTGTGGTGATGCAAATACATTAGCAACTGAAGCAACCCAAAACACGGTTTGTTTTTTATTCACAATGGTGCATTATTGTTCCATGAAAGATTGGAATGATTACGCATTAATTCTTGCTCTTCACAGGTCGATAACCTTAAGAGCAGCCGCGGTAGCTTTGGGAACCACTCATACCACGGTGGCAAGACGCTTGGCATTATTGGAAAAGCAATATAGCGCCAGTATTTTCGAGCGTATTCCAGGCGGGTACCGCGCTACCCCGTTTGGCGAGCAGCTTGTCGCCACCGCTATGCAGGTTGAAAATGTTATTCGCGATTCAGAAAGGCTTTACTGCGCAAGCAATGAAAAGCTCGCAGGCCCAATAACGCTCTCACTGGGCGAGCCCATGTCGCAGTTTTTATTAGCCAAAGAACTCGGTGAGTTCGCTCGGCTTTATCCGTCTATCCAATTAAAAGTGAAAAGCTCTACAAAATTCGCCGATTTAGACAAAGGTGAAGCGGATGTCGTAATTCGGGGAGCCCCCAAATTACCCGAACATTTAATTGGAAGGCGGCTTTACAAGCTAGGCTTGTGCTTTTATGCACACAAAGATTATTGTGAAAATACGCCCCGTAAAGACTGGCGCTGGATTGCGCCGTTAGAGAATGAAGTTTGGCCGCAATGGCTAGCACAATCGCCTTACCCAGAGGTACCTATTGGAATAGCAATCGATGACATCATCTCTCGATATCACGCTATATTAAACGGCGTAGGTATGGGAAGAGCAGCATGTTTCATGGGAGACCCACACCCCGACCTAGTACGATTACCGGGCAGCGCGCCCGTTTTGAAATACGATATTTGGCTTCTCACCCACCCTGATTTGTATGAACAGCCTAAAGTAAAATTGCTGATGCAGTTTTTAACTGATGCGTTAATGGCTAAAAAAATGCTCGTTGAAGGAGAGGCATAAGTTTATTTACGGAAAACCGTTTAGCTGGCTAACTACCGCAGAACAACGCTTTGTTTATAACAAGCGAACCATGTTGGCAGATGCAAACCTATGCCATTTTCACAAGAGCCCCCACACTATAAGCCGCCCGTATGGATGTAGCATTATACAGTGAAAAGGCTAAGACACCGCTTTGGGTACGTTAAGCGCATTCCGTGCGCCATTGGTCAGTTTCACTAACGCTTTTCGTACGTCTGTTGACGACATGCATGGCCCCTCAAAAGGGATAAACCAAGTCTGCTTTTCTGTACCGCAATGCATGCCTTCTGGAAATACGCTGTGCATTATCGGCGCTTCAACGTTAACGCCTATGTTGTGCTGCAAGATAAGCTGCATCGCGTCCTGATGGTCCTCATTCATATGGGTAATCATGCCCTCTGGTGCGCTATGCCAGTCTTGGGCTTCAACGCGCCAATAGTTTTTATCAACCCAATGGATTTTTCCGAAACCACCTATAAAACGTACTCGCTCAGTACGAATAACGTAAAAATTGAAATCGTGGGTTTGCTCGTATTTTTTAGCTTGTGGGAATAAACGAAGATATTGTGCTTTCACATCATCTGGGTTCGCTAGCTCCGCACTCCCCATAATAGTCACCCGGCCATTCGCCTGAGAGTCATCTTCGCTAGCATCGAAAATGGTTAAGCTAACCTTGTCGTTCGCTTTAATATTACGCGTATGCAGTGCGATATCACTGATGTAGATAATTGCGTCACCAGCAGGCGTTAAATAAAAAGGTACAACCGAACCAAAAGGGTAGCCGGGCATTGATGTTGAATGCGTACCTAATACACCGCTGTGATGGGTGCGGCTTAGCTGTTTTGCTTGAAATGCAATATCTTGCATGCTCATGGTTAACTCCGTTCTTGTTTATCGGTTTTCGTAAAAGTTAATGTGTCACGAAAACGTGTTTTTGTTCGTTTTTAATTAGGTTTAACTGGGTGTGATAGCACCGAGAAAGCATATCGGTAGTAAGTACTTGCGCTGCTGTTCCGTCGGCTAAACACTGCTTTTCCCCCAGTAAAATGAGTCTGTCGCAATAAGGGGAAATTAAATTTAGATCGTGACTTACGCAAATAATGCACAGCCCTTTTTCCCGCAGTGCAACCAGTTGCTGCATGACGAGTTTCTGATGGCGTAAATCTAAGGCTGAGGTGGGTTCGTCTAACAACAACAGCTTGCCTTCCAAACTCTCGTTTTGATCGCCCGGTATTATTTGAAGAATAGATTTAGCTAAAAATATTCTCTGCCTTTCCCCGCCAGATAAGGTTTGAATATTGCGAGCAAGTAAATGCGTAATGTCAAACTGCTCGGCAATACCATGAATCAACCGACTCTTTTGTTCCAATGACTCAACGTACTGATACCGCGCCAAATGAAGTAACTCGTCGGCGATAAATCCAAATGGCGCTGATGCGCTTTGTGCCATCACTGCACGCTGTATTGCTAATTGATTTGCGCTTAGCGCACTAATTTTTTGCCCGCCAAGCGTTAGCCTTCCACCAGATGGCGTTTCTACACCACTGAGCATAGTAAGTAGCGTAGATTTACCGCATCCGTTTTCACCCGCTATCGCGGTAAACTCACCAGTGTTAAATGACAGAGATATTTGCTCAAGCAAACGCGTGTTACCTCTGGCTATCACAATATCTTTCAATGTAAGCAACGCCGTGTTTAACCGTTTACCATTGTCGCTTTGCTCTAGGATTTCCACTTTCATTTTAGCTACACTCCACCACCAAGTATGCGGCGTTGTTGCCACAGTAAGTAAAGGAAAAATGGCGCCCCTACTGCTGATGTAACAATACCAATAGGTATTTCCATAGGCACAAATAAGGTACGAGCCAATGTATCGGCAGCCATTAACAGCAAAGCGCCCATCAGTGCGCTGGCAGGTATTAGCACCTGGTGGTTTACACCAAATATGGCCCTGCACATGTGGGGCACCACCAAACCAACAAAGCCAATAATGCCGCACAGCGCCGTTGCTAGTGCCACAGAGAACGCCACCAGCCATAAAACCCCGTGTTTGTATCGGGTAACATTAAGCCCCATATAAGCCGCCTCTTTTTCACCAAGCGCGAGTAAATTAAGCGCATTACGTGACTTCATGAGACCAGTAAAAGCCACAAGCCCAGCTAGCGCAATAAGACCACAAAGCGTCCAGCTTGCTCCGGCAAGACTACCCATGGTCCAGTAGCTTATTTGGCGAAGTGCATCATCGCTTGCTACATAACTAATAGCCCCTATTACGGTTCCGGTTAAGGCGTTAATGGCAACCCCAGCCAAAATAAGCGCGGCTACTGAAACGCCTTGCGGTCCATTTGAAAACCGAAGCACTGTCCATACAGAAAGTAGTGCACCACCAAATGCCCACATGGCTACCCATATAGACTCAAGCGCAGGGATGAGCGGAGGTACTATGGTCATACTAAGAGCTGCGGCTGCGGCCGCGCCACCTGCAATACCAATTAAACCAGGGTCGGCAAGCGGATTGCGCACTAGCCCCTGCATTGCACAGCCAGATACGGCTAGAAGCGCGCCAATCAGCATTGTCATGATCACCCTCGGCAGCCTTATTTCTGACAACACATACCAATGGGTTGTGTTTGCTGCCGTATTTCCTACCGTACTTTCTACCGTATTTGCGCCGCTAATGAAGTATCTAAATTGCTGTTCAATATCAATGGGTAAACTGCCGCGGGTTAACCCTACATAAGCACAGAACAACAGCAATACAACCAGTATACCCATGCCTATACGTTTTCGCTGCGCGCGGGCATTGATAAGCTGAAGGACTACAGGCCTAGATGAATCATTGCTTGGGTAATCACTTGAATAATCGCTTGGGTAATCACTTGAGTAATCGCGGGGGTTATCACTTGGATTATCGCCTAGGTTATTACTATGCTTAGCTGCGGAAGATAACTGCATCATTGACTCGTTCTACTGTTAGCAGCATTTTGCGTTTGTTTAATTTCAATGGCCTTTCCTGCGTGCTCTGCAACACGCTGAAGCGCCACATCAAAGCGCGGAGAAAGACCCAAACTTATGCTGCTATCCATGGCTTCAACTAGGCAATGAGTACCAGCAAAGGTGGCTGCCAACGCATGGTGCGTACATAGTGCGTCCTTCGCGCTTTTCCCACGCAGCATGTGCCCAGCGGCAATTACAATATCAGGGTTTTGCATCAGCACAGACTCAGCATTCATCACTTTGTAGCCTTCCACTGCTGCACCTATATTAACGATACCCAGCGTATCGAATAGCGCTTGGGGCACGGTATTTTTACCCGCAACCGTTATTCCTCTGTCATTATTCGCCACCACAAAAAGCGCTTTAATTGGTGTATTGAACGCTGAGGTTTTATCTGCGTACCGCGCTTTTTGTTGCTCTACCTTCTTTTCAATATCGTGAACAAGGGTAATGGCGTTATCACTTGCCGATAGTTTTTCGCCAATATCCAGTACTAGGCGCTTTAGGCCACTTAAGTTTTTGTCTACATTAAAGGTAGTAACCTCTATGCCAGCATGGGCTATTTGTTCAAGCGCAACACTTGGGCCTGTCGCCTCTGCTCCTAGCAGCATTGTGGGCTGTTGGGCCAATACTCCTTCAGTGCTGAGCTGACGGAAGTACCCAAGCTTAGTTAACCTTGTCGCTTCTTTTGGGTACATACTGGTACTGTCAGTAGCAATTACCCAATCGCCTCGTCCTAACGCGAAAACAATTTCGGTGATACTGCCGCCAGCGGTAACAATTCTAGGAGATGCAGTTTGCGTTTCATCTAAAGGGGCGCTAAACGCCCCTACTGCAAACAAACTCCACCCTACCATCACAGTACACAACGCTTTTACGGCAATAGATGAAAGTGAATGAGCCTTTTGCAACATCATTTACTCTCCACTTACCGGGTCGGCGCGGAAACTATACGCACCTGATGTTCCCTCTTCATCGTAGTAACTAGTAATTTGAAGCTTGTAAGTCATATTGCCTGCCTGAATTAAATAAACCCCAAACTGTGAGTAAAGTAAGTGGCTGGTACTGTCGTAGAAATACCAGTTGTTCGCACTCATTGCGTATTCGCTAACGGTCTCTTCACTGAAGCCATAAAAACGTGCTGCTTCGGGATCCACGCCATCGTACGTTTCAGCGTCGGTGCGAAGCACGGTCGCATCATCAGCAATAGAAAGGGTAAATTCCCCCGCTCCGTCCGCACATGGAATTGATAAGTCCCAACCGTCTGCTTGTGTAACTACTTGCTGCATATCGAAGTCAACGTAAACCGTGTCGCTACAACCCACCGCATCAACAGTCAGTGCGACTTCTTCAGCAAAGGTGGTTTGCCCGTCAAGAACGCTTTGATGCATAACGCCAAAGGTTATTTCACCGATACCTCGCCCTTCAGCAACAATATCGGTAACGTGAAATTTTGTGTAGTTGCTGTCAGACGACACAATGTAATATGTCTCTTCATTTGGCGTTACTACATGAGTGGTGAAGTCGTAGTTGTAAAAGGTATCGCCGATCACTTGGGTTTCTGTATCTGTGCTGAACGCGTCAGCTTCTGGTATATCGCTTTGAGTAACAGCTAAATAATCATCTAGTTCGCTGTCAGCACTGGCATTTAGGAACAAGTCAGACACTGGCGCGCCCGTATCATCGTAAAAGTCGCTATTATTTCCGGTAAAATAAAGGCTAACAGCGGTTTCCTGGTTTGTATTTAAAAACACATTGGTACGCTTAAAGCCGATATCCCACGTGGTATCCGTTGCGGCTTCTTCTTCAGTAAGCGTAAGTTGCGTTAGTGTATCTAAGTCAAAGTACACAGCAACAGGCTCGGATGTAGACCCTGTGCTAAATGGCCCGTAAATGGTCCCCTCTTCGTTTTCGCCGTCACTGCTTCCGTCATCTGAATCTCCGCTACCATCGGTCACTTCATCAGGCGTTTCGACTGGGGTGTCATCGCTACTTGAGCCACCACAAGCAGTTAGTCCGAATGTCATGGCAAGCAGTAACGCTAAATAGGTTTTGTTCATGTGTTTTCCTTTTTAAAATTCGCCGAATTAACCAGCGTTTTTTAGTTGTTGGTTTGGGATCTGCCGTCAGGTGTTTTTTGTTTGATCTCAAACGCTGTTTTCTGTGTCGGTGCTTTCGTTTTATGGTTATTTCAATACTGGTAACTCACACCCAGATACAATCGCCTGGCAGCAATCGGCCTTGCGTCAAACGCGCCCGCCACAAGGGCATCGGATGAGCGATGTTCATCAGTGAGGTTTTCAAGTCCAAGGCGCGCTTGCCACTGAGGCGTGAACTGGTGCTGCACGACTGCGTTTAGCGTGGTAAAGCTGTCTTTGGCAATTGTGATATAGCCATTGGAAGGCGACACATTCCCCTCATGCACTCCGTAAACCTGTAGGCTGGTGTCGGTTTGGCTAAACTGATAGGTAACGGATGCTTTAACTAAATGAGTAGGACGTTCAGGCAAGTGCTGTGAACTGCCATCTTCAGCAACTAAGTAGCTATAATTCAACTGCCATTGCCATTTATCATTTTGCGCGCTGGCGCTTAAATCTGCACCGTAAAGGGTGGCTTCATCGAGGTTCTGATAAACTGAAATATCTAAACCCGCCTCTTGCGATGCATCTACATCTACCGCCGTGGTGATGAAGTCATCAGCTTTAGTGTAATGAAGGTTAATATCAAGGTGATATAACCAGTTACTTTGGGTCGGTTCTACTCGAAGGTTGGCGCCTAAGTTGGCATTCAGCGCTGTTTCAGGGGTAAGGGCGTCGTTGCCTAGCACCATATAACCTAAGTTACTATGGTCGAAGATGTAATAGCGTTCCTTGAGGTTAGGCACGCGATAGCTACTGCCAGTCCCTGCGCGAAGTTGCCACGAAGTGCTGTCAGTACTAAATGACTGGCTTGCACTTGCTTTAAATGCAGTATGCCAACCAAAATCAGAATCGTTTTGTATTCTTGCGCCAGCTAAAAGCTGGGTGTCGTTTTTCTGCCAGTTTCCTTGTAAATAAAGCTCGGCACTTTCTCTACTTACATCGTCAACTTCAACCGTGCCCGTGCTGAGGTTTTGTTGATCCAGCGTGTCGCCATGTAAAACAAGGCCGCCTACCCACTCAATATCTTTGGTGGAATAAATCTTTTGCGCTTCTAATTCCGCAAGCTGAATATCGGTTTGACGTAACCCGTTGCTGTTACCGCTTTCTTCATTATGAGAAAGATAGCGTGTGTTGATATGCCAATCGTACTGCTGTTCAACGCGAACATCGTGCTGCCACTGGGTAACGTTTGAAAGATAACTAATAATGGTAGCTTGACCCGGTATTGATGACTGAGGTTTGTCTTTTTGCTCGTCCAGCCATTGCCCTTTGTATTGCACGCTAATGTTATTTATCAATGTCGATAAAGACACTTGCACAAAAGATTTGTCTACCGCGCCACCATCTTGTGACGTGGTTTCGTTGTCGTAATCAAAACCGGGGTTAGTTATGTTTTGAGCCGTTATACCAAGCTGCCAATTGCTTATCGCTTTAGCAGCGGAAATTCTTGACGTATGCCCGAATTCATCACCGTCAATTGCATCATCGGTAAAATAAGATGCCTCGTAGTCTGCTGAAAACTGCGAGCCTTCTACCTTTTCGGTAATGATATTGATAACGCCACCCATGGCAGAGCTGCCGTAAAGCACAGAAGCAGCGCCACGCACAATTTCAATTTGCTTAATATTAGCAACGCTAATTTGGTCAAGATCGACCGAAGAGCCTGTAGGTGAAATGATGGGCTGGCCGTTAATTAACACCAATACGTGATCGCCATTGAAGCCATTTAGCTGAACGTTGTACCCGTCTTTTTGACTGCGTCTAACCACAACACCGGGCATCACTTCTAGCACTTGGCGTAGTGTGCCTTTACTTAATCGGGCAATGTCCTCTTTATCTATCACATCAACTTTTACCGGTGAGGATGCCAATAACTTTGGTGTTCTAGTGCCTGTAACAACAACGCGTTCAAGATCCCCTTCTGCTAAAGCTGAAAAAGCCAACGGAAAGCTAGCGGCTACCAAAAGTGAAGGTAAAAAGTGAACTCGTTTCATTTATTTTTCTTTTAACGCAAATGATAATGATTTGCGTTTGATCTTATTTATTTAGAAACGTTTTGCAAGATGAATTGTGAAATACATTTCGATAAAGTTGATAAGCAACTAATAAATATAACTTTTTAGTTGACGTATAATGGGTAAGAAAAAAAGCCGTAGAAAAAACTTGGCAAGATAATTGATTTACAAGATAGGTATTCAGTAAATAACAACGAGATTTTGACACTATGCGCTTACCAACTAAACAACTTATCAATAAAATCGAAAATTTGTCTAATGGCCTGACGCCCGAACAACTATCGAGCTTCTTAGATATTATTGACGCTATGACGGCACTGGTTGAGGAAGCTGGCGATTTTAAAGAAAGTAATGAGCCCGACAAAAAAATAGAGCCAGCGCCGGTGCCGGCACTCTCTAGCGCTGTCCATTAAGCAATACGGTTGGCTTTAAGGCCGCTAGTAGTTGATAAATGCTGCACATTGCAATACCTTAGCGCGCGTCCTACTTAGAAAAAGAGATACGCGTGCTTTACCTTGTTGCAGTCACTGTCCTATGGGCATTTTCCTTTTCACTTATTGGCGAATTTTTGGCGGGCGAGGTAGATAGTTACTTTGCTGTACTAACCCGCATTATTCTTGCTGCTTTGGTATTTCTGCCGTTTCTTAAAATATCTCTGCTAAGCGCCAAGCAAAAAGCGGCGTTGGCGGCTTTAGGTGCTGTACAGTTAGGGTTAATGTACATTTTCTTCTACCACGCATTTTTGTTTTTAAGCGTGCCAGAAGTGTTGCTTTTCACCATTTTTACGCCGCTTTATGTCGTTATGTTAAACGACGCCCTGTTTAAGCGGTTTACCCCGTTTTATTTGTTATGCGCACTTATTGCCACCGTAGGTGCAGCCATAATTCGTTTTAATGGCGTAACTGATGACTACTGGTTTGGTTTTGCCATTGTTCAAGGTGCTAACCTTTCCTTTGCACTAGGACAAGTGGGTTATAAGAAGCTGACCTCCACTTTTACAACCCAAGTCCCCTATCACAACGTATTCGCGTGGTTTTATTTAGGCGCACTGGCTGTTGCCTTACCTGCGTTCTTCCTATTTGGCAACCCAAGCCAACTACCGCAAAATGCCGAGCAATGGGGAGTGCTACTGTGGTTGGGTATTGTGGCATCAGGGCTTGGCTATTACTTTTGGAACCAAGGCGCGCTAGCCGTTTCTGGTGGTACGTTGGCTATTATGAATAACGCACTTATTCCTGCGGGGCTTGTGGTTAATTTACTGCTTTGGCAAAAAGACACCGACTTTTCTCGCCTGCTTCTTGGCGGTGCCATCATTGCTATTGCACTTTGGAAGTCTCATCAACACGCTACGAAGCAGAAACAGTTATAAGCCTCAAAAACGCCAAAAGCTACGTTGGACTATACTCACTCACCATGGTGTAGTCTTTGCGTGGCCCAATGACCTGCCACGTAGAACGCCACACAGGCCAGGCTGTGAAGTCATAGCGCACTACATAATTGTCATCGCCGCATAAGTGCTCAGCGTTTGGGTTGGCCGCACTGAAAGAATGAAAATAACGTTCATCGTCGAACAACACTTCAAATAAACCAGTTTGAGGCTGCTGCCAGAAATAACGGCGCTCAGCAAGCATGACACTGCCGTTAGGCGAAGTAACCTCACCTTTTTCGTAATACGCCAAGCCACTTTTTTCTTTTTGTACGCTACCTTCCAGCCAGCTGAATTCAGCCTCTCCCATAAAGGTAAATACATCGCCACTTCGCTGGATGATTTTGCGCGTTAGCGTCCATCGTCCAGCAAAGTCCCCTAAGGTATAAGGAAGGTTCTCTATCATTACTCTCCCTTACCAGAAGTAGGTGACAGTGGCAGAATATTGGTCGCCGCGACCTGGCGTTCCAGGGATTTCTTCAAAGCGCTCATCCCACAAGTTATCGACTGCCAATACCAAGCTTAACCCTTCAATCTGGGCCGGTGAGTATGTGAGAGTAACATGCGAGAAGAATGCTGAGTCACTGCCGTTTCTAAGCGCATTGGTTTCTTGTTTCCGCCACTCGTTGTCAATGCGCACTTCAACCGTATCGGTTGCAAACCACACCATCCCAAGAGTTGCGCGATGCGGCGGATAGTTAAGCGCGTAAAAGCTCGCGTCTACTTCATCAATACGATAGTCTTCAGACTTATCTAAATAGGTGTAGCTGGCCACCACATCTGCGCTATCAAAGCGTTTAATGGCAATCACCTCAACACCTAGGGTTTGAATATCAACCGGGTTTGCACTGCGAGCTGAAGTAGCGTCGAAGCTATACGTCCAATCCGTCAGTTCGTTATCCCAGCGATAGAATACGGCGGTATCAACTTTGAAAGACGCTCTATCAAATGACGCCCCAAACTCTAGGTTTTTGCTGACTTCTCGCTGTAACTGGTTGTTACTTCTAAACAGAC